>JBJMLN010000026.1:0-13957 GCA_045805285.1 Actinomycetota bacterium | reverse complement strand
CGGCCTCGCGCGCGAGCTTCGCGAAGCGCGCCGACTCCGTCCGGTCGCCCGCGACGAGCGACGCCCGCGCGAGCGCCTCGTACGCGTAGGCGAGTGCGGAGTCACCGACGCCGCGATCGCGACAGAGCTGCAACGAACGGTTCGCGTGGTGGAGGGCGGGCTCGGCACGTCCGAGGACCGCGTACACGCGGGAGATCTGCCATTCGCCGATCGCGAGGTTCTCGGGCGAACCCACGTTCCCCCAGTGGAATCGGGACGCGTGCGCCACGTGGACCATCCGGTCGTCGTCGTCGGCCGTCCGGTCCGCGCGCTCGAGGAGCGTCCAGGTCTCGTTGAAGAGTCCGGCCGCGAGCGGTCGCTCCTCGGACGGCTCCATCTCGATGCTCGGTTCGACCTCGTTCGCCATCTTCGGCTCCTCCTGTTTCTCGTCGATCGTTCGGCGGAGGCGGTGGGCGATCCGTTGCAGACGCCAGCTCTCGCTTTCGATCCGGGCGAGGTGCTCCTCCAGCTCGCGGCGTCGCGTTCCCGAGTCGCCGTCCTCGAGGATCGCTCGGATGCGCGCGATCGGAAGGTCCAGCTCGCGCAGCCGGCGGATCGTCCGCGCGATCTCGATCTGCGCGGGGACGTAGCGGCGGTATCCGCTCGCAGGATCGACCTCGTGCGGCGCGAGCAGGCCGACCCGTTCGTAGTGGCGGATCGCCTTGATCGAGAGTCCGCTCGCGCGGGCGAGGTTGCCTATCGAGAGTCGCGGTTCCGCTCCGCCCTTCGCCATCCCGTTCTCCACCATCTGTCGGGAGCGTAGGGGCTCCCCCAAGGGGAGAGTCAAATGTGACGTACGGGGCCGTTGCTGTGCTAGCGTCTGCGCGCCGTGAGCCCGCCCGACGACAGCCCGGAATCGTTGCGCCGGAATGCAGACGCGCCGAGTGATCCCGTCCAGCTGACGGAGCGCGCAGAAGCGCTCAATGACGCGGGGGACTATCTGCAGGCGCTCGAGCTCCTCGAAGGGGCGATCGAGGCCGAACCCGACTTCGCTCGGGCCTTCGTGGCGCGCGCGTGGGCGCTCGAGAACCTCGGGCCGGAGCACGATGCTGAAGCGGAAGCCGCATACGAGAAGGCGATCGCACTCGATCCGACGAACCCGTGGGGCCTCGAAGGCGTCGCGCATCGCCTGGAGCTGGATGGAAACGTCGAGGAGGCGAAGCGCCTCTACCGGCAGGCCATCTCGGCGAACCGCGACGCGAGCGATCCCGACGTCCTGGAGATCATCGCTTGGTGTCATCACCGCCTCGGGGACGAGACCGAGGCCGAGCGCGTCTATCGCCGGGCGCTGGAGATCGATCCGACCCGCGCCGCGACGCGCTTCGACCTCGGTCTCACCCTCTTCATGATCGGACGCGGGGCCGATGGTCGAACCGAAGTCGAGGCCGCGCTCCGTTCGCTCGAGGGTGCCGACCCCCGTGTGCGCGGGACGACGATCCAGGTGGCCCTGGACGACCTCCAGGAGGCGGAGCTACTGCGCCCCGAGCTCGCCGCCATCACGGACGTTGGCCGGGTTCGCGTGGAGATGGAGGCGGCGCTGAGCCGGCTGCCGGATCCCTGATCGGCGGCAACCAGAGGCGTTGCGTTATACGCACATCGCCCTAGGGAGCCGTCTCCCGCCGCACCACCCCGTCCTGGCCGCAGGGGGTCACCCTCCGGGCCCGAAGCCGTCGCCCGGAAACCCGTTGCGTTCGCGGTAAAGGTGCCCCGCGGGGCTTCCGATAGGGAAGCAATGCCGATCACGCCGGGGATAGCGATGGGACTCGCGCGTCAAGCACAGCAGCAAGACGAACCAGCTCTGAGCACCAACGGAAACGGGTCGAAGCCGGACAAGCCGCTCCGGCGCCAGAGCGACCGATGGCTCGACAAGTGGCTCGCCACGTGCGCCGACCTGGCTCGCTTGAAGGACACCCATCCGATGCTCGACGCCGTCATCGACGAGATCGACGGCCGCTGGATCCGCATCGGCGACCAGTGGCTCGCCGACTTCGCCTCGTGCAACTACCTCGGCTTCGATCTCGAGCAGGAGATCATCGACGCCGTTCCGGAGTACATCGCGAAGTGGGGGACCCATCCGAGCTGGTCGCGTCTCCTCGGCAGCCCGATCCTCTACGAGGAGATCGAAGCTCAGTTGGTCGAGCTCCTCGGCGCGGAGGACGTCCTGGCGCTCGCGACCATCACGCACATCCACACGTCGGTGATCCCCGTCCTCGCGGGCAGCGGAACGATCTTCCTCGACGGCCGCGCGCACAAGACGATCTACGATGGCTACTCGATCGCCGCTGGGCACGGCGCGACCGTCCAACGGTTCCGCCACAACGATTTCGATCACCTCTCCGAGTTGATCCAGCAGTCGCATCCGAAGCCGTCGCTCATCGCGATGGACGGCGTGAACTCCATGACGGGGAACGCGCCCAACGTCGCGGAGTTCGCGAGGATCGCGCGCGAGCACGACGCCCTCCTCTACGTCGACGACGCGCACGGGTTCGGCGTGATCGGGGAGCGTGGAGACGACGAGCTCTGCGACTATGGCAAGCGCGGCAACGCCATCATGCGCCACCTGGACACCGGCTACGAGAACGTGCTGCTCGTCGGCGGGCTCTCGAAGGCGTACTCCTCGTTGCTCGCCTTCATCGCATGCCCGACGAAGCTCAAGAACGTGCTGAAGATCGCCGCGCCACCGTACCTGTACTCCGGGCCGTCGCCGGTCGCCTCGCTCGCGACCGTGCTCGCCGGTTTGAAGGTCAACGCCGAGCGCGGAGACGAGATCCGTCTCGACCTCCACCGGAAGACGCATCAGGTGCTCGACCGCCTCGCGGATCTCGACATCTCCACCCCGAACGAGTCGGGGTACCCGATCATCGAGATCCCGCTCGCGAACCACGAGGACATCGACGAGGTCGGCGCCCACCTGTTCTCGCGAGGCATCTACGTGACGATGGCGGCGTACCCGCTCGTGCCGAAGAACGAGGTCGGCTTCCGGATCCAGATCACCTCGGCGAACACCGACGAGGAGATCGACCGGCTGTGCGACGTGCTCGGAGAGCTCTCCGAGCGGTTCCAGCTTCAGCCTCACCACCAGGACCCCGTGGCGGCCGCCCGGGGGAACGCTCCTCAGGCCTAGAGGCTCCCAAACAAGAGGGGTCGGTCGCGTGTCGACGAATGGGAACGGGGAGTGGCCCGCAGCTCCGTCGTGGGCGTACGGCCCGCGCGCAAAGCCGGCGAAGAAGGCCGGGTCGGCGCCGAAACTGAAGCTCCGGAAGCGCCGGGCCGAGGACGAGGCGCCGGCATCCCAGCAACCGGAGAACGCGCCGGCTCAGTCATCGGACGACGCTGACGCAGGCTCCCCGGCCTCGGTCGACGTCGTTCCCGGACCATCCGCGCCGCCCGACTTCGTTCCCGGACCATCCGCGCCGACGAGCCTCGTTCCGGAAGTGTCCGTGCCCGACTTCGTTCCGGGACCATCCGCGCCGACGAGCCTCGTTCCGGAGACGCCGGCGACTGCTGATCCCGATCCGGGACCGCCGGCCCCGCCCCCGACGGATGGCTCCGGGCCACAGCTCGCCGCCGTTCCGGAGCCGCCGGAGGATCCGGATGAACGCCGATCGAGCCGGCTCAAGCTGTTGACGCCGCTTCGCCTGCGCGACTTCCGTCTCCTCTGGACCGGCATGACGGTGTCGCTCCTCGGGGACGGAGTCTTCCTCGTGGCGATCGCGTGGCAGGTGTATCAGCTGTCGAATGCGCCGACGGCCTTGTCGGTCGTCGGGATCGCGATGTCGGTGCCGCACGTCGTGCTGCTGCTCCTCGGCGGAGTGGTGAGCGATCGCTTCGACCGTCGCAAGGTCATGGTGTTCGCCGACCTGATCCGCGGAGCGGCGATCGCGCTGCTCGGTTTCCTCTCGGTCACGGGGGGGCTCGAGCTTTGGCACGTCATGGTTCTCACGGCGTTCTACGGCGCGGGAACGGCGTTCTTCGGCCCGGCCTTCGACGCGATCGTTCCGGACGTCGTGCCCTCGAACCTGCTCGCGGAGGCGAACTCGCTCGACCAGTTCGTTCGGCCGGCCGCGTGGCGGCTCGCCGGCCCGGCGCTCGGAGGGTTCCTCATCGCGATCTGGGGAGCGGGTGGCGCGTTCCTCTTCGACGCGGTGACGTTCGCCGTTTCGATCGTGTGCATCCTGCTGATGCACCCGGCCACAGACCTGCCGACCGAGGACGAGCTCGAAGGAACAGCGTTCGCACAGGTCAAGCAGGGCTTCAGCTTCGTCCGTGCCCACGTCTGGTTGTGGGGCACGTTCCTCGCGGCGACGTTCGCGTACCTGATGTTCATGGGGCCGACGGAGGTCCTCCTCCCGTTCGTGATCAAGAACGACTTGGGCGGAAGCGCGGCCGATCTCGGCTTCGTCTTCGCGTCCGGCGGCATCGGCGCGATCCTCGCGGCGATCTTGATGGGTCAGCGCGGGACGCCGCGGAAGCACATCACGTTCATCTACGTCGTCTGGACGCTCTCGACGCTCGCCGTCACCGGATACGGCCTCGCCCACTTCACGTGGCAGGTCATGGCCGCGTGCTTCGCGTTCAACGCCCTCGAGACCGCCGGCACGATCGTGTGGGCGACCACGAAGCAGCGCCTCGTCCCGTCCCGGCTCCTCGGGCGCGTCTCCAGCTTCGACTGGTTCATCTCCATCGGGCTGCTGCCGGTGTCGTTCGCACTGACGGCGCCCATCGCCGCTTTGATCGGCGCCCGCGCGACGCTGATCGGCGCCGGGATCATCGGCGGAGCCGTCACGTTCGCGTTCCTGTTCCTGCCCGGCATGCGGGACGTGGAGCGCAGCGGCGCGATGTTCGAGGCAGGCGACCTCGCCGACGACGAGGCCGAGGCGGCAGCAGAGATCCTCGGCGCTGGACCCGACGAGCACGGGCTCGGAGTGGTCGGCGCCGCCGCTCCTACCCCCTGAAGGGGAGCCGGGGTTCCCGGGAACGTGGGATATCCACGTCGGCCGAGCCCTAAGGTGACCCTCCCTGCCGGCCGATAGAACTCCCATGAAGCGGAGAGCTTGGCTGCTCTACCTCGGCGTCGGGGTCGGCCTCATCCTGCTCTACCTGTTCGGGCCGGCCTTCCTGCGCATCGGTCCGGTCTTCAACCTGATCAGCGCGTCCTCGGTCTGCGCGATCCTCGTCGGCGTTCGTCTGAACAAGCCGGAACAGCGCGTGCCGTGGTTCCTCTTCGCCGCGGGGATGGCGTTCTTCACGGCCGGCGACGTCATCACCTACAACTACGAGCGCCTGTTCCACACGAGTCTTCCGTTCCCCTCGGTCGGGGACGTCTCGTATCTGGCGGTCTACCCGTGTCTCGTCGCGGGCATCCTGTTCGTGATCGCCCGGCGGAACCCGGGCGGAGACCGCGCGAGCCTGATCGACTCCCTCATCATCGCGATCGGCGCGGGCGTCCTGTCGTGGGTCTTCCTGATGGCTCCCTACTGGCACGATCAGGGCTCCTCGATCGTCGAGAAGCTCGTCTCGATCGCGTACCCGTTCATGGACCTGCTGCTCCTCGCGGTGATCGTGCGGATGGCGGTCGGCGCCGGAAACCGCGTCGCGTCCTTCTACCTGTTGTTCTTCGCTGCGGTCACGCTGCTCGTGACCGACGCGGTGTACGGGCTGGTCCTGATCGGCAACTACAACCAAAGCGGTCTGCTCGAAGGCGGATGGGGCATGTTCTACGTGCTGTGGGGCGCTGCTGCGCTGCACCCGTCGATGTCGAGCCTTTCCGAGCCAGCTCCGGACCAGGAGGTCAGGCTGACCCGGCCTCGCCTGGCTCTCCTGGCCGGCGCTTCGTTGATGGCGCCGCTGGTCCTTGCCATCCAGAAGTTCCTCCACGACCCGATCGACGTCCCGATCGTCGTCGGAGCCTCCATCGCGCTGTTCCTCCTCGTCGTCTTCCGGATGGCGGGCCTGGTCCACAAGCAGGAGCAGTCGGCGTTGCGGGAGAAGGCCCTCCGCGAGGCCGGTGCGGCGCTCGTCACGGCGACCAATCGCGAGAGCATCTACAGCGCTGCGCTGAACGCGGCATCCGCCCTGACGGGCGCGACGTTCGGACTCCGCCTGTGTCTCGTGTCCGGCTTTCCGGCGACGCTGAACGTCGTCGCCTCCGACGACGGCGACGCGGATCAGCGCTATCTGCCGCTCAAGATGTCCGGTCTTCCGGACACCGTCTCGAGCCGGCTGTTCCGCCGCCGCTCCGTGGAGATCGGTGCACACGAGACGACGATCCGCAAGAACTTCGGATATCTCTCCGACGGTGGTCCCGTGTTCATCGCGCCGCTGTTCATGCGGGACGAGCTGAAGGGCGTCCTCGTCGCGGCCGGCGACTCCGCGGTCCCGCGCGTTGTCCGCGACGGCCTCGACGCGCTCGTCTCCCAAGTTGCGCTGGCGCTCGAGAGCGCCGAGCTGACGGAGGACCTGCTGCGCCGCCAGAGCGAGGCGAGGTTCAGCTCGCTCGTCCAGAACTCCTCCGACGTCGTCATGGTGATCGAGCCCGACACGCGGATCGGCTACATGACGCCGTCGATCGAGAACGTCTTCGGGTACACGCCGGAGGAGCTCGAGGGGACGAAGTTCGCCGACCTGCTGCACCCCGACGACAAGACACGGATCCTGACGTTCCTCCAGACGGTTTCCAAGGACGCGGAGTCGCACTTCGGCCTTACGGAATGCCGCGTCCTGCACAAGAACGGCTCGTGGATCTACGTGGAGACGCTGCCGACGAACCTCCTCGGCGACGAGAACGTCCGCGGCATCGTCCTCAACACCCGAGACATCAGCGAGCGGAAGGCGTTCGAGGAGCAGCTCTCGCACCAGGCGTTCCACGACTCGGTCACGAACCTCGCGAACCGCGCGCTGTTCCGTGACCGCGTGGAGCACGCTCTCGAGCGCCAGCAGCGCGACGATCGTCCGCTCTCGGTCGTCTTCCTCGACCTCGACGACTTCAAGACGATCAACGACTCCCTCGGCCACGCTGCCGGCGACGAGCTCTTGTTCCAGGTCGGGGAGCGCCTCAAGGAGTGCCTGCGCTCCGCCGACACCGCGGCGCGTCTCGGTGGCGACGAGTTCGCGATCCTGCTCGAGGACGTCGGCGAGGGCGTCGAAGCGGCCGAGGTCGCGGAGCGGATCATGGGTTCGCTCGAGGGTCCGTTCATGCTCGAGGACAAGGAGGTCTTCGTCCGCGCGAGCGCCGGCATCGTGATCGGCGACTCGGCCGCGCTCGATGCCACCGGAGCGGAGGACCTCCTGCGCAACGCCGACGTCGCCATGTACATGGCGAAGGAGCAGGGCAAGGGCCGCTACCAGGTCTTCGAGACGTCGATGCACACGACCGTCCTCGAGCGCCTGGAGCTGAAGGCCGACCTCCAGCGCGCGGTGGAGAACAAGGAGTTCACGCTCCACTACCAGCCGGTCATCGTGCTGAAGACGGGACACATCTCCGGCTTCGAGGCGCTCGTTCGCTGGAACCATCCGCAGCGCGGGCTCGTTCCGCCGCTCTCGTTCATCCCGCTTGCGGAGGAGACCGGGATCATCGTCTCGCTCGGCCGCTGGGTCCTCGAGGAGGCGTGCCGACAGATCAAGCAGCTGCAGAACGCCTATCCGCAGGACCCGCAGCTGAGCATGGCGGTGAACCTCTCCGCGCGGCAGCTCCAGCGCCCGGAGATCGTCCAGGAGGTCGCCGACGTGCTGCACACGACCGGCGTGGACCCGAAGAGCCTCGTCCTGGAGATCACCGAGACCGTGATGATGGAGGACATGGAGCTCTCGATCGCGCGGCTGCGCGAGCTGAAGGAGCTCGGCGTCGAGCTCGCGGTCGACGACTTCGGCACCGGGTACTCCTCGCTCAACTACATCCGCCGGTTCCCGGTCGACATCCTGAAGGTCGACAAGTCCTTCATCGACGGCATCAACGAGGGCGGCGAGGACTCCGCGCTGACCGCGGCGATCATCGAGCTCGCCGGGATCCTTCGCCTCCAGCCGGTCGCGGAGGGGATCGAGCGCGCCGAGCAGCTGGAGCGTCTCCTCGAGCTCGACTGCGACCTCGGCCAGGGCTACTACTTCGCGAAGCCCCTCGACAAGGAGTCCCTCGAGCAGCTGTTGGACGGCTCCGCCCCCGACGGCGAGCACGCCATCGCGATCTAGCTCGACGAACCTTTCGCGGCGGAGCCGCCGTGCGGAGCGCCGATCGCGCTGCGGACGATCTCCACGAACTCCGAGATGCGCGACTGCGTGCGTTGGGGCTGGTTCGCGTGTCGATGGAACAACCCCGGGTCGAGCTCCTCGGTGACGAGCGCGTCCTGGAAACGCTCCATCAGCCAGTCCACCATCGAGGCGACCATCTCCACATCGACGTCGTCGCGGATCTCGCCGTTGCGAACGCCCTCCTCGACGAAGTCGAGCGTTCCGTAGGGGTCCTCGCTCACCAGGAAGCGGTTGATGTCGCGTTTGAGCTTGAGGTCGGTGCCGTAGTTCCCGATCAACGCGACGCGGTAGGGGACCCAATCCTCGGCGATGAGTGTCTCCGTGCGACGAAGGAAGTACTCGAGCGTGGAGAAGAACCCCTCGCCGCGCACGCCCTCGGGAGCGTCCTGCCAGGAGGGGAGCGCCGTGACGGCCTTCTTGTACGCGGCGAGGAACAGGCCCGCTTTGCTCCCGAAATGCTGGAACACCGAGCCCTTCGCGATGCCGAGCTCCATCGCGATGTCCTCGACGCGTGCGCCCTGGTAGCCGTTCTCCGCGAACGAGCGCATCGCGACCTCCGTGATGCGGTCGCGCTTCGCCTCCGTGCGCGGTCGGGCAACTGACCGCGGGTCAGACTTCATCCAGTCTTTTCCTTCTTGTGGCAGCGATATCGCATGTGATTCACTATCTCTGTCCGAAACGCAGACTTTGACCAGGGGTCAAAATACATGGCCATGGATACGGACGCAATCCCCAATCCGAACGGGCAGGCCGCGCCGGCTTCCGAAGATCGGATGGAGTCGACGCTCCCGGGCCGCGCCTACGTCTCCGAGGAGTTCTTCTCCCTCGAGCGAGAGCGGATCTTCTTCAGAGACTGGGTCTGCGTCGGCCGCGAGGAGACCCTTCCCGAAGCGGGTTCGTACCTGCTCGTGAACGTCCTCGGCGAGAGCCTGCTCGTCGTGCGGACTCGCGAAGGAGACGTGCGCGCGTTCCACAACGTGTGCCGGCACCGCGGGTCACGGCTCGTGATCGACGAACCCGCGGATGCCCTCGAGGGCGTTCCCTGCGCTGCAGGGCGGTTCAAGGGTTCGATCGTGTGCCCGTACCACTCGTGGACCTACGGTCTTGCCGGAGACCTCCGCAACGCTCCGTTCCTCACCGAAACCGACGGTCTCCGCAAGGAGCAGCTCCCGCTGTTCTCCGTCGACGTGGAGACGTGGGGCGGCTTCGTCTTCGTGAACCTCTCGCGCGACACCGCGGGCGAGGCTCCGGAACGAGACCTGCCGACGCAGCTCGGCGCGATCCCGTCGCACCTGGAGCACTATCCGCTCTCGGAGCTCCGCACCGGTCGCCGCATCACGTACGACGTCGACGCGAACTGGAAATGCGTCGTCGAGAACTTCAACGAGTGCTACCACTGCGGCCCCGTGCATCCGGAGCTCTGCGAGATCGTCCCGGCGTTCCGCGAGGCCGGCGGAGGCGCGCTCGACTGGGAGAACGGCATCCCGCATCGCGAGGGCGCGACCACGTTCACATTCAGCGGAACGACCCACCGCGCGCCGTTCCCCGGCCTCGACGAGGAGGAGCAGATCCGGCACAAGGGCGAGCTCGTGTATCCGAATCTGATGGTGAGCGTCTCGCCGGACCACGTGGCGGCGTTCACGCTCTGGCCGACGGAGGCCGGACACACGCGGATCGATTGCGACTTCCTGTTCCATCCCGACGAGATGGCGAAGCCCTCGTTCGATCCTTCCGACGCGGTGGACTTCTGGGATCTCGTGAACCGGCAGGACTGGCGCGTGTGCGAGAGCGTCCAGTCGGGGATGGGCTCGCGGGTCTTCTCCACCGGCTACTACGCGCCGATGGAGGACTGGAGCATGGACATCCGCCGGTACCTCTCCGACAGGCTCGGGGCGTCGGCGATCGACTGAGTCGGGTCGCCCGCTCGCGTCGACCGAGTCAGTTCCCGTGGCCGCCGGCTCGCACGACCGACAGCACCTCCTCGTGCAGCCACCCGTTCGTCGTGAGGATGCTCCCGTGGTCGCGTCGCGGCCCTCCGTCGAGGGTGGTCATGCGGCCGCCGGCCGCTTCGACGATCGGGACGAGCGCCGCGTAGTCCCACACACGGAGCTCGGGCTCCAGCGCCGCGTCCGCGGCGCCGCGCGCAACGAGCAGATGCGCCCAGAAGTCGCCGAAGCCGCGTGTGCGCAGCGCCCGTGTCGCAAGCTCCACGAACCATGCTTGGTCGGGCCCTCCGAAGAAGGAGCTCTCACCCGCGGCGAGCACAAAGGCGTTCTCGAGCGACGCCGTTTCCGAGACGTTGATTCGGGCGCCGTTGAGCGTCGCTCCGCCGCCCCGCGTCGCGGCGTAGCGCTCTCCGAGGCCGGGCGCGCTCGCAACTCCGAGGACGGGCGTCTCCTCCACCACGAGCGCGATCAGCGTGGCCCAGATCTGGATCCCCGCCGCGAAGTTCTTCGTGCCGTCGATCGGATCGATGACCCAGGTGCGCGCGGCCTCGCCGGTTCGGCCCGCCTCCTCTCCGAGGACGGCGTCGTCGGGGAAGCGTTCCGCGAGCTGGTCCCGGATCATCCGCTCGATCCTCACGTCCGCCTGCGTGACCGGCGTCCGGTCCTGCTTGGTACGGACATCGAGATCGGTGCCGAACAGCAAGAGGGAGATCTCGTCCGCCTCGTCTGCGAGCGCGTTCGCGAACGACAACTCCTCCTCGTACATCCGCGCGACCCTACCGCGCAGCTGCGAGGCACGGATTTCCGCTACGCTCGCTCGAGATGCAGTCGACCGTCGAAGAGACCGAGAAACACACCGTCAAGCTCTCCGTCGAGGTCCCTCCAGAGGAGTTCGGAGCCGATCTCGATCGCGCATATCGCAAGATCGCCGGCCAGGTTCGCATCCCGGGCTTCCGCAAGGGAAAGGTTCCACGTCGGATCATCGACGCGCAGATCGGCCGCGACGTCGTTCTCGACGAGTTCGTCCAGGAGTCGGTGCCCGACTACTACCGCGCGGCGCTCCAGGAGCACGAGCTCGCGCCGATCGCCGACCCCGACATCTCTCTCGACCAGCTGGAGGAGGGAAAGCCGCTCCTGTTCACGGCGACGGTGGAGATCCGCCCACGCATCACGCTGGAGGACTACAAGGGGATCCAGGTCGAACGGCCGCCCGTCGTCGTCGGCGAGGGCGAGATCGACGAGATGGTCGACCGGATGCGCGACCGTTTCGCCGAGCTCGAGGTCGTCGGCCGTCCCGCACGCAGCGGCGACTACGTGCTCGCCGACATCCGCGCCTCGGTTCACGCGGAGGAGGTTCCCGAGGCGACGCGGCTCGACTACCTCTACGAGGTGGGCTCCGGCGAGTTCGGAGAGGAGCTCGACAAGGAGCTCGAGGGCAAACACAAGGGCGAGATCCTCAAGCTGAACGCGAAGCTGCCCGAGCGCTTCGGTGAGCGCGCACGCGAGGAGGTTTCCTTCTCCGTCCTGATCAAGGACGTGAAAGGAAAGGTCCTGCCGGCCGCCGACGACGAGTTCGCGAAGACTGCCTCGGAGTTCGACACGATCGAGGAGTTCCGCGCCGACCTGCGAGAGAAGCTTCAGGAAGCGAAGCAGCGCGAGGCCGACGCGGAGGTGCGCGACCTTGTCCTGCAGAAGTTGATCGACCGTCTCGACGTCGAGCTTCCCGAGTCCCTCGTGGACGACGAGACCGAGCATCGCGTGCAATCGGCCAAGAACCGCGCGGAGCGCGCAGGCGTGTCGCTCGACGACGCGCTCGCGGCGCAGGGATGGGATGAGCTCCGGTTCCGGAGCGACGCACGCGCGCACGCCGTCCGCGCGATCAAGGCCGACCTCGTTCTCGAAGCGGTTGCACGCGAAGAAGGTCTGGAGGTCACCGCCGAGGAGCTCGGCGAGGAGATCGGACAGCTCGCGGTTGCTCTCGGACGCGATGCCAAGGAGCTCGCGAGAACGCTCGACCGGAACGGTCAAGTCGTCGCACTGGCCGGTGATATCATCCGTTCCAAGGCGCTCGACGTGCTCGTCGAGAACGCGGAGATCGTGTCGCAGAACGCATCAGGCGACACGAGCGAGCCGCAGAACGAGGCCGAGAGCGCGTCGGAAACCGAACCTCAAGAGACCCGTCCGCAAAGCCGACAGGATCGAATGGAGGACGGCGGCTCCGTCGACGAAGTCGATCAAGAGGAGACCGAGACGGCTCCCGCCCCCAACGACACGACCCCTCCGGAGGAGACATGACTTCCAGCGAAACGCGAAGCGACATGAAGGACTACCTCGTTCCCGTCGTCATCGAGCAGACGAATCGCGGCGAGCGCTCGTTCGACATCTACTCGCGCCTGCTGAAGGAGCGCATCGTGTTCCTCGGCACGCCGATCGACGATGCCGTCGGCAACCTCATCATGGCGCAGCTGTTGCACCTCGAGGCCGAGGAGCCCGACAAGGACATCAACCTGTACATCAACTCTCCCGGAGGCGACATCAACTCCCTGTTCGCGGTGTACGACACGATGCAGTTCATTCGCTGCGACGTCTCCACGACAGTGATGGGGCAGGCAGCGTCCGCGGCGGCGGTGCTGCTCGCGGCGGGAGCGAAGGGCAAGCGATTCGCCCTCCCGAACTCCCGCGTGCTGATCCACCAGCCGCACGGAGGCGCACAGGGGCAGGCCGTCGACATCGAGATCCAGGCGAAGGAGATCCTTCGCTACCGGCGACTCATCGACGAGGTCCTCGCGATGCACACGGGGCAGTCCCTCGAGAAGATCGGCAAGGACACCGACCGGGACTTCATCATGACCGCCGACCAGGCCAAGGACTACGGCCTGATCGACGAGGTCATCGCGAGCCGAAAGATCACGCCGGAACTCACTGCGGCTGCGGCGAGCGGCTCGTAAGATAGGGGTCGAGGCCGGGTGAGGAGCCCGGCCGCTTGGTTCGGGGGGCACGAGCGGGATGGCGAAGTTCGGCGACTCTGATCTCCTGAAGTGCTCGTTCTGCGGTAAGAGCCAGAAGCAGGTCAAGAAGCTCATCGCCGGACCGGGCGTCTACATCTGCGACGAGTGCATCGACCTCTGCAACGAGATCATCGAGGAGGAGCTCTCCGAGACCTCCGAGCTCAAGCTGGAGGAGCTTCCCAAGCCGCGCGAGATCTACGAGTTCCTCGACGACTACGTGATCGGACAGGAGCAGGGGAAGAAGGTTCTCTCCGTCGCGGTCTACAACCACTACAAGCGCATCCAGGTCGGAGCGAAGGATGCGGAGGTCGAACTCCAGAAGTCCAACATCCTCGTGCTCGGACCCACTGGCTGCGGAAAGACGCTCCTCGCGCAGACGCTCGCGAAGATGCTGAACGTTCCGTTCGCGATCGCCGACGCTACCGCGCTGACGGAGGCCGGCTACGTCGGTGAGGACGTCGAGAACATCCTCCTCAAGCTGATCCAGGCCGCCGACTACGACGTCAAGAAGGCCGAGACCGGCATCATCTACATCGACGAGGTCGACAAGATCGCGCGGAAGTCGGAGAACCCCTCGATCACGCGCGACGTCTCCGGCGAGGGCGTGCAGCAGGCGCTCCTGAAGATCCTCGAAGGCACGACGGCGAGCGTTCCTCCGCAGGGAGGCCGCAAGCACCCCCACCAGGAGTTCATCCAGATCGACACGACGAACATCCTGTT
>JBJMLN010000025.1:0-13399 GCA_045805285.1 Actinomycetota bacterium | reverse complement strand
GAGAAGGACGGCCTCTTCTGCGAGCGCATCTTCGGTCCGACCAAGGACTGGGAGTGCTACTGCGGCAAGTACAAGCGCGTCCGCTACAAGGGCATCGTCTGCGAGCGCTGCGGCGTCGAGGTCACGCGCTCGAAGGTCCGCCGCGAGCGGATGGGCCATGTCGACCTCGCCGCGCCCGTGTCGCACATCTGGTTCTTCAAGGGCGTCCCCAGCCGCATCGGCTACCTGCTCGACATGGCGCCGAAGGAGCTCGAGAAGGTCCTCTACTTCGCAGCGTCGATCGTCACGTGGGTCGACGACGAGGCGCGCGACAAGGACGTCAAGAAGCTCGAGAAGGAGGTCCAGAAGGTCCTCGACGCGTACGCGCAGGAGAAGGAGGAGCGGGTCAAGGAGCTCCAGCAGTCACTGGCCGCGCGCGAGGACTACCTCAGCACCGGCAAGCAGTCCGGCTTCGGCGAGGAGGACCACCTGTGGGCCGACTCGCTCGACGTCAACGTCAAGAAGCTGACCGACGACGACCGCGAGAAGATGCTGAAGGACCTGCGCAAGACCTTCGACGCGGACATCGCCGACACCGAGGCCTACATCGAGGACGCCGCCGAGCGGATGCGCCAGGTCTGGGACCTGTTCCAGAACATGAAGCCGAAGGAGATCGTCGCGGACGAGACCGTCTTCCGCGAGCTCAAGGACCGCTTCGGGTCGCCGTACGGCTTCGGCGAGTACTTCCGCGGCGGCATGGGCGCCGAGTCGGTGCGCGACCTGCTCCAGCAGGTCGACCTGGAGGCCGAGCGCCTCGAGCTCGAGGAGCAGGTGAAGACCGCCAAGGGCCAGAAGCAGAGCCGCGCGGTCAAGCGGCTCAAGGTCGTGTCGGCGTTCATCAACTCCGACAACAAGCCCGAGCACATGATCCTCGAGGCCGTTCCGGTCATCCCGCCGGAGCTGCGCCCGATGGTCCAGCTCGACGGTGGCCGCTTCGCGACCTCGGACCTGAACGATCTCTACCGCCGCGTCATCAACCGGAACAACCGCCTCAAGCGGCTCCTGGACCTGGGCGCGCCGGAGATCATCGTCAACAACGAGAAGCGCATGCTGCAGGAGGCCGTCGACGCGCTCTTCGACAACGGCCGCCGCGGCCGCGCGGTCACCGGCCCGGGCAACCGGCCGCTGAAGTCGCTCTCCGACATGCTGAAGGGCAAGCAGGGGCGGTTCCGCCAGAACCTGCTGGGCAAGCGCGTGGACTACTCCGGCCGGTCGGTCATCGTCGTCGGCCCGGAGCTTCGTCTGCACCAGTGCGGCCTTCCGAAGCAGATGGCGCTCGAGCTGTTCAAGCCGTTCGTGATGAAGCGGCTCGTCGACCTGAACCTCGCGCAGAACATCAAGAGCGCGAAGCGGATGGTCGAGCGCGCTCGTCCGCAGGTGTGGGACGTTCTCGAGGAGGTCATCCGCGAGCACCCGGTGATGCTGAACCGCGCGCCGACGCTTCACCGCCTCGGGATCCAGGCGTTCGAGCCCGTCCTCGTCGAGGGCAAGGCGATCCAGATCCACCCCCTCGTCTGCACCGCGTTCAACGCGGACTTCGACGGCGACCAGATGGCCGTGCACGTCCCGCTTTCCGCGGAGGCGCAGGCCGAGGCCCGCATCCTGATGCTCTCGGCGAACAACATCCTGTCGCCGGCGCACGGGCGTCCGATCGCGGTGCCGACGCAGGACATGGTCCTCGGTCTCTACTACCTCACGCTCGGTGCCGAGCGGCCGGAGAAGGACGAGGACATCCCCCGTTTCTCCTCCGCCGACGAGGCGATGATGGCGCTCGACACGAAGGCGATCCGGCTCCATGACTCGATCAAGGTTCGGCTGCCCGGAAAGGCGCTGCCGCCGGAGATGGCTCCGGAGCAGCAGGACGGGGAGCCCGAGTCGAACGGTCATCGCGTGCCGCTCGTCGAGACGACGGTCGGCCGGGTGATGTTCAACCAGTCGTTCCCGCTCGACTTCGAGTTCGTCAACCGTCACACGCTCAAGGGAGACATCGGCGAGCTCGTCGACGCCTGCGTGCGCCGGTACGACCGCGCGCAGGTCGAGCAGACGCTCGACAACCTGAAGAACCTCGGCTTCCACTACGCGACCCGCGCCGGCGTGACGCTCGGTGTGGAGGACGTCACGACGCCGACGGACAAGCCGAAGATCCTCGACGAGCACGAGAAGCGCGCGCAGAAGGTGGAGTCCCAGTACCTCAAGGGGATCATCACCGACGACGAGCGCCGCCAGGAGCTCATCGAGATCTGGACGCAGGCGACCGACGAGGTCAAGGACGCGATGGAGCGTCAGTTCTCGCCGACGAACCCGATCTACATGATGGCGAACTCGGGAGCCCGGGGGAACATCATGCAGATCCGCCAGATCGCGGGTATGCGCGGCCTGGTCGCCAACCCGAAGGGCGAGATCATCCCTCGGCCGATCAAGTCGAACTTCCGCGAGGGGCTGTCGGTGCTGGAGTACTTCATCTCCACCCACGGCGCGCGCAAGGGACTCGCCGACACGGCGCTACGGACGGCGGACTCCGGCTACCTCACGCGGCGTCTCGTCGACGTCGCGCAGGAGCTCATCATCCGGGAGGACGACTGCGGAACCGACCGCGGCATCCCGGGCGTCATCACGGTGGAGCGTCCGAACGGCGATCGCGTGCCGAGCGGGCAGCTCGACACCTCGATGTTCGGACGGATCCTCGCCGAAGACGTGAAGGTCGACCGCAAGAAGGTCGCGTCCAAGGGCGACGAGCTCGACGACGCGACGATCGCGAGGCTGACCGACGCCGGGGTTGGAGACGTGCACGTCCGATCGGTCACCACGTGTGAGGCCGTGTACGGCGTCTGCCGCATGTGCTACGGGCGGAACCTCGCGACGGGGCGTCTCGTCGAGATCGGCGAGGCGGTCGGCATCATCGCCGCGCAGTCGATCGGCGAGCCGGGCACGCAGCTCACGATGCGGACGTTCCACACCGGCGGTGTCGCCGGAGAGGACATCACGCACGGTCTCCCGCGCGTGGTGGAGCTCTTCGAGGCCCGGCGGCCGAAGGGCGAGGCGCAGATCACCGAGCTTTCCGGGGTCGTCTCCATCGAGGACGACGAGGAGAAGAAGGTGCGGCGCATCACGGTCACCGACGAGGCCGGCGACCAGGTGCAGTACGCGGTGTCATTGCGCGCGCGCCTGTCGGTCTCCGACGGCGATCTGGTTGAGGTCGGCCAGCAGCTCACCGAGGGATCGGTGAACCCGCACGAGAAGCTCCGCGTCGAGGGCGTGCAGGCCCTGCAGGTGCACCTGGTGGAGGAGGTCCAGCAGGTCTACCGCAGTCAGGGCGTGACGATCCACGACAAGCACATCGAGCTGATCATCCGGCAGATGCTCAAGAAGGTGAACATCATCGAGCCGGGCGACACGGAGTTCCTTCCGGGCGAGCTTGTCGACCGCAAGCGCTTCGAGGAGAAGAACGGCGAGGTCGTCGAGAACAACGGAGAGCCCGCATCGGCGCGCCCGATCCTGATGGGCATCACGAAGGCGTCGCTCGCGACGGATTCGTGGCTCTCGGCCGCCTCCTTCCAGGAGACGACCCGGGTGCTCACCGACGCCGCGATCAGCGCCAAGTCCGACCCGCTGCTCGGTCTGAAGGAGAACGTGATCATCGGCAAGCTGATCCCGGCCGGCACCGGCATGACCCGCTACCGGAACGTCCAGGTGCGGATCAAGCCCGAGGCGATCCCGGAGTACTGGTTGCAGCGTCAGCGCGAGACCGAGGAAGCCATCAGCGAGCTCGGCGAGCCGGTCCTCGCGGGTGGCGGAACGATGACGCGCGAAGAGGCCGAGCGCGCGCTCGGCGGTGTCTCCTCGACGGAGGAGTAAGCGCCGGCGCGTCGGCGCCACGACGGCGACGAACCATGAAAGGACCGGGGAGCGATCCCCGGTCCTTTTCCTATCCGGTGGCGGACGCGATCGCGACGAGCTCCGCATGGACGGCCGGAGAGCCCGCGAGGATGTGTCCCGAGAGGTAGTCGGGCCCGCCGTCCCAGTCGCTCACGACCCCGCCCGCCTCCTCGATCAGGAGGCCGCCGGCGGCGACGTCCCAGGGCGCGAGCCCGAGCTCGAAGAACCCGTCGAAGACGCCCGCCGCGACCCACGCGAGGTCGAGGGACGCGGCGCCCGGTCGGCGGAGGTCCTCGAATCGCTCGAAGCAGCGCTCGAACGCCGCGAGGTAGCGGGGGAGGCGCTCCTTGCGCCGGAACGGAAAGCCGGTCGCGACGACGGCCTGCCTTGGCTCCCGGTCGGAGATCCGCAGCGGGGCGGTGTCCGCTCCCGGCCGCCGGACCCACGCGCCGGAGCCCCGCGCCGCCCAGTACGTCTCCGCGAGGAACGGCGACTCCACCACGCCGACCACGGGGCGGCCCTCCTCCACGAGCGCCACGGAGACGCCGACGATCGGGAACCGGTGCAGGAAGTTCGTCGTCCCGTCCAGCGGATCCACCGACCAGAAACGGCTGGCGCTTTCGCCCCCCTCCTCCTCTCCGACGACGGGGATGGAGGGTTCTCCCGCGCGCAACGTCTCCGTGATCACGCGCTCGCTGGCGCGATCCACGGCCGTGACGTAGTCGCCGGCGCCCTTCGTCTCCACTGCCGGCTTCGCGCCCGCGCCGGGAACGCCCGTCCGGACGATCTCGGCGCCGTCGGCGGCAGCGCGCCGCGCGAGCGCGAGGAGGTTGTCGAGGTCGAGTACGCTAGACACGGCGGGACGCTAGCAGAGTGCCCGAGGCCCTCGGCGACCGTGCGCGGGCGCGAAACCGGCATCGGAGCGAGCTTCATTGACACATCCCGCGCGTGCCTAGTAGCTTTACCTGTTGCGGTCCGGCGGGCGGATCGTATCCAGGCTTTCAGGGGTGAACCAAGGGAAGACTGACGCCCAATCAGCTTCCCTGGCCGGACCGGGAGGTCCGGCTTTTCTTCGGCTCCGGAGCAGGAAAAGGCGAGTTGACGACGAGAGACCTATGCCCACGATTCAACAGCTGGTCAGAACCGGGCGTGAGCGCCCGCGGCGCAAGACGAAGAGCCGTGCTCTTCGTGGAAGCCCGCAGCGCCGTGGCGTCTGCACGCGCGTCTACACCTTCACGCCGAAGAAGCCGAACTCCGCGCTCCGCAAGGTCGCTCGTGTCCGTCTGACGACGGGCATCGAGGTCACCGCTTACATCCCGGGCATCGGTCACAACCTCCAGGAGCACTCGATCGTGCTCGTTCGCGGAGGGCGCGTTCGAGACCTCCCGGGCGTCCGTTACAAGGTCGTCCGGGCGGCGCTCGACACCGCCGGGGTGCGCGACCGCAAGAAGGCCCGGTCGAAGTACGGCACGAAGAAGAGCGAGTAGGCGATGCCTCGCAAGGGACCCGCCGATCGCCGGGACGTAGAGCCCGATCCCGTCTACCAGAACCCGTTGGTGACCCAGCTCATCAACAAGGTGCTGCGCGACGGAAAGAAGACGCTTGCCGAGCGGACTGTCTACAAGTCGCTGGAGATCATCAGCGAGCGGACGGCGAACGACCCGGTGATCACGCTGAAGAAGGCGGTCGAGAACGTCCGGCCGATGCTGGAGGTGCGCTCTCGCCGCGTCGGAGGCGCGACCTACCAGGTGCCGGTGGAGGTGCGTCCTCCACGCGGCACGACACTTGCGCTCCGCTGGCTCGTGAACTTCTCGCGCCAGCGCAAGGAGCACTCGATGGCCGAGCGTTTGGTCGGGGAGATCATGGACGCATCGCTGGGCAACGGCGTCTCCGTGAAGCGCCGAGAGGACATGCACAAGATGGCGGAGGCCAACCGCGCTTTCGCGCATTACCGATGGTGATCGACGAGCACCACCCGGCCGGGCTCTCGAGCCCGGCGTTCGATGAGCGGGGTCGGTAGATGGCCACCCCGGCGAAGGATCTGAGGAACGTGGCTGAAGTAGCAGAGGACATCAAGGGACGACAGGCCGGAGGCCCGAAGGGTGGGCTCGTGATCCGGGAGTATCCGCTCGCGCGCACGCGCAACATCGGCATCATGGCGCACATCGACGCCGGCAAGACGACGACGACCGAGCGCATCCTCTATTACACCGGCAAGGCCTACAAGATCGGCGAGGTCCACGAGGGCACCGCGCAGATGGACTGGATGGTCCAGGAGCGCGAGCGCGGCATCACGATCACCTCCGCCGCGACGACGTGCCAGTGGAAGGGCCACTGGATCAACATCATCGACACGCCCGGTCACGTCGACTTCACCGTCGAGGTGGAGCGTTCCCTGCGTGTGCTCGACGGAGCCGTCGCCGTCTTCGACGCGGTCGCCGGCGTCGAGCCGCAGACCGAGACCGTCTGGCGCCAGGCTGACCGCTACGACGTCCCGCGGATCTGCTTCGTCAACAAGATGGACCGCACCGGCGCCGACTTCGAGCGCACCGTCTCGATGATGGTCGACCGGCTGCAGGCGAACCCGCTCGTGATCCAGCTCCCGTGGGGCAAGGAGGGCGACTTCTCGGGGGTCATCGACCTCATCGAGATGAAGGCGCACCGTTGGACCGAGGAGATGGGCGAGAACTGGGAGGACGTGGAGATCCCCGACGATCTCCGCGGCGCCGCCGACCGGGCCCGCCACGACCTCTTCGAGAAGCTCGCGGACCACGACGAGGAGGTCATGGAGAAGTACGTCGCCGGCGAGGACCCCACGACGGAGGAGCTCCGCCGCGCGATCCGCCGCGCGACGCTCGACAACACCGGCGTCCCGGTGCTCTGCGGAAGCGCGTTCAAGAACAAGGCGATCCAGCCGCTCCTCGACTCGGTCGTGGCGTTCCTGCCCTCGCCGGTCGACGTGCCGCCGGTGACGGGTCACTTGCCGGGCAAGGAGGACGAGGAGCAGCAGCGCGCGGCGGAGGACACCGAGCCGTTCTCCGGGCTCGTGTTCAAGATCATGTCCGACCCCTACGTCGGCCGGCTGACGTACGTGCGCGTGTACTCCGGCGTCCTCCGCCAGGGCTCTCACGTGCAGAACTCCACCAAGGACAAGAAGGAGCGCATCGGCCGGATCCTCCAGATGCACGCGAACCACCGCGAGGACAAGGAGGCCGCGTTCACCGGTGACATCGTCGCGATCGTCGGGCTGAAGCACTCCTCCACGGGGGACACGCTCTGCGATCCCGCGCATCCGATCGTCCTCGAGTCGATCAGCTTCCCGACGCCCGTCATCTCCGTCGCTGTGGAGCCGAAGACCAAGGCCGACCAGGACAAGCTCGGCAACTCGCTCGCCAAGCTCGCGGACGAGGACCCGACGTTCGTCCCGCGCTACGAGGAGGAGACGGGCCAGACGATCATCTCCGGCATGGGGGAGCTCCACCTGGAGATCCTCGTCGACCGTCTAGTTCGAGAGTTCAACGTCGCGGCGAACATCGGGAAGCCCCAGGTCGCCTATCGCGAGACGATCCGCAAGCCCGTCCACAAGGTCGAGGCGCGGTTCGTTCGCCAGACCGGTGGTCACGGGCAATACGGACACGTCTACATCGACCTGGAGCCGACGGGCCCCGGCGGCGGCTACGAGTTCGTGAACAAGATCGTCGGCGGCAAGGTCCCGCGGGAGTACATCCCGTCGGTGGACGAGGGCATCGAGGAAGCGATGGAGTCGGGTGTCCTTGCGGGCTACCCGCTGGTCGACGTCCGCGCGACGCTCGTGGACGGCTCCTACCACGAGGTCGACTCCAACGAACTCGCCTTCAAGATCGCCGGCTCGATGGCGCTGAAGGAGGCCTCACGCCGTGCGGACCCGGTCCTTCTGGAGCCGGTGATGGAGTTCGACGTCATCACGCCGGAGGAGTTCATGGGTGAGGTCATGGGCGACGTGACCGCGCGCCGCGGCCGCATCGAACGCATCGACGAGCGCGGCGGCATGCGCTCGATCCGGGTGCTTGTGCCGCTCGCGGAGCTCTTCGGCTACGCGACGCAGCTCCGCTCCCGGACGCAGGGGCGCGCCTCGCACAGCCCGATGCAGCTGCACGCGTACAACGAGGTTCCCGCGAACATCTCCAAGGAGATCGTCGCGCGCGTACGAGGCGAATGAGGAAGGACTGAAGGAGTCATGGCGAAGAAGAAGTTCGAGCGGACGAAGCCGCACATCAATATCGGAACGATCGGTCACATCGACCACGGGAAGACCACCCTGACCGCGGCGATCACCAAGGTGCTCGCCGACAAGGGCATGGCCGACTACACGCCGTTCGACCAGATCGACAAGGCTCCGGAGGAGAAGGAGCGCGGGATCACGATCGCGATCGCGCACGTGGAGTACGAGACGGAGAACCGTCACTACGCCCACGTCGACTGTCCGGGCCACGCCGACTACATCAAGAACATGATCACCGGCGCCGCGCAGATGGACGGCGCGATCCTCGTCGTATCCGCGGCGGACGGCCCGATGCCGCAGACGCGGGAGCACGTGCTGCTCGCGCGTCAGGTCGGCGTCCCGTACATCGTCGTGTTCCTGAACAAGGCCGACATGGTCGACGACCCGGAGCTGCTCGACCTGGTCGAGCTCGAGGTGCGGGAGCTCCTCTCCTCCTACGAGTTCCCGGGCGACGAGGTGCCGGTCATCACGGGCTCCGCCCTGAAGGCGCTCGAGGGAGACGCCGACGCCGTCGCCAAGATCGAGGAGCTCATGGCGGCCTGCGACGCTTCCATCCCCGATCCGGTCCGCGACGTCGACAAGCCGTTCCTGATGCCGATCGAGGACATCTTCTCGATCACCGGGCGCGGAACGGTCGCGACCGGGCGCGTCGAGCGCGGGCAGCTCAACAAGATGTCTGAGGTGGAGATCGTCGGGATCAAGCCCACCACGAAGACGACCGCGACCGACCTGGAGATGTTCCGCAAGCTCCTCGACGAGGTGCAGGCCGGGGACAACGTGGGGGTGCTCCTCCGAGGCGTCGACAAGGAGGACATCGAGCGCGGCCAGGTGCTCGCGAAGCCGGGTTCCATCACGCCGCACACGAACTTCGGTGCGCAGGTGTACGTGCTCTCCAAGGACGAGGGTGGACGGCACACGCCGTTCTTCAACGGTTACCGGCCGCAGTTCTACTTCCGGACGACCGACGTCACGGGCAGCGCGAGCCTCGCCGAGGGCGTCGAGATGGTGATGCCCGGCGACAACGTCGAGATGACCGTCGAGCTCATCGCGCCGATCGCGATGGAGGAGGGCCTCCGCTTCGCGATCCGCGAGGGTGGACGGACCGTCGGGGCCGGCCGCGTCACACGGATCGACAAGTAACCGGAGAGGACGAGGGGGAGACCGCATCGTGGCCGGGCCGAAGATCAGGATCAAGCTCCGCGCGTACGACCACCGCATGCTCGATGCGGCGGCCCGCGACATCGTGGACCACGTCACGCGCACGGGGGCGAAGGTCGTCGGGCCGGTGCCGCTCCCGACGGAGCGCTCTGTCTACACGGTCATCCGCGGGCCGCACAAGCACAAGGACTCGCGCGAGCACTTCCAGATGCTCACTCACAAGCGGCTGATCGACATCGTGGACGCGACGTCGAAGACCGTCCAGGAGCTGCAGCGGCTGAACCTCTCCTCCGGCGTCGACATCGAGATCAAGCTCTGATGGCCGCCGTACGAGGGATCCTCGGCGAGAAGCTGGGCATGACCCAGCTCTTCGACGACACCCGGGCGGTGCCGGTGACGGTGATCAAGGCGGGGCCCTCCTTCGTCGCGCAGATCAAGACGAAGGAGAAGGACGGCTACGACGCCGTGCAGCTCGCGTTCGAGGATCCGAAGCCTCGCTCGACGACGAAGCCGATGGAGGGACATTTCGACGCCCACGGCGGAAAGCCGGGGCGCTACGTCGTGGAGCTCCGCACCGACGACGCGTCGAGCTACGAGCCCGGCCAGGAGATCAAGGCGGACGTGTTCTCCCCCGGCGAGCGTACGGACGTCGTCGGCGTCTCCCGCGGGAAGGGCTTCGCCGGGCCGATGAAGCGGCACGGGTTCGGCGGCCTCGGCGCCGGACACGGCACCCAACGCAAGCACCGCGCGCCGGGTTCGATCGGAGCCTGCGCCACGCCGTCTCGCGTGTTCAAGGGCATGCGGATGGCCGGCCAGATGGGCAACGAGCGGGTGACGGTCCTGAACCTCGAGGTCTTCCAGGCGGACCCGGAGCGGAACCTCCTCCTTCTGAAGGGAGCGGTTCCCGGGCCGACGGGCGGACTCGTGATGGTGCGTTCGGCAGTGAAGGCGCCGGCGGGAGCGGAGGCCTGATGCCCAGCACTCCCGTTCTCGATCGTTCCGGCAAGAAGATCGGCGACCAGGAGCTCCCCGCGGAGCTCTTCGAGGCGCCGGTCAACGTGCCGCTCATGCACCAGGTCGTCATCGCGGGCCTCGCGTCGCTCCGCGCCGGCACGCACTCCACGAAGACGCGCGCAGAGGTGTCCGGCGGCGGCAAGAAGCCGTGGCGTCAGAAGGGGACCGGCCGGGCGCGGCACGGTTCCACGCGCTCGCCGATCTGGAGCGGCGGTGGCGTCGCGCACGGTCCGAAGCCGCGAGACCACTCCGTGCGCGTCAACAAGAAGATGAAGAAGGGCGCGCTCCGCTCGGCGCTGTCCGACGCAGTGTCCTCCGGCAAGCTCGCCGTGATCGACCAGCTCGGCTTCGATGAACCGCGGACGAAGGACGCAGCCGCGATCCTCGAGGCGCTCGAGCTCCGGGGCAAGGTGCTGGTCGTGCTGGCCGAACCCGAGACGACGGTCGAGAAGTCCTTCCGGAACCTCCGGCAGGTGCGGCTCACGTACGCTCGGAGCCTCTCCGTCTACGACGTCCTTGCCGCGGACCGCGTGCTGTTCGCGAAGCCCGCGATCGAGGTACTCACGGCCGGCCCGCAGGCCGCTGCGCCCGAGGAGGAGGCCTCGTGAAGACGACGCGCGACGTCATCATCCGGCCGGTCGTCTCGGAGAAGTCCTACGCGGGCCTCGAGCGCAACACCTACACGTTCCTCGTCGACCAGCGCGCGAACAAGACCGAGATCAAGGAGGCGATCCAGAAGATCTGGAACGTCCAGGTGCTCTCGGTCAACACGCTGATGCGTCGCGGAAAGGTCAAGCGCCGCCGCTACACGCAGGGGAAGCGCGCGGACCAAAAGCGGGCGATCGTGACGCTCGCGCAAGGCGACACGATCGAGATCTTCGAGACGGGGAAGTAGACGATGGCCGTTCGCAAGTACAAGCCGACCAGCGCCGGGCGTCGCGGAGCAAGCGTCTCCGGCTTCGAGGAGATCACGCGCGCCCGTCCCGAGAAGGCGCTGGTGGAGAAGGGCCGCAAGCGCGCCGGTCGCAACACTCACGGCCGGATCACCGCGCGGCACCAGGGAGGCGGCAACAAGCGCCGTTTCCGTTCGGTCGACTTCCGCCGGAACAAGGACGGGGTGCCGGCGAAGGTGGCCCACATCGAGTACGACCCGAACCGCAGCGCGCGGATCGCGCTCCTGCACTACGTCGACGGGGAGAAGCGCTACATCCTGTCGCCGCAGGGCGTCCGCGTCGGCGACCGGCTGATGTCGGGTGAGGGTGCTGAGGTGCGCCCGGGCAACGCGCTGCCGCTGCGGAACATCCCTGTCGGCGCCGTGATCCACGCCGTGGAGCTCAAGCCGGGCGGCGGCGCCAAGATGGCGCGGTCCGCGGGAACCTCGGTGCAGCTCGTCGCCAAGGAAGGCCGCTACGCGACGCTTCGTCTCCCGTCCGGGGAGATGCGCCTCGTGGAGGCGACCTGCCGTGCGACGATCGGCGTCGTCGGCAACGCGGAGCACGAGCTCGTGCAGCTCGGCAAGGCGGGCCGGGCGCGGTGGATGAACAAGCGACCCTCCGTCCGCGGTGTGGCGATGAACCCGGTCGACCATCCGCTCGGCGGCGGCGAGGGCAAGAGCTCCGGCGGGCGCCATCCGACGTCGCCGTGGGGCAAGAAGGAGGGCCGGACGCGGCGCAAGAACAAGGCGTCGAGCAAGATGATCATCCGGCGCCGCGGAAAGGGACGAGGCTGATGCCGAGGTCGATCAAGAAGGGTCCGTTCGTCGACGAGCACCTGATGGTCAAGGTCGCGGACATGAACAAGCGCGGAGACAAGCGCGTGATCCGCACCTGGTCTCGGCGCTCCACGATCGTGCCGGACATGATCGGGCACACGATCGCGGTGCACGACGGACGCAAACACGTGCCGGTGTACATCTCCGAGTCGATGGTCGGTCACAAGCTCGGGGAGTTCGCGCCGACGCGCGTTTTCCGCACACACGGGCACCACACCGAGCGAAGCACGTCGTTGAAGTAGGAGTGAGATGGAAGCGAAGGCGACCGCGAAGTACCTCCGGGTCTCGCCCAGAAAGGCGAGGCGCGTGATCGAGCTCATCCGTGGCCGGCAGGTCGACGACGCCCGGCGGGTGCTGAAGTTCTCGCCGCTCGGCGCGACCGATCCCGTCGTAAAGGTGCTCGATTCGGCGGTCGCGAACGCGGAGCGGACGCCGGGGATCATCTCGGACAACCTGGTCGTGGAGCGCGCGTTCGTGGACGAGGGCCCGACGCTCAAGCGCTACCGGCCGCGCGCGTACGGCCGCGCGGGAAGGATCCGCCGCCGCACGTCGCACATCACGCTCGTCGTTCGATCGTTGGGAGAGGATGCAGGTGGGTCACAAGGTTAATCCGTACGGCTTCCGGCTCGGGGTGATCTACCCGTGGAAGTCCAACTGGTACGCGAGCCGCGACTACGCGACCTCGCTCCACGAGGACGTCTGGATCCGCAAGCACATCCGCTCGCGGCTGTCGCGCGCGGGCATCTCGAGCATCGACATCGAGCGCAAGGGCGACCAGATCTGGGTCTTCATCCGCACCGCCCGGCCCGGCATCGTGATCGGCCGCAAGGGCGCGGAGGTCGACAAGATCCGCAAGGACATCGAGCGCGTCACGAAGAAGCGCGTCGACGTCAAGGTGGAGGACATGAACTCCGCGGCGAGCGAGTCGCGCCCCGAGACCGACGCCGCGCTCCTCGCGCAGGGCGTCGCGGAGCAGCTCGCCGGCCGCGTGGCGTTCCGCCGCGCGATGCGGCGCTGCGTCCAGACCGCGACCCGCGCGGGCGCCCTGGGCGTGCGCGTCCAGTGCGGCGGACGGCTCGGCGGCACCGAGATGTCGAGGCGCGAGTGGTATCGCGAGGGCCGGGTGCCGCTCCACACGCTCCGCGCCAAGGTGGACTTCGGCACTGCTGAGGCGAAGACGACGTTCGGTCAGATCGGCGTGAAGGTCTGGGTCTACCACGGCGACGAGATCCCGATGGCGGAGCAGGAGACCGAGCGCGCACGCGCCCGCGCGATGGCCG
>JBJMLN010000024.1:0-8228 GCA_045805285.1 Actinomycetota bacterium | reverse complement strand
TCCGCGAGGGCGCCGTCCTCCCACTCGTTGATCAGGAGCGCGCAGGTCGTGTGCGAGCAGAACGCGACGGCCGCACCCTGAGTGACGCCGGAGTCCTTGATCGCGCGCTGGAGGTCCTCCGTGAGGTCGAGGTAGGCGTAGCGCTCCGCCGCGGTGACCTCGATCGTCGTGGTGCTCGCCTTCACTCGTACCTCCCATTGTCGGCCGGGGCCACCGGCAGCTCGAAGGAGAAAACGCTCCCCGTTCCGGGGTCGCTCTCCGCCCAGATCCGTCCTCCGTGCGCCTCGACGACCGACCGCGCGATCGCGAGGCCGATCCCCGTGCCGCCGTCATTGCGCGACCGCGCCGTGTCCACACGGTAGAAGCGCTCGAACAACCGGGGAAGGTGCTCCGCGGCGATGCCGGGACCGTCGTCGCGCACCGCCACCGTGCAGGAGCCGTTGCGCCGCGACGCCGAGACGACGACTTCCCCGCCTTCTGGGGCGAAGCGCACGGCATTGTCCAACAGATTGAACAAGACCTGGTGGACCCGCTCGGCATCTCCCCAGACCGCGGGAAGCTCGCGCGGCAGGTCGTTTCGGACATGGACACCTCGCTCCGAGCGAGAGACACCGATCTCGGTGACGACGCGGTCGACGAGCGGCGGGAGCGGGAGCACCTGTCGCTCGAGCGGCACGTCGCCCGACTCCAGCCGGGAGAGGTCGAGGAGCTGATCGACGAGGCGGGAGAGGCGCTCCGACTGCTGGAGCATCACCTGCAGCACCTGCGGGTCGGGATGCTCGATCCCGTCGAGGAGATTCTCGAGGTGCGCACGGAGGGCGGAGATCGGCGTCTTCAGCTCGTGCGAGACGTTGGCGACCAGCTCGCGCCGCAGCTCGTCGAGGCTCTCCAGGTCTGCGCTCATCCGGTTGAACGCCTCCGCGAGCGCGCCGACCTCGTCGCGCGAGTTCGTCTCCACGCGCTGGGTGTAGTCCCCGCGCGCCATCCGTCTCGACGCGTTCGCCATGTCCCGGAGCGGCTTCGTCATCCCGCGCGCGAGCCATCGAACGAGGAGCAACGCGATGCCGGCCGCGATCGCTCCGCCGAGCAAGAGCTGCCACCAGTAGCTGCGAAGGAACCGGACCGTCGCGGCCGCCGCCGCGATCGGACCTCGGTCGGGAACCGGCCGAAGCACATACACGATCCCCGACCCGTCGTTCGCCGGAACCGCGGCGAACTCGTACCCCCCGGAGACGCCGGTGTGCACACCGGTCGAGAAGAACGACCGCTGGAACGACGCCGGCAGCTGCGTCGATCGCCCCGGGGCCGAGACGGTCACTCCATCCGGCAGAGTCGGACTCCGCCCGGAGGCGATGGAGTTCGCGATCGGGAGCAGCTCCAGGGTCTCGGAGTCGCGTGCGGAGTTCCGCAACGCGTAGCCGAACAGGACGTACATCACCAGGATCGTGACGGCGACCGCGAAGACGATCGTGAGCCCGAGCTTCGCGCGGATCGAGGTGACTCGGTCGAGCGGACGGGTGCTCACCCGGTCGCCTCGCGGAACGCGTAGCCGACGCCGTGGACGGTGCGGATCGTCTCCGCCTGCCCGCCCTCCTCTTCGAGCTTCTTGCGGATGCGCGCGACGTGGGAGTCGACGACGCGCCCCCCGCCGTAATCGCGGTAGCCCCAGACGCGGTCCATCAGCTGCTCGCGCGTGAGGACGACGCCGGGGTCGCGAGCGAGCGCGATCAGGATCTCGAACTCGAGCGGGGTCAGCTGGACCTCCCGGTCGCCGAGCGAGGCCCGGCGCCGCGCGGCGTCGATCCTGAGCTCGCCGCGAACGATCGGCTGGCCGTCGACGGAGGCGCGGATGCGTTCCACCCGGCGGAGGATCGCGCGGACGCGAACCGCGAGCTCCCGGAGACTGAAGGGCTTCGTCAGATAGTCGTCGGCACCCACGGCGAAGCCGGCCACCTTGTCGGCCTCCTCCGTCCGAGCCGTGAGCATCAGGACCGGCGTCCAGCCGTCGCGCTGCATCTCCCGGCAGACCTCGAGTCCGTCCATCCCCGGGAGCATCAGGTCCAACACCACGAGCGCCGGATGCGTCTCGGAGAAGCGCTCGAGCGCGCTCGGGCCGTCCGGAGCGGTGACGACGCGGTAGCCCTCGCTCTCGAGGCGCGCGCGGACCGCCTCGGCGATGGCCTCTTCGTCGTCGACCACGAGGATCGTCGGCTCGCCCACGCCGGTCATCGTAGTTGTCCGGGGTTGCGCCTCTCCCGAGGCGGTGTGGAGAACTTGTGACATGCGCCACGCCGCGTCGGCCGACCGCCGACGCCCGCGGGGACGGCGGGCTCAGCGGAAGAGGTTCGGAACCGGCTTCGTGATGTCGAGGTACACGAGGCTCACCATGAAGACGATCAGGAGCGTCGCGACGACGGCGGTGACGGGTAGGAGCCGCCGCGCGTCGATCGGCTTGCCTCGAACCTTCTCGATCGCGAGTACCGCGAGGTGCCCTCCGTCGAACGGCAGGAGCGGCAACAAGTTCAGGATCCCGATGAAGACGTTGAGCGTCGCGAAGAGCAGCAGCACGTCTCCGAAGTTCCCGCTCGAGGCGGCCTGACCCGCGATCCGCCCCGCACCGATCACGCTCGTCGCGTCGCCCGCCTGTCGCGGCGCGTTGCTGAACACCAGGTCGAACACGCGGCCGATCCCCTCGGGCCCGAAGAGCCGCCCGAGGCTCGTCACGACGACACCGGTGTAGGTCCCCACGAGCTTCGCGCCGTCGACGATCGATGCGAGCGGTCCGGAAGGCGCGCGCGCGAGCGTCAGGACCACGCCGATGCGCCCGGCCTGCTCTCCGCCGCCGACGTCGGTGAGCACCGGCTTCACCGTTGCGGTGAACGTCTTTCCGTCGCGTTCGACCCGGAGGGTGACGGGCTGTCCCGCGTGCCGGTGCGTGTAGTCGATCAGCTGCTGCTCCGTCGGCGAGGAGATGCCGTCGATGCCGACGATCCGGTCGCCCGGACGGATGCCCGCCTGCGCCGCGGGTGAGGGCGCCCCCGACATGCTCTGTTGCACCTGGAGAACGAGCGGTTCCACGGTGGTCGGCCGCCCGATCACCCCGAGCCAGAGCGCGAAGAAGATGAACGCGAGAACGAAGTGCGTCGAGGGCCCGGCGGCGATCACGAGCGCGCGTTGCCAGATCGGCTTTGCGCCGAACGTGCGCGGCAGCTCGCGCTCGGACGGCTCTTGGAACGGGTTCATCCCCGCGATGCGGACGTACCCACCGAAGGGAAGCGCCTTCACGCCGTACTCCGTCTCTCCGCGCTGCGTCGACCACAGCCGCGGCCCGAAGCCGACGAAGAACTCCTCCACCTTGATGCCGAACGCCTTCGCGACGCCGAAGTGCGCCGCCTCGTGGATCAGGATGATCAGCAGGATGACGACGAAGAACGCGACCTGCCCGACGATGCCGGACATCACCGAGGCGTCAGCGGGCCTCGATGATCTCGGAGGCGCGGCGGCGCGCCCACGCGTCCGCGCGCTGCAGGTTCACCACCGAGACCACCGACGCCGCTTCGTGCTCGTCGACGACGGCGGAGACGATCTCCGTGATCCGAGTGAGCGGGATCTTGTTCTCGAGGAACGCCATGACGGCCACCTCGTTGGCGGCGCTCATCACGCACGGAAACGTGAGCGCGAGCTCACCGACGCGGTAGGCGAGGTCGACGGCGGGGAACGCCTCCCGGTCGACCGGCTCGAACGTGAACGACGTCGACGGATCCGTGAGCGGGACGCTCTCGATCCCGGTCGGCAGGCGTTCCGGCCACGCCAGGGCGAGCTGGATCGGCAATCGCATGTCCGCGCTCGCCATCTGCGCCATCATGCTGCCGTCGCGGAACTCCGCGAGGCCGTGCACGAGGCCCTCCGGGTGGATCACGACGTGGATCGCGGAGTACTCCAGGTTGAACAGGTAGTGCGCCTCAATCACCTCGAGGCCCTTGTTCATCAGCGTCGCCGAGTCGATCGTGATCTTCGGACCCATCTGCCAGACGGGGTGGGCGAGCGCCTCCTTGACCGACGCCTTCGTGAGCTCGGAGTGCGTCCATCCGCGGAACGGCCCGCCGGAGCCCGTCAGGACGACGCGCTTGAGATCCTCCCGCCGCTCGCCGCGGAGACACTGGGCGAGCGCCGCATGCTCGGAGTCCACAGGGACCAGGCGCTCGGGCTCGCCCTTGATGAGGTCCATCACCAGCTCGCCGCCGACGATCAGGCTCTCCTTGTTGGCGAGCGCGAGCATCTTTCCGCTCTGCAGCGTCGCGAGCGTCGGGGCGAGCCCGACCGAGCCCACGAGCGCGTTCAGGACCATGTCGGCGTCGACCTCGCGCGCGAGCATCTCCGCAGCGTCCGGGCCCGTGAGGATCTCCACACCGCGGAGCTGGCCGAGGTGCGCCTTCAGGTCGCGCGCCGACTCCTCGTCGGCGATCGCGACGTACGGGGGCAGGAACTCCCGGATCTGGCCGATCAGGAGCTCGTGATTCGTTCCGGCGGAAAGCCCGACGACCCGGAACCGGTCGGGATTGTGCCGGACGACGTCCAGGGCCTGCGTGCCCACGGACCCCGTGGAACCCAGGATGACGAGCGACCGCATGCTCAGAGGTTACCCCGGCCCGGAGCCTTCTACGAGAAAGAGAGCGGAAGACCTACAGGACGATCCGCAGGAACAGGAAGGCAGCCGGCGCCACGAACAGCACGGCGTCGATCCGGTCCAGCAGCCCGCCGTGGCCGGGAAGGATGCTGCTCATGTCCTTCACGCCGAGGTCGCGTTTGAGCAGGGACTCCGCGAGGTCGCCCAGCTGGGCGGCGACGGACACCACGATCCCGAAGACGAGAGCGCGGATCACGTGGTCCTTGAACGGATCGACGTATCCGGCCACGAGCGCGACGGAGATCGCGACGACGACGAGCGTGGCCGTCGTCCCCTCCCAGGACTTGCTCGGCGAGATCGACGGCGCGAGCGGGTGGTCGCCCCAGAATGACCCGACGACGTACGCAGCGGTGTCGTAGAGGAACGTCAGCCCGAGCGTCGCCACCACGATGCTCCTGCCGGAGGAGAACGTGGTCAGGATCACGAGGAGGTATCCCGCGAGCACCGGCACGTAGACGATGCCGAGCATCGTCGTCGCGATGCCCGTGATCGAGTTGTGGCGGTGCGCCGCGGGGATCGCCATGTACCAGAGGAAGGTGAACACGAGCGAGACCGCGACCATCGCGAGCATCCCACTCTCTCCCTTGAAGTAGGCGCCCGCCAGGACGAGCGCTCCGCCGAGGAGACCGAGCGCGGTCGCGGGCTGGTGATGAGCCTTGTGCATCGCCGCGTAGAGCTCCCCCTGCGCGAGGAGCGCCGCGATGCCCGCCACGATCGCGAACGGCCCACGGCCGAGCGCCATCGCGAGGAGCGCGACCGCGGCGAGACCGAGACCGACGAGGAACGCGAGTGGGAGGTTGCGCTCTCCGGGACGGCGATCCTGGTCGCCGCCCACCTCCACGGAGGTCGGCTCCTGCCATGTGGGACCGCCCATCCCCTCCGCGCCGACCTTCACCGTCCGCGGAGTGAGCGAGGGGTCCTCGAGGTCCGAGAGGATGTCCTGTTCGACCTCCGCCGGACCGGCGGGCGCTCCGATCACGACCTCTTCCTCGACGCGGATCGACTCCGCGAACTGGTCCGCGGCGGCTTCGACCGCCTCCATCGAGGGCTCGTCCTCGAGGACCGACGCGGCGGCGGTCTCCTCCGGGCCGGGGAGATCCTCGTATTCGGGGGGCGGCCGCTCCAGATCGCCGACGGAAACCGGGTCCGTCGGCTGCGTCTGCGCGCCGAAGAGGCCTTCCTGGCCTTCGATCTCGGCTGCGGGCCCAGCGACGGGGACATCGCCGGATCCGTCGTCATCGGCCACCTCGGCCGCCTCGCCGTCCTCAGGGATCTCGGGGATCTCCGCCGACCAACCCTCGGGCAGCACGCCCGGATCCTCCGGCGCGGCCGACACGCCCGGGCCGGAGACCGTCACGTGTCCCTCTCCGGGAGGCGTGCGCCCCGCCGACGGGGCGGACGGCTCGGGAGGCTCCCGTCGCGCCTCGGGAACGGATGGCTCCTCGGTGGCAGCGGCGGAGGCTTCCTCCTCCGGAGCCGTCTCAGGCCAGTCGACGTCCTGGATCGGGGCGAAGAACTTGTCCAGATCCTCGAACAGATCGTCCGAGGTCTCGTCCTTGCTCCGGCCTTCGTCGCCTGCCACTAGACCTCCATCAGTTCCGTCTCTTTGTGCGCGACGATCTGGTCGATCTCGGCAACGTGCTGGTCGGTCAGCTTCTGGAGCTCCCGTTCGGCCCGCTTCAGGTCATCCTCCGAGATCGTGTGGTCGTGCTCAAGCTTCTCGAGCTCGTCTTTGTGGTGCCGACGGACGTTCCGAACGGCCACCCTAGCCTCCTCGCCGCGCTGGTGCGTGACCTTCGTGAGGTCCCTCCGACGCTCCTCGGTCAGGGCCGGGAACGCGAGCCGGATGACGTTCCCGTCGTTCGACGGGGTGAGACCCAGGTCAGAGGTCTGGAGCGCCTTCTCGATCCCCGAGATGGCGTTCTTGTCGAACGGCTGGAGCACGAGCAGACGCGGCTCGGGCACGGAGAAGGAGGCCAGCTGGTTGATCAGCACCTGCGTACCGTAGTAGTCCACGCTGATCCGCGAAAGGATCGCCGGGGTGGCCCTCCCGGTGCGGATGGCCCCGAGCTCCTCGTGGAGCACCGAGACCGCCTTCTTCATCCGATCGAGCGCGTCGGCGAGCGCCGTCTCTACCGTCATGCCACGCCACCGTGGACGAGCGTTCCGATCGGCTCTCCGGTGAGCGCGCGGGCGATGTTCCCGTCCCGACGGAGGTCGAAGACGATGATCGGCAGCCCGTTCTCCATGCAGAGGGAGATCGCCGTCGCGTCCATGAACTGATAGCCGGCGCGGAGCACGTCGATGTATTCGATCCGGTCGAACCGTTGGGCGTCCGGCACGAGATGCGGGTCCGCGTCGTAGACGCCGTCCACCTTCGTTCCCTTCAATAGCGCCTCGGCCCCGATCTCGAGCGCCCGCTGGGCGGCGGCCGTGTCGGTGGAGAAGAACGGAACACCGAGCCCGGCCCCGAAGATCACGACCCTGCCCTTCTCGAGGTGGCGGATCGCGCGCAGCGGGATGTACGGCTCGGCGATCTGCGCCATCTGGATCGCCGTCAGCACCCGAGAGGTGATGCCGGTCTTCTCGAGAGCGTCCTGAAGCGCGAGCGCGTTCATGACCGTCGGAAGCATGCCCATGTAGTCGGCGCGGGAGCGGTCGATGCCCTGCGCCTGACGCCCGCGGAAGATGTTGCCACCACCGACGACGACCGCCGGCTGCACTCCGAGCTCCACGACGTCGGCCAGTTGCCGTGCGAGGAGCGCCGTTGCCTGCGTGGAGATGCCGTAACCGACGTCCGGCGGAGCGAAGGCGTCTCCCGAGAGCTTGAGGAGGACCCTCCGATAGGTCGGACGAGCCGGTCCCGCGTCCTCAGCCATCGGATGCGCCTCTCAGTCGAGCTCCTCGCCAAGCTTGTACCGGACGAACCGCCGGACGGCAACCTTCTCGCCGACCTTGGCCGAGACTTCGTCCACGATCACCCGGATCGACTTCGAGTCGTCCTTGACGAACTTCTGGTCGAGCAGCACGTTGTCGCGGTAGAAGGACTCCAGCTTGCCCTCCACCATCCGCTCGATCACGTTGTCCGGCTTGTTCTGCTCGCGAGCCTGGGCCTCGTAGACGCGGCGTTCGGCATCGAGCACCGCGCTCGGGATCTCGTCGCGGGTGAGCCACCGCGGAGCGGCGCTCGCGACGTGGAGCGCGATGTCCTTCGTGAGGTCCTTGAACTCCTGGGTCGCCGCAACGAAGTCGGTCTCGCAGTTCACCTCGACGAGGACGCCGACGGTGTTGTTGAAGTGGATGTAGCTGTCGACGAGCCCCTGCGCCGCGGAGCGCCCGGCGCGCTTCTGGACGTCTTTGAGCCCTCGCTCGCGCAGGAGCTCCTCCGCGCGCGTCATGTCGCCGTCGGCCTCCTCCAACGCGCGCTTGCAATCCATCATGCCGGCGCCGGTGCGCTCGCGGAGCTTGCGGACCTGCTCGGCCGAGATCTCCGCCACGCTCAGGCGCTCGAGTTCGTATGATGGTCGTGTTGGGATTGTGT
>JBJMLN010000023.1:0-23263 GCA_045805285.1 Actinomycetota bacterium | reverse complement strand
GTCCATCAGGCTCGCGTGGCGACGCGGCGGCTTCGTTCGCATTTGCGGACGTTCCGGCCGCTGGTCGATGCCGCGTGGAACACCGCGCTCCGCGACGAGCTCGGATGGCTGGGAGACGTGCTCGGCGCGAGCCGGGATGCCGACGTCCTGTGCGAGCGGATGGAGTCCCGGGTCGCGGAGCTTCCGGACGCAGAGCGTGCCGCCGGTGAGGCGGTCATGCGTTCGCTCGCCGATGAGCGGGCGCACGCGCGACGCGCGCTTCTCCGCGCGATCGGCAGCGATCGATACGTGGAGCTTCTGGACCACCTCGTCGAGGCCGCGCAGATGCCTCCGCTCACCGAGGCGGCCGCGAACCCCGGCTCGTCGGTCGTTCCACTCGTAGCGGTGCAGTGGAAGTCGCTCCGGCGTCGCGAGCAACACGCGGCCGAGCCACCGACGGACACGGAGCTGCACCGCATCCGCATCCACGCGAAGCGCGCCCGATACGCGGCCGAGGCCGTCGCGCCGGTCGCGGGCAAACAGGCGAAGGCTTTCGCCTCGGCGGCCGCCGATCTCCAGTCGGTCCTCGGCAGGCACAACGACGCCGTCGTGGCGGTGCGATGGCTCCGCGCGTGGGCGGATCAGAACGCCGACCCGCTCGCCTTTGGTGCGGGCGTCATCGCCGGCCTCGAGCGCGCGGATGCCAGCGCGTCGAGGAGGGAATGGGGGAAGGTGTGGAAGGCGCTCGTGAAGCGGCGTCCGTCGACCTGGACGTGAGCCGTGTCGTCCGCGCCGCCGGCGGTGTCGTCTGGCGTTCGAAGGAGCGCGTCGTCGAGATCGCCCTCGTTCACCGCCCGGCCTACGACGACTGGAGCTTCCCGAAGGGAAAGCTCCACGACCGCGAGAGCGAGGCCGAGGCCGCGCTCCGCGAGGTGGAGGAGGAGACGGGCCTCCGCTGCAACCTCGGGCCGGAGCTCGGCATGATCTCCTACACCGACAACCAACGCCGTCCGAAAACGGTCCGCTACTGGGAGATGACGGTCGTCGGTGGGCACCTCGCGGCCGCGAACGAGGTCGACGACGCGCGCTGGGTCCCGCTCGAGGAGGCGCGCGCGATGCTCACCTACGAGCACGACCGCGAGCTCCTCGGACGTTTCCGGCACGCGTCCGCCACGCAACCGGGGACCGCGGTTCCCGTCTATCTCGTCCGCCACGCGAAGGCGACGGACCCTGCCGCGTGGACCGACGACGACGAGCTTCGGCCGCTCACCGTCGAAGGGCGACGCCAGGCCGCCGGCCTGATCTCGCTCTTCGGAGACGCCTCGCTCACCGCGCTGATCTCGAGCCCGCACCTACGCTGCATCCAGACACTCGAACCGCTCTCCGAAGCGTTGCGGATGCCGGTCGCGACGAGCGACGCCCTCGCGGAGGGAGCGAGCGTGGGCGACGCGACGGAGCTCATGCTCTCCGCCGCGGCGGCGGGCCCGACGGCGCTCTGCACGCACGGCGACGTGATGATGAGCGTCGTCCGTGAGCTCCTCGATGCGGGCGTGAAGCTCCGCGGCGACCAGGCGGAGTTCAAGAAGGGTTCGACCTGGATCCTCAAGAGCCGCGAGGGATCGTTCGTCTCGGCGCGGTATCTCCCGCCGCCGAAGCCGCCGGCGTAAGAGCTTCTAGCCGGTTTCCGCCGCTGCCTTCGCGGGGCCGCTCGGCTGCTCCGCGGGGATCCGCCGCGTGAAGAACAACGCGAGCATCCCGATCAGCGCGAGGAGCGCGAGCGCCGACCGGAGGCCGTCGAGACGTGCCTCCTCGTTGACGTCCAGCACCGCCTGCGTCGTCCCCTCGTCGACGCCGCTCCCCTGCAGCGCGGATTCGAGGTCCGCGTCGGACAGGAACGGCGCGCCGGTCGCGAGCTTCACATTCGCCTGCTGCGTAACCTCGTGCGGGACGGCCGGGTTCTGAGCGACGCCAGTGAGGAAGGAGGCCGTCAGCGCCGCGACGAGGACCGATCCCGCGAGCGCGGTCCCGAGCGAGGCACCGAGCTGCGATGCGGTGTTCTGGAGTCCCCCGACCTCGGGACTCTCCTCATCGGGAACCGCCGACACGGTGACGCTCCCGAGTTGCGAGGCGAGAGCGCCGAGCCCGAGGCCGATGACGAGCATCGGAACGGTGACGATGCTGGCGCTCGCGGCGACGTCCATCGCGGCGAAGAGCGAGACGATCCCCGCGATCACCGCGATGAAGCCGAACGCGACCACCCGCCGCGGAGACGCGTTCGGGCGCACCTTCGGAACGCCGGCCGCGGCGAGCAGCATCGTGACCGAGAGCGGCGTGATCCGAAGTCCGGTGTCGATCGCCGACAGTCCCAGGGCGACAGAGAGGTAGAGCGGAACGACGAAGAACGTCCCCATCATCACGACGTACTGGAAGAAGAACATCAGCAGGCCGCCGGTCATCTGGCGGTTCCGGAACAGCGATGACCTCACGAGCGGCTCGGCGCCCGCGGCCTCGAGCCGGCGGACGTGCGTCATGAACAGCCGGATCGCCACGAGGCCGCCGAGGATCAGCCAGAACACCGGCGATACGTGGAAGACGGAAGGACCGTTCTTCGCCGGCAACACCCATCCCCAGACGCCCGCTTTCAGGACCGCGAAGACCACCAGGCCCATCCCGAGCGCCCACAGGATCGAGCCGAGCAGGTCGAGATGCGACCGCTCTCCAACCGGGGCGTCCACGATCCGCCCGGCGAGGGATAGGATGCCTGCGCCGATCAGCACCTCGCCGGCGAAGACCCAGCGCCAGGACGCGTAGGACGTCGCGAGCCCGCCGATCAGCGGACCGACCGCGATCGCGATGGCTGCCGCGGCGCCGATGAGTCCGTAGGAACGCGGCCGCTCCGCCGCGACGAAGTTCTCCGCGACCAGGGCGAAGATCGCGGGCATGATCAGCGCGGCCCCGATGCCTTCGAGGATCGACCATCCGAGCAGGAGGATCGGCAGGCTCGGCGCGAACGCCGTCGTGAGCGACCCCGCGCAGTAGATCACGCAGCCGACGACGAAGGCGCGCTTACGGCCGACGATCGAACCGATCTTGCCGCCCGTCACCATCAGCATCGCCATCACGAGCGTGTAGAGGACGATCGCGCCCTGGATGCCGGTGATCGAGGTGTGCACGTCGTCCGCGACGGTCGCGATCGAGACGTTCATCACCGAGGAGTCGAGCGCCATCAGGAACTGCGCCGCGGCGAGCGTGAGCAGCACGACGCCGCCCGCGCGCGCGGCCTGATCGGTTCGCGTCTCCAGGGTTCTCCTCCTCGATCGTCCTTGCGGCGCCCGCGAGGCGGGCTGCGACGTCAGCTCATCGGACGGAGCGTGCAGTGCTCCTCCGGCAGATAGGGATGCAGCACCTCCGGGAGCGGAACCGATCCGTCGGCCTCCTGGAGGTTCTCCAGGATCGCAATGATCGTCCTACCGACCGCGACGGCCGTGCCGTTCAAGGTGTGCAGAGTCTCCGTGCCGCGCTCGCTTCGGAGCCGCGCTCCGAGGCGCCGCGCCTGGTAGTCGGTGCAGTTGGAGCACGACGTGAGCTCGCGGTACTTCCCCTGTCCCGGGAGCCACGCCTCGAGGTCGATCTTTTTCGCCGCCGGAGCGCCGAGCTCGCCCGTGCACACGTTGACCAAGCGGTACGGGATCCCGAGGCCCTGCACGATCCGCTCCTCGATCGCGACGAGGAACTCGTGCTCCGCGCGAGAATCCTCCGGGCGCGTGAACGTGAACATCTCCACCTTGTCGAACTGATGGACCCGAAACATGCCGCGGGTGTCCTTCCCGTACGTTCCGGCCTCGCGGCGGAAGCACGTCGAGTACCCCGCGTAGCGGAGCGGCAGCCGGCCGGCGTCGAGGATCTCCTCCTGATGGAGCGCCGCGAGCGGCACCTCGGAGGTTCCGACGAGATACAGGTCGTCGTCGCGCGTCGCGTAGATCTGCTCCGCGCCGGTCGGAAGGAACCCGGTGCCGTAGAGCGCTTCCTCCCGGACGAGCACGGGCGGGATGACCGGCGTGAATCCCTCTGCGGCCAGCGTGTCGAGCGCGTAGCGAACGAGCGCCCACTCCACGAACACGAGCGAGCCGAGCAGATAGACGAAGCGTGAGCCGGACGTGCGCGCGGCGCGCTCGAGATCGATGGTGCCGTGGAGCTCGCCGAGCTCGACGTGATCGCGCACCTCGAAGTCGAAGGCGGGCGGCTCTCCCACCTTCTTGATCTCGACGTTGTCCTCGTCGCTTTCGCCTTGCGGAACGTCGGGCTCCGCGAGGTTCGGGAGCTCCGCCAGGATCACATCGACGTGTTTGGAGACCTCCTCGAGGCGCGGTTCGAGCTCGTCCAGCTCGTCGGAGACCTTCTTCACCTCCGCGATCAGCTGCGGACGCTCCTCCGGCGAGGCCGCGCCGATCGCCTTCGAGGAGCGGTTCTGCTCCGCGCGGAGCTCCTCCACGCGCGTCGTGAGCTTGCGGCGTTCCTCGTCCAGGCGGACGAGCTCGTCGACGCGATCACCCGCGCCGCGCCGCGCGAGACCCGCACGGTACGTGTCGGGATCCTGGCGGATCGCCTTCAGGTCCAGCATGGGTCGATGCTACGGGACGCTCGTGCGCTCCGGAGGCTGTTGGGCTTGCTGCTGTTGTGTCTGCGCCTTCGCGTTGGTGACCGGAGCGGCGGCCTGCTGATCCATGATGCTCTGGCCGTTGAAGACGCCGCCCTCCTGGATCACGAGGCTCTTGGCGGTGATGTTCCCGTCGATGCGGCCGCCGCGCGCGAGCTCCGCGCGGCCCTTGACGACGATGCTCCCGTGGAATCGCCCCGCAACGGAAAGGTTCTCGGCGCGGATGTCGGCCTCGACGGAACTCTGCGGAGAGAGCATCACGTCGCCGTCGGCCTGGATGTTTCCCTTCACGTGTCCGTCCACCCGGAGGGAGCCCGCCGAGACGATCGTTCCCTCGAGCTTGGCGCCGGCTCCGACGACGGTGACTTCGCTGCCCTGCTCGGCCATGTGCCCTCCTCTCCCGTCGGGTGCCCCATCCTGTTGCGCGACGTCGGCGTCCTCTCGTCTCCAGATCATGTGGCGCGCACCGCCTCCTGCGGCTCGGAGAGCGCCTGGCGGATGGCATCCTCCTCCTCGCTCGAGAGGTTGTAGGAGCTCCGCCCCTCAGCGATCGGCTTGGCGTACACGCGGGTGTCCTGCCGGCCGTTGATCGACGTCATCACGACGCCCGAGCCGAAGTCGTCGAGCAGCGCGCACGAGAAGGAGAGCCGGCCGCCGACGTCCTCGAACGCGTCGTAGCGGACGAGACCAACGTGGCGCACCGCCTCGGAGATCAGCCCGGCCTGCCGGCGTCCCTCCGAGGAGAGCTGGCGGATCGCCGCCTCGAGCCGGGCCATGGATCGGCCCTGTCCGTCGAGTACGCCTCGCACGACGTCGTCCATATGGATCGGCCCCACGTCGCGCTTGCGTCCCGCCATCGACAACACGAACAGCACCGCGAGCAAGAGGTTCAATCCGAGGCTCACCAGCACGAGGATGGTGAGGGTCTGGGATGACAACGTCATGGGCGCCGCGCTTTCGAACGTTGCGGAAACCTGCGCTGAGCAGGGCCGTTGAGTGCCGAAGTATACAATGACGCCCCCCGTGGACGAACCTAACCTGGCCGACCTGCTCGACCGCGTGGCCTCGGGAACCACCTCCGCCGACGAGGCCCTCGACGCGCTGCGTCACCTTCCCGGAGAACCGGTCGCTGACGCGATCGTCGATCACCATCGCGAGCTCCGAACCGGCGAGGCGGAGGCGGTGTTCGGCCCGGGAAAGACGCCGCAGCAGGTGCGCGAGATCGCTGCCTCGCTCGTCGAGCGGGCCTCGGGCGCCGTCTTCGTGACGAGGGCCACGGAGGACCAGGCGCGCGCCGTTCGCGACGCGCTCCCTCAGGCGGTTTTCCACGTGCGGTCGGGACTCATCGTCGCGAAGACGGCCGGGCACGACCCGTCGCTCGGAACCGTCGCCGTCGTCTCCGCCGGAACGTCGGACCTCCCCATCGCGGAGGAGGCCGCGGAGACGCTCCGCGCGCTCGGCGTTTCGATCGCCCGGATCGAGGACGTCGGTGTGGCCGGACTGCACCGCGTGCTCGCGCGGCGCGACGAGATCGAGACGGCCGAGTGCGTGATCGTCGTCGCGGGGATGGAGGGCGCGCTCGCGTCAGTCATCGCAGGCCTGATCTCCAAACCGGTCGTCGCAGTTCCGACCAGCGTCGGCTACGGAGCATCGTTCGAGGGACTCGCGGCGCTGCTCGGCATGCTGTCCTCGTGCGCGCCCGGGATCTCCGTCGTCAATATCGACAACGGCTTCGGCGCGGCCCACGTCGCGCGACGGATCCTTCGCTCGGCACGGGCGGCGTAGCGCGATGCGGGTTCTGTACTTCGACTGCATCGCGGGCATCTCGGGCGACATGGCGCTCGGCGCGCTGATCGACGCGGGCGCCGACGTCGACGTCGTCAAGGAGGGACTGGCGTCGCTCCCCGTCGACGCCTTCACGATCGACATCGACGAGACGGAGTCGCAGGGCCTCCGCGCTACCCGGGTGAACGTGGAGACCGCCTCCGCCGGCGTCATCCGGACCTACGCGAGCATCCGGGCGCTCCTCGACGACGCCGAGCTTCCGGACGACGCGCGTCGTATCGCGCAGCGCGTGTTCCGCCGACTCGCCGAGGCCGAGGCATTCGTCCACCGCAAGGAGGTGGACACCGTGACGTTCCACGAGGTCGGAGCGGTGGATTCGATCGTCGACGTGACCGGAACGGCGCTCGCGCTCACGACGCTCGAGGTCGAGCGCGCTTTCTCCTCTCCGGTTCCGACCGGCATCGGCATGACGCGCTCGGAGCACGGCGCGATGCCGATCCCCGCTCCGGCGGTGGTGGAGCTCCTGCGCGGCGCGCCGCTCTATTCAAAAGGAGTGGCGGCGGAGCTCGTGACGCCCACGGGCGCGGCGATCCTGTCCGCCTTGGTCGAGGGCTACGGCGAGCTCCCGCCGATGCGCGTCGGGGCGGTCGGGTACGGAGCAGGCTCCCACCGGCTCGACTTCCCGAACGTCCTCCGCGTCATCATCGGCGACGACGAGAACGTGCCCGAAGCCGTGCTCGCTGCGGTGGATCTCCCGAGCGCCGCGCAGCCGGAGACGCCGAGCGCGGAGCTCGTTTTGGAGACCAACGTCGACGACCTCGAGCCGGAGCTCTACGAGTTCGTGATCGAGCGGCTTCTCGCCGCCGGAGCGCAGGACGCGTGGCTCACCCCGATCGTGATGAAGAAGAGCCGTCCCGCGGTGACGGTGTCGGTCCTGTGCTCACGCGAGCAGGAGCAGGAGATGCGGCGGATCCTCTTCCGTGAGACCGGAACCCTCGGCGTGCGAATGACGCCGGTCGCGAAGACGGCGCTCGCACGCGAGGTCCTCAAGGTGGAGACGCTCTACGGGGCCGTCGCCGTGAAGATCGGAACGCTCGAGGACGGCGGCGTCACGGTCTCGCCGGAGTTCGAGGACTGCGCTCGACTCGCCAGGGAGTTCGGCGTTCCGGCACGGGAGGTCCACCAGGAAGCCGTCCGCCGAGCCCGCGAGGAGGTCGACCGCCGCTCGTGAGGCTGCGTACGCAGCGCCGGCCAACGAGGAAGGGCGCCGCCCGCTCCGGCCGCCTACACGGCCGCGCGGGCGACGCCCGACGCTCCGTACCTTAGGACTTCCACCCCGCTCCGGCGGCCATGAGGAACGCGGCCAGCCAGCCCACGGAGGCGAGAAGTCGGCGATACCTCTTCACGGTATCGGCCCCCTTTCCTTGGGTGGTACTCGTGCTGTATCGGCATCCGAAACCGGTTCCTGTAGGCCGGTCGGGGTCGGAATCGTCCCCCGTGCGGAAAAAAAGGCGCCGCGGGCGTTCAAGCGGCCCCCCGGGCGGCCGATAGAACCGCATGAGTGCCGCCGCGGCCACGCGGCCCCGACGGGGGCCGCCGTGAGGCTCGTCCTGCTGACGCTGCCCGTCGCCGTAGTGGCCGGGCTCCTCCTCCGAGGCCGGGTCGGCCGCTTGGCGTCGCTCCCGGTGCGTGCGCCGCTCCTCGCCCTGGCGGGCATCGCGCTCCAGTTCGTCCCGGCGCGGGGGACGGCCGGTGCAGTCCTCCTCGTCGCCTCGTTCGTGTTCCTCTGCGCGTTCGCGATCCGCAACATCAAGCTTCCGGGCTTCCCCTTGATCCTGCTGGGCCTGGTGTTGAATCTCACCGTGATCGCGGTCAACAACGGCATGCCCGTCACCAGACACGCGCTCGTTCGGTCGGGCCAGGCGTCCACGCTGCAGGCGCTCAAGGCCGACGGCGGCAGCAAGCATCACCTCGCGACGTCGCAGGACGAGTTGATGCCGCTCGCCGACGTGCTCGCGTTGCCCCCGCCCGTCAGCCAGGCCATCAGCGTCGGTGACATCGCGACACACGCCGGCATCGTGTGGCTGATCGTGTGGGGGATGCTCCGCGTGCCGGCGGGGTCCTCCGCGACCGGCGAACCGCCGACGGAACCGGACGAACGTCCCGAGCCCCGCCTCGTCGGCACGGGGAAGACCCCGGGGTGAGCGAGGCGACCATGACCGACGCGCCGGAGCGAACGGACTCCACCGCGGCGACGGTGTTCAAGGTAGCGGTCATCCTACCGGTCATCGCGCTGCTGACGTTCGAGTTCGTCCACCATCCCGGCCAGGTTCGACAGCCGGCCGTTCTGTTCTGGATCGCGGCAGTGATCGTCGTCGATCTGATCCCCGTTCCCGGATGGGGAGACCTGCAGCTCTCTCTCAGCTTCCCGATCCTCCTCGGCGTCGCGATCGTGTACTCGCCGGAGGTCGCTGCGGTCGTCGCGCTCATCGGCTCGTTCGACCCGCGGGAGATCCACCACCAGGTCTCGTTCCTGAAAGCGATGTTCAACCGATGCCAGATGGCCGCGTCGATCCTCGCCGGGAGCGCGCTGTTCCACGCGTTCGCGCACGCCTCGAGCCCTTGGTATCTCCTGCTGCCGGCGGTGCTCCTCGCGGCGATCGCGAGCTACGCCGTCAACACGACGCTCGTCGCGATCGACACCTCGCTCGAGCGCGGAGTCAGCGTCGGAACCGTGCTGAAGAAGATGCACGGGTCCGCTCCGTACGAATTCCTGTTCAGCTACCTCGGCCTCGGCCTGTTCGGAGCGGTGATCGCGCGCTTCTACAGCCTCGAGGGCGTGTGGTCGGTCGCCGTGTTCCTCGCGCCGCTCGTCTTCGCGCGGCAGATGTATTTTCGCAGCCGTGCGCTCGCCGACCGGCTCGCGGAGCAGAACGCGCTCCTCGCCGAGCAGGCGGAGCGCCTCGAGTCGCTCCTGGAGAAGGAGCACGAGACCGTCGCCGAGCTCCGGGAGTTCAGCCGCATGAAGGGCGAGTTCGTCGCCGTCGTGTCGCACGAGCTTCGCACGCCGGTGACGGCGCTGATCGGCTACGCGAAGACGCTCCACCAGCCGGAGTTCTCCGACGACGCGAAGCTCCGTGACGAGTTCCTCGACCGGATGGTGAGACAGGGCGACCGGCTGCTCCGGCTCGTGGAGAACCTCCTGACCGCGGCGAACCTCGAGAGCCAGCAGCTCAAGCTCTCGCTCGGACGGGTGTTGTTCGAAGACGTCTGCCACGAGACCGTGGAGGGCCTCGCCGCGGAACAGGGTCGCGTGGAGCTCTCCCTTCCGGAGGAACTTCCCGTGCTTCTCACCGACCGACAGCTCCTCGGACGCGTCGTCTCCAACCTGTTGGACAACGCGCTGAAGTACTCGCCCGAGGGAACGTCGTGCGAGCTCGGCGCTGAGCGCGATGGCCTGAACGTCCGCTTCTGGGTGCGCGACCAAGGGATCGGCATCGAGCCCGCCAAGGTCGACCGCATCTTCGACCGCTTCTATCAGGTGGACTCCTCCCACACCCGGAGCTTCCGGGGCGCGGGGCTCGGGCTCTCCCTCGTGCGCGACCTGCTGGAGCACCTCGGCGGCACGATCGAGGTATCGAGCGCACCGGGACAGGGAAGCACGTTCACCGTCACGCTCCCGACGCGTCACCCCGACGCCGGGCCGGCGATCGAGTTCGACCCGGAGATCTCCGAGCTCGCCGCCGGCGGCTGAACGAACGTCCGGCGCGTCGCGGCGCTGCTTCGTGAGAGTTCCCACACGTATACGCGGTGCGTGGCTGGGTACGTATCCCTCACAGAGGACAAGCTGACACGACACGGGAATCCGATGGACCGGATACGGATCGACGACGGCCACGCAGCGAGGGGCGAACTCTCCGTTCGACCGGAGGCGGCGAGGATTGCTCGCGGCATGCTCGAACCCGTCGGTGAGGGCGTACGGGAAGACGTCTTGGAGCGCGCCAAGCTCCTCGTGACCGAGGTCGTCGCGAACAGTGTCGTCCACGGCGACACGCGTGACCCGATCCGCGTGCACGTTGAGGCTCGCCCGAGAGCGCTGCGCGTCCAGGTGAGCGACACCGGACCCGCGTTCGAGCCGGACGCGCGTCGTCCGCGCGAGCGCAGCGAGTCGGGCTGGGGGCTGTTCCTCGTCGACACGCTTGCGGACCGTTGGGGCGTGCGTCCTTCCGACGACGACGTGACCGTTTGGTTCGAGCTCGATCTCTGACGCGGCGCAGCACGCCGTGGGTTGACGTTTGTCGCTCCCGTAGCGTTCCCTGAGGCCTCGTGACCCTCGCGCGCCGGCTCCTCCTGCCTCTGCTCTGCGTCGCGCTGCTCACGCCGGTCTCGCCCCCCGCGGTCGCTTCGAGCTCGCTCGCGGAACTCGCGTGCTCGGTCCCGCACGAGCAGCTGCTGCGGATCTGGCGCGGCGTCGACCCGGGCAGGAGCGGAGACATCCAGATCCTGCCGCAGGAGCCCAACTTCGTGAACGGCGGCCTGAGTCACGCGGGACCGTGGCCGTACACACAAGACGTCCCGATGTTCTGGTACGGCCCGGGCTGGATCCGTCCCGGCACGTATCCGCGGCCCGTGACCGAGGCGGATCTCGCGCCGACGGAGGCCGACCTGCTGAACTTCAAGCGGTTCCACGCGCCGGACGGCTCACCGATGACGGAGGCGCTCGTTCCGAAGGCGCAGCGCTCCACCGCACCGCCGCTGATCGTGACGCTCGTGTGGGACGCGGGCGGCTGGGACGTGTTGAACGCCTGGAAGCACGAGTGGCCGTACCTCCACTCGCTGTTTCCGAAGGGAGCGTTGTACACCCACGCGACATCGGGGTCCTCGCCGTCGAACACGCCGCCGATCCACGCGACCATCGGAACGGGAGCGTTCCCCTCTCGCAACGGCATCGCCGACGACTACGCGCGGATCGCGGGCGGGATCGAGAAGCCCTACGAGCTCGGTCCCGGCGTGCTGATGGAGCCGACGCTCGCGGACCTCTACGACCGAGCCATGGGCAACCGTCCGATCGTCGGCGCCGTCGCGACGCTCGACGCGCACCTGGGGATGCTCGGCCACGGCTCGCTCTGGGGAGGCGGCGACCGCGACATCGCGGTCACGCGCCAGCTCACCACCGCGAGCACCGCCGGCGCCGAGGGGTTCAAGTGGAACCTCTCCCCCGCGATGGCGCCGTACTACCGGTTCCCGAGCTACGTGAACGACGTGCCCGGGTTCCAGTCGGATCTCCAGAAGCTCGATCTCCTCGACGGCCAGGACGACGGGAAATGGAGGAACAACCCGATCCAGCAGATGCACCAGGGGTTCGACACGCCCGCGCGCACGCCGTACCAGACGCGCATCATCGAGCAGATCGTCTCCCGCGAGGGATTCGGAAAGGACGACGTCCCCGATCTGCTGTACCTGAACTACAAGGCGATCGACACGATCGGGCACCTGTTCAGTCTCAACAGCCTCGAGATGCGCGACGCGGTCTCCTACCAGGACGTCGCACTCCGTCAGCTGGTCGCGTTCCTGAATCACGTCGTCGGCCAGGGTCGATGGGTGATGGCATTGACTGCGGACCACGGGCACCAGTTCGACCCGGCCGTGAGCGGCGCGTTCCTGATCGGCATCGACCAGCTCCAGGCGGACATCGAGAAGCAGTTCGACTCCGACTCCGACGGCGTTCCGGTGGTGCAGAAGGTGCGCACGACGCAGATCTGGATCGATCAGCGCGAGCTCGCGCGGAACGGCCACACGCTCGATCAGGTCGCGCAGTTCATCTCCCAGCTGACGGAGGCGGACACGGTCAAGCCGACGGAGACGATCCAGCCCGGCCACGCCGACGACCCCGTGTTCGCCGCGGCGTTCCCGACATCGCTGATGCCGCACCTGTCGTGCCTGCAGGGAGCGTCGGCCGGGTAGGCTCTCCTGCGATGGACGTTCGCGTCGCGATGATCGTGATCGATTGCGCGGATCCGCTCTCGCTCTCCGATTTCTGGTCGCAAGCGACCGGCTACGCCGTGGACCATGCCGACGAGCAATGGGTGACCATCCGCGAAGCGGGAACCCCCGCCGCTGTCTCGGTCGGTTTCCAGCGCGTACCGGAGACGAAGGCTGTGAAGAACCGCGTGCACGTCGATCTTCACACCGACGACGAGGAGCGCGAGGCGCAGCGCATCGAGGAGCTCGGCGCGACGCGGATCTACGTTTCGGAGGATCCGAACGATGTCTTCATCACGCTCGCGGATCCTGAGGGCAACGAGTTCTGCGTGTGTCGGGCGGACTGAAGCTCGCTACTCGTCGAGAACGCCCTCCGCGTGCTCGGTCGTGGTCAGACCCTCCTTGATCGCGATCATCGCCGTCGAGACGATCACGACCGCGCCGCCGACGATCGTCAGCAGGGTCAGCGACTCTCCCAGGAGAAGCCACGCGGCAGCGGAGCCGACGACCGGCTGCCCCTGCGTGATCAGTGACGCGAGCCACGCGTCGACGTGCCCGTGCGACCACGCGACGCCGAGATGCCCGAGCGCGCCCGGGATCGCCGCGAGGAGCACCACCCACAGCCAGTCCATCCCCTGCGGCGGTGCGAGCGAGATGCCCCAGACCGCCGTCGCCGCCGTGACGCAGATCGCGGCGACGACCATGACCGTCGCGAGGTAGTCGAGCGTGGCGACCGACCGCCGCACCTTCTTCGAGTAGAGCCAGTAGGCAGTCCAGGAGATCGTGCTCGCCGCGGCGCAGAGGTCTCCGGCGAGGCTGCGCGCCGGCGAGCCGGTGGAGCCCAGCGCGACCAGAACGACGCCGAGCAGCGACGCGCACATGAACAAGAGATCGCGGCGGCTGAATCTCTCTCCGAACCATCTCGACGCTCCGACCGCGATGAAGACCGGCGCGAGCGCGCCGATGATCGTGGCGTTCGCAACCGTCGTGAGCCGGAACGCGTTGAAGGAGAGCGACACGTCGGCGGCGAAGAAGACGCCGCCGAGGGCGCACAGCCGGATCGTCCTCCAAGAGAGGCGGCGTTTCGCCACGACCAGTGCGACGCCGTAGATCACGACACCGAGCCACAGGCGATAGGAAGCGAACGCCATCGTCGGCATCCCCACCTCTTTGAGGACGAGGGGAACGAGTCCCCACGCGACCGTTGCGAAGGTGACGCCGAGGATGCCGAGAAGCCGGCCTCTGTGCCGGTCGACCTCCTCCTTTGATCGAGCGTCCACCGCGCTAGTTGACGTCCCGGACGCGGAACCACACCGCGCCGGCGACCACGAGGACCGTGGCATACGCCGCGAGGGTGAACACCGCACGGTCGAACGTGATCAGCTGGTCGAAGACCCTCACCGGCTCCCCGCTCACGAAGACAACCGCGTTCACGGCGAACGTCCATCTCGTGACCGCCGGGAAGAGGCCGCGGAGGAGGTTCTCCACGACGGCGAGGTAGACGAAGACCGCGCCGAGCGCCGCCATAGAGCTCCGCCCCAGCGTCGCGATGCACGCACCGAGCACGGAGGCGACGGACGCCATCCCCGCGACGCGCAGAACCGCGCCCTCCGTGGCCGATACGACCCCGTGCGCGAACGACGTCGTACCGCGCGTGGACGCGACGAGCGCCCAGAGCAGCGCCAGCAGGGTCAGCAGAGCGACGGCGACCACGAACACCGTCACGACGACGACGAGCAGCCGGATCAGGTAGACGCGGGTTCGCCGAGGCTCCCAGGTGAGGAGCGTCGCCATCGAGCCGGACTGCCAGTCCGCTCCCACGGAGGAGGCGCCGATCACGAGACCGAACACGACCAGGATGAACGAGACGTTCTCCATGATGTTCGGCAAGACGGAGAGCGCGATCGCGCCGGGAGTGTTCGGATGCGACTTCACCGCGGCGATCGCCATGGAGACCAGGATGCCGGCGACCGCGAGACCGGTCAGCCTCAGCAGGACGCGGCGAGATCGAAGGCGGAGGAACTCCGACCGGAGTAGGGCGATCACGGCCGTTCCTCGGGGCCGTCGGAGGTGAGCTCCAGGAAGACGGTCTCCAGATCCACTTCGTCGGCGCGGAGCTCCGTCACATACAGACCGCGCTGCGCGAGCGTGCGGCTCACGTGTTCCGCGTGGGACGACGGAACGTCCACGCGGAGGTGACCGTCGAGGACGGTCGAGTCGATCCCGGCGGAGGCTAGAGCCGCGCGTCCCTCCTCCAACGCGCGGAGCCCGACGATCATCCCCGCAGCGCCGCGGCTCGCAAGCACCTCGTCGACCGTTCCCGCAGCGACCAGACGCCCGCGCGCGATGATCGCGACGCGGTCGGCCGTGTGCTGGATCTCCGAGAGGATGTGGCTCGAGACGAACACCGTCCGTCCCTCGCGACCGAGCCCGCGGAGGAGGTCGCGAACCTCCACGATGCCCGCAGGATCGAGCCCGTTCGCCGGCTCGTCCAGGATCAACAGCGCGGGGTCCTTCAAAAGGGCCGCTGCGATCCCGAGGCGCTGCCGCATCCCGAGCGAGTACGTCTTCACGAGATCGTCCGCGCGCGACCCGAGTCCCACCCGCTCGAGGACGTTCGAGATCGCGTTTGCTCCGATGCCGTGGAGGCGCGCGAGGATCTCCAGGTTCCGTCGGCCGCTGAAGCGAGGAAACATCGCGGGGGACTCCACGACGGATCCCGTGCGGCGGATCGCGCCCGGGAGTCCTTGCGGAAGCTCGGAGTCGAGGAGACGCAGGGAGCCGGCGCTCGGGCGCACCAATCCGAGCAGGCAGCGGATCAAGGTTGTCTTTCCCGCGCCGTTCGGGCCGAGGAAGCCGAAGACGCCTCCCTCGGGAACAGCGAGGTCGAGCCGGTCGATCGCGACGGTCCTGCGGCCCCGCAGCGATCGGTACTCCTTTCGGAGACCCTCGACCTCGATCACGTTCGTCACGCCTGGATCACGACCCGAACGATACCGGGCCGAAACTCCCCTCCCTGCGCCCGTCGGCGCGTCAGGCGCGGATCAGCACGAAACCACACACAGATGCGCGAGCAGGTTCACGTTCGTCCGGACGGGTGGCATGCTCCTCGGATGCCGTGGCCGGAGAACTTCGACGCGATGAGCGGGACGATGTCGAAGCCGGCGGTCCGTTCACGTTCCGGCCGACGATGCCACGTTCCGGCCAGATGACGAGTTGCGTTCGGACGCCGCCGCGTTGCGGAACCTGATGGAGGACCAGAACTGACCTCGTGGGCGAGGGGGGACTTGAACCCCCATGAGGTTGCCCTCACAGGATCCTGAATCCTGCGCGTCTACCAATTCCGCCACCCGCCCGCGGGTTGCAGCGCTCATCGTACCGAAGGGTCATCCGCCCGAAGCCGGCGTCAGAGCTGGATCAGACCGGCGTTCGTCGGCGTGAAGCCGCAGGCATCGAAGTAGAACTCCCTCAGGTCGTCGTCGAAGTCGACGTGGAGCCACTCGCAGCCGGCCTTCCGCGCCTCCGCTGCCGCAACGGAGATGAGCTCCCTCCCGATGGCGCGATGACGGGCGGACTTCGCGACAATCTCGTCCTGGATCCACGCGTGGACGAGCCCGTCCCACGGGACGTTGACGAAGCCGACGAGGTCGGAGCCGTCCCGGGCGACGACCCAGCCGAGGCTGTGGCGCTCCACCTGCTCGCGCCAGTTCCACTCCGACTCGTCGTAGACGCGCGTCTCGAACGCCTCCGCGTGGAGCTCGTTCAGCTCCCGGTTGGAGAACCCTCCGCGCCAGCTGTACTCGACCGCCATGGTTCCAATCTAGCGGCGCCGGCCAGAACCCCGAACGTCACGGGATCGCAACCCCGCACCATGGATTAGCGTCGGTGGCCCCTGGCTATAATCCGGCTGTCCTGTCATCTACCTGCGGAAACACGCGGAATCGCGAGCGCCCTTGCCGATCCTCCGAGACTTCGAACGTCGCCTCGAAGGCGTGGTCGAGGGCTTCTTCGCGAAGACGTTCCGGAGCGGCCTCCAGCCGGTCGAGCTCGCGAAGCGCGTCCTCCGGGAGATGGACTCCGGCAAGACCGTCGGCGTCCGTGAGGTCTGGGCGCCGAACCACTTCGAGATCGCGCTGTCGCAGATCGACCGCGAGCGCTTCGAACAGGCGGAGCTCTCCCTGATCGCTGAGCTCAAGCAGGTCGTCCGCGAGGGCGCGGCGGAACGCGGCTGGGGCCTCGTCGGCCCTCCGGAGGTGGAGTTCTCCACCGACGAACATCTCGGAAAGGGAGAGTTCCGCGTCACCGCCTCCCTCGTGGAAGGCGAGGCCGAGCCGGCGCGGGCGGAGATCGGCGTCGCGCGGCCCGTCCGCACACAAGCGTTCCTCGCGTTCGAGGACTCGAAGGGCCGCAGGGAGTTCCCGCTGGATCAGGACTCCGTCACGATCGGCCGGCTCCCGACGTCGGACATCACGATCGCCGACCCCGGCGCATCTCGGAGCCACGCCGAGGTGCGCGCGACCGACGGCGGCTACGCGCTCGTCGACCTCGGCTCCACGAACGGCACCATGGTCAACGGCCGCAGAGTCCGAGAGCACGAGCTCGAGGACGGCGACCGCATCACGATCGGACGAACGACGATCGATTTCCGGACAGCATGACCGTCACCCCGTTCGTCCTCTCGGTCCTGAAGTACGCGTTCCTCGTCCTGCTCTACTTCTTCGTCTACCGCGCGCTCCGTACCGTCGTGACGCTCGACCTCGGCGGAGGACGCGAGGCCCGCAAACAGAAGCAACAGGGGGAGGCGCGTCCGGCCCGATCCTCGAACGGGCGGTCGCGGGTTCCCACCACCGTGATGGTTCGCGACGGCGACGGCAAGAAGCTCGGGACGTACAAGCTCGCCGAGCCGCTCGAGATCGGGCGCTCGGACAACTCGCAGATCCGTCTCGACGACACCTACGTTTCCTCGAGCCACGCGCGGCTGTTTCCGCGGAACGGTTCCTGGTACGTCGAGGACCTCGGCTCCACGAACGGCACGTACCTCAATCAGCAGCGCGTTCAGAGCTCCCTGGAAGTTCACCCCGGCGACACGCTCAAGGTGGGCAAGACGGTGCTGGAGCTGCGGAAGTGACCTCGACATGAGGATCCACTACGGGTCCGCGAGCGACATCGGCAAGGCGCGCGACCGCAACGAGGACTCCTACCTCGCGCAGCCGCCGGTGTTCGCAGTGGCCGATGGCATGGGCGGCCACAAGGGAGGCGACGTCGCATCCGCGCTCGCGATCAAGGTGCTCGGCGGCGACTCCCTCCCGGCCGACGGCGCCGAGCTCGTGGAGCGCGTCCGCGCCGCGAACCACGCCGTCTACGAGCGGTCCTCCTCGGACGCCAACGTCGAGGGGATGGGAACCACCATGACGGCGACGATCGCCGGCGGCGGATCGATCCGTCTCGCGCACGTCGGCGATTCCCGTGCGTATCTCCTGCGCGAGGGAACCCTCCGGCGGCTGACGGAGGACCACACGCTCGTGCAACGGATGGTCTCGGAGGGTCAGCTCACCGAGGAGGAGGCCTCCGTCCACCCGCAACGCAGCGTGATCACGCGCTCACTCGGGGTCGAGGACCGCGTCCAGATCGACGAGGGTGCGGTCGAGGTCCGCGACGGCGACCGGATCCTGCTCTGTACCGACGGACTGACCGGAATGGTCTCCGAGGAGGAGATCGAGGCGATCCTGAAACGCGCGCCCGATCCACAGTCGGCGTGCGATCAGCTGGTCGGCGCCGCCAACGAGGCGGGAGGCCTCGACAACATCACCGCGGTCGTGCTCGACGTCGAGGTCGACGAGGAGGAGCAACGCGCCCGCGACGACGAGACGCCGGAAAGCCGCGCCTCCGCGGCGGGCATCGACGAGGAACCCGTCGCTCGCGGCGGAGGCCGGATCCCACGATGGGCGATCGTGTCGGGGATCGTCGCGTTGCTATTGGTCGCCGGGGTGCTCGTCGGTCGCGCCTACGTCGACCACCAGTGGTACGTCGGCGTCGACGCGGGACGCATCGCCGTGTTCCAGGGGGTGCCGGCATCCGTCGGCGGCTTCGAACTCCACCACGTCGTGCAGCCGACCGACCTCTCCGCGACCTCGGCGGAGCAGCTGGCCGTGTGGAGCTCCCTCTCCGACGGCATCACCGCCGACGATCTCCCCGGAGCGCAGGCGATCGTGGAACAGATCCGACACGACCTCGCGGCGAAGGCGGCGCAGGGGACCGGAAACGGCGGCGGAGCCGGCACCGGCTTGGGAGGAACGACAGGCGGAGGCGGTTCCGGCGGAACGGGTTCCGGTGGAACGGGTTCCGGTGGAACGGGTTCCGGTGGAGGCGGTACGGCCGGCGGCGGCGGTACCGGCGGCGGCGGCTCGGGCTCCACCGGTTCCGGAGGCGAGGGCGGAGGAGGAACGCCGTGAGCGCGGCCGCCGAACCGGCTCCTCAGCCTCGTTACCGTGCACGAGGAGCGCTCGCGCTCACGATCCTCGCGATCGTCCTCGCGATCCTCGCCTACGTCCTCGTCGGTCTCGGCAAGAAAGGCCACGTGCCGGTCCAGCTGCCGCTCTACGGCGGCATCTTCGTGGCGGGCTACATCGTCGCGTTCATCGTCCAGCGGCGTTTCGCGCCCGCCGCCGATCCGGCGCTCCTTCCGACGGCCGCCGCGCTCACGGGAATCGGCTTCGCGATGATCGTGCGCCTCTCCGGGGCCCTGGCTGCGGAGCAGGCCACGTGGCTTGTGATCGGGCTCCTGTGCTTCTGCGGAACGCTGATCCTGATCCGCGACCACCGCCAGCTGGAGTCCTACACGTTCACGATCGGGCTGATCGGACTCGGACTGCTCTTGCTCCCGGTCCTGCCCGGCATCGGCGAGACGATCAACGGCGCGCGTCTGTGGATCAGGATCGGTCCGCTCGGGTTCCAGCCCTCGGAGCTCGGAAAGGTGTTCCTGGTCGTGTTCCTCGCGGGGTACCTCGACGAGAAGAAGGAGGTCCTCCAGGTCGCGACCGGGAGGCTCGGTCCGTTCAACCTCCCGCAACTCAAGCACCTCGGACCGGTGATCCTCGCGTGGGCGGTTTCCCTCGCGGTCCTGTTCCTGGAGCGTGACCTGGGCGCGTCGCTCCTGTACTTCGCGATCTTCGTCGTGATGCTGTGGGTCGCGACGTCGCGCGGAACCTACCTCGTCCTCGGCATCGTGCTGTTCGCGATCGGCGCGTTCGTTGGCTACCTGGCGTTCAGTCACGTGCAGGCGCGCGTCGACATCTGGCTCCACGCGCTGGAGCCGAACAAGGTGTTCAAGCAGGGCTACGGACAGCTCGCGCAGGGACAGTTCGGGATGGCGACCGGCGGGATCGGCGGCTCGGGGCTGGGCCAGGGCCAGCCGGGCCTGATCCCGTACGCGGAGACCGACTTCATCTTCGCGGCGATCGGCGAGGAGCTCGGCGTGATCGGGACGACGGCGGTGCTGCTGTTGTTCCTCGTGATCGTCGGAGGGGGACTGCGGATCGCGCTCCGCCGCACCGACGGCTTCGGAAAGCTCCTCGCAACCGGTCTCACGGCGGCGATCGGGCTGCAGACGTTCGTGATCGTCGGCGGCGTGACGCGGCTGATCCCGCTGACGGGAGTGACGCTGCCGTTCGTCTCCTACGGCGGATCGAGCCTGGTCTCGAACTTCATCATCCTCGCGCTGCTCGTACGCATCTCCGCGACGCCCGACCACGGAGCGGCGGCGGCCGCGGGTTTCGATCCGCCGAGGGCGACGGTGAGGCGGTAGATGGACAAGCAGATCCGCCGCCTCGGCTACGCGCTCGTCGCGCTGTTCCTGCTCTTGTTCGTGCAGGTGAACTACCTGCAGGTGTTCGCGGCCGATCGGATCGCGAACAACCCCGCGAACACGACGCGGCTGCTGATCCAGGCCGCGGACGTCGATCGCGGCGACATCCTGGCGCGCGACGGGTCCACGATCCTCGCGCAGAGCGTCCCGACGAAGGGCGAGTTCAAGTACCTGCGGAAGTATCCGGACGGGCCGCTCTACGCGGACGTCACCGGCGCGTACCCGCTGGTCGGCGCGCCGACGAACCTCGAGGCGAGCTACAACGACTTCCTCTCCGGGAGGGCGACCGATCTCCTGCCGTCGACCGTGATCGATCAGATCCTCGGCCGCCCGCGTAAGGGAGCGAGCGTCGTCACGACGATCGACCCGAACCTCCAAGCGGTCGCGGCGCAGGAGCTACAGAACGCCGGACTCGGCGCGGTGGTGGCGATGGACCCAACCACCGGCGAGATCCTGGCGATGGCGTCGAACCCGACCTACGACCCGAACGAGCTCGCGTCGCACGACATCAAATCCGCGACCGCCGCGTACAACCGGCTGACGAAGGACCCGAAGCACCCGCTGCTGTCGAACGCGAACGACCAGCTGTATCCGCCGGGATCGACGTTCAAGCTCGTGACGGCCTCCGCTGCCCTCGAGGACGGCGTCGACCCGAACGCGACGATCTGGAACAACCCGGGCAGCAGCCTGCCGTTGCCGCAGACGACGCACACGCTCTCCAACTTCGGCCAGGAGGTGTGTCCGGGCGGCTCGCAAGTGTCGCTCTCCGACGCGCTGACGTACTCGTGCAACACGATCTTCGGAGAGGTCGGACTTCAGCTCGGGCCGAAGAAGCTCGCCGTCCAATCGAAGGCGTACGGCTTCGACAGCCAGGTGCCCTTCAACATCGGTTTCGCCGAGGGGCAGTACCCGGATCCGACCACGCTGGATCCGCCGCTCACGGCGTTCTCCGCGATCGGCCAAGGCTCGGTGCTGGCGAATCCCCTTCAGATGGCGCTCGTCGGCTCCGCCATCGCGAACGGCGGCGTGGAGATGCGCCCGCAGCTCGTCTCGGAGGTCCGCGATTCCCGTGGAACGCTCGTGCGGTCGTTCCACCCCGAGACCTACGGAAAGCCGATCTCCTCCCAGACCGCCGGAGAGCTCACCGCGATGATGGAGAACGTGGTGAACCAGGGCACGGCGCAGGGGCTCGGCATCGCAGGCGTCAACATGGCGGCGAAGACCGGCACGGCACAGCACGGAACCGGCAGTGAGCCGCCGCACGCCTGGTTCGTCGCGTTCGGCCCGAACCCGAACCCGCAGATCGTCGTGGCGGTCCTGGTGCTCGACGGGGGTAACCTCGGCAGCGACGCGACGGGGGCCGCGGTGGCCGGGCCCGTCGCCACATCGGTGATCCAGGCGGCGCTGAATGGCTGACGAAACGGGAGGACGGTTGGGCGAAGAGGTTCAGACGCTCGGCGGCCGCTACCGCATGGAGTCTCCGCTCGGCCAGGGCGGCATGGCCCAGGTCTTCAAGGGGACCGATACCGTGCTGGGCCGTCCGGTCGCGATCAAGATCCTCGCGCCGCAGTACGCGAAGGATCCGAGCTTCGTCGAGCGCTTCCGGCGCGAAGCGCAGTCGGCCGCGCGCCTGAACCACCCGAACGTGGTCGGCGTCTACGACACGGGCTCCGACGACGGCACCCATTACATCGTCATGGAGTACATCGAGGGCCGCACGCTCGCGGATTTCCTCTCGAATGGAGGACGGCTGCTTCCCGAGCGAGCCGTGGAGCTCGCGAGCTCCGTCTGCGTCGCGCTCTCGGAGGCGCACAAGGCCGGCATCGTCCACCGCGACATCAAGCCAGGGAACGTCATGGTCACTCGCGGCGGCGAGGTGAAGGTCATGGACTTCGGTATCGCCCGCGCGGCCACGGCGGAAACGGTGACGGCGACCGCGACGGTGCTGGGGACGGCGTCGTACCTCTCCCCCGAGCAGGCGCAGGGAAAGCCGGTCGACGCGCGCTCCGACATCTACTCCTTGGGCGTCGTCCTCTACGAGATGCTGACGGGGCGCGTTCCGTTCGGTGGAGACTCCGCGGTCGCCGTCGCGTACAAGCACGTGCAGGAGCCTCCCGAGCCGCCGTCGCGTCTGAATCCGGACGTTTCTCCCTCGTTGGAAGCCGTCGTGATGCGCGCGCTCGCGAAGAACCCGGACAACCGCTACCAGACGGCGGAGGAGTTCTGCGCCGATCTCGACCGCATCCGTCGCGGGATGCCGGTGGCCGCGACGCCACTGCTTTCCGAGACGCAGGTGGTCGCCGCCCCCGTGACGGCGACGCGCGTGCAGCATCCGACGGGAGCGCTTCCGCCGGAGGAGCAGCGCTCGCGGTGGCCGTGGATCCTGATCGGTCTCCTCGTGCTGCTCGGCGTGCTCATCGCGCTGTTCCTCATCGGGAGGAATCTCCTGAACGAGAACGCGAGCAAGGTCGCGGTCCCGAAGCTCACCGACAAGACGTTCGGCGAGGCGGAGGCGAAGCTCAAGCAGGTGAACCTCAAGCTCGGGAAGGTGACGAAGCAGGTCCAGTCGACGCTCCGGCCAGGTCTTCCGCTCACCCAGTCCCCCGTGATCTCACAGTTGCCCGCCCCGCAAACGAGCCTGCAGGAGGGGAGCACGGTCAGCCTGACTGTGGGCGTTCCACCACCGACGGCGGACGTTCCCGACGTCACGAGCCTCACGCTGGCTGACGCGACGTCAGCACTCGAGAACGCCGGTTTCACCGTCGGGAAGACGACCAAGGACCCAAGTGACACCGTTCCGGAGGGACGGGTCATCAGTCAGAGCGCGACGGGGACCGCCCCGAAAGGCAGCGCGGTGGATCTGGTGATCTCCACCGGACAGCAGCTCGTGACCGTTCCGGACCTGACGTGCGAGCCGATCGCGCAGGCGCAGAAGCACCTCGCAGATGCGGGACTGACGCTCGCGCAGAGCGGAAACACCCAGTTCGTCTCCGCCT
>JBJMLN010000022.1:0-6243 GCA_045805285.1 Actinomycetota bacterium | reverse complement strand
GACCTCGACGACGAGGCCTTCCAGGAGGAGCTCACACGTCTTCGCGACGACCGCTTCCGACGCGGGGAGATGATCGTGGCGAAGCTCCAGGACCTCGGCTACGAGATCTCCTTCGAGCGTGTGCGTGAGATCGCGGGCGGGGGAAACATCGTCCGGCCGCACATCGCGCAGGCGATGGTCGAGGCCGGCATCGTTCCCACGGAGAAGGACGCGTTCACCGAGGAGTTCATCGCCGACGGGGGCCGCGCGGGAGTGAACAAGCACGCGCTCGATCCGCTCGATGCTGTGGACCTGATCGTTCAGGCCGGGGGAGCCTGCGTTCTCGCCCATCCCGGGATGTGGGGCGACCAGACCTCCGTTCCCGACGAGCTCATCGAGGCGATGGCCGCGCGCGGCATGGCGGGATTGGAGACCGACCACACCGATCACTCTCCGGGGCAGCGAGAGCGCTACCGCGCGATGGCCGAGCGCCTCGGCGTCGTTCCGACCGGAGGCTCCGACTGCCACGGAACGCGCTACGACCCGATCCGCATGGGCTCGTTCACGACGGACTTGGATCGAGTGCAGGAGCTCCGCTCGAGCACTCAATCGCGGCAGGCGTAACCGCAGCGTAACCACGGAGCGCGCCGGCGCATCGACGATCGCTCCCATGGACGAACGGATACGACCGGCCACGGAGGGCGACCTCGAGCAGATCAACGCGATCTACAACCACTTCGTGGAGACGTCGCATGCGACGTTCGACCTCGCGCCGACGGAGATGGAGTACCGGACGCAATGGTTCGCGGAACGGCAGGACGACCGACACCTCGTCTTCGTCGCCGAGGAAGACGGCGACGTCCACCGATACACAGCGACCGGTCGTTACCGGCCGCGTGCCGCATACGACACGACGGTGGAGTCGAGCGTCTACGTCGCCCCCGGATTCGAGGGGCGGGGCCTCGGCCGCGAGATGTACCGCGTTCCCCTCGAGGCGGTCGACGCATCGGATGCGCACCGCGTTGTCGCCGGAGTCGCCCTTCCGAATCCGGCCTCGGAGTCACTCCATCTGGAGTTCGGGTTCCGACGCGTCGCGCAATTCTCCGAACAGGGCTACGAGTTCGGGCGATTCTGGGATGTCGATTGGTACGAGCGGGTCATTCGCGCTCGGTTAACGGATTAGCGATCCGTCCGAACCCGGATCAAGCCCGTTACCGATCTCTTCTATGCCCTCGACGCTACGGACGCCGTCGTCGCCCAAAGGAAGGCGCCTCCGCCAACCGCCGTGAGATCGAAGGCTGACGCGGCCCTCAGGCAGCGTACGCGAGCGTTCGGAAGTCCTGGCTCCCGGTGGTGCCGGTCGACCACCCCGTCACGTAGACCGTGCGTCCATCCGGAGCGGCCACGATCGCGGTCGGAACTTCGTTCCTGTGGCCGGGCCCGTCGTAGCACCTGCGCCACCCCGCGGTTCCCGACGCGCCGTCGTAGGCGATCGTGAGCATGTCGTAATCCTCGGCGCAATGCGACACGCCCGTCACCACCGCCGACGAACCGGCGACCGTCACGTCGTAGCCCGCGTCTCGCACTGGGCCGCGGACTCCTCAGCGCCAGATCTCGTGGCCGTCGGAGGTGCGGAGGCCGAGTGTCTCGAAGTCCTGCCCTCCCGGATGGCGCACTCGAAGGCCGGACAGGAAGAGGTGTCCGCCGACTTCGTCGAGGGCGATCCCGGTAACGGTGTCGACCGGGCCGGCAATGTTCCACCGCAGTTCGCCGCTCGCGGCGGAGTAGGCGCTCGCGAGCGCGACCTCCCGACCGATCCCCGTTCGGCCGACGAAGACGCGCGACGAGCCCACGGCGAGGACGGGGTATCCGCCGGTCTGGGAGTCCTTCCACTGCGTCGCACCGCTCCGAGCGTCGTAGGACACGGTTGTCGATCGCTCCTTCTCGAGGTTTCCGGTGTGCGTCGTCCCCGTGACGACCACACTCGTCCCGTCCGGTGAGACGGCGAGGTCGGATGGGATGTCCTCCGCGTCGTCGCGATCCTATAGCGGCGATGCCACAGGGTGGATCCGTCCGAGGCGTCGTACGCCAGCGTCGCGTAGTCGCGGTGTGTCGATGTGCCCGTGCTGGATCCCGTCACGAAGACGACGGAGGAGTCTGGCGCGACCCCGATCGCGGCGGCGGCGGCGGTGAGATGGTCCCGTCCGGTGAACGTCTTGCGCCAGAGCCGCTCACCGTTCGCAGCGTCGAAAGCCACCGTCACATACCTCAACGGCGCGAACCCGAGGTCCGGCGTGAACGTGCCCGCCACGAACACGCTCGAGCCGTCGGGGGACACGGCCATGGAGACAGGAAAGCGAGACGGCACGGCGGAGCGCCATCGCTCCACCCCCGTCGCCGCGTCGTAGGCGATCGTGACCGACTGCGCCGTGTCCTCCGTGATCTGGCTGAGGCCCGTCATGAACACCGTGGCGCCGTCGGGGGACACCGCGACGTCCCAAGCGCGATCCTGCCGTCCACCGTCGAACGTGCTCGACCAGAGCAGGTGGCCGGGAGCAACACCGGCGGACGCGCTCGGGGGGAGGCCGCCGACGATCAGGATGAGAGCCATCACGCCGATCGCTCTGAGTCGGGCGCCGTGGCGATGATTCATCGTCCGTACCGCGGAAGGCGCATCGCGACTGACGCTATCCAGAGGCGATCGCTCACAACAAGGGCATCAATCCCCAGAACGGTGTGCCGACAGTGCTCACGCGCCTCCGCGACGGGCGCCTCCGTCGCGGTCCTCGGCGGAGATGGGTGCTTCCGGCAAGGACAAACGCTTGCTCTGCCCTTGCGGAGCTCAGCCGTTCGAGGTTGTATGCGGAGTCAACGATACCGGGATGGATATCGAGAGGGGCTACCCATGCGAAGGATCTCTATCGTCGCCCTCAGCGGCGCGCTGTGCCTGCTGATCGCGCAACCAGCCGGCGCGGCCACCACCGCGACCTCCAGCACGGTTCTCATCGAGGGATACACGCTTCGTCTCACCGCGGCTCGGAACGTCGCCAACGACGTATCCGTCGAGCCCGGCGAATCGACCGGCTCCTATCTGGTGTCGGACTCCGCAGGCGTCGACGCAGGCGCGGGTTGCACGTCGCTCAGCGGCACGTCCGCGATGTGTGCGGGGGACCTCAACTACATCGTCGTCGTCGTCAGCGACCTCGCCGACAACGTAACGATCGGGACGCTCGCAGGGCCCATGGTCTCGATCCAGGGCGGCGGGGGGAAGGACACGATCACATCGCACTCCGCCGCGGGGCTCAACGGTGGCGGCGGGAACGACACGCTGACGGGGAGCACCTTCCGTGACGGGCTCGGCGGCGGGCCGGGCGACGACCAGCTCAACGGCATGGGGGGTCCCGACTACCTCATCGGCGGGCTCGGTGCCGACGTGATCGATGGCGGCAAGGGCGCCGATATCGCCTCCTACGTGGAACGCCTCGACGGTGTGCACATCAGCTCCGATGGGATCACCGACGACGGCACGCCCGGAGAAGGCGACAACGTGATCAATGCGGAGTACCTGATCGGCGGCGAGGGGAACGACACGATCGTCACCTCTTCCACAGCCGCCGGCCGCGGCGGGAACGATGCCCTGAGCTTCGCGCCCGGCGGGAGCGGGGTCCTGTCTGGTGGGACAGGGAACGACACCCTGACGGCCGGGGGCGCGTTCTCCACCATTCGGGGCCAGCAGGGCGACGACACGCTGATGAGCAAGAACGGACACGGCGACTCCGACATCTGCAACTCCGGGACCGATTCGGTCACCGCGGATGCCTCGGACTCCGTGGCATCGGACTGCGAACTGGTCACCACATGAGGCGAAGAGCCGTTGAGATCGCTTCCGGACACCGTTTCTCCACCATGGAGCAGGCGCACGCCTTCATCGACAGCCCCGACCTGCACGACGGCATGCAGCAGGCAGGCGACGACCTGAGCGGTGTCCGCCTGGAGTTCCGCGTGAGTTCCGCGTGAGTTCCGCCGTAAGGGCGCTAACCGCGCCGTAACCACGGCTCGTGTTCACGGATCCAGGATCGGATCCATAAAACAGCGCATCCGACCTGCGCGGGAATCGGACCTCGATCAGGTCAACGCGAGCTATAGCTACTACGTGGCGACGTCGCACTCGACGTTCGACCTCGCTCCGACCGAGATGGAGTACCGAAAGCACTGTTTCGCCGAATGACAGGACGTTCGACATCGCGTCTTCGTGGCGGAGGCCGATGGCGAGATCAGCGGCTACGCGGCGAGCGGCCGCTACCGTCCGGGAGCGGCGTACGACACGACGGTTGAGCGCTCGCCGACGGCGAACCGGCGAGTTGCCCGAAACCGCAACGATGGGGTAGAAGCACCCTCCGACCTTTCCCGAGAGGTGAGCGCACGATGAGGAGCTTCCCCCGCCTTGCCGCTCTTGCACTCGCCCTCACGCTCGCCTTCGCGCTCTCGCCCGCGCCGGAAACCGTCGCCGTGCCGACGAGCTCCCCGAGCCGCATCGTCGTGATCCTGATGGAGAACAAGATGTACTCCTCGATCATCGGGTCGGCCTCGGCTCCCTACCTCAATCACCTGGCCAAGAGGAATGTCCTGCTCACCCGATACTTCGCGGTGTCGCACCCGTCGCTTCCGAACTACCTGACCCTGACGGGAGGCTCCACGTTCGGCATCAGCTCGGACTGCACGACCTGTTTCGTGGATGCCGGAAATCTCGCGTCCCAGCTCTCCGTCCACGGGATCTCCTGGAGGGCGTACATGCAGTCGATGCCTTCGCCCTGCTACAAGGGAGCGTCATCCGGGACGCTGCCGTACGAGTATGCGGCGAAGCACGATCCTTTCATGCACTTCCTCGACATCCGGAACACCTCGTTGTGCAATCGGGTCGTGCCGTTCTCCCGGTTCTCGAGCGACCTCGCGAATGGGCTTCCGTCCTTCTCCTGGATCAGCCCGAACGAGTGCTACGACATGCACTCCTGCTCGATCGCGAAGGGCGACGCGTGGCTTCACCAGTGGGTTCCGAAGATCCTCCAGGGTCTCGGGCCGAGCGGCATCCTCATCATCGACTTCGACGAGGGGGGGTCAGGGACGTGTTGCTCCGTCTCTCCGGGGGGCGGACAGGTGCCGGCGGTGATCGCGGGCCCCGGCGCCGCCAACGGCGTCCGGATCGGAACGTCGGCCGACCACTATTCGATCCTTCGTCTGATCGAGGATGCCTGGAGTCTTCCCCGGCTCCGCATTGCCGGCGCGAGCAGCACCCCGAGCATCAAGGGGTGGCGGGCGTAGGCTCTGCAGGGTCCGTCAGTTCGCGTCTCCGAAGGTCGCCGGGGCGCACGGTTGCGAGCCGAGCGTCCCGCTAGCATGACCTTCGTGTCGGCCGTCGTCGATCCGGCCCAGCGCGGGTTGCTCTCCCGCTTCGAGGAGTAGGCGCGATGCTCGGAACTCCGACCTGGGTCGGCGTCGTCACGGACGATCTGGAGGGAGCGCGCGCGTTCTACCGCGACACGCTCGGGTTGGAGGAGGTGCGCGAGCGTGAGGGATACGTGTGGTTCCGTGCCGGCGACGCGACCCTCGAGCTCGCGCAGCGGAACGCCGGCCGGCCGGAGGTGCAGCGCGCCGGGTGCGCGATCGGCTATCAGGTAGACGATGTGGAAGCGACCCGAGCGGAGCTGATCTCCCGCGGCGCGGAGCCGCTGACGGAGATCCAGGGCGGCCCGAAGGCCGGCGCGCGCTGGTGCTACTTCCGCGATCCGGAGGGGAACACGTTCCAGATCACCCAGGAGCTCGGTTGAGGCGCGTTCTCACCGGAGCAGGCTGACGAACGCGTCCGTTCCGGACGCCGCGGAACGCTCTCCGGGGAACGTTCCACCGGTGAACCCGCCGACGACAAGCTCGTCGAGGTTTCTATCGACGTTCGATCGATGCCCCGGCCGACGTCCGGCTCGGAGGTCCGAACTGGAGATCGTGTGGATCGCTCCCGTCGAGTCCGACCACGTGCACGAACGCGTCGGCTCCGCCAGCCGGGGACGCTCCGGGGAGCGTTCCGTAGGTGCGGCCGGTCACGGAGGACGTGCCAAGCCTCAAGCGAGGTAGTTAGGTCCTTCGCGTAGCAAGGAGTACCGGAAGCGCCCACGCTCGGGGAGCGCTTTCCTTAGTCTTGGGGTGTGAGCTCGTCGCGGCCAGAGGGGTCCCCCAAGCCGGCGGTCGACATGGTCTTCCTCGACATCGGAG
>JBJMLN010000021.1:0-7124 GCA_045805285.1 Actinomycetota bacterium | reverse complement strand
GGGGCGGCCATGGATGAGCAGCGAACTCAGAAAATGAAACGCTCGCGGCGAGAGTTGCTCGCCGGCGCGGCGGGAGCGCTCGGAGTGCTCGCAGCCGAAACCGTCGCCAACGCGACGCCCGCGTCGGCAGCCGTGAGTCCAGACGGCGACGTGGTGCTCGGGGGGTCACTTACTGATAACAGCACGGGCCTGTCTACGCGGATCAGTTACACGGGTAACGGTCAGGGCGTCTACGTAGAAGGCAACGATGCGGCAAACGGCATCCTCGCCCATGGCTTGGGCGCCGCCGGCACAGGAGTGGTCGGGCACGGGCTCGCGACCGGCGTCGCCGGAAACGTCTCCGGAACCACCGGGAACGGCGTCGAAGGGATCGGCGGCACCAACGGCGTTCACGGCACGACGTCGAACAACAACGGCCAGGGCGTTCTCGGCGAACATGACGGATCCGGCGCAGGCGTCCGCGGAACGAGTGCGACCGGCGACGGCGTCGAGGGCTATGGCGGTGGCACGAACATCGGCGTCTATGGGCAGGGTGGCGACGGAGGCGGGAACGGCGTGCAGGGGTACGCCGGCACAGCCGCAGGGACCGGTGTCTTCGGCGTCAACGTCGCCGGCGGGACGGGGGTGCTCGGAGCCGGAGACGTCGCAGGAGGTATCGGCGTTCATGGCCACGGAGCGAGCATCGGTGTACAGGCCGAAGCGATCGGGTCGTCAGCCGTAGCACTCGACGTCCTCGGCAAGGCCAGATTCAGCCGGAGCGGCGTCCTGACGGTCAAGGCCACGAAGTCGGCCGCGACCAAGGGCAGCGTTCCGCTCTCGTCGGGGAGTTTGGTACTCGCGACGATCCAACAGAGCGCGCCGGGGTTCTCTGTGGAGTCGGCCGTTCCGAACGTCGCAAACAGTTCGATCGCGATCCATCTGAACCAGCCGGCACCCACAGGAGGGATCAAGGTCGCCTGGTTCGTCGTGAACTAAGCGAAGCGACGCCGCCGACCGTTCGGCGCGAACACGTCAGACTGTCCGCATGGAGGCGGAGCGGACCGAACGCGCAGAAGAGGCGCTCTGGGTCCGGCGGGACGACGACCGCGAGGAGTCGCTCGACTTCATGCGAAAGGAGCTCGGCGCCGGCTTCGACGTGATCGACCGGATCGACCGCCCCGCCGTCACGGTGTTCGGATCCGCTCGACTGCCGCGCGTGGATCCGTGGTACGAGCGCGGGATGCGACTCGGGCGAGGTCTCGCTCGACACGACCTCGCCGTCGTCACCGGCGGCGGACCGGGCCTCATGGAGGCGACCAACCGCGGCGCTCAGGAAGCGGGAGGACTCTCCGTCGGCTTCGGCATCGAGCTCCCGATGGAACAGCGGCTCAACGCGTGGCTGGATCTGTCCTACGAGTTCCGCCACTTCTACGCGCGCAAGGTGTGTTTCGTGAAGGCGGCGGAGGCGTTCATCGTCCTCCCCGGCGGCTGGGGAACGAACGACGAGCTCTTCGAGGCGCTGACGCTGGTGCAGACGGGGAAGATCCGCCACTTCCCCGTGATCCTGCTCGGGAGCGAGCACTGGCAGCCGTTCCTCGACTGGGGGAAGCGGCTCGTCGAGGAGGGCATGATCCTCGCAACGGACATGGACCTCGTCATGGTTACGGACGACCCCGACGAAGCCGTCGCGAGCGTCGCCGCGTGCATCCGCGAGGAGTGCCCGCACATGATCGGCTCGTGACCGGCCCGCTCGAGGAGACGTTCGTCACCGACGGGCAACAGTCCGCCGAGAGCGTCGCCGACCTTCTCGCGGCGTTCATCACGGAGGCGACGCGCACCCTCGACGTCGCGATCTACGACTTCGAGGCGCGCGACGGAGCGACGGCTCGGATCGCCGACGCTCTCGAGGCAGCGCGCGCTCGAGGAGTGGCGGTGCGGGTCGCGTTCAACGCCGAACGATGCGAGAACCCGGCCGATTCCCGCCCCATGAAGGCGTCGCCGGAGACGATCGACGGCCTCGACGTTCCGACACGCGGCGTCTACGAGCAGGGCGCGCTCATGCACCACAAGTACATCGTCCGCGACGGCTCGAGCGTATGGACCGGCTCGACGAACTGGACGAACGACGCGTTCACGCGCGAGGAGAACGCGGTGCTCACGGCGGACTCGGCCGAGCTCGCCACCGTCTACACCGCGAACTTCGAGGAGATCTGGCGGCGCGGGAAGGTCGAGCGCAGCGGCGCGATCGGACCGGAGATCTCGCTCGCTCACGGCGTTCGCGCGCGGCCGTACTTCTCTCCGCATCCGCCGTTCCTGTCGCAGCTCGCCGCGAGCCGGATCGTCACGGCCGAACGCCGGCTGAAGCTCCTCTCACCGGTCGTGACGGCGGGCGCCATCCTCGGAACGCTCACGGAGCTGATCGGCCACGAGCGCCTCCAGGTCGCGGGCGCCTACGACGCGACGCAGATGGAGCAGGTCAAGCAACAGTGGGCGTCCGTCCCGTCGAATCGCTGGAAGATCTCCGCCTGGGAAGTCATCGCGCCGCATCTCTCCGGCAAGGTCTCGACGCCGTTCGCACCCGGCTCCGTCCACGACTACATGCACGCCAAGGCGCTGGTCGTCGACGACGAGGTGATCACCGGGAGCTACAACCTCAGCCGCCACGGAGAGGTGAACGCCGAGAACGTGCTCCACATCGTCGACGAGCAAACCGCGGTGCGCTTCGCGGAGTTCGCCGACGGCGTTGCGGAGCGCTACCGCAGCACCGCGCCGACGCAGGCGGCGATCGCGCCGGTCTCCCCGCAGGGCTAGAGGTCGGCGGCGGGCGCGTAACCGGCAGAACAGCGCCGCCGGTCAGTCCGTCGGGGCGGGGCGCGCGCGGAGGCGCCCGGCGAGCTCCTCCAAGATCTTCAGCCCGACCTCGGGCTCGCTCCGGAGCATCTTGCGGAACTGCGCGCGTTGGATCCGGATCGCGGTCATGGGTTCCACCGCGACAACGGATGCCGTCCGCGGTCCGCCGTCGAGGAGCGCGAGCTCTCCGAAGAACTCACCCGGCCCGAGCCGCGCGAGCGTCCTGGACGAATATCCGGCGACCACCTTCGCGGTCCCCTCCACGATCACATAGAAGGCGTTACCGCGGCTTCCGGTCTGGACGATGACCTTGCCGGCGGGGAACTGCGCCTCGTCCGCCAACCCGGCGATCCGGCGGAGGTGTCGCCTCGACAACCCGTTGAACAGCGGCACCTTCTCCAGGAGCGCGACGCCCTTGCGGCCGAGCGACGGCGTGCGCTTCTCGCCCTGCGCCGCGCGCTCGCGCGCGAACGCGGCGGACTCCAGCCCCGATCCGATCCTGCCCATGGCCACCCCTCCGGGAGCGGTATACCCCCGCGGACCTCCGCGTCGCAACGGGCGGCTCCGTGTGGGTCGTTTCGTTTCCGCAGGTGAGGGGTATCGACCGCCCGGCACCGAACCGGAGAACCGGAGGAGAACTCCGGGAAAGGAGCACCGACATGCTTGCAGCCATCGGAGGCCTCGGGATCGTCGGCATCATCGTCGTGATCCTGATCGTCCTCGCCGTTCTGTACTTCGCACGCAGGGCCTGAGACACCCGGGCTCGCGGTTCTCGGGGCGCCGTCGGATACGCTCGGCGGCGCCTTGAGCCGTTTCGACTGGCACCGCGAACCCGAGCTGATCGACTTCCGCGACCCCACGGAGGCTCGGTCCGCTCTCGAACGCCTCGGAGAGGACACGTGGCGCGAGGCGCTCGAGTGGCTCTACGGCGAGGCACTTCAACATCCGACGAGCGCCGAACGCTATCCCGACCTCCGGCGCGAGTTCTACGGCGAGGGCGGCCGGCCAGGTCCGGCTCCCTCCGACGGAGAGCCCTCCGCTGCGGTGCTGAAGGAGTTCCGCGAGCGGATCGCGCCGCACACGCTGAACGCCCAGCACCCCGGCGCGTACAGCTTCTTCACGCCACCGCCGCTCCCGATCGCGATCGCGGCGGAGGTGCTCGCCGCCTGGACGAACCAGGGCATCGACCTGTGGCTCTCCGGCATGGTCGGGCCCTTCGTGGAGGAGGAGGTCGTCACCTGGCTCCGCGACGCCGCCGGCTACGACGAGCGCGGCTGGGGCGTCCTCACGTCGGGCGGCGTCATGGCGAACCTGATGGGCCTCACCGTCGCGCGCGACGTCCATCTGGCGAAGCTCCTCGGGCTCGCGGAACCACCTCGAGGCGGAGCGCTCGAGGGTGTCCGTGCCTACGCGAGCGACCAGGCGCACTTCTCGATCGAGCGCGCGCTCGACATGCTCGGGTTCCCGCGGGAGACCTTGCGGGTGCTTCCGTCGGACGATGCGTTCCATCTCCGCCCGGATACCGTGGCGAACGCGGTCGCGGAGGATCGCGCCGCGGGCCTGCTTCCGTGGGCGATCTGTCCGGTGGCAGGCTCCACGAACACGGGCGCGATCGATCCGCTGAACGAGCTCGCGGCCCTCGCCGAGCGCGAGCGTCTCTGGAACCACGTCGACGCAGCCTACGGCGGCGCAGCGCTGCTCTCCGAACGAGAGGCGCACCGCCTGCGCGGCGCTGAGCGAGCGGACTCCATGACGATCGATCCGCACAAGTGGTTCTTCCAGCCGTACGACATCGGCGGGCTCCTCGTGAAGGAACGGCGCCATCTCCTGGACACGTTCCACCGGTCACCGGAGTACTACCGCGACGTGCTTCCGGAGGACGAGCCGCTCCACTGGTACCAGTACTCGATCGAGGGAACACGCCGGTTCCGAGCGCTGAAGCTCTGGCTCTCGTGGAAGCACCTCGGTACGCACGGATTCGCGAGGTTGATCGAGCACAACATCGACCTCGCGCGCCATCTCGCGGAGCGTTGCCGGCGGGAAGGATTCGAGGTGATCGAGCCGGAGCTCTCGGTCGTGTGCTTCCGTCTCGTTCCGCCGAGCTCGAGCGAGGCCGACGCGGACGCACACCAGAACGCACTGCAGCGCGCCCTCGAGGAAAGCGGCGACGGGTGGCTCTCCACGACGACGCTTCGCGGACGGACGTATCTCCGAGCCGGGGTCGTGAACTACCTCTCCACGCACGAGGACGCCGACCGGCTGGTCGACGCCCTCCTTCGGTTCTCGGTTCCGGGCTCCGCCTAGGAGTCCTTAAGACCTTCCTTCGCGCTGTCGACCGCGTCCTTGACGTGTCCGACGGCCTGCTTCGCGCCGCCCTTCGCCTGATCTGTGCGGCCCTCGCGCTCGAGGTCCTCGTCGCCGGTCACCTTGCCGACGCCTTCCTTGACGTTGCCCTTGGCCTTGTCCAAGCCGCCTTCGGCGCGGTCGTCCGATCCACCCATGTCACTGACCTCCTGTTCGGGTACTCGAGAACCTGTACCCCGGCCGGGTGCCCCGGACACTTCCTCGCGTCAGAGGGCGTCCCTCGGACGAAGCCCTCGACGGCCTCAGCAGAAGATGCTGACGCCTCCCGGGCCGATCAACAGGCCGACGATGATGAGCACGATCCCGGCGATAACTCCGCCGCGGATCACCGTCACGATCCCGGCGATGACGAGCACCACGGCGATCACCCACAGGATCGCCGACAGGCCTCCGCCGCACGAGTTGGCGGCCAAGAGATGCAGCACCGCTTCCATGACTCCTCCTCTCCACGCCGTACCGGCGAACCATCCCCTGCCCCCACCGTCCGAAACGTCAACTGTTGAACACATCGGTCCGGACCGACGGTGCCGCATCGCGCAACGCATGGGCCCGAGACGACAGGCGGCTCCGGAGGATGAAGCTCGTCCGGCCCAGACTAGTTGTGCGTGCGGAGTGTCTCGGCCTGTGCGACGTTCCCTTTGGCCTCGTAGAGATCCATCGCGCGCATGAGGGCGTCGTCCGCCGCAGACGCGTCTCCGGCGCGGCGGAGCACCTCCGCGAGATGCGTCAGCACGTCCGCGCGGGAATTGACGTCGTCGCTCTCTTCCGCATCGCGTACCGCCGCGCGCAAGAGCTGCTCTGCGTCGTCGGTCATCCCGCGCCTCGCGAGGACGCGAGCTCGCGCACTCTCCAACAGGATGTGCGTTCCCGCGTCGTCCTCGGCGACCGCCGCCTCGCTCGCGGCGACGAATTCCTCGGCCTCTCCGAGGCGATCCTGGTCGAGGAGCACGTGCGCGAGCAACGCCGCCACCGTGGAGAGGAATCCCTGCTCCCCAAGCTTCTCCATCACCTCGAAGCCGCCGCGGAGCTCGCGCTCGCACGCCGAGAGATCGCCGGCGAGGCGCTCGACGAAGCCTGCGGTCTCCGAGGTGAACGCGGCGCGGAGGGACCAGCCGAGATCGAGCATGATCTCCGCGGCCCTCGCGACGGAGATCCGCGCTTCGTCGAACCGGCCCTGCATCGCTCGCATCGCCGCGAGGCTCCGGAGGGCCTGCGCCTCCACGAGCCGGTTGCCCTTGGTCTCGGAGAGGATCCGCTCGCACCGCGCGACGACGTTCGGAACGGGCGTCGGTCCGTACACGCCGGCGCCGACGTAGAGCCCGAGGTTCTCCGCCTCCTCGTAGGCAGCTCCCGCCCGGCGCGCGTGCTCGACCGCGTCCTCCGCGGCGGAGTAGCGAGCGCGCGTCCAGTGCACGTCGGCGGTGAGCCGGTAGGCGCGCGCGAGGCCGAGGTGATCGCCGAGCTCCTCGAACGCGGGGATCACCCGCTCCAGCTCGCGGAGCGCCACCTCGGAGCGCCCCTTCGGATCCGTCGACTCCATCAGCAGGAGTCGCACGATCGTCGCGTGTCCGCGGAGCCCGGCGTCCTTTGCGTCGTCCGCGATGCGGATCGCGTCGGTGAGGAGCTCGTCGGCGCGCGCGAGCGCTCCGGTCTCCATCAACGCCTCGCTGAGATCGGGAAGCAGCTGCGCGCGTTGCGAGCTTTCGTCGGGAAGGAGATCCGTCGCCCGCTCGAGGAGCGACACGGCGGCCGCCATATCGCCGCGCGAGAGTGCACGGCGCCCGGCGACGGCAAGTCCCTCGGCGGCGCGTTCGCCGAGCGCGCCGACGTCGGGGCCGGAGGCTCCGAGCTCCCGGCGATACCGGAACGCCTGCTCGAGGTGATAGCCGACCACCGCCTCGTACTCCGGCATGCGATCGCCGGACCGCTCC
>JBJMLN010000020.1:0-134637 GCA_045805285.1 Actinomycetota bacterium | reverse complement strand
GAATCAGGCTCTCCACCGAGAGCGGATCGACACCCGCGTCCAGGACGACCCGCAGCACCGGGATCCATGCCAGAGCCTCCTCGTGCACTGGATCCTCCGCACGGGGCCGCGCGAACCCCATCGCCTCCCGAAGGATCCGCAACAGGTCGAGGTCGATCCCGGTCTCGCGACTGAGCTCGGCGTAGGTCTTGTTGAGGAATCCGCCGTACCAGTCCCAGCTCTCGAGGTCGAGGAAACGGAAGGCGAGGTCGCCGCGGCGGACCGCGGTCGAGATCGCCTCGAGGGGGAGACCTCCATCCTCCAGGCCGCGGAGCAGGCGGACCCGTCGCACGTCCCCCACGGAGAAGCCGGCTGCCTGACCGGGATCGTCGAGGAGCCCGAGATCGTGCAAGCGAGCGATGTACGCGGCCTCGACGCCGGCTCGCTCCGCGAGCGCTTCCCGTCCGTAGCCCTCCACGACTCCGGCATGCTAGTCGTGTCGCCGCGGCCGCCGACAGGCTGCTTTCCGCGCGGGCGAACCTATGCTGCGAACCTCGGACGGAGGAGGAACCGGCATGCGACGAGTGATCGTGAACACGTTCCTGACGCTCGACGGCGTCATGCAGGCGCCCGGCGGGCCCCAGGAGGACGAGAGCGGAAGCTTCGGCTATGGCGGATGGTCGGTGAACTACTGGGACGACGAGATGGGTCAGACCATCGCCGAGATCATGGGCCACCCCTTCGACCTGCTGCTCGGGCGCAAGACATATGAGATCTTCGCCGCCTTCTGGCCGAACGCGACGGAGGACCCGGGCGCGAAACCGTTGAACGACGCCACGAAGTACGTCGCCTCCCGCAGCCGGCCGGCGCTCACCTGGGATCCCTCGGTCCTGATCGAGGGAGACGTCGCCGAGGGAGTCGCGAAGCTCAAGGAGGAGGACGGTCCGGAGCTCCAAGTCCACGGCAGCGCGAACCTCCTCCAGACCCTCATCCGGAACAACCTCGTCGACGAGTTCCACCTATGGACGTTTCCCGTGGTCATCGGATCCGGAAAGCGCCTCTTCGCCGACGGGACCGTTCCCGCCGCGATGACGCTCCTGGACAGCAAGGTCTCCACGACCGGCGTCGTGATCGGCACCTACGAGCCCGCCGGGGAGATCGAGACCGGCACCTTCGCGCCGGAGTCCTGAGCGCGAAGTCCTGCGTCCTTCCTCCGGTCCGGAGCCGGAACCGCTCTAGATTGGAAGGAGCGTGACGCTTCCGTTCCCGCGGCTTGCCCGCGCGCTCGTTCCGGTGCTCGTCGGCATCCTCGGCGCGATGCTCGCGATCGCCGCCTTCGGCCGAGGCTCCGCGACGCTCGGGCCTTTCCAGGTCGGCCTCGAGGCGCACTTCGGTTCCGGCGTGACGGACCTCGCCGTGCCGCCGCTCGGGGAGATCACCGCGCACACGCACCTCCCTCCGTTCCACCTCACCGCGACGGTGGACGGGATCGCGATCCAGCAACTTTCGCAGACCGTCTCCGACTCCGGGATCGAACCGCTCGTCCAGCGCGTCGAGGACGAAGCGCGGCGCCAGATCCTCCTCTACGCCCTGCGACTCCTCACAGTCGCCGTTCTTGGGGCGGCGGTCCTCGGGTTCATCGCCTACGGCACGGCCTGGCGCAAGGTCCTCATCGCCGCGGCCTCGGCTCTCGTCCTCGTGGGCGGAACGGAGCTCGCGACGTATGCGACGTACGACACGTCGGCGTTCCTATCACCCACCTTCTCCGGCTCGCTCAGCATCGCGCCGAAGCTCATCGGCCCCGTGGAGGAGGCCACCCAACACATCGACGCGTTCCGGACGGCCCTCGAGCAGATCGTCTCGGGCTCCGCTCGCGTCTATGCCTCCATCCAGGCGTCGCCGCCGGCGGGACCGAACACGATCAAGGTGCTCCACATCTCCGACATCCATCTCTCGCCGCTCGGGTTCCAGTTCGCGCAGGAGATCGCGAAGGGTTTCGGTGCCGACTTCGTGGTCGACACGGGTGACATCACGACGTTCGGAACGCCCGCGGAGAACTTCGTGACCAACTACGTGCCGGAGTTCCACGTTCCGTACGTGTTCGTGCGCGGCAACCACGACTCGGGCTCGCTCGTTCAGGCGTTGAGCCGCGAGCCGAACGTCCGCGTGCTGAACGGTTCGGAGACGACCGTCGACGGCATCTCGATCTACGGCTATCCGGATCCGGTGTTCAACAACAACAACCACAACCTGAACACCCACGAGTTCGATCAGGAGGTCTCGAGCGCCGACCCGATCATCGCCAGACAGGTCGCCGCACTCCCTGAGGCTCCCGACGTCGTCATGGTGCACGACGACCGGATGGCGCAGAGCGTTGCCGGCCACGTGCCGCTCGTGCTGTCCGGTCATTTCCACGTGCCCGCGAAGACGACCACGGACGGAACGCTGTACCTGCAGATCGGGAGCACCGGCGGCGCGGGGATCAAGGTGTTCACGAACCTCGGCGGGCCGCTGTCGGCGGAGGTGCTGTACTTCCGTCCGCCGACCTCGACGACGCCCGCGCGGCTGATCGCCTACGACCGCATCTCGCAGTCTCCGGAGACGGGGAGCCTCACCGTCCAGCGCGAGCTCGTGCCGTCGGACCTCCATCCGGTTCCACCGTCGCCATCGGAGAGCGGAACGCCGAGCCCGTCGACATCTCCGACGCCGTCGTTCTCTCCGGGTCCGGGATAGCGTTCAGGTCGTGCCGGCGCCGTCGAGCTCCTCGATCGTGGCGGTGGAAGGCGGACGCTCCTCCCGGATGCGAGCGGATACTCGCTCCGTTTCCCGCAGCACGCGCAGCAGGTTCCCGCCCGCGATCTTCCGGAGCTCCTCGTCGGAGTAACCGCGCGAGCGGAGCTCCTCGAACAGCATCGGATACCGCGAGACGTCCTCCAGCCCGTCCGGCATCGGACCGGCGCCGTCGAAGTCGCTCCCGACCCCGATGGCCTCGATGCCCGCGACTTCGCGGATGTGATCGACGTGATCCGCGACGTCCGATACGGACGCCGGCGGCCTTCCGACGGCGTCGAACCATGCGTCCATCGCGACTGCGGCCGCCTCGGGGTCGTCCGGATGCTCCTCCTTGAGGCGAACCCACTCCTGACGTCCTGCGAGATTGATCCACGCTCCCTCGGGCGTGAGGAAAGCAGGCACGAACGTCACCATGACGACGCCGTTCGTTCCGCGGACGAGCTCGAGGACGTCGTCGGGAACGTTCCGCGGCACGTCGCAGAGCGCGCGCGCCGAGGAATGGGAGAAGAACGCGGGCGCCTCCGACACCGAGAGCGCGTGCCGCATCGCGTCGTCGGAGACGTGCGAGAGGTCGACGAGCATCCCCTCCCGGTTCAGCTCCCGGACGACCTCCTCACCGAACCGTGTCAGGCCTCCGTGCTGCTGGTCCCCGGTCGCCGAGTCCGCCCACGGGTTGTCGTCGTTGTGCGTCAGCGTCAGGTACCCGGTCGCGAGGCCCGAAAGCATCCGCAGCACGCCGAGCGAGCAGCCGATCGACTGGCCTCCCTCGACGCCGATCATGGACGCGACCCGCCCGCCCGCCGCGATCCGTTCGATGTCATCGGCGGTCTTCGCGATCTCGAGGACGGGATGCGCCGCGACGAGGCGACGGAACGCGTCGATCTGCTCCAGCGTCTGGGTGACGGCGACGTCGTCCGGCAGGTCGGACGGCACGTACACCGACCAGAACTGCCCGCCCACGCCTCCATCGCGAAGGCGCGGCAGATCCGTCTGGAACGAGGCAGACGACGCCGAAACGTCTGACGGCGGAGACCCGCTCAGCCGCTCCTTCCGGAGCTCCCACAACAGATCGTTGTGGCCGTCGATCAGCGGCGCGGAGCGGAGGAACGCCGACCAGTCGCGTTCGGCCGAAGCCATTCAGTCGAGGAGTTCGGCCGCGCGATCCGGAACGTAGGTGTAGAGGTCTCGCGGCGGGCGGACGTACCCCTCGTCGGATTGCCGCGGCGGGATCACGATCTTCGGAAGCTTCTTCTCCTGATACGGCACCTTCGACAGGAGATGGGAGATGCAGTTGATCCGGGCGGCCCGCTTGTCGTCGGCCTCGACGATGTACCACTGAGCCTCCGGGATGTCGGTGTGCACGAACATCTCGTCCTTCGCGCGGGAGTAGTCGACCCACTTCGTTCGCGAGTAGAGATCCGTCGCGGAGAGCTTCCACCGGCGCATCCGATCGTCCACGCGCGCCTCGAACCGGCGCTCCTGCTCCTCGTCGCTGACGGAGAACCAGTACTTCAGGAGGTGGACGCCGTCCTCGACGAGCAGCCGCTCGAACACCGGACACTGGCGGAGGAAGCGCTGGTGCTCCTCCGGCGTGCAGAAACCAAGCACCTTCTCGATGCCGGCGCGGTTGTACCAGCTGCGGTCGAACAGGACGATCTCACCCTTCGCGGGGAGCTCGGCGACGTAGCGCTGGAAGTACCACTCCCCCTGCTGGCGCTCCGTCGGCTTCGGGAGCGCCACGACGCGTGTGACGCGCGGATTGAGGTGCTCGGTGATCCGCTTGATCACGCCGCCCTTGCCGGCGGCGTCGCGGCCCTCGAAGAGCACGAGCACCCGGAGGCCCTGGGCGGACACCCAGTCCTCCATCTTCACGAGCTCCTCCTGGAGACGGAGCATCTCCTGCTCGTAGGGCTTCTTCGGGACCCGGTGACCCGCCTTGTCCTTCTCGTGCTGCTTCGCCATGGACGGGAGTCTAAGAGGAGCGCCCGGGTGGCCGCCGGGCTCGAGGGACCGAGGATTGCGGAACCTCGCTCGTGGGAAACCTCCTTCGCTGATTGAACCGGGCTGCCGAGAACGAGAGGATGCGGCCATCGCAGGAGCGACCGTGATCTCCCGATCGGACCGGATGACCCGCCGGGCACTGGCGGTCTGCTACCGCCTCCGCCGTGACGTCTCCGGCGGCATCGAGGTCGTCGTGATCCGCACGAGGAGCGGACGCTGGACGCTCCCCGGCGGCCGCGTGGATCCGGGAGAGACTCCCGCGCAAGCGGCGGAGCGGGAAGCCTTCGAGGAAGCGGGCGTGTCGGGCCACCTCGACCCGCAGCCGGTCGGCGCCGTCGTGTTGATCAAGCGACCCTCCGAGCTCCTTCGTCCCGCGATGTCGCACGCGCCGGTCTTCCTCCTCGAGGTGCTCGCCGCGGAGGAGCCCGAGGAGACCTACCGTCATCCGGAATGGGTGACGCCACCCGACGCGGAGAAGCGGCTCGGCGAACGTCGCATGCCGTGGGATTCCGGTGCGCGCGTCCGTGCGCTCCACGCTGCGATGCGCGCGCTCGGCTGAACCGCGCGCGGATCGGACGACCGATCACTGCCACGCGTTCCGGCGTACGGAATTGACCGCGTCCGCTCGAGGGGTCGAGACTGTGTTCAGGTCCCGCATCGCGGTAAGGAGGAGAGCATGAAGCGTCTCGCGATCGGCACGTCCGTCCTCATGCTGCTGTCGTTCGTTCCCGTCATTCTGGCGGCGGCACCGGCACAGGCCAGCTGTTCGATGGCAGGCTGCGCGGCACCCGTTCCGTGCAACACGAGCTTGGGCGCGTGCTGGAAGCCGGCGACGAACGCTCGCTGGCAGTACCAGCTCTCCGCCGCGAAGGACAAGAAGGGCAACTGCCTGTTCCCATCCACCGGCGGCATCAACGTCAACATCACCGGAACGCCCTACACCGGCGGCGCGGCGGTCGCTCCGAGCGTGTTCGACATCGACTTCCAGACCGACGGCGCATGCACCGGTGGCACGATCACGCAGGAGAACACCGCGGCGGTCAACGCGATCCACGCGAAAGGCGCCAAGGCGATCTGCTACATCGACGCGGGCGGCGGGGAGACGTTCCGCCCCGACTTCGCGGCCTACAACACCTTCAACACCAACTGCGGCGGGTGCCTGTTCGGCAACCCGATCGGCGGGTTCCGCAATGAGTACTGGCTGAACATCAACAACGACCAGGGCCAGCGGACGTTCATCCTCAACCAGATCTCCGCGCGGCTCGACCGATGCGTCGCGAACCACTTCGACGGCGTGGAGATGGACGTCGTCGACGCCTACTCCAACAGGACCGGGCTGACGATCAGCGCGGATACGCAGTTGCTCTTCAACACCGCGCTCGCGAACCTCGCGCACTCGAAGGGCCTTACCGTCGCGCTGAAGAACGATGTGGAGCAGATCCCCGATCTCGCGTCATACTTCGACTACGCGATCAACGAGCAGTGCCAGCAGTACAACGAGTGCGCGAACTACTCCACGTACTTCGCTCCGGCCAACAAGGCGGTGTTCCAGGTGGAGTACAAGCTCGCGACCTCGAAGTTCTGCCCGCAGGCGAACACGGCGAACCGCAACGCGATCCTGAAGACCTACGACCTGTTCGACACGCCGTACACGCCCTGCCGGTAGACAAACAACCGGCCCGACGTCACGCAAGGGGCGGTGCCTCGGCTGAAGGCTGACGCCTGATTCGAGGTTCTGCTCGGCGCTTGCCTCCACGACGTCGGCTGCGTGGAGGTGAACGCCTGCATGCCGGGGGCCTTCGTACGGCTGCTCGTTGGGTACGCTTTCCCCGCTGCCTCGGACGCATGCTTCAGGTTCGGGGCGCCCCGAGCCGACAACCTTGAGTACCGCGTCGGATCCTCCGACGCCCGGAGGACCACGATTTGAGCTCACCCCTCAGCCGCAGAGACTTCATCCGCACGTCAGCCGGAGGAGCGGCCGCCATCCTCGCGGCATCGGCGGCGCCCGCGCTCGCGCGGGTCGCACCCGGCCACTGCGGATGGGGCGCCTTCGCGGAGCCGCACGACTCTCAGACGCCGATGCAGGCGATCCTCCAGATGGAGCACCTCGTCCGGCGCAAGCTCGACCTCACGCGCCATTACGTGAGCTGGGATCGTGAGGTCGCCAACGACCAGGTCAGGCAGAGCGCCGCAACCGGCCACATCCCGTTGATCTCCCTGGAGTGCCAGCGCTCCGACGGGAGCTTCGTCAAGTGGGCCGACATCGCCGCCGGTCGCCACGACACCGAGCTGGCCAGCAAGGCGAAGGACCTCGCCGACTGGGGAAAGCGCGCCTACTTCGTCTTCAACCACGAGCCGGAGAACGACGTCGGCTCCGGCAACGCGCAGTCGTTCAAGGCCGCGTACAACCACACGCGGCGGCTGTTCGGCGCGCACGGCGCGCACAACCTCCGGTGGGTCTGCACGCTGATGGCGCCGACCTACGGCGGCGCCCACGGCGGCGCGGGAAAGTGGGTCCCGGCGGCCGCGACCGTCCTCGGCGCCGACGGATACAACCGCGGAGGCTGCTCCGACTCGGGTTGGGTGTCGTTCGAGCAGATCTTCGGCGCCGCGCACCGGTTCGCGAAGCACCATCACCGACGGCTCCTCGTCCAGGAGTGGGGAAGCGTCGGGCAGACCGCGTGCGGACACTCGATCCATCACGCGTCGAAGGCGCACTGGATCTCCGCCGCCTGCAAGCAGATCAAGGAGTGGGGGAACGTCGAGGCCGTGATCTACACGCACGCACGCGTGGAGTTCCGAGGCCAGCCGCTGTCGTTCCGCGTCGACACGTCGAGGTCGTCGCTCCGGGCGTACCGGCACTGCGGACACGAGGCGTACTTCCGGCACTGATCGGCGCCGGCGTCCGGAGCTCGCTCAGCCCGAGCGGCGCCGGAGGATCTCCTGCGTCAGCGCCGGAACGATCTGGAACAGATCTCCCGTAACGCCGAGGTCGGACATCGCGAGGATGGGCGCCTCCGCGTCCCGGTTGATCGCGACGATCCGGGTCGCGCCCTTCATGCCGACGACGTGCTGGAGCGCTCCGCTGACGCCGATCGCGAGGTAGACCTCCGGCGTGACCGTCCGCCCGGTCTGACCGATCTGATAGCTGTACGGGACCCAGCCCGCGTCGACCGCGGCGCGAGTCGCACCAACCGCCGCGTTTCCGATCGCGGACGCGAGCTCGTCGAGCATCGAGAACGCCTCCGGGCCGCCGAGTCCCCTTCCGCCCGCGATCACCACGCGAGCGTCCTCCAGCTTGACCCCGGCCTCGGAGCTCTCCATCCGCGCGAGCACGCGGATCGACTTTGCCTCGGCCGGAACGTCGGCGGGAACCTCGATCACGTCCGGGCTCACCGGCGCGTCGAGGGGCTCGGCGGGGAACGACCGCGGGCGCACGAGCACGAGGCGGGGTTCGGCTCCGCTCAGCTCGACGTCGACCACCTTCGTTCCGCCGAAGATCTCCGTGCGGGCGCGATCGAACGCGAGCACGTCGGTCGCGTTGCTCATCAGCGTCGAGCCGAGCTTCGCCTGCAGACGTCCCGCCACGTCGCGGCCGTCGTACGTCGTCGGGAACAGCACCAGGGAGGGAAGATGCTCGGCGACGAGCGACGTGAGCGCCTCCGCGGCCGGCGCGGCTCCGTGTTCGGCGAACACTGCGTCGTCGCTCGCGAACAGACGGCGCGCTCCGTAGCGGCCGAGCGCCTCGGCGCTCGCCATCGCTCCGGGACCCAATGCGACCGCGCAGACGTCCTCGGAGAGCGATCGCGCCTTCGTCAGGAGCTCGAAGCCGCTCGGATGAACGCCGTCGATGGAAACCGGCGCGAAGACCCAGACCGACGGCACGCTAGATGACCCTCGCCTCGGCGAGGAGATCCGCGATGCGCCCGACACCCTCGTCGGCCCCGACGACCTGTCCGGCGGTCTTCGCAGGAACGTCGCCCACGTCGACGACCCGTTGTTCCGGAGCGACGAGAGCGACATCGACGCCCAGATCGGAGAGCGACAGCGTCTCGAACGGCTTCGACTTCGCCGCCATGATGCCCTTGAGGTTCGGATAGCGAGGCTCGTTTGCGCCCGCCGTGACGGTCACGAGCGCGGGGAGCGGTGCGGCCACCGTCTCCGTCCCGGTCTCGGTCTGACGTTCGATCCGGACACCGTCCTCCCACAGCTCGAGCGAGCGCACCGCGCTGACGCTCGGGACGCCGAGGAGCTCCGCGACGGTCACCGGAACGGTCCCCGTGTAGCCGTCGCTCGACTCGATGCCGGCGATGGCGAGATCGAACGGCTGTCGCTTCGCTGCCGCGGCGAGCACGCGAGCGGTGCCGAGCGCGTCGGCTCCTCGGAGCGCCCGATCGCTGACGAGGACGGCTCCGGCCGCTCCCATCGCGAGCGCGCGTCGGATCGCCGTCGTTCCCTCCGTCTCCGGCCCCATCGAGATCGCCGTGACGTCGCCGCCGTCCGCCTCCGTCAGGCGGAGCGCGAGCTCGACGCCGTACTCGTCACCCGGATCGAGCGCGCCGTCGGCTCCCTCGCGGACGAGGAGATGGTCCGGCCCGAGCATCGGCATGCCCTGGGCCTCCGGAACGAATTTGACGAACACGACGACGTGCACGACGCGCACCACCTCCGCTGATCGGGCGGGATGCTACCGCGCGCCGAGTCGTGCAGCGCTCGCCGCGAGCGTCGTCTGTGGTTCCATGTCGCCGTGAAGGTCGTCACGACGCCGGCAGCCGAGGAGTTCATCCGCGGACACGGCGGCAAGGTCTGGGTGTGGCTCGATCCGCGTCGCGGGCTCGTCGGGACCTACGTCTGGCTGGAGTCCCATTGCGAGCCGCCCGGAACGAGCCGGAAGTCGAGGTTCACTCGGAGCTCCCGACGGCCGCATCGCTTCTCCGTCACGACCGACGCCGGCGTGGAGGTCCACCACGCATTCGGCCGTCTCGACCCGCCGGAGGAGCTCCACTTCGACGTCAAGGGATGGCGGAAAGGCACCCGGCGTCTGGAGGCCTACTGGAACGGCGTGATCTTCGCCGGCGAGGACATCGAGCCGCCGGCGGTCCGCGACGCCTTCGAGACGCCCGCCGCTCGCAGGAAGAAGGAGCGCTAAGCGCCCGGTGGCCACCCGCTGCCCGTCGCGGCCTCCCGGAGCCAACCGGGCACGCGCCGGTCGTTCGCGCTCTCGAGGCAACGCGAGAAGTGCTTGCTCGCGTACGAGGCGTAGTCGACGTCGAGCGTCGAGAGCGCCTGCTGGACGACCCCCCGCATCGCCTCACGGAGGTCCGAGACGATCCGCATCAACCCGAGCCGCGCGCGGTGGACCTCCCGAACGTCTCCGAAGTAGCTCGAGAGCACCCGTTCGCATGCCGCGTCGTCGAGATCGTTGTTGATCGAGAGGTTCGCGAGGTCGAACCACGGATCGCCGACACCTGCGTACTCGTAGTCGACGAGCCAGACGCGCTCGCCGTCGAGGAGCAGGTTCGTGTTCAGCAGGTCGTCGTGGCACGTCAGATCCGGCGCCGGAGCGGCCCGGAACGCATGCTCGATCTCCGTGGCGACCGCGTGCGCCTCCCGGTACTCGGCCGGAACCCGCACGCCGCGAGACTCCGCCAGGTCGCGGTAGCCCTCCACGATCCGGAACACGGGGAACGTGACCGGGATCGGCGGACACGCGTGGAACCGCCGGATGGAGTCGACGACCCGATCGAGCACGTCGGGGCGCCGGAGGTCCTCCGTCGCGATGTGCTCTCCACCGACGAACCGCGTCACCAGGACCTCGAGATCGGGCAGGAACGCGACGACCTGGGGCCCGACGCCCGCCGCCGCCGCCGCGAGCGCCGCGCGATGCTCCGCCGAGCGGTCGATGCCGAGCAGCGCCGTGTCCTTGCCCGGAAGCCGCACGACGAACGAGGAGCCGTCGACGTCGACGCGGAAGTTCCGGTTGGTGATCCCGGTCGTGATCGGGACGACGTCGATCTCGGCGGAGGACCATCCGGGCATCTCGGAGACGACGGTCTCGAGCGCGGCCTCCACCCGAGGAGCTACTCCCCGACGAGCACGCAGGCGGCGCGGTGGTCCTGCGAGCCGGGGATCGGACGGAGCTGCGGGTCGATCGTCTTGCAGCGCTCCTCCGCGACGGGACAGCGCGGATGGAACCGGCATCCCGGAGGTACGTCGATCGGGTTCGGCGTCTCCCCCTTCAGCACCTGCGGCCTCGTGCGGTCGCGCGGATCGCGCTTCGGGACGACCGACAGGAGCGCCTTCGTGTACGGGTGCTGGGGGTTCCGGACGACCTCGCGGGCCGGGCCCTCCTCCACGATACGGCCGAGGTACATCACGGCGATGCGGTCGGCGAAGTGCGCCGCCGTGGAGAGGTCGTGCGTGATCATCAGGACGGCCATGTTCCCCGAGGAGCGGAGGTCGTCCAGGAGCGTCAGCACCCCGGCGCGAACGGAGACGTCAAGCATCGAGACGGGCTCGTCGGCGACGAGCAGCTTCGGATCCAGGACGAGGCTCGCGGCGATCGCGACGCGCTGGCGCTGTCCGCCGGAAAGCTCGTGCGGGAACCGCTGCATGTACAGCTCCGGCGGCGTGAGGCCCGCGCGCTCGAGGGCCTCCACGACCTTGCGGCCGCGCTCGGCGCGGTTGCCGCCGATGCCGTGGATCAGCATGGGTTCCTCGATCGCCTGCCGCACGCGGAAGCGGGGGTCGAGCGACTCGTACGGGTCCTGGTAGATCATCTGCATCGTCTTCCGGAGCGGCTGGAGCTCGCGCTGCGAGAGCGTCGTGATGTCGCGTCCCTCCAGCTCGATCGACCCGGAGACGACGTCGACGAGTCGCAGGATGCTGTGCGCGGTCGTCGTCTTCCCGCAACCGGACTCGCCCACGAGCGCGATCATCTCCCCCGGGCGAAGGGAGAACGACACGTGGTCGACCGCGTGGACCTTTCGCCGAGGTTGCCGGTTGAGCGCACCGATCATGCCGCGCCGAACCGCGTAGTGGACGACGAGGTCGTTCACGGACAGCAGCGGAGTCTCTGAGTCCGCCGGTGCCGTTGCCGGCCCGCTCGACGCGACATCCACGCTCATGAGGTCGGGTCCGCGGAACCGCTCGCCTCACCCGCGAACGCGCGGTCATCGTCGTTGAGATGGCACGCCGCCGCGCGTCCGGCACCGACCGGGATCAGCGCCGGATGCTCGGTGACGCAGCGGTCGAACGCCCTGTCGCAACGCGGGCGGAACGGACATCCGACGATCTCGCGGTCCAGACGCGGTGGCGCGCCCGGGATCGAGACCACGGCCTCCTCGCCGTAGAGGTCCGGCGTCGCGGCGAACAGCAGCCTCGTGTACGGGTGGCGCGGGTCGTGGAACAGGTCGTCGATCGGCCCCGCCTCGACGATCTCTCCCGCGTACATCACCGCCGCCCGCTGGCACACCTGGGCGATCACCGGCAGGTCGTGCGTCACGAGCACGAGCGCGAGCCCGAGATCTTTCGCGAGCCCGATGAGGAGCTCCAGGATCTGCGCCTGGACCATGACGTCGAGTGCGGTCGTCGGCTCGTCCGCGAGAAGCACCTTCGGGTTGCACGCGAGCGACATCGCGATCGCCGCGCGCTGGCGCATGCCCCCGGAGAACTCGTGCGGATACCGGGCGCCGGCCGAGGCGGAGATGCCGACCATCTCCAGGAGCTCGCCAGCGCGCGCCTTTGCCGCCGCGCCCTCCGCGACGCCGTGGAACGCCATCGGCTCGACGATCTGCGTCTCCACGGTCTTCACCGGATTCAGCGCGTTCATCGCGCCCTGGAAGACCATCGCGACGTCCTTCCACCGGTGTGGCTGCGCGGTCTCCTCCCCGCCCGAGAGCATGCTCGCGCCGTCGAACACGACGTCGCCCGCGACCGTCGCCGAGGGCGGGAGCAGCCCCATCAGCGCCAGCACCGTCGTGGTCTTTCCGCAGCCGGACTCACCGACGAGCCCCATGCGGTTGCCCGGGTCCAGGTCGAAGCTCACCCCCTGGACGGCGTGGAGCTCCCGCCCTCCGGGGAGGTCGAACCAGACGTGCAGGTCCCGGACGTCGAGGAGGCTCATCGGCGGCTCCGCGACGTCGCGAGGTCCACCGGGTCGGTGCGGCCGCCCACCAGCATCGTCCGGATCCGGAAATGGCGCGGCGAGAGATGGGCGACGCCGAGCCGCGGGTTGAGCGCGTCCTCGATCGCCTGTCCGAACCAGTAGCAGCCCATGATGACGATCGCGACGCAGAGGCCCGCCGGGATGATCGCCCACCAGTAGCCGGAGCTGATCGCCGTGCGGAGGAACGCGTGCTCGATGATGTTCCCCCACGTGATCGCGCTCGGATCGCCGAGGCCGAGGAACGCGAGCGCCGTCTCGTCGAAGATTGCCACCGCCACCGTGAGGACCGTGTTCGCGATCAGGAGCGGCCCGATCTGCGGCAGAACGTGCTGGAGGATGATCCGGGTGTCGCTCGCGCCGAGCGCCCGCGCGCGCTTGACGTAGACCCGCTCCCGGACGCTCTTCACCTGCGCCCGGATGATCCGGGCCGTCGTCGTCCATAACAACAGCGCGATCACGAAGATCAGGTGACTCAGGCTCGCGCCCCAGACGGCGGCCACGATGATCGCGAGCGGCAGGTCGGGGATCACGATGAAGTAGTCGGTGATGCGCATCAGGACGACGTCGGTGCTCCCGCCGAAGTACCCCGAGACGATGCCGATGCCGCCGCCGATCACCATCGCGACGAACGTGGCGGCGAACCCGACGACGAGAGACGTCCGTCCCCCGTGGATCAGGAGCGACAGCATGTCGATCCCACCGTCGTCCAGGCCGACCGGGTGTGCGAGCGACGGCGCCGCGTAGACCGGCCCGACCTTCGTGTGGACGTCGTACGGCTCGATCCAAGGGGCGAGGATCGCGAGCACGATGAAGAACAGCAGGATGCCGAGCCCGATCTTCGCCTGGGTGCTCCCACGGACGACCTCCCACACCCAGCTCCGATGCTTGTCGCCCTCGACCGATTCGAGCTCGGGCTCCAGCTCCTGGATGACATCGGGACGCATCCCCATCGGCTACTCCGTGATCCTCGGATCGAGCTTGAAGTACAGGAGGTCCGCCGCGAAGTTGCAGATGACGACGGAGACCGTGAGGACGAGGAACGCCCCCTGCAGCATCGGGAAGTCGCGCTGCACAACGGCCTCGTAGACGGCGTTCCCGATCCCCGGCCAGGAGTACACCGTCTCGATCAGGATCTGCCCGGCGACGATGTAGCCGAGCGAGATCGCGATCAACGTGGTCACCGGGAGCATCGCGTTGCGGAGCGCGTGTGTGCGCACGATCGTCCGTTCCGGCATCCCCTTCGCGCGGGCCGTGAGGACGTAGTCCTCGCCGAGCGTCTCCAGCATCGCGGAGCGGATGATGAGCGTGTACTCGCCGTACAGCGTCAGCGCGAGCGTGATCGTCGGCAGCGCCATGTGCCGGAGCGTGTCGACGGAGCTCTCCCACCAGGTCGGATTGACGAGGAAGTCATCGTGCATGCCGTGCGTCGGGAACCACGCGGCGAAGTAGATCAGGAGGACGAGAGCGAGCCACTGCGTCGGGAACGAGTAGAACGCGATCGCGAGGTTGGTGCTGACCTGGTCGAGCTTCGAGCCCCTCCGCCAGGCCGAGATCACCCCCGTGATGAGCCCGATGACGATCGCGATGACCGTGCCGAGCATGACCATCGGGATCGTGTTCAGGAGGTCCTGCTTGAGGTTCTCGAACACCGGCTGCTGGTTCGTGAAGGAGACCCCCATGTTCCCGTGGGCGAGCTCCTTCAGGTAGATCACGTACTGCTCCCACTTCGGCTTGTCGAGGCCGAACTGCACCTCCAGCTGGTGCTTCAGGTCGCTCGAGGCCTGCGGGACCCGTGCGATGTTGGTCACGGCGGAGCCGGGGAGGACACGGAACAGGAAGAAGTTGATCGTGATCGCCACGAAGATCGTGACGATCGCGAACAAGATCCGCTTGAGGACATAGTCGGTGCGTCCCACGCCGCCGCCGCCCTCTCGCTCCCGATCGCCCCGGGGCGCCTAGACCTGGTGGACCTGCGTCAGGCTCTGGGTCGAGAAGTTGTTGAAGATCCCCTGCACGGACTCCACGAAGCCGGTCCAGTTCTGCATGTTCCACGCGTCGAGACGCTTGTCGTAGGTCAGGATGATGTAGGGCCGGTCGTTGTACGCGAGCTCCTGCATCTGATAAACGATCTTCGCCCTCGCCGCGGGGTCGACCGTCGACTTCTGCTGCGCGTAGAGCTTGTCGTACTGCTTGTTGCAGTAGCCGGTGTCGTTCCAGTTGCCCCACTGCGCGCAGGTCAGGACGTTCAGGATGAAGTCCGGGTCGGCCGCCGGGAACCAGTCCCACATCGCGAGGTCGAAATTCCGGTAGCCGCACGTGCCGCCGCAGTACATCGCGTTCCAGGTCGCGGAGTCGTCGAGCGACTTCTGCTCCAGCTTGATACCGATCTGGGAGAAGCCGTGCTGGATGATCTGGAACGCCCGGTCCCCCGCGCCCTGCTCGTCCTGCGGGAAGATCACCTCGTAGTCCATCGGATGCCCGTCCGCGATGCGGATGCCGTCCGAGCCCATCTTGAAGCCGAGGCCGTCGAGGATCTGGTTCGCCTTGTCGATGTCGAACGGCAGCGGCTCCGCGGCCGGATCGTGCCACTGCTGACCCTGTGTCGCGTTCCCCTCCGGGATGATCGTGTCGCCCGGCGTCGCAAAACCGAGCCACGCCGTGTTCACGATCGCGTTGCGGTCGATCGCGTACTCCATCGCCATCCGCACCTGTGGGTTCAACAACTCCCGATGATCGGTCTTGTTCGGATCCGAGTTGATGATGAAGTCCCGCATCGACAACGCAGGGCCTTCGAAGACGTGGATGCCCGACGACTTCAGCGTCGAGACGCTCGTCGGCGGGATCTCGTTGATCGCGTCGAGCTGCCCCGTTTTGAGGGCCGTCACCATCGCGTCCTCGTCACGGTAGAACTGGAGGCCCCAACCGTCGATCTTGGCCGGGGTGCCGTACCAGTTCGGGTTCCGCTGGAGCAGCGCGATGTCGTTCTTCGCGTACTTCGTCATCTCGAACGGGCCGCCGCTCACGAGGGGCTGCCCGTTCTCCGGCACGTTCTGGAAGGTCTTGATGCCCTTACCGTCTCCGGTCGCGTACTTCTGCCAGACCTGCGGGGGCAGGATCGGCGTCAGGCCGAGGTCGAACAGCGACGTGCCGGAGGGCTGGTCGTACTTCGCCACCACCGTGTGCGCGTCGGGCGCCGTGATCGACTTCAGGAACTTCACGCTCCCGGCCCAGTTCCCGGTCGGGCCATTCGCGTACTTCTTGATCATGTCGAACGTAAAGACGACGTCGCTCGCGTCGAGCGGCTGGCCGTCCGACCACTTCGCGCCGGAGACGATGTGGAACGTGGTCGTGAGGCCATTGGACGCCTGATCCCACTTGTCCGCGAGGCTTCCCATGTAGTTGTAGGGCGATTTCGACGTGTCGTACTGGAGCAGGCTCGGATAGATGTACATCCACATCGAGTAGTCGTCCTGGTTGAACCCGACGAACGGGTTCGGTGAGATCAGGCCCGAGCTGGTTCCGATCCGGAGGACGCCGCCGGACTGGGCCCCGCTGCTACTGGTGCCCCCGGAGGAGCCGCTGCTGCACGCGACGCCGACCATTGCGACGACGATCGCCGCCGCGACGAGTGCCTGGGCTCGCCGGAGTCGTCCGGCCAGCCATCGACTGCCGGAAGAACCCCGCTGGCTCCGCATGCCGTGCCCCCTCAGGTCGGGTGTCCGGCTCGGATCCGGGCCGGCAGGGTGCTATCCCACAACAACGGTCACCAAGCGCGCAACCCAGCCACACAAGGATTCCGCCAGGCGAGAACGAACCTCCCGATTCACTCGCCGCAGAACCGCCGGACGGCGCCCTCGACGATGTTGGCCAGCTGCGTGAGCTCGGAGATCGACGCCCACTCGTCGGGAGCGTGGAAGTTCCCGCCCGCGGAGCCGATCAGGACGGTGGGGATGCCCGCCTCCTGCATCAGCGCGGCGTCGGTCCAGGCGTTGAGCCCCTGCTGATCGAACGGCCGGCCGATCACGTCCGTGGCGGCTGCGTCGAGCGCGGCGAGGAGTTCCTCGTGGCCCTCGGCCCGGAACGGCTCCCGGTCGAGCTTCACGTCGACCTCCCCGCGGAAGTCGGGAAAGACTCCCGCAACCTCGCGGAAGATCGCCTCGATCTCCGCGACGCGGTCGGAGAGGTGCTCTCCCGGCTGCGTTCCGATCTCGATCCCGAGCATCGCTCGCGAGGGGTACGTCGCGTAGTCCGTCCCCGCCTCCAGCGTTCCCGTATGGAACACCGTCTTGCCGTTGCGGGAGCCCGCCGTTCCCGCGTAGACGTCGCCGTCGAGGCGATGGAGGCGCTGCACGACCTCTGCCATGTGCACGATCGCGTCGATCCCCTTGTCCGGAACGGAGCCGTGCGCGGCCTTCCCGTGGACGATCACGTCGATCCAGCCGAAGCCCTGGTGCTCGACGATCCCGTTCGGCAGACCGTCGGGCTCGATCACGATGCAGGCGTCCATCGCGTGGCGCTTCACGAGGTCCTCCGAACCGATCGAGACGCCCTCCTCGTCCGCGACGCAGGCGATCAGGAGGTCACCCGCCAACCGCGCACCGGACTCCACAAGCGAGCGCAGCGCGAGAAGCGCCGCGGCGCATCCGCTCTTGTCGTCGGCGACGCCGAGGCCGATCATGCGGTCGCCTTCGATCACGGGATCGAGGGCTCGATCCGCCCAGTTCGCGTAGCCGACGGTATCCGCGTGCGCGTTGATGCCGAGCGTCGGGCCGCCGCTCGTTCCCGCGAGCGTGACGATGAGGTTCACGCGCCCCGGCTCGATCTCCTCGATCGCGGTCTCGACCGGGAGATCCGCGACCCACGTCGCCATCGCCTCCGCCACGGCCCGCTCGCCGCTTCCGGTCGGGATCAGCCACGGGGTGACGGACTCCACGCGGACGAGATCGGCGAGCAAGCTGGATGCAGCGTCCTCGGTGATCATGCGGTTCCCTCCTCCTCCTCGAGCGGAAAGTGACACGCGACCCCACGCTCGAGGGCCGGATCCCGCGTCGTGCACGCCTCCGGGCGTCCGAGGGCCTCGTAGCGCCAGCAGCGTGGATGGAACCGGCACCCCGGCGGAACGTTCCGCGCCGACGGAGTCTCCCCCTGCAGCACGATCTGCTCCTCGATCGCTCCCGCCTCCGGGACGGGGATCACCGAGACCAGGGCCTTCGTGTACGGATGCCTCGGCGAGCCGATGACCTCCGCTGCCGGTCCGATCTCGACGATCCGGCCGAGGTAGACGACCGCGATCCGATCGGCGACGACCCAGGCGAGCGACAGATCGTGGGTGATGAACAGGTACGCGAGGTTGCGGCGCTCCCTGAGTTCGAGCATCAGCCGCAGGATCCCGGCACGGAGCGAGACGTCGAGCATCGACACGGGCTCGTCCGCGACGACGAGGCTCGGCTCCAGCACCATCGCCGAGGCGAGCGCGACGCGCTGTCGCTGGCCACCGGAGAGGTGATGCGGGTAGCGCTTCGCGATCTCCGCCGGTGGATGGAGGCCCGCGCGCTCGAGGGCGCTGAGGACCGCAGCGCGACGTTCCTCCTTGCCGGGCGCGCGGCCGTGGATCGCGAGCGGCTCGGCGACCAGGTCGAAGACCGTCTGACGGGCGTCGAGCGATTCGTACGGGTCCTGGAACACCATCTGCATGTCGGCGCGGATCGGCCGCAGCTCCTTCGGCGAGGTCGTCGTGATGTCCTTGCCCTGGAACACGATCCGGCCGCCGCTCGGCTTGACGAGGCGGAGAATCGCTCGCGCGATCGACGTCTTGCCGCATCCAGACTCGCCGACGAGCGCGAGCACGTCTCCGGCCGCGAGGTCGAACGAGACGCCGTCGACCGCGAGCACCGGCTTGGTGTTCCGGCGCGCGGACTCGTAGGTGACGTGGAGATCCTCGACGCGCAGGACCGGCTCCGCGTCGTCGGAGCCGCCGCCCGTACGTTCCGGAGTCGTCTCGATCATCGATCGCTCCCGACCGGCGCGTCGCCGCGGATGTCGAGGTCCGTGCCGACGAGATGGCATGCCGCGATGTGCTCCGGCGCGGCCTCCCGCAAGGGCGGCTCCTCGATCAGGCATCGGTCGATGTGGACCGGACAACGCTCGTAGAAGCGGCATCCCGGCGGCGGAGCGGAGAGGTCCGGCGGATATCCCGGCATGCCCTCGACGAAGTGGCGCTCGCGCCGGATGTTGGGGAACGCGTCGAGCAGCCCGCGAGTGTAGGGATGCGCCGGGCCGCGACCGTCCGAGTTGGCCCCGGGGAACAGCCCGGACACCGGTGCCTCTTCCACGAGCTTGCCGGCGTACATGATCGCTACGCGGTCGCAGGTCTCGGCGAGCACCGAGAGGTCGTGCTAGATCAGGATCATCGACAGGCCGTATCGGTCTCGGAGATCTCGCAGCAGGGAGAGGATCTGCGCCTGCGTCATCACGTCGAGGGCGGTGACCGGCTCGTCCGCGATCACGAGCTCCGGCCGGCACGCGAGCGCCATCGCGATCATCACGCGTTGGCGCATCCCGCCCGAGAGCTCGTGCGGGTAGTCCCGCGCCCGGTCGGCCGGGATGCCGACCGCCTCCAGGAGCTCGATCGAACGCGCCTCCGCCTCGTCGTTCGACGTCTTCGGCTCGTGGAGATGGATCGGCTCCTCGATCTGGGCGCCGATCCGTTGCACGGGGTTGAGCGCGTTCATCGCTCCCTGGAACACGACGGAGACCCGACGCCACCGGACCGGCTCCAGCTCCTTCTCAGAGAGTGAGAGGAGGTCGGTGTCGCCGAGGCGGATGGAGCCTTCGAGGCTCGCAGAGTCGGGAAGCAGGCGCGGGATCGCGAGCGCGGTCGTCGTCTTCCCGCACGCGGACTCTCCCGCGAGGCCGAGCGCTTCTCCCTTCGCGAGATCGATGTCGACGCCGGCGACAGCCTCGATGGAGCGCTCCCCGACCGCATATCGCACGTGGAGGTCGCGGATCGAGAGCAACGGCTCCCCGGAGGCGGGCTTGGTCATCGGCGCTCCTGCAGGCGTGGGTTGAGGATCCGGTCGAGCGTGTGCCCTGCGAGCGTGAAACCGAGCACCACGAGGACGATGCCGAGTCCGGGCGGCATGAAGTACCACCACGCGCCGCGGCCCACGGCGCCGCTCACGAACGCGAAGTGGAGCATCGTCCCCCAGGAGACGTGCACCGGGTCGCCGAGCCCGAGGAAGGCGAGCGTCGCCTCCGCGAGGATCGAGCCGGCGATCACCAGCACGGCGTTCGCGAAGATCAGCGGCGCGACGTTCGGCAGGATGTGGAGACCCATCAGCCGCAGGTCGCTCGCGCCCATCGACTGGACACGCACGACGAACTGCCGTTCTCGCAGGGAAAGCACCTGCGAACGTACGATCCGCGCGATCGGCGGCCACCCGGTGAGCCCGATCACGATGACGATGATCGTCAGGCTCTGGCCGAACAGCGCGGCGAGGGCGATCACGAGCGGGATCGTCGGAAGCACCAGAAAGAAGTCGGTGATCCGCATCAGCGTCACGTCGACCCATCCGGCGAAGTAGCCGGCGAGGAGCCCGATGACCGAGCCGATCACGACGGAGATGACCGTGGCGAGCAGACCGACCAACAGCGAGATCGCGGCGCCGGCGAGGAACTGCCGGAAGACGTCGCGTCCGAGCTCGTCGGTGCCGAGCCAATGCTCCGCCGACGGCGGGGAGAAGATCGACGCGGCGGAGGTCCCGACCTTCGACGGATCGAACGGGAACAGCAACGGTCCGACGACGGCCATCACGGCGACGAAGCCGAGGATCAACAATCCGGTGCGACCCGCGCGGTCGTGCCACACCTCCTTGAGCGTGCGGCGGAAGGCGTGTCCACCTGCGACGGCCTCCTGCTCGGTGATCGGAACGATGACCGACATCAGGCCTCCCGCACCCGCGGATCGAGCCGCCGGTAGAGCAGATCGGAGATGAAGTTCGCGAGGATCACCGTGATCGCGAACAACAGGAAGCACGCCTCCAGGACCGGATAGTCGCGCCGGAGCACCGCGTCGTAGGTGAGCTCTCCCATCCCGGGCCAGGAGAAGACCGTCTCCACCTGGATCGCGCCGCCGACGACGAGCCCGATGTAGAGCGCCGATGCGGTGACCACCGGCAGCATCGCGTTCCGAAGCCCGTGGTTCCAGACGATCCGGCGTTTGGGGTTCCCCTTCGCCCTTGCGGTCGTGATGAAATCCTCCGTCAGCACGTCGACGAGCGAGCTCCGCGTGATCAGCACGAACTGGCCGATGTCCACGAGCGCGAGCGTGATCGTCGGCAGGATCAGGTGCTTCGCGACGTCCGCCACACCGGCGAGGGGCGAGCTGTACGTCGCACCCGGCGTGGTGATGCCGGAGATCGGCAGCGCCTTGAACCACACGCCGAAGGAGAACACCAGGAGGAGCCCCACCCAGAACGTCGGCATGCTCCAGAGCACCAGCGAGCCGTACACCGTCGTGGCGTCCACCTTCGATCCCCGTCGCGACGCCGACACGACGCCGAGGACGATGCCGATGACGACCACGAAGATCGTCGCCGCTCCGACGAGCAGGAGCGTGTTCACGAGGCGCTGCGCGACGATCCCCGCGACCGGCTGACGGTAGGTGAAGGAGAAACCGAGGTTCCCGTGGATCAGGTTGTTGAGGTAGATGAAGTACTGCTCCCAGACCGGCTTGTCGAGCCCGAAGACCTGCCGCAGCTGAGCGACCGCTTCCGGCGTCAGGTGCCCGGAGCGCGCGTACAGCTGGATCGGGTCTCCGGGCAGCACGCGGAACAGCAGGAAGTTGAACGTCACGACGGCGAGCAGCGTGCCGGCGAGCTGCAACACCTTCCGAAGGAGGTACGGCAGCTTCACCGTGCCGCCATCCGCGCGCCGGTCAGACCGGCTTCGCGTTCAGGTAATTCGCGCGCGTGAAGTTGAAGACGATGCCGCCCGGCGTCTGGCTCCATCCGGTCCATGTGTCCGAACGGTACGCCTGGAGCTTGTCCTGATACCACATGATGATGTACGCGGCGTCCTCGTAGAACATCTGCTGCATCTGTTTGCACAGCGCGATGCGCTTCGTCTTGTCGAGCTCCGAGGCCTGCTGGTCGTAGAGGCCGTCGTAGGTCTTGTTCGCGTAGTAGACGTCGTTGTTCCCGCCGATCTGGTTGGAGAGGACGATGCCGAGCATGTAGTCGGGGTCGTTCACGCCCGAATCCCATCCCCACACGAAGATGTCCCAGTCGGGCGCTTCGGAGTTGTAGACGGTGTGGCCGAGCGTGTTCTCGTCCATCGTCTGGAGATCGAGCTTGATCCCGACCTTCTTGGCCGCGTCGGAGAAGAGCTGCGCCGCGCGAACGTCCACGGTCGTCGACTCGATCGCGATCAGGCGGAACTCGAGCTTGTTTCCGCCCTTCTCGCGGATGCCGTCCGAGCCCACCGTGTAACCGGCGGACTCGAGGAGCTGCTCCGCCTTGGTCGGATTGGCGTTCAAGACCTGATCGCCGGTCGGCGTCCACTTGTAATCGCCGAACGCGGGTGGAAGGAGCGCGTCTCCCGGCCGGCCGTGGCCGGCGAGCCCGATCTGCACGAGCTGGTTCCGGTCGACCGCGAGCGCGAGCGCCTGGCGGACGGCGACGTCCATCAGGAGCGGGTTTCCGCCCGACTTCGGGTTCGTGGAGACGTTGATGCCGATGTGGTGGAAGGAGAAGCCCGGCAACGACACCTGTTTCAGTCCGGAGATGCCCGAGAGCCCGTCCCAGATCGTCGGCGGGATCTCGGTGAGGATGTCGACCTCGCTCGCGCGGAGGCCCTGCGCCATGACGTCCTCGTTCTGATACAGGATCCAGATGATCGTCGCGGGCCCCGGCTGCGTCCCCCACCAGGCGTCGTTGCGGTTCAGCGTCACGGTCTGACCGCGCTTCCAGGAGTCGAACATGAAGGGGCCGGTTCCGACCGGCGTGTCGTTGGAGAACTTCTGGACGTCGGTGGCGCTCATGCCCTTCCAGATGTGCGAGGGGATGATCGGGATCGCGAGCCCCGGATCGAACGCCTGCGGCGACTTGAACGTGACCACGACCGTCGATGGGTCGCTCGCCTTGACGTCGGTCATCTCCTCCAGCCACTGCGCGTACTGAGAGTTCCCTTGGCTGTGGACGAGCTGGAACGTGAAGACGACGTCGTCGGCCGTGAACGGCTTGCCGTCGTGCCATTTCACGCCGTCGCGGAGTTTGTAGGTGATCGAGTTCCCGCTCGCGTCGGTGCTCTGCGCGAGGCTCGGCTGGATCTGCAGCTGCGCATCGTAGTCGTTCAGCTTGTCGTAGACGAGCTGGAGGACTTCGTTCGCCTCCGTCGAGTACGACGTCAGCGGGTTCATCGTGTCCGGCTCGGAGGACCAACCGACGTGGAGCGTCGCGTTGGTGCTTCCGCTGCCGCCGGACGGTTGCGGGTTCGTCGTGTTCCCAGCGTTGGTGCACGCGGCGAGCAGCGCGGGGAGACCGCCCACCGCCGCTGCTCCGAATGCGCTGCGGCGGAGGAACTCCCGCCGCGTGAGTCCTCGGGATCCTTCGGGCGACGGCTGCATCTCTCCCCCTCGGTTGGACGCTACGACGGCGACCGGAGCAGACCGTTCCGCGCCGTGCGGCCGAATCGTACTCGTGTCGGCGTCCGCACGCGCTGGAGCGTTGTCATACACACTGCCGCGCGGGACAGTTCAGTCCTCGCGGACGTTACCGAGCCAGCTCTCGTACAACCCCGCGTACACGCCGCCGCGCGCGACGAGCTGGTCGTGCGTTCCGCGCTCGACGATCTCGCCTCGGTCGAACACGAAGATCGTCTCGGCCGTCTCCGCCGTGGAGAGGCGGTGCGCGATCGTCACGGAGGTTCGGCCCGCCGAGAGCCGCCGCAGCGCGCCGGAGATCCTGCGCTCCGTCGCGGGATCCACCGCGCTCGTCGCCTCGTCGAGGATCAGCACGCCGGGCGTTCCGATCTGCGCGCGCGCCAACGATACGAGCTGTCGCTCGCCGACCGACATCGCCTCGCCGCGCTCTCCCACCTCGGTGTCGAGACCGCGCGGAAGGGACTCCGCCCAGTCGCCCAGACCGAGCTCCTCGAACGCCGCCTCGACCTCGGCGTCGCTCGCCCCCTCCCGGCCGAAGCGGACGTTCTCCCGCACGGTCCCGCCGAACAGGAACCCGTCCTGCGGAACCATCCGCATCGCGGAACGGCGAGACTCGGGAGCCACCTCCCGGAGATCGACGCCGTCGATCAGGACGCGGCCGCTCTTCGGGTCAGCGAACCGCGTGAGGATGCGAACGAACGTGCTCTTGCCCGATCCCGTTTCCCCGACGATCGCGACGTGCGCGCCCGCGGGCACCTCCATCGAGACGCCGTGGAGGACCTCCACGTTCTTTCCGTACGAATAGCGAACGTCCTCCGCGACAACGGAGAGCGCCCCCTGCGGCAGCGTCACGCCGGGCGAGGGCTCGACGATCTCCACCGGCATCGAGAGCAGCGCGAGGATCTTCCGCCACCCGGCGATCGCCGTCTGCGTGTCCGCGTAGATCTCCGGAAGGTCGGTGAACGGGTGTAGGAACAGGTCCGCCAGGAACAGGAACGCGGACACACGACCGAACGTGAGCCCCCATCCGGGGCCCCACGTCGCGCCGACGAAGATCACGACCGACAGCGACACGCCCCAGAACAGCGTGGAGATCGGGAACATCGTCGCGGTCCGGAAATGCGCGAGCACCTGCGCGTCGTACCGGTCGCGGATCGAGCGCTTCACGCGGTTGTCGACGCGCTCCTCCAGGCCGTACGCGCGGACGACCGCGGCGCCCATCACGCTCTCCGAGACCTCGGAGAGCATCTGGCCGACACGCGAGCGAACGAGGTCGAACGCCTCGGAGAGCGACGCCTGGAGCTTCGCGACGATCCAGATCATCGGAACGACGAGCAGGAAGATCGGGATCGTCAGTTGCCACGAGTACACGAGCATCAGCGCGCCCGCGCCGATGATCTGGATGAACGAGACGATCCACGCGATGCCGCCCCACTCCGTGAACTCCGACAGCGTGTCGACGTCGGCGGTCACCCGAGCGACGTACACGCCGCGGCGCTCCTGCGTCTGCGCCGCGATCGACAGGCGGTGGATGTGCTCGAACCCCTTCACCCGGAGGCCCTTCAGGGCCGCCTCCGACGACGTGGCGAGGCGCCGAGCGGCCGCGCGCCCGGCCACATACGTCAGGACGACGAGAAGGAACGAGGCGCCGCAGATCGTGAACACGAAGCCCGCGCGGAACCCGTTCGCGGTGAAGCCGTGGTCGAAGATCTGCTGGATCAGGATCGGCGCGATCAGTGCCGCGATCGTCGCGGCGATCGAGACGACGACGGTGAACGCGAGACCGGAACGGAGCTCGGGGCTCTCCTTGAGGCCACGCTTGAGGACCGCCCAGGCGCCCTCGAGCTCTTTCGGGATCGGGAGCTCCTCCTGGGGCGGATGGACGGGCGCTTGGACCGCCGTCGCGCTCATCGCTCCCCCTGCTCGTACGCGCGGACCATCGCGGCGTAGCCCGGCTGCGACGCGATCAGCTCCTCGTGCGAGCCCGTCGCGCGCAGCCGGCCTCCCTCGAGATACAGCACGCGGTCGGCCACCCGGATCGTGGAGAGGCGGTACGCGACCACGATCAGCGTCGTGGAGAGCTCCTTGCGCAGGCCGGAGAGGATCTCCGCCTCGATCGTCGGGTCGACGGAGCTCGTCGCGTCGTCGAGGATCAGGACGCGCGGCTTGCGGACCAACGCGCGCGCGAGCGCGACGCGCTGCCGCTCCCCACCGGAAAGCGAGTACCCCCGCTCTCCGAGCACGGTGTCGTAGCCCTTCGGGAGCGCCTCGATGAATCGGTCGGCGCGCGAGATCTCGGCGGCGCGGCGGATCTCCTCGGGCGACGCGCCGGAGTCGAGCGCGATGTTCTCCTCCACGGTGTTCGCGAACAGGAAGCTCTCCTGGAACACGACCGTCGTCGCTCGGCGGAGCTCCGTCGCATCGACGTGGCGGAGGTTCACGCCGCCGACGCGGATCTCCCCCTCGAACGGATCGTCGAGTCGCACGATCAGCTGCGCGAGCGTGGACTTGCCGACGCCGGTCGGGCCGACGAGCGCGACCGACTCGTTCGCCTCGACGCGGAAGCTCACGTCGTCGAACACGCGCAGGCCCGCGAACTCGTAGCCGATGCCCTCCGCGCGGACGTCGAGCGGTCCCTCCGGGAGCGCGACCGGGCTCTGAGCGTGCTCGATCGTCGAGCGCTCCTCCAGGACGTCGGAGATGCGGCCGTGGCCGACCGTCGCGCGCGGAAGCTCCGAAAGGATCCAGCCGACGAACCGCATCGGCCATGCGAGCAGGCCGAACAGCGTGACGATCTGCACGAGCGTTCCGATGCTGACGGCGCCGACGGAGACGCGCCACGCGCCGACCGCCAACAGCAGCACGACGGCGAGCGACGGAAGGGCCTCCAGCGCGGGCTCGAAGCCGGCGCGGATGAATCCCATGTTCACGCGCTCACCGCGGAGCGCCTCCGCCTTCGCCCCCAGCCGGTCGACCTCCGCGCGCTCGCGTCCGAGCGACTTCACCACGAGCGCGCCGTCCACGGACTCGTGGGCCACCGCGGAGATGTCGCCGATCCGCTGCTGCGCGCGGTGTGCGGGCCCCTGCATCCTCCGTGCGAACGACCGGTTCGCAACGCCGAGCGCGGGGATCATCAGGAATCCCACGATCGCGAGGTACGGATCGGCCACGACGAGCGACGCGAGCGCGAAGAGGACGAGAAAGATCACACCGACCGCGAACGGAACCGGATAGAGCACGTCGACCGCGGCTTCCACGTCGGCCTCCATGTGGGCGAGGAGCTCTCCCGTCGGCTGGCCGCGGTGGTACGCAAGCGCGAGGTCGCGGTACCGGTCGGACACCCGGTCGCGGAGCATCGCCCCGACGGAGGCGCCGAGGACACCGCTGTAATAGCGACGGATCCCGATCCCTGCGGCCCGGATCGCCGCGAACAGCATCACGACGCCGACGGACGCCCAGATCTTCGCTCCCGAGACGCCTCCGGAGGAGAACGCCGGCCGCAGAACTTCATCGGTGATCCGGCCGAGCGCGATCGTCACCGCGATCGAGGCGACGGCGAAGAGGAACGCCCCCACGACCGACTTCAGGAACGGCTTCGGGTGCGCCCGGATATACGACCAGACCAGGCGCATCCCGCGGCCGAACAGGCCGGAGGCGTCGACAGGCTGGTTCAGGGTTGCGGCCATGGCTCCATTGTGCGCAGGCCGTCACTCCGTGCGGCGGAACCCGTTCGGTCGTTCAGCGCGAAACGGGAAGAGGAGAAGACACCAAGTCAGGCGAAGCCGGAACCGTGACGGGATGCGCTCCGAGAGGTCATCGCTAGAGCTCGCAGCTGTGGACCTCGTCCCCGGCGTCGACACGGCACGTGTCGGTGTTGTCGCCGCCGTCGACGAAGTCGTTGCCGGAGACGTGGTCCCGCGACTTCAGGAAGTCGTTGCCCTGTTCGCTGTACCCCCCAGCCGGGGCTGAGCAGTTCGCGCCGAGGCAGTCGTCGCCCTGGCCGCCGTAGAGCTTGTCGTTCTGGCCGTTCCCCTCGAGGCTGTCGTCGTCGGCCTGGCCCTTGAGGATATCCGAACCGTCGCCGCCAACGAGGCCCACGTAGCTGGCGACGGGGTGGACGACCGCGTCGGGACACCTGGGGCGCGTCTTGCCCCGCAGGATCGTGCCGCAGGTGCCGCTCGGAGCCAGTCCGCCGCCGTCGTCGCCCTGACCGCCGCGGATGATGTCGTTGCCCTCCATCCCGTCGGCCTCGTCCTGGCCCGCCTTCAGGCAGATCACGTCGTCGCGCGTCGTTCCGTTGATGTCGTCGTCGGCGGCCGTGCCGGTGATCGTGCACTCGTTCCTGGCTCCCGCGACGCTCGACACGACGCCGTGCGCGAACGCGGGAGCGGCGACCAGAGCGGCGGTCGCGGCGGAAAGGACGATGGCGCGGACACGCATGGAGATCCTCCTCGTGAGCGGAACGCGAGCGGAACGGAAACCTGGCCGAGCCTAGCAACCGGCTTCCGGAGAGTCCAGCCCAGCTCGGAGTCGGTGAGTCCTCTCAGAGAGCCGCGTTAGAGAGCCGCGACGGCGTTCGGAACCGTCTCCAGGGGCTTGACGCCGTACCAGACCCGCTCGATCCGGCCGCCCTGGTCGACGAGGAATGAGGAACGTCGCACGCTCTCGGTGTCGTCCTTCCACACACCGTAAGCGTCCGCGACGGCATGCCCGATGTCGGCGAGGAGGGGGAACCCGAGGCCGTACTTCCGGTCGAACGCCAGCTGCTTCTCCGGCTCGTCGGGGGAGATGCCGACGACGTCGATCCCGATGCCGGTCAGATCCTGGCGATGATCTCGGACATCGCACGACTGCTTCGTGCACCCCGGCGTGTCCGCCTCCGGATAGAAGTAGATCAGGAGCTTGCGGCCGCGGAAATCCTCCGGCCGCACGGTGTTGCCGTGCTGGTCGGACAGCGCGAAGGCGGGTGCAGGGTCACCGGGCTCGAGGTCGACCATCGCATCCACCGTAGCGCGGATGCGGCCGAACGCCCGAGGACGCCCACTCGGAATATCGCCTCACTCCTCTCGCGTTAGGGTCAGCGAAAGGAGAACGTCCGATGCCCGCCATCACCGTCGAAGACCTCACGAAGCTCGATCGCCTTGACGCTGCACACGAGGGTGCGCGCGAGCGCCCCGTCCGCAACGTCGTCGTCGCTCCGCACGGCGTGGAGGGCGAGGGTTTCCCCGTCCGTCGCGCGTTCGCCGGCGTCGACCTCGCCGACCTCGATCCGTTCGTCCACATGGACCAGATGGGAGAGGTGGAGTACGCGCCCGGTGAGCCGAAGGGAACACCGTGGCATCCCCATCGCGGCTTCGAGACCGTCACCTACATCATGGACGGGATCTTCGAGCATCAGGACTCCAACGGCGGTGGCGGCGTCATCACCAACGGCGACACGCAGTGGATGACGGCCGGTGCGGGGATCCTCCACATCGAGAAGCCGCCGGAGCACCTCGTCGTAAGCGGCGGGCTGTTCCACGGCATCCAGCTCTGGGTGAACCTCCCGAAGGCGGAGAAGTGGGCGCCGCCGCGCTACCAGGACCTGCGCGCGAACGAGGTCGCGCTGCTCGCGACGCCCGACGCCGGCGCGTTGATCCGAGTCATCGCGGGCGACTTCGCGGGACATCCCGGACCCGGTCAGACCTACACGCCGATCACGATGGTGCACGCGAGCATCTCTCCGGGAGCGGAACTCCGGCTTCCCTGGCGGAGCGACTTCAACGCGCTGGCGTACGTCCTCTCCGGCATCGGAACGGCGGGCCCCGGCAACGGTCCCGAGCCGCGGCCGATCGCGACGGGACAGCTCGCCGTCTTCGGACCCGGAGACACCCTGCGTCTCGAGGCGGCGGAGGTGCAGGAGAGCCGCTCGCCGGCGCTTGAGGTGCTCCTCCTCGGCGGGCGGCCGATCCGCGAGCCGGTCGCCTGGTACGGACCGTTCGTCATGAACACCAAGGACGAGCTGGTCCAGGCCTTCGAGGACTATCAGGCGGGCCGCCTCGGATCGATCCCGGCCGCACACCACACGCCGGACCACATCGTCGAGTCGACGCCCGGTGACGCCGAGGACGATCGCGTCGGCGGATAAGGCTCCGGTCCGAACGCTCTCCGAGCGCGAGCTCAACCGAGCGCTCCTGGCACGCCAGCTGTTGCTCGAGCGAGCAGAACTCCCGATCGGCAGAGCGATCGAGCAGGTCGGAGGACTCCAGACGCAGCACGCGCCGTCCGGCTACATCGGTCTGTGGACGCGCACCGCGCGCTTCGAACGCGACGCCTTGACGCGCGCTCTCGAGCAGCGCCGCGCGATCCAGGGAACGCTCATGCGCGTCACGATCCACATGGTCACGAAACGCGACTATCCGCTTTTCGCAGCCGGCCTCCGAGACGACCGCCGCGCGTGGTGGGTGCAGACGACCAAACGCGACCGCCGTGAGATCGAACGCATAGCACGCCGTGTGCGCGCGTTCCTCTCCGACGGGCCGAAGCAGCGGAGAGAGATCCAGCGCACGCTCGGCCTCGATAGCTCCACGTTCAACGGCGTCGGGCTCTGGGTCGATCTCGTGCGCGTGCCTCCGCTCGGCACGTGGGAGCGGAAGCGCGCCGATCTGTACGGCCTCGCGGAGCAGTGGGTGGGCTCGCTTCACGCGGAGCCGGCGATCGGAGTCGAGCACCTGATCCGCCGGTACCTCGGGGGGTTCGGTCCCGCTTCACGGAAAGACGTCGCCGGCTGGACCGGCCTGCGAAGGCCGACCGTCGATGACGCGCTCGAGCGGATGAAGCTGCGGCGGTTCCGCGACGAGCGCGGCGGCGAGCTCCTGGACCTTCCCCGTGCGTCACTCCCCGACGCGGACACGCCCGCGCCCGTGCGCTTCCTGCCGACGTTCGACGCGACGCTGCTGGTGAACTGCCGCCGGACGCAGATCCTCCCGGAGCGCTACCGCCCCGCCATCTTCAACACGACCACGCCGCAATCGGTCGGAACGTTCCTCGTCGACGGCCAGGTTGCCGGAACGTGGAGCATCTCGGGCGACGCCATCGACGTCCGGCCGTTCGAGACGCTGCCGCGCGCCGCACGTCGCGACCTCTCCGAGGAGACCGAACGCCTGCGCGAGTTCGTTCGCTGAGCCGAGACCGTCCGATCGCGCTAACGCGCGGCCTGCATGTCGCTTCCATCGTCGCCGAGGAGTTCCTCGAACAGGGAGCGGTACGAAACCATGGCCTGACGGAGATCCTCCGTGCTCGCCTGTCCCTGATCGTTCGCCATGGCGATCCCGTGCGCCGCGCGGTAGTTGTGCACGACGTTCGGGTGATCGACGGAGAGATCGGCTGAGCGCTGTTCGAAGTCGTCCATCGGATAGCCGCGCTCGCGCATCACGAGGATGACGGCCTCGTCGGCCTCTCGCATCGCACCGCTGGGGTCGTCGACGAACGCCATCTGGATCTGGCGCCACCGATCCTCGTGCCTCGCGCGAGCGGCGGGCGTGAGCGGCCGGATGTCGAGGTCGGCGCGGCGGTCTCGGCGCGCGGCGAGCTCCGACTCCGCTTGGCGGCGGCTGTCGGTCTCGTTCACGGTTCGGTCGTACTCCGGCCCGAACGTCTGCCGGAGGCCCGCCGTCCGCCGACGGCTGAGCAGCGCCCAAATGACGGCGACCACGACGAGTACCGCCACCACGATCAAGATCCATCCCCATGCGGGCATCACGAACCTCCTCAGTCCCGGTTCCGCTCTTCGCTTACCCCTGGCCGCCGCCGAGGACACTCGCGGGACCGGTATCGGGAACCCCTGTGGAGATGACGCCCACGTGGCTGACCTGGGCAGATGGCGCACGACGGAATCCCCCATCGAAAAAATCTCTTCGGGCCGTTTCCTCGCCACGCGCCCCGGCGATTGCCAGCACGAGGGAGCGAACACGGGGCGCTTCCCTCAAAAACCCGATCCGTCGCGGGGCGGATCGCTTGGAGGCCCAGCTACCTCCCTCCCCAGCTGGACTGAGGGGGCACGGCCCACCGGCCGTGCCCCCAGCCTCTTTCCCGGCTCTTACAGCGCCGCGATCCGCTCGATCGGGAACGGCGGCTGCGCGAGCGGTTTCACCGCGAGCCGGAGGAGCAGCAGCGGGCTGTCGTCCGCCGCCGTCCGATTGAGCCCGAGCTCGTCGCACGCGTAGCAACGGTGGACGAGCACCCATTCACCGTCGCCGCGAACCGTGATCGCGATCGGCTCCATGAGCGCGCCGCACGAGGAGTCGCGGTCGCCCGGAACGTCGTCGTCGAGGTGACGACTCCACAGACAGTTCGGACAGTGATTGCGATGAGCCGTTCCGGGCGCGTCGGCCGGAACGTCGAGCCCACAGGAACGGCAGCGAAACGACCCACCGCGAGAGGAACCGCGCGATCGGCGTTGCGGCGCGTCGCGCGGGTGTGGACGTGAGCGTGAACGTGACATCTCGGATACCTCCAGGAGTCGGACGGACGAGGACGTCGTCGCGCCCGTGGAGGTCCGGAAAGGATCAGACGGGTTAGCGGAACGAGGAAACGAACCGGCCCTCGGACAGGCGCGACGGAACGACTCCTGCAGCGGCGGTCATCCGGTTGTCACCTCTCCTTCATCGCGGGCGATCCGTTGAGCGGACACCGTACCAGCCACCGTGGGGCCGTCCCTACACGCGGCCGAGCGCCATCTCCGTCTCGGGATCGAACAGGTACAACCGGCCCGGCTCGATGCCGAGCGTCGCGGAGTCGCCGGGCGCGAGATCGACATCCGCCGGCGCCTGCGCGACGAGGCGGGTGTCGTCGGCGAGGGAGATGCTGACGAGAGACTCCCGTCCAAGCATCTCCACGTACTCGACGCTGCCGGAGACCGGGCCCATCATCCGCTCGCCGTCGCGCCACAGACGCGCGTGTTCCGGTCGCACGCCGACCTTCACGTTCGCGGGCAGCTCCGTCGGGGCGCCGTTCTCCAGCGCGATCCGGATGCGGCCGTGGGTGAGGACGCGATGCCCGTTCTCCGAGCCGACGGACATGTCGGCGAAGCTCATCGCGGGACTGCCGATGAAGCCCGCGACGAAGACGTTCGCGGGCTGCTCGTAGACCGTGCGGGGATCCCCGACCTGCGCGAGGAGGCCGTCGCTCATGACGGCGACCCGGTCGCCCATCGTCATCGCCTCCACCTGGTCGTGCGTGACGTAGATCGTCGTGGTCCGGACCTGCGCCTGAAGTCGCTTGATCTCGCCTCGCGTCTGCACGCGGAGCTTCGCGTCGAGGTTCGACAGCGGCTCGTCCATCAGGAAGACCGCGGGCTCCCGAACGAGAGCCCTTCCGAGCGCGACGCGCTGCCGCTGCCCTCCGGAAAGCGCCTTCGGTTTGCGCTGCAGCAGATCGGAGATGCCGAGCATCTCGGCGGCCCGCCGGACGCGCCCGGAGATCTCCGCCTTGGACATCTTGCGCATGCGCAGTCCGAACGCGAGGTTCTGCTCCACCGTCATCTGCGGATACAGCGCGTAGTCCTGGAACACCATCGCGATGTCGCGGTCCTTCGGCGCGACGCGGTTGACGACTCGGTCGCCGATCCGGACGTTGCCGGTCGTGATCGCCTCCAGCCCGGCAGCGAGACGCAGCGCCGTCGTCTTTCCCGAGCCGGAGGGCCCCACGAGGACGACGAACTCGCCGTCGGGGATCTCGAGCGAGAAGTCCTTCAGTGCCTCGACCTCACCGAAGCGCTTCCCGACGCCGTCGTACGTGACCGTCGCCATCGTCAGCCCTTGACCGCGCCGGTGAGAACGCCGCGGATGAACTGCCGCTGCGTGAAGATGAACACGATCAGGATCGGGAGCGCGACGATGACCGCTCCCGCGGAGATCAGCGGCGCGTTTCGGATGTATTGGTTCTGGAACACGTTCAGGCCCGCGGGCGCGGTCATGAACTGGTTCTTGGTCGTCAGCACCAGCGCGAGGAAGAACTCGTTCCACGTGTCGGCGAACGTCAGAATCAGAAGCGTCAGGATCGACGGCCACGCGAACGGCACCATGATCCTCCACAGCACTTGCCAGGTGGACGCTCCGTCGATCCGCGCCGACTCGAGCAGCGACGGCGGCGCGGCCAGGAAGGATGCCCGCATCCAGAAGACGCCGAACGCGACCTCTCCCGAGACCTCGACGAGGATCAACGCCCAATACGTGTCGATCAGATGGAGCGCCCGGACGTCGTAGAACAGCGACACGATCGTCGCCTCCGTCGGGATGATCAGCCCCAGGATGAACAGGTAGAAGATCAGCTTGGAGCCTCGGAACCGCATCGTTGCAAGGCCGTAGCCGCCGAGGATCGAGAGGACCACCGAGCCGAACACCACGCCCACGGCGACGATCGCGCTCGCGCGGAAATAGGTCGACATGCTGCCGTCCGTCCACGCGGTGACGAAGTTGTGGAAATGGAACGTCGACGGCAGCTTGAACGACGACGGTTCCGCTCCCGACGGATACAGGCTCGCGATGAGGACGCCGAAGATCGGGAACACGGCGATGAACGTGACGAAGATCAGGATCAGGTAGTTGATCGCGATCTGACTCCTCGACGCGGTGTTCACCGGTCGCTCGGCTCCAGGACCTTCGTGATGCCGTACGAGACGGCGAACACGATCAGCATCAGCGTGATTCCCATCGCCGCCGCCGAGCCGACGCGACCCTCCAGGAACGCGCGGCTGTAGACCTGGAAGGCGGGAACGGTCGTCGCCGTCCCCGGACCGCCCTGCGTCATGATGAAGACCTCGTCGAACGTACCCAGCGCGTCGATCATCGTCAGCACGACCACGACCGTGAGCTCGAACCGAAGGCCCGGCAACGTGACCGTGAAGAACTCCCGGAAGGCGTTCGCTCCATCCACACGCGCGGCCTCGTAGAGGCTCTGCGGGATCTTCATCACGCCGGCGAGGAACAGGATCATGCAGAAGCCGTAGTCCTCCCACGCGCCGAACACTCCGACGGCCGGGAGCGCCCAGTGATAGTCGCCGAGCCACGGTCGCGCGAGTCCGCCGAGCCCGACCGCTCGCAGGAAGTTGTTCAGCGCCCCCTGCGGGTCGTAGATGTTCGTCCACGCGATCGCGAGCACCACGTCGGTGAGCACCGTCGGCAGGAACAGCAACATGCGGAAGACCGTCAGTCCCCGGATGCGCATCCGCGACAGCAACGCGGCGAGGAAGAGCCCGATCGCGGTCGGGATGAAGGAGTAGAAGACGATCAGCACGACGGTGTGCAGATACGACGCCCTGATCACGGGGTCGGTGAAGAAGTCCTTGTAGTTCGCGAGCCCGGCCCACGTTCCCTGGGAGATGCCGTCCCAGTTGTAGAAGGACAGGTTGATCCCCTGGATCAAAGGGACGATGTTGAAGGCGGCGTAGATCGCGAACGCGGGCAGCACGTAGACCCAGCCGATCGCCCTCGGCTCGCCCGGGAGCCGCCCCTGACGCCTCCACCGCCGGGGCCGCTCGACCTCGATGATCGGCGGGCGGACCGCCACATCAGCCATCAGTGCGTTCTCGAGCTCTGGAACGACTCGTAGTCCGTCTGCATCGCGTCGGCGAACTGCTGCGGCGTGACCTTCAGGCCCATCAGGTCCTGCACCCCACCCGTGAGCGTGTTGTAGAAGCTCGGCGTCGCCCAATCCTCGTAGGGAACGAGTCCGTTCTGCTCGTTCAGCTTCTTCGCCGTCGCGAGCATCTCCGCGAGGAGCGTTCCCTGCGTGATGCCGGTCGGCGTGAACGCCTTGCTGAGCGGGATCTGTCCGGTCTGGACGAGCATCTGCGCGGCCTCGTCGCTCGTCATCCAGTCGATGTAGGCCGCCGCGACGTCGGGGTTCTCGGACTTCGCCGGGATCGAGAGGGGGAACCCCGCCGCTCCCGTGGAGACCGGGACCCCGCCCGCCTGCGTCGGCGGAAGCGCGAAGAACCCGAACTCGGTGGACGTGGCGCCGAGGTTCGCCACGACCCAGTTGCCGGTGAGGAGGAAGACACCGCGGCCCTTCGTGAAATACGAGACCGAGTCGTCGTATCCGACGGCGAGGAAATCGGGGGCGAAGTAACCGTTCTTCACCCACTCCTGGAGCTTCGTCGCGGCCTCGATGTTCTGCGCCGTGTCGAAGCGGGTCTGGTCGTACTTCAAGCCGAAGATGAAGTCGGTCATCCAGCTTTCCGGGACGTATCGCTCCTGCACCGCCGCCCACGTGTGCGCACCGGGGAACTTGTCGAGATCCCCGTACTGGATCCCGATCTCTCCGGCCTGCTTCGCCGCCGCGAGCGCCTGTTCGAACTGCGCGAAGGTCGTCGGCACCGCGAGGCCCAGCTGTTGGAGCTTCGCCTTGTTGTAGTAGACGCCGATCAGCTCGCCTTGCGCCGTGAAGCCGAAGAGGCTTCCGGTACCGAAGCGCTTTCCGTCCGGCGTCCAGGTGCTGACGGAGGAGACGTTCTCCGGCACGCGGTCGAACCATCCGTACGCGTCGGCATAGTTGTCGAGCGGAAGGAGGAGGCCCGCCTTCACCATCTGGCCCATGTCCGGCCAGCCCTGGTTCGCCTCCACGACGTCCGGCGGATGCGGACCCGAGATCGCGAGCTTGAGCACCGTCTGGAGATCTCCGAAGCCGCGGTTGACCCGGTTGATCGTGACGTTCGGGTTCTTCTGCTCGAAGGCCTTGTTGAGCTCGTCCCAGATCGCCTTGACCTTGCCGGTCTCCTGGTCCCAGACGGTGAGCGTCACGGGCTTCGTCGTCAGCACACCGGTGTTCGCGGGCTTCGGCGGCGCCTTCGCGGGCCCGATCGAGCTTCCCGGAGTGCAGGAGGCAGCCGCGGCGAGCGCTGCGCTCGCGCCGAGGGCCAGGAACTCTCTGCGTGAGATCCGATCCATCGCCACGCCCCCTCCGAAGCTTTCCCGCGCGGTTGTACGCACTCGTGCGCTCGCCCGGACTGCCGTCGCCGGCGGCGGGACTGTAGAGCAGCCGGTGGAACCGGGTCAAGCCAGTGGTCTGTTCTCGGTTTGTTGCGGTTCCGCGCTGGTCTATAGTGCGCGCATGTGTCCGACCGAAGGGGACGGTCTCGTCCTCGACCGACTTCAGCTGCGCTACCAGCGGGTGCAGGAGTCGCTCGCGCAGGAGATCCGCCGCGACGGCCGCGCTCCCGGGTCGCTCCTGCCGCCGGAACGTGCCCTCGCGGAGCACTTCGGAGTCAGCCGCGTGACGCTCCGGCGCGCGCTCGCGGAGCTGGAGCGGGAGGGCGTCGTCTCCCGAGCCGCGTCGCGAGGTTGGGCGGTCGCGGGATCTCCGATCGGCGAGCCGCCGAACGCGCTGATGAGCTTCTCGGAGATGGCGGCGGTGCGCGGGCTCCACGCGGCGTCCCGCGTGATCGAGCGGCAGGTCCGCGCGGCCTCGATGGACGAGGCGGAGACGCTCGGCCTCGCTCCCGGAGCGCCGCTGTTCGAGCTCGAGCGCCTCCGTTCGATGGACGACATGCCGATCCTGCTCGACCGCTCGCGGCTGCCGCTCGCGCTCGCGCCGGAGCTCGACGACCTGGACTTCTCGAAGCACTCCCTCTACGCCGTCCTGGAGGAGCGCTACGGCATCCGCCCGGCACGCGCGCACTTCTCGATCGAGGCGGTTCCGGCGGACGCGAGGGAGGCGAAGCTCCTCGGCGTTGACAGCGGCTCGCCGCTCCTTCGATGCGACCAGGTGACGGAGGACGAAAGCGGCCGCCTGATCGAGCTCTGTCAGATGCGCTATCGCGGCGACCGCTATCGGTTCCGGGGGACGCTCATGCGTCCGGCGACCGTTGACCTCGACCAGGCCGACGCCTCACAGCTCGCCGGTCCCCCGCAGGCGGGCTGACGTGCCGGAACCGTCCGTCGTCGTCTGCGGCGACTACGACGAGCTCAGCCGCTCGGCCGCAGACGCAGTCGTGGCGCGCATCGTGCAGAACCCCGCGCTGAACGTGCTCGCGGCGACCGGACGGACGCCGATGGGTCTGTACTCCGAGCTCGTCCGCCGCCGCGACGAGTTCGACGCGTCGCGGGTCCGCGTCTTCCAGCTCGACGAGTACTCAGGCGTCGGCATCGAGGACCGCCGCTCGCTCCTCCGCTGGCTCGTGCGAAGCTTGACCGACCCCCTGGGGATCACAAAGGAGCAGATCGTGCGCTTCGACACCGACGCGGAACCGGCGGCCGCGGTCGCCGCTTTCGAGGACGAGCTCGGGAAGGCCGGCGGCTTCGACCTGGCGATCCTCGGCATCGGAGCGAACGGGCATCTCGGGTTCAACGAGCCTCCGTCGGACGCGGAGGCCCCGACGCGCGAGGTGGAGCTCACCGACGCGAGCGTCGAGACGAGCGCGGGCTACTGGGGCGACGCCGGAGACGTGCCGACGCGCGCGCTCACCGTCGGGATGCGCGACCTGCTCGCGGCGAGGGAGATCCTCCTGCTCGCCTCGGGCGCCTCGAAGCGAGCGATCGCGCGGAGAGCGCTCCACGCTGCCGTCACGCCAGAGGTGCCAGCGTCGTACCTCCAACGGGCGGAACACGTGACGGCGTTCGTCGACCGCGCCGCCTGGTGCGACGAGGACGACGCGTGAGCGACGGCGCCGTCGAGACCTTCGATCTCCTCGGCGTCGGCCACCCTTCCGTCGACCTGATGTTCTCCGGCCTCGAGACGTGGCCGGAGCTCGGCCGCGACATCGACGCGGAGGGCCTCGGCGTCTCCGCGGGAACGTCGTTCAACACGCCGGCCGCCGCGAACCGGCTTGGCCTTCGCGTCGGCTACATCTCGATCGCGGGGAACGACGTCTGGAGCCGCCTGACCCGCGAGGAGTACGACAAGGAGTCCCTCCCGACGGACTTCCTCCGGCTCGTCGACCGGCCGATGCCGTTCGTCTCCGTCGCGCTGAACCAGGGAGCCGATCGAGGATTCGTCACGTACGACGCGATGCGCGACGAGGACACGTCGGAGCTCTACCGTCACGCGCTGGAGGTGGTCTCCGCCGTCGACGCGCGACACCTCCACTACTACGCCGGTGAGCCGCCCGAGCTCGCCGGAGCGGCTCGCGACCGCGGGATGACGGTCTCCATGGACGCCTGGGGCGGGCCGTGGTGGGAGGAGCCCGAGCCGCTCGAGGATCTCCTCCCGCGCGGGGACGTGATCTTCGCGAACGAGTCGGAGGCTCTCGCGATGACCGGAGACGCCGACGTCCGAAGCGCGATGTCGCGCATGGCGGAGCTTTCGGGCTGCGTCGTCATCAAGCGCGGCGCCGACGGCGCGATCGCCGCCGCGGACGGAGACGTCGCCGACGCGCCGGCCGAGCCCGCGCAGGTCGTTGACGCGACCGGCGCCGGAGACTGCTTCAACGCGGGCTTCCTCGCCGGCTGGCTCGCGAAGCTCCCCCTCGCGGAGTGCCTCACGCTCGGCAACATCTGCGGCGCGCGGGCGGTGGAGTCCTTCGGCGGCTACCTCGGCTGCCCGCGCGCGGAGGAGTTCCTCGCACTCGCACGCGCGAAGGGGATCGAGCTGCCGTGAACGTGCTGGGACGAAGCGGCGCGCGATGAAGATGACACTCCTCGGCACCGGCGTGCGGACACCGTTCGTCCTCCACGGGCTCGCGGCCGCGGCGGAGGAGCTCGACCTGTCGGAGGTCGTCCTCCACGACGTCGACCCGGAGCGGCTCGAGCTCGTCTCCGCGCTCGGCGCCTACCTCTGCAAGGAGTGGGGAGCGACGTTCGAGGTCCGCGCGGCCTCCGATCCACGCGCGGCGCTGGACGGATCGCGATTCGTGTTTTCGGCGATCCGCGTCGGCCAGGAGCGAGCGCGCGCGCTCGACGAGGAGCTGCCGCTCAAGCACGGCGTCCTCGGGCAAGAGACGACGGGCCCCGGCGGGTTCGCGATGGCGCTCCGGACGATCCCGGCGATGCTCTCCTACGCGCACATGATCGAGGAGGTCGCGCCCAACGCGTTCCTCGTGAACTTCACGAATCCCGTCGGCATCGTGCTCCAGGCGCTGTCGGATCATTCCCGAGTTCGCTGCGTCGGCGTCTGCGACGGTCCGATCGAGATGAAGCGGAGCGTCGCGCGGTTCCTCGGCGTTCCCGCCGACGAGGTGCACGTCGACTACTTCGGCCTCAACCACGCGGGATGGATCCACCGCGTGCTGGTGGACGGCCGCGACCGGCTTCCGGAGCTGCTCGAGCGCTACGAGGACCTCCAGCTGAAGGAGGAGTCGTGGCGGATGTTCGACCCCGACCTCGTGCGGAGCATCGGCATGCTCCCGATGGAGTACCTCTACTTCTATTACTACCGGCAGCAGGCGGTGGAGAACGTGCTGCGCTCGGGCGGTACGCGTGGCGGGCAGATCGCGCAGTTGAACGCGGCGCTCTGGCCGCAGCTGCGCGACCGGATCGACGCGGGCGATCTCCCCGGAGCCGAACAGGCGTGGGAACACGCGATGGACACGCGCGACGCGACGTACTTCTCCCGCGAGCGCGGCGAGCTCGTCGCCGAGAATCTCGACGAGCGCGACGACGACGAAGCGGAGATGTTCGAGGGCGACGGCTACGAGGGCCTCGCGACCGCCGTCATGGTCGCGGCGGTGCAGCGACGGAAGGTTCCGCTGATCCTGAACGTTCCGAACCGCGGTGCGATCCCGCAGCTTCGCGCGACCGACGTCGTGGAGGTCACCTGCATGGCCGACGAGCACGGCGTGCATCCGCTCGCGCAGGGCCCGATGCCGGACGAGGCGCTCTCACTGATCGAACCCATCAAGGAGTACGAGCGGCTTACCGTCGAGGCGGCCGTGGAAGGTTCCTACGACGCCGCCCTCAAGGCGTTGCTGGTGCACCCGCTCGTCGGCTCGTATCCGCTCGCGCGGTCGATCCTCGACGACTACCTCTCCGCGCACGCGGAGTTCCTCTCCTACATCCGCGCGACCCGCTGACACCGCGCCGTCCGCGAGGCCGATCTGTCAGCGGCCGGGCGTTCGGTCCTCGATCTCCCACGTGTGATCGAGGACGTGCCACGCGGACCGGCGGACGAAGTAGCGGAGCGTCATCATCTTCCCGCCGCGCGGCCCGCGCTCGGGAACGCCCTCTCGGAGACCTCGCTCGAGCGCGTCGCTGATCGCCGCCCGGAGGTCGTCCGCCGCCACCCACGGATCGCGTTCGGGCACCACCGGTGGCTGTCCGGCGATCCTGCGGAGGTACGACGCGTCGGCGGACAGCACGTGCGCCACGATCTTCTCGAGCGTGCGTCCGCCCCCGCGCCGACCGGTGCGGAGCCGCTTTGCGCGGGCCGCTTCCGCAGAGCCGTCGAATGCGGCCCAGGTTGCCTCGAGGATCCGGCGCAGCCGCCGCAGCTCTCTCACGTCCAGCGGCGCTGCCTCGGCCTTCGCCGCGACGCTCGGCGCTCCGAAGTCCGTGCCGGAGTCGCCCGTGAGCCGTTCCGTCACGGTGAGGCCCGATACGGCTTTCGGGGGACGGAACGCGGTTCCCGACGAACCCAGGACGTCCGCGTAGCGCGTTCCGTACGCGACGAGGGCCTCGAGCGCACCCTCCTCGTCGCGCGCGCTCCGCGACCAACCCGGCCACGCCAGCGCGCTCGCGAACGTCCGCTTCGATCCCCGTTCGACGACGACATCGACCGCCGCTGCCCCTCACCTCCTGCGAACTTGCTGTTCCGAGAAGCGCTCCGTAGGCTTCGGTGCGAAGCGTATCTCCACCGAGGCGAGGCCTTGAGGCCTCGCCCCTTCCCCCCTCGGAGGCAGATATGACAGAAGGTGTTCGCTGTCCCTCGTGTCGTTCCGTCCAGGTCGACACGGCTGAGGACGATTACCGCTGCAAGGTCTGCGAAACCACGTGGCGGCCCACCAAGCGTCGGACCGGCACTCCCGACTACGTCCGCGCGCTGCGGCACGACCGGTACGAGAAGCGCGAGCCCGGCACGCTCTGGAGCGGCAAGGCGTAGCGGAAACGCCCGGCGGCGCCGCGAGGCGCCCGTCCTCACTACGATGCCTCCAGTCATGGAGGCCGCCACGCCCAGCTCGCAGAGCCGTGTCCTCACCGCCACCCCGCCGCGCTTCGCCCCGGCGGACGCGGAGACCGTCGCCGTGCGCGTCTTCGGCGTCGAAGGACGTGCCTCGGAGCTCGGCAGCGAGCGCGATCAGAACTTCCGCATCGAAGAGGAGTCCGGCCGCTCTTTCACGCTGAAGATCTCCAACAGCGGAGAGGACCCGGCCGTCCTGGAGATGGAGACGGCCGCGATCCTCCACGCGAGTGCGGCCGATCCGGAGCTCCCCTTTCCGCAGCCGCTCCCGGCCGTCGACGGGTCCTTCGAGGCGGAGGTCGACGGTCCCGACGGCTCGCGGCACCTCGTCCGCCTGCTCACGTTCCTCGACGGCCTCGACGTCGACGCGACAGACGTGCCGGCGTCGTCGCTCTACGAGCTCGGCCGGACGGCCGCGCGCGTGGACCGGGCGCTCCGCGGCTTCTTCCATCCCGCGGCCGGGCGGGAGCTCCTGTGGGACGCGAAGAACCTGACGAACCTGCGACCGATGCTGGAGCACGTCGACGGAGAGCGCCGGGAGGTCGTGCGCCGCGTGCTCGACCGCTTCGAGGAGCGCGTGCTTCCTGCGCTCGGCGGCGTCCGGGCGCAGGTCGTCCACGGCGACCTCGGCTTCGGCAACGTCCTCGTCGACCGGGAAGGCCGCGTCACGGGCATCGTCGACTTCGGAGACATGACGCACACCGCGCTCGCCTGTGACCTGACCGCGGCGCTTGCATCGTTCGTTCGCGGCAGAGACGACACGCTGCAGTCGATGACGAGCGTGCTCGCCGGCTACGGCTCCGTCACGCCGATCGAACCGGACGAGGCCGCGATCCTCGGCGACCTGCTGCTGGGGCGCCTGTGCACGACGTTGCTGGTCTCGGCGTGGCGCGTCCGGCAGTATCCCGAGAACGCGGAGTACATCCAAGCGTGGGATCCGCACTCCTGGCAGCTGCTCGCGATCCTGGACGACATCGGGTTCGATCGCGCCGCGGAGATCCTCCGCGGCCTCTGCGGACCGTCGGCGGCCGCGGTCTCCTTGCCGGGCGTCGTCGAGGACGCGGAGCTCCTCCGCAGACGGCAACGCGTCCTCGGCGGGGAGCTGGGAGAGCTCTCCTATGACCGGCCGCTCCACCTCGTTCGCGGCGCCGGAGCATGGATGTACGACGCCGAGGGGAACGCCTACCTCGACGCGTACAACAACGTTCCGGTCGTCGGACACGGTCATCCGCGCGTCGTCGCGACGATCGCCGAACAGGCGCGACGGCTCAACACGAACACCCGCTACCTGCACGAGAACGTCGTCACGCTCGCCGAGCGCCTGACGGCCTCGATGCCGGAGGAGCTCGACACGTGCGTGTTCGTGAACTCCGGCAGCGAGGCGAACGATGCAGCGATGCGTTTCGCGTTCGGGGTGACCGGCCGCACCGGCGCGATCGTGACGCGGTTCGCCTACCACGGCGTCAGCATCGCGAGCGGCGACCTCAGCCCGGAGGAGTGGCCCGGCGGCCGGCAACCACCGCACGTGGAAACGATCCCGGCGCCGGACGGGCCTCCGTCCGCCACCGACTGGACCGACCGCGCGGCCCGCGACATGGAACGAGCGATCTCGACGCTCGCCGAACGCGACGTCGCGCCCGCGATCGTGATGATCGACACCGGGTACACGAGCGACGGAGTGTTCGCGCCACCGCCTGCGTACCTCCAGGAGATCGTGCGACGCACGCACGACGCCGGCGCGCTCTTCGTCGCCGACGAGGTGCAGGCGGGCTACGGCCGCTGCGGCGCGAACCTGTGGAGCTTCCTGGACTCCGGCGTGGTTCCCGACTTCGTGACGCTCGGGAAGCCCATGGGGAACGGGCATCCCGTTGCTGCGACCGTCATGCGCCGCGAGATCGCGGAGCGGTACGCGCGCGAGAACGCGTTCTTCAGCACGTTCGGAGGAAACCCCGTCGCGTGCGCCGCGGCACTCGCGGTCCTCGACGTGATCCACGACGACGACCTCATCCGCAACGCCGCGGAGATCGGCGCGCATCTGCAGGCGTCCCTCCGCCGCCTCGCGGAGCGGCATCCGATCCTCTCCGAGGTTCGAGGGCGGGGACTGCTGATCGGCGTCGATTTGCGCGAGAATGAACGCCCCGCCGGCGACACGGCAACCGCGGTGGCGAACGCGATGCGCGAACGCGGCGTGCTGATCGGCACGACCGGACCGGACGGGAACGTGCTCAAGGTCCGCCCACCACTCGTCGTGTCCCGCGAGGACGCCGACACGATCGCGGCGACGCTCGACGATTCGCTCACGTCCGCCGGCGTCTGACCAGCGCGCCATCGCCGCGGGGCCGGAGAACAGCGTCCTCGCTAGACTGCTGGTCTCCGGCCGCTTCGCTGTTCGAAAGGGACGCCATGAGCCAGTCATCGACCGCCGCGGACGCGCTCCACTCGAGCCCGTTCTTCGCCGAGCTGCCCTCCGAGGCCATCGAGGAGATCCTGAGCGTCGCGCAGCCGGCGTCCTTCGAGCCGGGTTCCACGATCGTGGAGGAGGGCGACGCCGCCGACGGCATGTACATCGTCGTCGCCGGGACCGCGGAGGTGGACGTCGGCGGACGGTTCCACCGCCTCAAGGCCGGGGAGTTCTTCGGGGAGATGGCGCTCATCACCTCCAGCAAGCGGCTCGCCACCGTCAAGGCCACCGAACCCGTCGAGGCGCTGAAGATCCCGGCCGAGGAGTTCCGGGCGCTGCTCAACCGGCGCCCGGAGATCGCCATCGCGATGCTTGCCGGGGTCATCCAGAGGCTGCGCGAGGTGGAGCAGCGCGTCGACGCCTGGATGGGCACCTGAACGTTGCGCCCCCGCATTACCGGGGCGCCTTTCCAACGGCTAGGTTGACAGCCCCCTCCCCCCGATATCCTGCGCAGGCATCCATTGGGAGGGAGGTTCCGCATGAGGTTTCGCACCATCGCGGTCGCCGTTGCGACGACCGCCATGATGGTCGGACCGGCGTTCGTGCACGGGGCGCTCAGCAGCGTCGCCGGCGCCAAAAAGGAATGCACGATCACCGGAACGGCGGCCGACGACAACCTTACGGGCACGACACGCGATGACGTGATCTGCACGAAGGCTGGCGCCGACAGCGCCGTCGGCGAAGAGGGCAACGACATCATCCGCGGCGGCCAGGGCGACGACAACGCGCTCGAGGGCCAGGACGGATCCGACGTCGTGAAGGGCCAGCAGGACGACGACGTCGTCGCGGGCGAGGACCAGAACGACAAGCTCTACGGCGGCCAGGGCGACGACCAGGTCGGCGAGAACTATGCACCCGTCGGAGAGGGCGGCAACGACTTCCTGAAGTCGCGCGACAACGTCGCCGGGAACGACACCTTGTACCCGGACCCCGGCACCGACACCTGTGCCATCGACCCGGGTGACACGATCAACGGAACCTGCGAGCTCTAACCCTTTCGGTTGAAGCGACAGGGCCCGGGCCGCGAGAGCGGCCCGGGCCCGTTCCGTTTCAGCGTCCCTGGCGCTCCCGCTGCCGTTCTCGACGGCGCCCCAGTCGTCGGCCTCCACGTCGGCCGCCCCCCTCGCCACCGCTGGCACCACCGGCTCGTCTGCGCCGGCGATCCCGAACGCGCCCGGGGATCGAGGTCAGCACGAGCAGCGCGACGATGATCACGATGATCAGGATGTAGCCGCTCGTTCCGCTGAAGACGCCCGTCTTCGGCGATGGAGTGACTCCCGGAGGCGCGTTCGAGGGAACCGTCGCCGAGGCGTGCAGCGTCCCTCCGTTCACCTGGATCGAGATGCTCAGCTGTTCGCCGGGGCCGGCGTGCGACGGGTAGGAGAGGAGGAACTGGTCGCCGATACGGTGTGCGAGCGCGTCGTTCGCCTGCGAGAGCGTGCCGGTCGTCGCGCTCTCCACGGTGCCGGCCGTGCGATCCGCGAGGGAGGAGAGATCGCCGCCCGCCTTCCCGAGGACGATCGCGGACACGCGCGCGGCGGAGTTCTCCACGGCCTTCGAGGTGGACGAGGAGACGGACTGCGCTGCCGTCGGACCGGCGGTGAACAACACGATGTTTCGTTGTCCTCGAGGCGCGATCGCACCCTTCACCGCGGCGTCCAGCCCCTGACCCAGCGACGCCGGCGCCTTCGACGGTTTGATCGACTCCAACGCTCGGCGGGCGTCCGGCTGGTCGTGGAAGACCGCCTTCTGGAGCACCTGCGGCTTCGACGCGAGCGTCACGACGCCGAACGGAACCGTGTTCGGCACGGTCGAGATGAAGTCGTGCGCCGCGTTGAGGGTCGTCTTGAGCTCGCTCGCGGAGACGTCCTTGGAGTTGTCGATCGCGAGGACGACCGACTGGTACTCGCCGCTCGAGACCGCGAGCGACTTGACGATCACGCCGTGGCGTCCTCCCTGCTGCATCTGCGTGCCGTTCTCGGTCAAAAGGACGTCGTCGACCTTGAGGTCCTTCGTCCCGGGGAGGCTCAACGTGACCAGGACGGACGGGAACTTCGCGACGTCCGTGGAGACGACTTGGTCGGGACCGAAGGAGCTCGCCCCGAGGGCGGGGCCGGAGATGACGAGGACGGTCGCCGCCGCTGCGGCGATCGACATTCCGATCCGTCTACCTGCCATCGCGCCTCCACCCCGCTTGCGGGGCGTCCGGGAGGGCGCAAGCGTACCGGCCGTGGACCCGTTCGGCGCGCCGTTCGGGCGCGGAAGTCTTCGGTCTCATCCGCCACTCACGGTTAAGCTCCTCCGACGCTTCCCGGGCAGGAGGGGACCATCGCCGAAGGAGATCGACCGATCGGGCCGGTGGATGCCACGGAGGTTCCCCGCTTCGCCGGCATCGCCACGTTCGCGCGACTCCCGCTCCTCGAGCACGTGGAGCGGTGCGACGTCGCGATCGCCGGCGTTCCGTTCGACGCAGGGACGACGTTCCGGCCCGGCGCGCGCTTCGGGCCGTCGGCGGTGCGCCAGATCTCGCGGCTGCTCAGGACCTACGACCCGGCGCTCGGCGTGGAGCCGTTCGCGGTGCAGCAGGTCGCCGACGCCGGCGATCTGGTGGGAACGCCCTTCGACGTTCCACAGGCGATCGAGCAGATCGAGCGTGGCGCCGACGAGCTGTTCTCCCGTGCGTCGCACCTCGTGACGATCGGTGGAGACCACACGATCTCGCTCCCGCTACTGCGCGCGGTGCGCAAGCGGTTCGGCTCCGTCGCCCTGGTCCATTTCGATGCGCACCTCGACACATGGGACACGTACTTCGGCGCGCCGTACACCCACGGGACCCCGTTCCGGCGGGCCTTCGAGGAGGGCCTCCTGCTGGAGGAGTCCTCGATCCACGTGGGGATCAGGAGCTCCACCTACGCGAAGTCCGATTACGCCGACGACGAGGGCTTCGGGTTCCGCGTGGTGCGCGCCGCGGAGCTCGACACGATCGGCGCCGAGGGCGTTCTAGAGCGGATACGCGCTCGGGTGGGCTCCTCGCCCGTCTACGTCTCGATCGACGTCGACGTCCTCGACCCCGCGTTCGCGCCGGCCACCGGAACACCGGAGGCGGGCGGGCTCTCGAGCCGCGAGCTCCTGTCGATCCTGGCCGGGATGCGGGGAACGAACATCGTCTCGGCCGACGTCGTGGAGGTCTCCCCGGCGTACGACCACGCGGAGATCACCTCGATCGCCGCAGCGCATCTCGCGTACACGTTGATCGGGCTGATGCCGACCGCGGGGACGTAGCGGACGGTGGAGGAGCCGGCGCGAGGCCGGCTCCTCCGATGGCGCTGCACGGCCCCTCGTCTATGCAACGCGCCTCACGCGCAGCAGGCCGGGGCGGGTGTACGGGCTGGCGAGCCCGGTCTGCGGCTGCCGGATCCTGGCGCGGAACCGCATGCGTCCGCTCCTGCGGGTACGGAACGTCACGTTCCGCGTCCGGACGCCGCGGCGATACGTCTTCCACTGCTTGCCCTTCGTCCGCTTCTGCACGTCGTAGACGAATCCCGCCGGCGCTCGGGTCGGCGCGAGCCGGATCGTCGCGCGGCCTCCGGGATGCGTCGCCTTGGGCCGGGCCGCTACGGGACCCACCCTCACTCCGTTCCACCGCAATGCCTGCGCGGTGGCGGCGGGAGCGAAGAAGAGCCCGCCGACCAACAGCGTGACGATGATGCGCTTCATCACGTTCACCTCCTGAGGCGATCCCCTCGTCCGCCTCTCGATGCGGTTGTGGGCCGATCGACGCCGGCGGAAACGCATCCGCGTGCAAGGTCACCCTCCGCAACGGCCGAACGAGACCTTCGGCTCCCCCATCGAGGCTCGGAGGGACGCCGTTTCCGCCGAACGACGCGGCCCTGAAGCGGACGAACCCGCGGATTGCCGCGCCTCGGCCCCAGCCGATAGGTTGGCCGCGAACGATTCCGTGATCGGGAGGTGAGGCCGGTGTTCGTCCAGGTGATACGGGCCAAGGCCAAGGACCAGGCAGGTCTTCGCAAGATGTGGGAGAAGGCGGAGAGCGAGCTCACGCCCGGCGCCATCGGCTATCTCGGCTCGACCGGCGGGATCGCCGACGACGGCACGATGCTGACCGTCGTCCGGTTCGAATCGGAGGATGCGGCGGGGCAGAACTCCAACCGGCCGGAGCAGACCGCGTGGTTCAACGAGCTGCTGCAGTACGTGGACGGGGAAGTCGCGTTCAAGGACTGCACCGACGTGGAGACCCACGGCCGGGGCGGCTCCGATGACGCCGGCTTCGTGCAGGTGATGCAGGCTCGGGCGACGGACCGCAAGCGCCTCGAGGAGATCAACCGCGCCTTCGACGCGGAGATGTCCTCCGCTCGGCCGGATCTGATCGGCGGCATCACCGCGTGGCATCCTGACGAGACCGGCTGGTTCACGAGCGTCAACTACTTCACCAGCGAGTCGGAGGCGCGCGAGAACGAAACGAAGGAGATGCCGCCCGAGATCAAGACGCAGGTCGAGGAGTGGATGTCGCTCATGGAGGACGTCGAGTTCATCGATCTCCACGATCCCTGGATGTCGAGCCCGTGAACACGACCGAGATCTATCGCCGCGCCGTGGAGGAGTTCGGCCGCCGGATGGACGCCGTGTCCGAGGACCAGTGGTCGGACGCGACTCCCTGCACGGAGTGGAGCGTCCGCGACCTCGTGAACCACGTGATCGGCGAGGACAAGTGGGTCGCGCCGCTCCTTGCCGGGCAGACGCTCGAGGAGGTCGGAGACCGCTTCGACGGCGATCTCCTCGGCGACGACCCGCACGGCGCATGGAAACAGACCCGGGCCGACGCGATGGACGCTACCGAGGACGACGCGGTCGTCGAGCGGATGGTCTCCCTCTCCCGAGGGCCGACGCCGGCGGACATCTACCTGAAAGAGGTCGCGGCGGACAACGTCATCCACGCGTGGGACCTCGCGATGGGAACCGCGGGTGAGGCGTCGATGGATCCCGAGCTGATCGAGTTCGCCTACGAGTTCTACAAGCCGCAGGCTGAGCTCTGGCGGCAGTTCGGTGCGTTCGGCGCCGAGGTGCAGGTCTCGATGGACGCCGACCGGCAGACGAAGCTCCTCGGCATGGTCGGCCGCCGCGTCGACTGGAGCGCCTGAGCTCTCGTTTCCACGTCGCCGGGAACCGTCGACGGGGCTCCGTAGTCTTGCCCGTGTGAAACGAACCCTCGCCGCCCTTGCTGCGCTCCTCGCCGCCGGTTTGACGTTGGCACTCCCCGCCGCCTGGACGGAGCGCGGCGCGGCGCGATCCGTTGCGGCCGTTTCGACCGCCGCAAACGTGCCGGAGACGCACCACCCGGAGGCTGCTCATGGCCAGGACGGCGCGGCCGCCCCTCGATGGAAGCGAAGCCTCGACAAGCTGACGTCCGGCGTGCCGATCTCAGTCTCGGCGGAGGAGTACGGCCAGCCGCTGTTCACCTCGCGGCCCGCCGTCGAACGCGTTCCGGCATCGAACGAGAAGCTGCTCTTGTCGATGGCGATCCTCGACGCGCTCGGAACGGATCACCGCATCGAGACGACGGCGAGCGTGGCGCGCTTCTCCCACGGCGTCGTCTGCGGCGATCTCTGGCTCGAGGGAGCGGGCGACCCCACGATCGCCTCCGCGGACCTCGGCCGGCTCGCGAGACGCATCAAGGCCGACGGCGTGCGCCGCATCACCGGCTCGGTGCTCGGCAGCGTCGAACCCTTCGGCCACGACTGGAACGCGCCCGGCTGGAAGCCTCGGTTCCGCCGCGAGGAGGTCGGCCTCCCGACGGCGCTCACGTTCGACCGCAACACGATCCAAGGCAAGCACGTGAGCCATCCGGAGCGCTACGCGGCCGCGTCGTTCGCGAAGCATCTCCGCAAGCTACACGTGAAGATCGGCCATCCGCCCGGCGCGGGCCGGCCTCCCGAGAACTTGGACGAGGTGGCGTCCATCTCCTCGCCGCCGCTGCTCCAGACCCTGCACGATCAGGACGTCGACTCGATCAACTTCTTCGCCGAGGTCCTGAACAAGCTCCTCGGCTACACCTCGAGCGGAACCGGAACGATCGCCGCCGGCGCCGCGGAGATCCAGACGTGGGCGGCGGCCAACGGCGTCGACCTCGAGGCGCACGACGGATCGGGGCTGTCGTACGCGAACCGTGTGAGCGCCGAGGGCATCGTCGACCTCCTCGAGGCTGCGGAGAATCAGGCTTGGGGACCGAAGCTGCGAAGTGCTCTCCCCCACGCCGGACAGGGAACGCTCCGCGGCCGCCTCGCCGGGATCAAGCTCCACGCGAAGACTGGAACGCTCCACGTGGCTTCGGCACTGTGCGGCTGGGTATGGATCCGGCACGACCGGACGTGGGCGCCGTTCTCCATCCTGGCCGGCGACATCGCGACCGACCACGTCATAGCCCTGGAGGACCAGATCGTGCGGATCATCGCTCGCAACGCGCGCCTCGGCGCGGCGTCACGCACGCCGCAAGATCGCGCTCAAGGTTGACCCCCCGTAGCGCCGATGAACTAGTCACAAGGGGAAGGGCCGAGAGGCGGCCCGGATCGGTGCCATGAGGGGAGAGCTCATGCAACGGACCGTTACCCGGCAGGTTCGGTACTGCTCCGGCCCGGACGCCTCTCGGTTGCTCCCGGTCGCGGAGCAGGACTCCCGACCGGAAGGTTTTTCGCTCAAAGCGTCCACGGCGAGCGGCCACGTGCTCCGCACGGCGTTCCTGTGCGTGTACCACGTGAAGTCGCACCCGGGCTGTCCGGACCACGAGGTCCAGATCCTCGGCGACTTCTACGGCGCCGACGAGGTCGCGTGCCGGCTCTGCATGGAGGAGGAGGAAGACGCCGCATGATCTCCGTCGCCGGTTCGCCGCGAACATCGGTGGGAACGACTCCGCGGACGAGACCCGCTCGTCACCGAGGAGGCGGACATGGCCACCCAGAAGCAGAAGAGCGCCGCGCGCAAGAACGTGAAGAAGGCCTCCGCGGCCGCGAAGAGCAAGAAGTCGATCTCCAAGCTGCCGAAGAGCACGCGCACCGCGCTCGGCAAGCAAGGGGCCAAGAAGGCCGCAGCGAAGCGGAGGAAGTCCTCCTAACCCACGCCCTCGCCGTCCGCTTGATCCTCTCGCGGATGGAGGAGGCCGTAGAGCATGGAGTCGCAGAGGGCTTCCCAGGAGGCCTCGATGATGTTGTCTGACACGCCCACGGTCGTCCACTCGCGCTGACCGTTCGAGCTGTCGATCAAGACCCGGACCACCGCTCCCGTCCCGTGCGTCTCGTCCAGGACGCGGACGCGATAGTCCTCCAGTGAGATGTCGTTGAGCTCCGGATACAGCGGCGTGAGCGCTTTCCGCAGCGCGTTGTCCAGCGCGCCGACGGGCCCGTGTCCCTCCGCGGTGGAGATGTGTCGCTCTCCGCGCGCACGCACCTTCACCGTCGCTTCCGCGAGCGCCTCCGCGGCGCCTTCGCGCTGTTCGACCGAGGCGCGGAAGCTTTCCACCTCGAAGAACGGCTGCACCCAGCCGTCGTTCCGGCGCATCAACAGCTCCAGCGAGGCGTCGGCGACCTCGAACGTGTAACCGCGCGCCTCCCGGTCTTTGAGCTCCTCGAGGAGGCGGGGCACCGCGTCGTCGTGGAGCTCCACGTCGAACTCCTTCGCCTTCATCGCGAGCGTCGCCCGGCCGCCCAGATCGGAGGCGACCACGCCGCGGTGGTTCCCGACGGTCTCCGGCGGCATGTGCTCGTACGCCTCGGCGAGCCGCGCGATCCCCGAAGTGTGGAGGCCGGCCTTGTGAGTGAACGCGTAGCGCCCCGCGTACGGCTGATGCGAGTCCGGCGTCACGTTGGCGACCTCGGCCACGTAATGCGCGACCTCGGTGAGGGTGGCAACGGAACCCTCCGGAAGGACGCGCCTTCCCATCTTGACGGACAGGTCCGCGGCGATCGGGATCAGGTCCGCGTTCCCCGTGCGCTCTCCGTAGCCGTTGATCGTTCCCTGGACCTGATACGCGCCGTGTTCCACCGCGACGAGCGAGTTCGCGACCGCGCAGCCGGCGTCGTTGTGCACGTGGATGCCGATCGGAGTCTCCATGCGGTCGGAGACCCAGCCCACGACGCGGCCGACGTCGAGCGGGAGCGTTCCCCCGTTCGTGTCGCACAGGACGAGCCGTTCCGCTCCGGCCTCCTGAGCGGCGGCAAGTACCGCCATCGCGAAGTCGGCATCGCTGCGGTAGCCGTCGAAGAAGTGCTCAGCGTCGAAGAAGACCCTCCGTCCCTGAGCGTGGAGGAACCGCACGGAATCGGCGATCATCGCGACGCCCTCCTCGAGCGAGGTCCGGAGCGCCTCCCGCACGTGGAGATCCCAGGCCTTGCCGACGATGCAGACGAACTCCGTCTCGGCGTCGAGGAGATCGCGCAGGACCGAGCTGTCCTCGGCGCGCTCCCCCGCCTTCCGCGTCATCCCGAACGCCGTCAGCGTCGCCTGATGGAGCTTCTCCTTGGTAGCCAGGCGGAAGAACTCGGTGTCCCGGGGGTTCGCGCCGGGCCAGCCGCCCTCCACGAACGGGAATCCCGCCGCGTCGAGCCGGTGGAGGATCCGCAACCGGTCCTCGATCGAGAACGAAAGTCCCGCACGCTGCGCACCGTCGCGGAGCGTCGTGTCGTACAGCTCGACGTCGAGCGTGTCGGGAGCGTTGGCGGTCGCCGGAGCAACGGGGGCTACGTCGCCGTCGGAGGTCATCGCGTCGCCCCCTCGACGACGAGGTCGCCGACCTCGGAGGTGGAGTAGCCCATCATCCCGGCGCGCATCGAGGACATCTTCGACGTCGCGAACCGGATGCCCTGGTCGACGCGGTTCGCGGCATCGGCCTCGCCGAGCGTCTCCAGCAGCATCTGCATCGCTGCGATCGCGGCGATCGGATTGATCGTGCCCTTGCCGACGTGATCGGGCGCCGTCCCGCCGATGGGCTCGAACATCGAGACACCCTCGGGGTTGAGGTTCCCGCCGGCCGCGACGCCCATGCCGCCCTGGATCATCGCGCCGAGGTCCGTGATGATGTCGCCGAACATGTTGTCGGTGACGATCACGTCGAACCGCTGCGGAACCTCGAGGAAGTAGATGCAGCACGCGTCGACGTGGACGTACGCGGTGTCGACGCCGGGGAAATGTGCCGCGACCGCCTCGAACGTTCGGTTCCAGAGGTCGCCGGCGTAGTTCAGGACGTTCGTCTTGTGCACCATCGTCACGTGTCCGCGCCGGTCGGGACCGTTCGCCATCGCGAAGGCGAAGCGGATGCAGCGCTCGACGCCGTGACGGGTGTTGATCGACTCCTGCGTCGCGACCTCGTACGGGGTGTTCCTGCGCAGCGAACCGCCGGCGCCCGCGTAGAGCCCCTCGGAGTTCTCGCGCACGACGACGAAGTCGACGTCTCCTTCGGTCTGGGAGGGGATCAGCGTCTCCACCCCCGGATAGCGACGGACGGGGCGGAGGTTGATGTACTGGTCGAGTTCGAAACGGATCTTCAACAGCAGCCCGCGCTCCAGGACGCCCGGAGGAACGTCCAGGTGACCGACCGCGCCGAGGTAGAGGCCGTCGAGGCCGCGCATCTCCTCGAGCGCGGCCCGTGGGAGGACCTCTCCGGTGCGGATGTAGCGCTCGCCGCCGAGGTCGTACTCCACGGTGTCGACCTTGAAGCCGTCGCGGACCGCCTCCATCACCTTGAGGCCCTCGCGCACAACTTCCGGCCCGGTGCCGTCGCCGGGGATGACGCCGATCCGGTACGAACGCGAGCTCACGGATGCTGCTCCGGCTCTTCGTCCTCCTTGGCGGCGCTGGTCGAGACCTGGAACCAGCGGTTGATCGCGGCGAGGTACGCGCGCGCGGACGCCTCCACGACGTCGACGGAGACGCCGCGGCCGGTCACGCGCCGGCCGTCGATGTCGAGCTGCACGACGACGTCGCCGAGCGCGTCGGAACCGCCAGTCACCGACGACACGTTGAACGCCACGAGACGCGCCTCCACGCCCGCGGCCCGTTGGATCGCGCCGCAGGCTGCGTCGATCATGCCGTCGCCCATCGCCGACTCCTCGATCAGCTCCTCACCGCGGCGCAGGCGAACGGTGGCCGTCGGCGAGAGATGCGTGCCTCCGGCCATCTGGAGGGACTCCAGGAGAAGGAAGTCGTGGTCTCCGGCCCCGAGTTCCTCCGCCACGATCGCCTCGAGGTCCTGGTCGGTGAGCTGGATCTTCCGGTCCGCGAGCTCCTTGAAGCGCGCGAACGCGCGGTCGAGGTGCTCCGGCTCCATCTCGTAGCCGATCTTCGCGAGCGCGTCGGCGAACGCGTGCCGCCCGGAGTGCTTTCCGAGGACGAGACGATTGCCCTCGAGGCCGATCTCGGTCGGGTCCATGATCTCGTAGGTCGCGCGGTTCATCAGCACGCCGTGCTGGTGGATGCCCGACTCGTGCGCGAACGCCGAGGCACCCACGACGGCCTTGTTCGGCTGCACGGAGTAGCCGGTGAGCGCGGAGACGAGCCGCGAGGTGCGGATGATCTCCCGGAGGTTCAGCTGCGTGCCGACCCCGAGCGTCTTTCCGCGGGTCGCGACGATCATCCCGATCTCCTCGAGCGAGCAGTTGCCGGCGCGCTCGCCGATGCCGTTCACGGCGACCTCGATCTGTCGCGCGCCGTTGACGATGCCCGCCAGGGAGTTGGCCACGGCCAACCCGAGATCGTTGTGGCAGTGGGTGGAGATCGTCACGCTCTCCGGCGTCGCCTCGCGAACCTGGCGCACCAGCTCTCCGAACTCGTGCGGCATCGCGTAGCCGACGGTGTCGGGAACGTTGATCGTCGTCGCACCGGCGTCGACCGCGACCTTCACGACCTCCATCAGGAAGTCGAACTCCGTCCGCGTCGCGTCCTGGGCGGAGAACTCCACGTCGTCGGTGTAGGTGAGCGCCTGCTTGACGCCCTCCTTCACCGCGTCGAGGACCTGCTGGTGCGTCATCCGCAGCATGTCCTTCATGTGGATCTCGCTCGTGGAGACGAACGTGTGGATGCGGAAACGCTCCGCGCCCTTGAGCGCCTCTCCGGCGCGCTCGATGTCGCCGGGGACGACCCGGGCAAGCGCCGCGATCACGGGACCCTTGACGGTCTCCGCGATCTCGCGGACGGCCTCGAACTCTCCCTCGCTCGAGACCGGGAAGCCGGCCTCGATGATGTCGACGTTCAGCCGGGCGAGCTGCTCGGCGATCTCCACCTTCTCGGCGCGCGTGAGCGCGATGCCCGGAGCCTGCTCCCCGTCGCGGAGCGTCGTGTCGAAGATGCGTACGCCATCGTCAGGCATCGGGAACCGCCTTCTCGTCGGAGTGCAGCCACGGCATCATCGTGCGGAGCCGCGCGCCGACCTCCTCGATCTGCGTTCCTCTCGCCTGCTTGCGCATCTGCTTGAAGTTGGGGAAACCGTCCTCGGCCTCGCCGACCCACTCCTTCGCGAACTGCCCGCTCTGGATCTCGTCGAGGATGCGGCGCATCTCCGCGCGCGTCTCCTCGTCGACGACGCGCGGCCCGCGCGTGTAGTCGCCGTACTCCGCGGTGTCGGAGATGGAGTACCGCATCCAGCTCATGCCGCCCTCGTAGAGGAGGTCGACGATGAGCTTGAGCTCGTGGAGACACTCGAAGTACGCAACCTCGGGCTGGTACCCGGCGGCGACGAGCGTCTCGAAGCCGGCGGAGATCAGCGACGTGGAGCCGCCGCAGAGCACGGCCTGCTCTCCGAAGAGGTCGGTCTCGGTCTCCTCCTTGAACGTCGTCTCGATCACGCCGGCGCGAAGAACCCCGATGCCGTCGGCGTACGCGAGCGCGCGCTGGAGGGCCTTGCCGGAGGCGTCCCTTTCCACGGCGACGAGCGCCGGGGTGCCGATGCCCTCCACGTAGGTGCGGCGGACGAGGTGACCGGGACCCTTCGGCGCGATCATCGAGACGTCGACGCCCTCGGGCGGCTCGATCTGTCCGAAATGGATGTTGAACCCGTGCGCGAACATCAACGTGTCGCCGCGCTCCAGGTTGGGCGCGATGACGCTGTCGTAGACCTTCGACTGCGCGGTGTCGGGGAGGAGCACCATGACGACGTCGGCCTCGCGAACGGCGTCGGCCGTCTCCAGGACGCGGAGGCCCGCCTCTTCGGCGTCCTTCCACGACGAAGAATCCTTGCGGAGGCCGACCAGGACGTCGTGCCCGGAGTCTTTGAGGTTCAGGGCGTGCGCGTGCCCCTGGCTGCCGTAGCCGAGGATCGCGATCGTCTGGCCGTCGAGCGCCGAGCGCTCCGCGTCCTTCGGGTAGTAGATCGTCGCCATCTGCCGCTCCCCTTGATCGGGCGTCCTCAGACGCCGCCTCCGGTGTACTCATCTTGATCGTCCTGCGACTTCTTTCGCCCCGCACGTTCCACCGCGGCCGCGGTCCGGGCGGCGCGGAGCACGCGCTCGCGGATCCCGCGGTCGCCTCGCGCGAGCGCGACGCGTCCGGTGCGAGCGAGCTCCACGACGCCGAAGTCCTCCAGCAGGCGGAGGAACGCTTCCAGCTTGTCTCCGGTGCCGGTCGCCTCGATCGTCGCGGTGCGCGCGGTGACGTCGAGGACCCTTGCGCGGAAGATGTCCGCGATCTCGATCACGCGGGCGCGGGCGTCTCCCTCAGCCCGGACCTTGACGAGGACGAGCTCCCGCTCCACGGCGTCGCCCGGCTCGAGCTCAAGGATCTTGATCACGTTGACGAGCTTGTTCAGCTGCTTCGTGATCTGCTCCAGCGGCTTCGCCTTCACGTCGACGACGATCGTCATCCGCGAGAGGCCGTCGTCCTCCGTCGGGCCGACCGCGAGGGAGTGGATGTTGAACCCGCGCGCCGCGAACAGGCCGGCCGTGCGCGTGAGAACGCCCGGGCGGTCCTCCACCAGCACGGAGAGCGTGTGGAGGCTCATGCGATCGGCGCTTCCGCAGGATCCTCGATCGGACGCAGGCCGTCCGGGCCGAGGATGATGTCGTCGTTGGAGGCTCCCGCCGGCACCATCGGGAAGACCTTCTCTGCCTGGTCGCAGCGGAAGTCGATCACGACACTGCGATCGTCGATCGAGATCGCCTTGTCGATCACCGCGTCCACCTCGGCCGGATGCTCCGCGCGGAGGCCCACACAGCCGTACGCCTCCGCGAGCTTCACGTAGTCCGGCACGTCGTAGGAGAGATACACCTCCGAGAAGCGCTCGTTGTAGAAGAGCTCCTGCCACTGGCGCACCATGCCGAGGTAGGCGTTGTTGATGATCGCGACGACGATCGGAACCTTCTCCGTCGTGGTGGTCGCGAGCTCCTGAGCGGTCATCTGGAAACAGCCGTCGCCGTCGATCGCGAGCACGCGCCGGTCAGGCTGACCGACCTTCGCGCCGAGCGCCGCCGGGACCGCGAAGCCCATCGTGCCGAGGCCGCCGGAGTTGATCCACGTCCGCGGCTGCTCGAACTTCCAGTACTGCGACGCCCACATCTGATGCTGCCCGACGCCGGAGACGACGATCGCGTCGCCGCCATACAGCTCGTGGAGACGCTCCACGACGTACTCCGGCTTCAGCGGCCCGTCCTCGGGCTGGTCGTAGGTGTACGGGTAGCGCTTGCGCCAGTCCTTCAGCTGGTTGAGCCATTTCTCCCGGTCCGGAGGACCGTTCGTCTCCGCCTGGCGCCGCTTGAGCTCCTCGGCCATCTTTCCGACGACGTCCTTCGCCTCGCCGACGATCGGAACCTCGACCGCACGGTTCTTTCCGATCTCTGCGGGGTCGATGTCGACGTGGACGACCTTGGCGTTCGGGGCGAAGGCGGAGAGCTTTCCGGTGACGCGGTCGTCGAAGCGGGCCGCGAGACTCACAAGCAGGTCGCACTTCTGCATCGCCGTCACGGCCGTGTAGTTGCCGTGCATGCCGGGCATGCCGAAGCACAACTCGTGAGAGTCGGGAAACGCTCCCCGGGCCATCAGCGTGGTGACGACTGGCAGGCGGCCCTCGGTCGCGAGCTCGAACAGCTCCTTCGTCGCGTCCGACTTGAGGATGCCGCCGCCGACGTAAAGGACCGGCCGCTCCGCCTGCATGATCAGGTTGACCGCCTCGCGGACCTGGCGCTGGTTCCCCTTCGTCGTCGGCTTGTAGCCGGGGAGATCCACCTGCTTCGGCCAGACCCACTCCGTTTCGGTGATCAGGACGTCCTTCGGGATGTCGACGAGCACCGGGCCGGGCCTGCCCGTCCTCGCGATGTGGAACGCCTCCCGGATGCTCCGAGCGACGTCCTTGGCGTCGGTGACGAGCATGTTGTGCTTCGTCACCGGCATCGTGATGCCCGTGATGTCGGCTTCCTGGAAGGCGTCGTTGCCGACCACGGGGGTCGGTACCTGTCCGGTGATCGCCACCATCGGAACGGAGTCCATCTTGGCGTCGGCGAGCGCGGTAACGAGGTTGCACCCGCCCGGGCCGGAGGTCGCCATGCAGACGCCGACCCGTCCGGTCGCGTGCGCGTATCCCTCCGCGGCGTGGCCGGCTCCCTGCTCGTGCCGGCACAGGATGTGCCGGACGCTCGAGTCCAGGAGCGGGTCGTAGGCCGGGAGGATCGCGCCGCCGGGGATGCCGAAGATGACGTCGACGCCCTCTCCCTCGAGGGCTTTGAACATCGCCTGGGCGCCGGTGACCTTCATCGAGACGGCACCTCCTCGCGGAACTGCACCGAGCCGCTGGGGACGCGGTGCGTTTCCATCTGTTCGCCGCTGGCGAGAGCCCGGCACGCACGCTCGAACTCCCAAGGCGTCCAGTCGCGCCGGCGGGTCTGGAGGGGGTCCCATCCGGACGGGAAGGGTTTCGCATCCAGGTAGATCACCTCGCCGGCGAGGTGGCGCTCGAACCGCGCCCGGAGGTCGTCGTCATGCACGTCGACCGAAACCTGTCCCGGTCCCTCCCAAAGCACGCTGCCGAGGCGATCGCCGTTCCGTTCGAACTCGTATCGCATGACGCTCTTCCTCCTCTCCTTCTCTGTCGCTCGGTGGACGCCTGCCGTTCACCGAATCCGGGGTAACAAAAACCCCCCGCCGAGGGCGGAGGGCGTCTGGCGCGGCGCAGGCCCGTCGGACCCGCCCGCGCCTAACTAATAAGTACGAGGGTGTGTGCTCGCGCGATTCCTCTTGTCAGGGACATGGAACAGTCAGTGTAGAGGCCAGCGGAGGGTTGTCAACCTAGCCTGGGGAGAGCAGATAGCGACATCCAACGCCGCAACCCGTGGACATCGCCTCGAATCGAGGGTGAAGCTGCCGTAGGCTCAGACTCGCCCTGCGGTGTAGGAGCTCCGGAACCTAGGCTTCGACGCGATGGGCAGCATCAAGCCCTCGAGCCCTCCGCCGTTCGATACGAGCGGACACCGATGCGGCTCTCGAGCGTCCTCGGTGCGTCGAGATCTCCGTAGCGCTCGCGGATCTCCTTCCGCGTGGCCGCAGCAGCGTCGTGACGCTCCTCCTCGGAGAGATCCCACGTCCACGACCAGACGCCGTCCTCCAGCTCGCGGATGAGCTCCTCCAGCGACCGCGACTGAACGTCGGCGATCTGCGGAGTCGGGTGTGACTCCCATCCGAGCTCGCGAACGACCGCGTCGAAACGGCCCGCGTCGGTTCGGACGAGCCCCGGGAACTGGCGCTCGATACCGGTCGCTCGTCGGAACGCTTCCCCGACCTCGCCCGGCGTCGGATCCGTCTCCCCGTCGATGTGCCCGAGGCCCATCACGATCGCTCCTCCGGGGCGGACGACGCGATCGAGCTCGCGCAGAACGTCGGGCCAGTTGGGAACGAGATGCAGCACATGGAAGAGCAGCGCGCCGCCGAACGCGACCGATCGCAACGGAAGTGCCGTGGCGTCGCCGACGATCACCTCCGGGCGCGCACCGTCGCCCGCCTTCTCGAGAAGTCTCCGGAGCATCGGCCCTGAGAGATCCACTCCGAACACGCGGAAACCCGCCTGCGCGAGCGGGATGGAGAGCCTTCCTGTTCCCGCACCCACCTCCAAGACCGGGTCGGTGCCGGCGAGCTCCTCCCGCAACGTGGCGAGCATCGCCTCCATCGCGTCTGGCGCGAGGGTGCGGGTCCGGTCGTAACACTCGACCGCCCGGTCGAAGGCCCACGACTTCCCCATGCGGTCGGAAGGAGGCTCGCTCACGCGGACTCCGAGGGATGCGATGCGGTGATCGCGATGATGCCCTCGCGGAGGAGCGCCGCCGCGACGACCAGCGCGGCGACCGGGTCGACCCACCGCCAGCCGAACGCGGCCTCCAACGCGAATCCGATCACGATAGAGATCGAGAGCACGGAACCGAGCATGCTCAGCACTCCGTCCGCGCGAAGCGCTCTGCTCCCGAGGCCTCGTGCGATCGCGACCTTCTTCCGGCCGAGGACGTGCAGCACCACGGCGGACGAGCCCGCGATGATAGCGGGAACGAGGAACCTGCCGTGTTCCGGTTCCGAGAGGAGCGTCCGGATCGCCATCGTGATCACGTAGACGGCCGCCGCGAGGAGCAGCCATCCGACGATCCGGAGTCCGGCGTGCTCGAGCGCCTCGGCCCGGTGCGGATGTTTCCGCTCCAGCGCGAAGCGCCGGACCAGCACGAGCGACGCGAGCGAGTCGATCGACGCCCCGAGCCCGAATGCGGTGAGCGCGACCGAATGTTCGAGGACTCCGAAGACGACGCCGCTGACGCCCGAGACGAACCCCCAACCCACCGAGGCGATGGAGTAGACGATGGCCTGGTGGAGGCGATCTCCGCGCTCCGGATGCTCCACCCTTCGCTTCGCCCTCACCTCGACGGCGGATCCCACATCGAAGGAGGGTAGCCGCCGCCGCCAGCTGCGGCGTCTTCATATTTCCTTCATGAAGGAGGCGTAAGCTCGGTTTCCCCAGGTAGAGGAGCTTTTCGTGCGCCTCCTCGTCGTCGAGGACTCCGTGAAGATGGCCGGCCTCCTTCGGCGCGGCTTCGTCGAGGAGGGCCACGCCGTCGACGTCGCGCCGAACGGAGAGGACGCCCTCTGGATGGCGGCAGAGAACCCCTACGACGCGGTCGTGCTCGACGTCGTCCTCGACGCGGACGGGTCGGGGCCCGACGGGTTCGAGGTCTGCCGGCGTCTCCGGGAGGGCGGAGCGTGGGCGCCCGTGCTGATGCTCACCGCGCGGGACGCCGTCGACGACCGCGTGCGCGGCCTGGACGCCGGCGCCGACGACTACCTCACGAAGCCGTTCTCGTTCGAGGAGCTCAACGCGCGGATCCGCGCGCTGCTGCGGCGGGGGAACGGCGAGCGGCCGGCGGTACTGCAGGTCGGCGACCTCTGTCTCGATCCCGCACGCCACGAGGTGACGCGGAGCGGCGTCCGCCTCGAGCTCACCGCCAAGGAGTTCTCGTTGCTGGAGTACCTCATGCGTCACCCCGACTCGCCGGTTACTCGGCTGACGCTGCTGGAGCATCTCTGGGACTTCGCCTTCGACGGCGGTTCGAACGTGATCGATGTCCATGTGCGGAATCTCCGAGCGAAGCTGAAGCGCGTTCCGGGTGACACGTCGATCGAGACCGTGAGGGGAGTGGGCTACCGTCTCCGCGATGGATCGATGGTCCAAGCTTCCGACTAGGGTCCGCGTTACCGTCGTATTCGCGCTCGGGACGGCGGTGGTGCTGCTCGCCGTCGGCGCGTTCGTGTACCGCAGCATGGGGGACGACCTGCTGTCGGCGGTCGACGCCGGGCTCGTCTCCCGCGCGGAGCTGATCGCGCAGGACGTTCGGACCAACGGCCCCTCCGTCGCGGACACCGGCGCGCACCTGATCGAGGCGGACGAGGCGTTCGCGCAGGTCACCGATAGCTCGGGCCGCGTCGTGCAGTCCAGCCGGATCGTGGCGCGAACGCCGCTGCTCGAACCTCCGGTGATCCGCGGCGTCACGCGTCCGACGTTCTTCGACCGGAAGATTCCCGGCATCGACAACACGACGCGCGTGATCGCCGTCCCGGTGCACGCGACGAATGCGGACGCCTACGTTCTCGTCGGGACCTCGCTCCAGGACCGTCGCGACGAGCTCCTCCAGCTCGCGGCGACGCTCGGCATCGGCGGGCCGATCGCGCTCCTCGTCATCGCGTGCGCGGGATGGCTGCTGGCCGGAGCGATCCTCCGCCCCGTGGAGGAGATGCAGCGCGAGGCCGCGGAGATCAGCGCGAGCGACCTCGGACGGCGGCTCTCGCTCCCGCCGGCCGACGACGAGATCTCGAGGCTCGGGAGGACGCTCAACTCCATGCTCGACCGGATCGAGACCTCCTTCGTCCGCGAACGCCGGTTCGTCGACAACGCCTCGCACGAGCTCCGCACTCCCGTCGCGATCCTGAAAGCCGAGCTCGACCTCGCGCTCTCCCGCGCCCGGACGACCGAAGAGCTCGAGAACGCGCTCCGCAGCGCCGCGGAGGAGACCGACCACCTCGCCCGGCTCGCGGAGGATCTCCTCGTGCTCTCACGCGCGAACGACGGCGGGCTCGCGATCCATCGAACCGAGGTGGATCTGCCCGCGCTCATCGATGAGGTCGTCCGCCACTTCGAGCCGCGCGCGGCCGAGTCCGGCGTCCGGATCGAGATCGCTTCGACGACCGCGAGCGCGTACGTCGACCCCGTCCGCATCCGGCAGGCGCTCGACGACCTGCTCGACAACGCCGTGCGCCACACGCCGCCCGGCGGCGTCATCCGCCTGTCCGCGGAGCGGGACGGAGACCGACTCTGCGTGCGCGTGGAGGACTCCGGCGGCGGCTTTCCAAGCGCCTTCATGCCACATGCGTTCGAGCCGTTCGCCCGCTCGGACAACGACGGACACGGCGCGGGACTCGGACTCGCGATCGTCCGTGCCATCGCGGAAGCGCACGGCGGCGCGGCCGAGGTCTCGAATGGCGAGGACGGCGGCGGCGTCGTGACGATCGCGCTCGCCGAACGCCCTTAACGCGAACTTCATCTCCGTTTCACTGCTGCTTCATGCGACCTTTCGCATCCTCCTCCTGTCCACGATCGAAGGGAGGACGACATGATGAGGAAGATGCTCGCCGCGCTCGCGGCGACGGGACTCATCGGAACACTCGGCCTGACGGTGGCACACGCCCGGGCCGCCGGCCCGACCGCGAGCTACGAGCCGCATCTCGATCCGGCGCACTTCGTCTCGACGATCGACAACACGTTCTTCCCGCTGCCGGTGGGTCGCACGCTGATCTACCAGGGCACGAAGGACGGCGTCTCGCAGACGGATCGCGTCCACGTGACGGATCGGACGAAGGTCATCGAAGGGATCACGGCGACGGCGGTCCGCGACGTCGCGGCGCACAACTCGCGCGTGCTCGAGGCGACGACCGACTACTACGCTCAAGATGACCGCGGGAACGTCTGGTACCTCGGCGAGAACACCAAGGCCTACGACGCGAACGGCCACGTCGACACGTCGGGATCTTGGATGTCGGGCGTCAACGACGGCGAGCCCGGCATCGTGATGGAGGCGAACCCCCAGATCCCCGACGCCTACCGGCAGGAGTACCTCGCGGGAGAGGCGGAGGACACCGCATGGATCGTCGACCGCGGCACGACGACGACCGTGCCGTACGGGACGATCCACGACTCACTCACGTCGCTCGAGTTCGCGAGGATCGAGCCCGACGTGATCGACCAGAAGATCTACGGCCCGGGCGTCGGGATCGTGAAGGAGGTCGCGATGACCGGCGAGGCCGAGGTCGCCAAGCTGGTCAAAGTGATCGACTGAGGCTCAGCGCCCCGGAGAGACGCCGGCCGGCTCCGGTTCCCGCAGGAACCGCGAGCCGGCCTGACGTTTCTTCGCTCCTCCTAGGCAGGCACCGGCGGCTGCACGGGTCCGCCGATCACCTGCGCCGTCGTCTCCACGACAGTTCCGTTCGCCGAACGCGTCTGGAGCCACGCGAGGAAGTTGTTCATTTCCCACGGCGTGATGGAGTAGGCGTCACAGTTGTTCGCGCAGACGTGGTGGAACACGTACTGCACCCAGCCGCCGCCGTTCTGCTCCGCCGCCAAGACGTAGCTCTGGAGCGTCTTCAGCGTGGTCCCCATCTTCGGGTTCGGCGGCGTGCGCGTCGCGTACGCGTCGACCGGCGGGATCGTCTCGCCGAACGTCTTGCGGTCGTCCACTCCGGAGACGGTCCGACCGCTGTTGTAGCCGCAGTCGTGCACGACCGCCTCGCTGCCCGCATCGTGGTTGCCGAACGGATACGCGAACGACACCGGCGCCAGTCCGTGGTCGTAGATCGCAACGCGGTCATCGCACACCTCGTGCCGCGCGGCCGCCGGCTTCAGCTTCTTGATGTTCGCGTGATCGATCGTGTGGCCGCCGATCTCGTTCCCCGCGGCATACAGCTGATGGAGCTGTCCCCACGTCATATGGTCGGCCGTCCCGACGAAACCGGAGTTCGTGAAGAACGTCGCGTTCATCCCGTGCGCTGCGAGCATCTTCAGCATCTTGAACTGGTCGGCGTTGCTGTCGTCGAAGCCGATCGTCACGACGGTCGTGCCTTGCGCGTGCGCGACCTGCGCGGGCACCGTGGAAACCGGTGCCAGCAACACGGCGGCTCCCGAAAGGACCAGTGCGAGCCGGGTTCTTCTCCTCATCTGCGTCTCCCCCCTGTCAGCGGATGCCGGCGGCCTGCCGCGCGAACGCCAGCGGCGAGCTCGCGGTCAGGTCGATGGCGGGTTCCACGGTCGAATACGACTGGACGTTGTCCTCGTAGACGGCGGTCTGGTTGTTGAACTGCGCGAACGTGTCGACTCCGTTGGGCGGGCACGCACTCATGCCACTCAATGAACCCCGCGCCGCGAAGGAGTTCGGACCCTCGACCGCGGCGCCCGCGAGGACCGGCGGCGAGCCGTCCAGCGACCCGGCGATGTTGGTGACCTGGTGCTGCATGCAGTCCGGAAACGTGGACCCGTCTCCGACGATCAGCGACGTGCCCCAGGCGTTCGCGCCGAGGATGTTCCCGAGCCAGCGGTCGGCTTCCTGCGCGTAGGTCGTCGTTCCCGTGAGCTGGTCGTACTCGCTCGCCTCCACGGAGAGGCCGGCGCCGTGCGTCGTCGTGTCGTAGTTGTCCCACGGGAAGCCGAAGCCGAACGGGTCGGAGCTCTCCTGCGCGACGGCGCCGTCGAGCTCCTTCTTCATGTCGGCGAGGAGCGCCGCGGGCGTGGTCTCGAGGCCGGGGGGGTTCCCCGCCTGGCGGATCGCTCGCACGAGGTCGTAGTGGGCGAGTCCGCTCACGTCGTAGAGGTTCAGCGTGTCGCCCGCGTCGAACGAGCTGGTCATGTACGCGTGCGCCCAATGGGCGGCGTCGCTGAGGTAGAAGGACGGATCGGTGTGCGGAAGTCCGGCCGGGAGCCCTCCGGAGGCGACGGCGAAGTAGAGCTCGGCGGCACCGAGCTCCAGGTCGCTCTGCCACTCGTCCTCCGGGTAGAAGCTGAACGGGATCACGGTGAGGAGATCTCCGCTCGGGTTCGTGTCCGCGAGGTCGTAGATGTGCTCCGCGGCGGTCAGACATTTCGCCGCAAGCGCTGGGGCGCTCGTCTTGAAAACCTGGAAACACTCCGCGAAGACGGCGGCGTCGCGGCCCGCGAGGTTCGGGCTGATCTTCGAGCCGGGAGCGCCGGCTCGGAACACCGGCCGGTTGCGGATGTAGCGGTACACCGAGTCGGTGCCGGCGTAGGCGTCATCGTCCTGGGGGAGTCGCCAGATGTCGTGGTCACCGAGCGTCTTTCCGTTCCCGGTGCCGATACCGACCTGGTAGTAGAGCGTGCGCGACGGGTCGTTCCACATCCGCAGGAGCCATTGGACGCCGAACTCCGCCTCCGCGTTGAAGTTCGACGTGCTCGAGCGGGCGCCCATCTGCGCGGGAAAGTCGCGGACGCCGGAGAGCAACACCGCGACCGTGTAGCTCGTCGTCTGCACGAACTTCAGGTAGTCGCCCGCGTCCCACCATCCGCCGGAAGCGTTGATGCGCTTTCCGATCGCGTTGAGGTCGCCGGAGAACCTCCCGGAGCCGGCGTTGTAGCTCGGCGTGGTGTAGGTCATCGCGCTCTCGTCGTTGAGATGCGACGGCGCCGTCCGCAGCGCGGAGGGGATGTAGTTCCGGCCGTCGCGCTCGTTCTGATAGAAGTGGAGTGAGTTCGAGATCGACTCCTTGTACACGCCCGCCGCCGAAGCGATCCGGAACGACGGCGACGTCGCCGAGACTCCACCGCCGACCGAGATGGAGTAGGTCCCGGCTGTCGTCACGGCGGTGAAGTCGAGCGCGTAGACGTGGGCATAGCTGGAGCTCCACGAGCCGAGGTCGGCGCCGACGGCGTGGGAGAAGACGGTTGCGCCGCCGCCCTGGACGGAGAACGTCGCGCCGGTCGCCGCACCGGAGGTCATCAGGTACGCCCGCTTGGAGGCGCCGATGGCGTAGCCGACCTGGTTGACGCGGATCTCAGCGGGCGCGGAGCCTCCCCCGCCGGCCGCCCCCGCAGTGGAGGCGGAAGACAGAACGGTCGCAAGCGTGAGGAGGGATACGAGCGTCGGAACGAGCCTTCGGGGCACCGAGCGCGTCACGGGAAGAACCCCCTCTAGGTCCTACGGGCGCCCTTTCCTACACCTGGGGTGCGCGACGCGTCAACGGGCAAGCGCTTTCCTATTGCGTAAAAGACTCAGCAGCCTGAGAGCGATGTGGTGCAGCCGGAAACCGTCACGGGCTACTGCGGCAGCTTCGAGAGGAAATCCTCGAGCGACGGCTTCACGGAGATCGGGGCACGCACTCTCTCCTCCAGCGCCTCCACCGTCTTGAAGCCCGATCCGGTGATGTAGGCAACGACCTCCTCGCCGTCGCGGATGACGCCCCGCTCCCGGAGACGCTTCAAGCACGCGATCGTGACGCCGCCGGCGGTCTCGGCGAAGACGCCCTCCGTCTCGGCAAGGAGGGAGATTCCCTCGACGATCTCCTTCTCCTCGCACGCGTCGATCACACCGTCCGTGCGACGTGCCGTCTTCACCGCGTAGTAACCGTCCGCGGGATTCCCGATCGCCAGGGACCGCGCGATCGTGTCGGGTCGCACCGGCTTCACTTCGTCCGTTCCCGACGCGAACCCCTGGGCGACCGGCGAGCACCCCTCGGGCTGGGCGCCGGAGATCCTCACCGGCTTTCCCTCCACGGCGCCGATCTCGGTGACCTCCGCGAACGCGCGGTCGATCCGCGTGAGCAGCGCGCCCGACGCGACCGGCACGACGCAGTGGTCCGGGAGACGCCAGCCGAGCTGCTCGGCCGTCTCGAACCCGAGGGACTTGGACCCCTCCGCGTAGAACGGCCGCATGTTCACGTTGACGAACGCCCACGGGAGCGTCTCCGCGACCTCGGAGCAGAGCCGATTCACATCGTCGTAGTTCCCGTCGACCGCGATCACGTTCGCGCCGTACGCGGCGGTCGCGAGCACCTTCGCGCGCTCCAGGTCGTATGGGATGAACACGTACGCGGGGATCCCGGCCTTCGCCGCGTGCCCGGCGGTCGCGTTCGCGAGGTTCCCGGTGGAGGCGCACGCGACGGCCTCGAAGCCGAACGCGTTCGACATCGTCAGTGCCACCGAGACGACGCGGTCTTTGAACGACGCGGTCGGATTCGGCGTGTCGTCCTTGATCCAGAGCCGCTCGATGTCGAGGCGGCGCCCGAGGTTGTCCGCTCGCCTGAGCGGAGTGAAGCCGGCGCCGAGGCCCATGCGTTCCACGGAAGCGCCGCCGGGAAGGAGCGCCTCGTACCTCCACAGCGACGGCGGTCCGGACTCCACCTGCTTGCGGAACACATCGCCGTCGATGGCCGCCAGGTCGTAGGAGGGCTCGAGCGGCCCGAAGCAGTCCTCGCAGACGGAGAGCGGTTCGACGGGATACGCCTTGCCGCAGTTGCGGCAGAGGAGCCGCTGCGGATTCTCGATCGCCGGATCGGCACCGGGAGCGTCCGACGCCGGCGTCATCCCGTCACCGCTCCGTGCGCGGCGGAGGACACCAGCTTCGCGTACTTCGCGAGCGCGCCGGACTCGTAGCGCGGCGCCCTCGGAGACCAGTTCGCCCGACGGCGCTCGAGCTCCGCGAAGTCGACGTTGAGGTCGATCTTGCGGCCCTCCACATCGAGGACGATCTCGTCGCCCTCCTCCACGAGCCCGATCGGGCCGCCGACGATCGCCTCCGGCGCGACGTGGCCGACACAGAAGCCGTGCGTCGCTCCGCTGAAGCGTCCGTCGGTGACGAGCGCGACGTCCTTGCCGAGGCCGGCGCCGAAGATCGCTCCGGTGACGGCGAGCATCTCCGGCATCCCGGGCGCTCCCTTCGGGCCCTCGTTCCGGATCACGACCACGTCGCCCGCGACGATGCTTCCGCTGGCGACGGCCTTGAACGCGTCCTCCTCGGAGTCGAACGGACGCGCCCGGCCGCGGAACACGGTTCCTTCCGCGCCGGCCGCCTTCACGACCGCACCTTCGGGGGCGAGGGAACCGTGAAGGATCGCCGTCCCGCCCCAGGGGTGGAGCGGCGCGTCCAGGTCGTGGACGACCACGCCGTCGGGTCGGTCGGCGTCCGCGACGTTCTCCGCCACGGTGCGACCCGTCACCGTCATCTGGTCGCCGTCGATCAGGCCGGCGTCCAGGAGCTCCTTCATCAGGACGGGAACGCCTCCCACGCGATCGAGATCCGACATCACGAACTTGCCCGCGGGCCGCACGTCGACGATGTGCGGAACGCGGCGCGCGATCCGGTCAAAGTCGGCAAGCTGGAGATCCACGTGCGCCTCGCGCGCGATCGCCAGGAGATGCAGCACCGCGTTCGTGGAACCCGCGAGCGCCATCGTCACCGCGATCGCGTTCTCGAACGCCTGCTTGGTCATGATGTCGCGCGGGCGGAGCCCTTTCTGCAACAGGGCGACGACGGCCTCGCCGGCGTTCCGCGCGGCGACCTCGCGTCGCGCGTCCACCGCGGGTGGAGAGGCCGTGCCCGGCAGCGACATCCCGAGCGCCTCGGCCGCGCAGGCCATCGTGTTCGCGGTGTACATCCCGGCGCAGGAGCCGGCGCCGGGGCACGCATTCCGCTCCACGCGAAGGAGCTCGTCGTCGGACATCTTTCCGCGTGCGTTGGCGCCGACGGCCTCGAACACGTCCTGGATCGTGATGTCCTCGCCGTCGAGCTCACCCGGCAGAATCGTGCCGCCGTAGAGGAAGACGCTCGGGAGGTTCAGCCGCGCCGAGGCCATCAACATCCCGGGAAGGCTCTTGTCGCAGCCGGCGATCGTGACGGCGCCGTCGAAACGCTCCGCGTGCATCACGAGCTCCACCGAGTCCGCGATGACCTCACGGGAGATCAGCGACGCGCGCATGCCCTCGTGCCCCATCGCGATCGCGTCGGAGATGGCGATCGTCGTGAACTCGACCGGAACCGCGCCGCCCGCGCGGACCCCCTCCTTGGCGAAGGAGGCGAGCCGCCCGAGGTGGTAGTTGCACGGCGTCACCTCGTTCCAGGAGGAGGCGACGCCAACCTGCGGCTTTCCGAAGTCGCCCTCGGAGAGGCCGACGGCGCGGAGCATCGCGCGAGCCGGAGCGCGCTCGGGCCCCTCCGTCACCTCACGGCTGCGGGGACGTCCGATGTCGTCGCTCACGGGAAGGACCTCGCTTTTTGAATCGTTGGTCAGCTCGAAGTCGAAGCGTACCAATCCTCGCAGCTGCGCCGATGCGCCGGTCGGCCCCGAGCAGGCAGAATGCCGCTCATGCATGTCGAGGTTCCGCCGAACGCCGGCCGGAGCTGGTGGCTCCGCGAGGCGCTCGCCGCCGATCCGGGCGAGCCGGCTCCCCCGCTGAAAGGTCGCATCCAGGCGGATGTCCTCGTCGTCGGGGGCGGCTACACCGGGATGTGGAGCGCCTACTTCCTGAAGGAGCGCCATCCCTCGACCGACGTCGTCCTCGTCGAGCAGGACATCTGCGGCGGAGGTCCGAGCGGGCGCAACGGCGGCTTCCTGAACGGGTTCTGGGACGAGCTCGGTCTCCTCAGCGAGCAGCACGGCGCCGCGGCTGCGTTGGAGATCTGCCGCACCGCGATCGAGAGCGTGGACGAGATCCCGGCGTGGGCCGAGAAGCACGACGTCGACACGTGGTACCGCCGCGGTGGAGACCTCGGCGTCGCGAGCTCTCAGGCGCAGGAAGGTCGCTGGCGCGACTCCGTGGAGACCGCGCAGCGCTTCGGCGTCGGAAAGGAGTACGTCGAGCTGTCGGCCTCCCAGGTTGCGGAGCGATGTCGCTCACCCGTGTTCGGGGGCGGCATCTACACGCCGAACACCGCGGGCGTCCAGCCGGCGCGACTCGCGCGGGGTCTGCGACGCGTGCTTCTCGAACGCGGCGTTCGGATCTTCGAACAGACGCCGGTGCGTCGCTTCCAGGCCGGTCCGCCCGCCACCGCGGAAACACCCGCGGGCGTCGTCATGGCGGAGCGCGCGATCCTCGGAGTGAACGCGTGGGGCATCGCGTGGAAACGCTTCCGCCGCGCGCTCGTCGTCCGCGGAAGCTCGATCGTGCTGACCGCGCCGGCGCCCGAACGGCTGGAGGAGATCGGCTGGACCGGCGGCGAGGGGATCTACGACTTCCGGAGCGCACTCCATTACCTGCGCACGACGCCGGACGGCCGCATCGCGTTCGGTGGGGCGGCGCGCAACCCTCGGTCGGAACGTTCAATCGGCGGGCTCTTCGCCTACGACCCGATCGCGCTCCGCGAGCTCGTCGGAGATCTTCACCGGATGTTCCCGTCGTTCCGCGACGTGCCGATCGAGGCCGGCTGGGGAGGACCGATCGACATCTCCGGTGCCCATCTGCCGTTCTTCGGAACGATGCCGTCGGGCAACGTCCACTACGGGCTCGGCTACACGGGGAACGGCGTGGGACCGTGCTTCATGGGAGGCCGGATCCTCTCGGGCCTCGCGCTCGGAATGGAGGACCGCTTCACGAAGCTCGCGTTCGTCAACGCGGAGCCGGAGCGGTTCCCACCGCAGATGCTGAAGGCTCCCGGAGCTCGCGTCGTCACGCGCGCGACGGCGCGAAAGGACCGACGGGAGGACGCCGGCAAGCGCGCCGGCGCCACCACATCGTTCCTCGCTGGACTTCCGCGCAAGCTCGGTTACAACCTCGGGCCGTAGCGGCTCACCCGAGCGCGGGCTCGCCGTCCTTGTAGACCATCACGACGCGGTCTCCCATCTTGGAGACGTCGAGCGGGTCGCCTCGAGCACGACGACGTCGGCGATCTTGCCGGGCTCGAGCGTTCCGAGGCGGTCGTCGACTCCCATCAGCTCCGCCGCGTTCTTGGTCGTGGCGACGAGCGCCTGGGTCGGCGTCATGCCGTACTGCACCATCACCTCGACCTCCCGGAGGTTCTGGCCGTGCGGCGTGACGCCGGAGTCGGTGCCCATCGCGACCTTCACCCCGCCTTCGACCGCGCGACGGAACGAGGCCTCGGGAACGCCAATCAGCGCGCGCTCCTTCTCCAGGACGGCCTCCGGGAGCTGGACTCCGGCCTCGACCGCCTCCATGACACCGAGCGAGGCGATGAGCGTCGGCACCAGGTACGTCCCGTTCGCCGCCATCAGCTCCACGGCCTCGTCGTCGAGGTACGTGCCGTGCTCGATCGAGCGGATCCCGGCGCGGACCGCCTCCTTCGTCGCCTCCGCGCCGTGCGAATGCGCCATGACCCAGCACCCGGCCGCGGCGGCCTCCGCAACCAGCACCTCCAACTCCTCCGGACGGAAATGCGGATGCTGCGGATCATCGCGCGGAGAGAGCACGCCGCCGCTCGTTGCGACCTTGATGACGTCGGCACCGTCGCGGATCAGCTCCCGAACCATCTTCCGCATCTCGTCGGGACCGTCGACGATGCCGTCGGGAACCCCCGGATACGGGATGAACATCGGGAGGTTCCCGCCGCTCGGCAGCCACGGATCTCCGTGCCCGCCCGTCTGGGAGATCATCGAGATCGAGATCTGCATGCGCGGACCGCGGATCAGACCGTCCTCCACGGCCTGGCGGACCCCCATGTCCGCACCGGACGCGTCGCGCACGGTCGTGATGCCGATGCGGAGCGTCGCCAGGAGGTTCCGCACCGCGTCGAAGAACTTGTAGGAGAACGGCTCCTCCATCGCCTTGAGGAAGTCGATGTGGCTGAACATCACGTGGGTGTGGCAGTCGAACATGCCCGGGAGGACGGCCTTTCCACGGACGTCGACCTGCTCGTCGCCGTCGAGACCCGGCCCGACCTCGAGGATCCGGCCGTGCTCGATCGCGATGTCGGCGTCGGCCGGCTCCGCGCCCGTGCCGTCGAAGACCCGCCCTCCGGTAAAGACCGTTCGCGTCATCGCATCCTCCGTCGTCGAAGCCGCTGCGGCAGCAACCAGAGCCTAGACTGACCGGCCGCCAACGATGGAGGAGGTTCCCGGCCGCCGTGGAGATGCGTCTGAGCGAGGAGGACCGAGCCCTCCGAGATCGAGCCCGGGCGTTCACGGAACGGGAGCTGATCCCGCTCGAGCAGGAGTGCGAGGACAACGACGGCCTGACCGCTTCGAGCTGGGCGAAAGCGAAGCAGGCGACGCTCGACGAAGGATTCAACGCGATCAATCACGCCGTGGAGGACGGCGGCCGGGGATTCTCATTGTTCCAGCAGATGCTCGTCGAGGAGCAATGGGGCCGCGCGACCGGCGCGCTGTGGGACGTTCCGTGGCGGCCGGCGATCCCGTTGCGTGAGGCCACGGAGGCGCAGAAGGAGCGCTATCTCCGGCCGGCGTGTCGCGGAGAGCGGCGGGACGCATACGCGATCACGGAGGAGAACGCCGGCTCCGACCCGACGATGGTGGAGACGACCGCGGTTCGCGAGGGCGACGGGTGGCTGCTGAACGGCGAGAAGTGGCACGTCACCTCCGGCGACATCGCCGACTTCTTCCTCGTGCATGCGCACGTCGACGGCGATCCGGCGAAGGCGACGGTGTTCCTGGTCGACAAGGATCTCCCGGGCGTGCGGCTCGTGCGGACGCCCAAGTACATGCACACGTTCGTCTTCGAGCACCCGATCTTCGCGTTCTCCGATGCGCGGCTGGGCGACGACGCCGTGCTCGGGGAGGTCGGAGCGGGATTCGACCTCACGAAGGACTGGTTCGTGGAGGAGCGCCTGATGATCGGCGCCCGCACGATGGGGGCCTCCGCGCGCGCGTTGGAGCTCTCCCTCGAGTTCGCGAAGGAACGGGTGCAGTTCGGGCAATCGATCGCGACGTTCCAAGCCGTGGAGTTCATGCTGGCCGACATGGCCGCGGAGATCGCGGCTGCGAAGTCCCTCCTCTATCGCGTCACGTCAGAGGCGGCCGCCGGGGAACTCGACCGCAAGGAGCTCCACGCGATGGCCTCGGCCGTGAAGCTCGTCTGTTCCGAGACAGCGGGCCGCGTGATCGACCGCGCCGTGCAGATCCACGGCGGCCGAGGCTACATGCGCGAATACCCGGTCGAGCGGATGTATCGGGAGCTCCGCGTCGACCGCATCTGGGAGGGAACCTCCGAGATCCAGCGCGCGGTGATCGGCAACGAGCTCCGCAAGCGCGGCGCGGAACTGTTCACGGAGTGGCGCTAACGGCTCAGGTTCCGTTCAGGCAGCCCGCGAGTGTGGACGGGAGGCCCGGGAAGTCGAGCCCTTCGCCGCCCTTGACGAAGTCGTACTCGATCCCGCTCCACTTTCCGGGGAGCCCGGGGACGTACCGCGGCCGAGGGTTCGCGCTGTCGTACTGGAAACCCTTCCAGTCCGGGGACTGGAAGCCCTCCGACCGGTACGGCGCGACGGCGGAGATCCCCGATCCGAAGACGCGCGACTCCACGAGGAACCGACCCTGGAACGCGGGATCCCGTCGCGCCCACAGCTTCACGTACCAGCGCTTGATGTTCATGAGGTAACCCTTCGGAGGCGAGGGAGGCGGAGACTCGTCGCCGACGAAGTAGCGCATGTCCGTGATGACGATCGGCCCGCGGACGTGCTCGTCGTGCGCGATCAGGCGCAGCGGTTCTTCGTAGAGCGGCGTTCCGCTAGCCGGAGTGATCCAACCGTTGACGCACGACGAAGTCTTCGGGCCGGATGTCGGCGGCGGCTTGGCCGGAGACTTCGGCGGCTTGACGTTCGTCGAAGGAGTGACCTCGACGCTCGGGGTCGGGGTGGGTCTCGGAGAAGGAGTACCACTGGAGCCTCCTCCCGCGGCCTGCGCGGTTCCGTCGGTCGAACTGCAAGCGGACGCCGCGAGCGCCGCGATCAGAAGGAGAGGAACGAGCCTGCGCATGCACCGAACTCCGAGCGGAGGGATCCGACCGCGCAGCATACCTACACGAACAACGGTTGGTAGGGTGTTTCCTCGTGCCTGCTGACCACCCCCGAATGTCTCGCCGGGAGTTCCTGACGAAGTCCTCCATGGCGTTCGCAGGTGGCGTCTTGGTCGCGTGCACGAGCGACAACCCCGCGCCGAAGAAGATCGTTCGGAGCGGTTCTTCGCCGGCCGGGATCGACACGCAGTGGCCGATCCAACGCGTCGTCTACCTGATGCTGGAGAACCGGAGCTTTGACAACCTCTTCGGCAAGTACGGGAAGGGCTCGAACGGCACGACGGTCGGGAACAGGCTCGGACAGGAGGTGCCGCTCGCCCCATGTCCCCAGTGGCTCTCCGGCGACCTCCCGCACGACCACGCCGCCGCCATCAACTGCTTGAACGACGGGCAGCTCGACAACTTCGCGGGTGGGATCTACGGGCCCTACTACTCCTACACGCAGTTCGATCGCACGGACCTCCCGAACTACTGGCGCTGGGCCGACGACTTCGTCCTCTCCGACAACTTCTTCGCCTCCGCGCTCGGCCCCTCCCACCCGAACCACCTCTTCTTCATCGCCGGCCAATCCGGAGGAACGATCGACAACCCGGAGAACATCAAGGTGAAGCGCTCACCCGATGGAGACATCAAGAGCTGGGGCTGCGACGCGTACGGCAACGGCGTGTTCATCTTCACCAAGGACGAGCAGGGGAACCTGAACAAGCACTCCACTTGCTTCGACTTCAAAACGGTCGGCCAGCAGCTCTCGGAGAAAGGAGTCGACTGGGCGATCTACGCCGCCGACGAACACCAGAGCGGCTACTTCTGGAACGCGTACAACGCGATCGGTGACGTCTTTCACACCGACATGTTCCACGAGCACACGCGCGGCGTGGACAACATCGTGACCGACATCAAGAAGGAGGCGCTCCCGTCGGTCACGTGGATCACGCCGCGATTCGAGCAATCGGATCACCCGCCGTGGAACTCCGCCTTCTCGCACAACTGGGTCACCGAGATCGTGAACGCGCTGATGGCGAGCCCGATGTGGCCGCACACCGCGATCTTCATCACGTGGGACGAGTGGGGCGGCTTCTACGACCACGTGATGCCGGAGCAGGTCGACGACGTCGGGCTCGGGTTCCGGGTGCCGCTGTTGACGCTGTCGCCGTTCGCGGCGAAGGGCTACGTCGATCACGCCCAGGGCGAGTTCTCCACGCCGCTCCGGTTCATCTCCGATAACTGGGGTCTTCCGTACCTGACCGATCGGATCAAGAACACGCACAACTTCGAGCACGTCTTCGACTTCAAGAAGAACCCGCGGAAGCCGCCCGGCAACCCGTACCCGAAGATCCCGGTCGCCGGAGACGGCTTCACGTTCCCGAAGCATTACGGGGCGTGGCCGAAGGGCGCGAAGCCGGGCCAGGGCGAGTAGCGCTCAGCCTCTCCAGTCGGACAGGAGCTCCGCCTCGCGCTCCCTGGAGACGGCACCGTCCCGGGCCGGCTGTCCTTTCATCACGTCGCGATGCCATTCGAGCGTGTCGCGGACGGTCTCGGTCAGCGGACGGAAGGTCAATCCCTCGGCGATCGCCTTCGAGGCGTCGAACGTGGAGAACCCTCCCGCCTCCGGATCGCTCGACGGAAGCCATACGGGCAGCTCCGTCCACGGTTGAACGCCTCGCTCCAGCAGGAAGCTTTCGTCGACCCAGACGATGTCGGCGTCGGAACCGGCCGCGTCACGACAGGTCTCGAGCATCTCCCCCATCGTCAGGACGCGGTTCGGCCCGACCGTGTTGTAGATGCCGGTGCGCTGCGACGCCGTCATGTCGATCATCCACGTCGCGAGATCGCGAACGTCGACCAGCTCCACCTCGGCGTCCGGCGAGCCGGGAGCGAGCACGCGTCCCCCGTCCGCGATCCGGCGGACCCAATAGGTGAAGCGGTCGGTCGGGTCGTACGGACCGACGATCAGGCCCGGCCGCGGGACGAACGAGCGATCCGGAAAGCGCTCATCCACCGCACGCTCACAGCCGACCTTGAGGCCGCCGTAGTGCTCGGTGACGTCCTCCGAGTCGGCCGGCGGCTCGTGGAGCTTTCCGTCCTCGGCGACTCGACCGGAGCCGAGATCCGAATAGACCGAGCACGTGGAGACAAACGTGTAGTGCTCCACGGCGCCGAAGAGGAGCTCGACCGACTGACGGACGACTCGCGGGAGATAGCCGCTCGTGTCGATGACCGCGTCCCAACGACGCCCTCGCAGGAGATCCAAACCGCCGTCGCGGTCGCCGTGGAGATGCTCCGCCTCGGGATACGGATCCTCGGCGCCCGACCCCCGGTGGAACAGCGTCACGTTGTGTCCGCGCGCCAGCGCACCGTCGGCAGCATGTCGTCCGAGGAAGTTCGTTCCGCCCAGGAACAGAATCTTCACAGACCGGACCTGCCGCGCCCGAACGTCACCAGTCAGGCCAGATCCATGGCCCCGCTCGGCTGCCGCTGAATACGCGGTGCCGATTGTGCCCCTGGTCGTTCATCGTCCACAGGTCCACGTTGTCGGACCGGAGATCGTTGTGAACGTACGCGATCTCCTCTCCGTCGGGTGACCAGCGAGGCTCGTAGAACTGCGCGCCCAGACCGTGTCCGAGGATCTTGTGTTGAAGCCTCCCGTTGGACCTCATGACCCACACCTGTCCGCAGGCATGACAGGCGTGCCGCCAGTCGTCGAACACGATCCGCCTGCCTTCCGGCGACCAATCCGGGGAGCGACCGAAAGTGGCGTGCAAACTCTGCAGATGAGACCCGTCGGGATGCATCCGCAACAGCCCGTACTGCGGATGCTTCTTGGAGCACGGAGTCGACATGTTGTAGCCGTCGACACCGAGCGCCAGCCATCGACCGTTCGGACTCCACGTGATGCCGTTCCCGGGCTCCTGGTGCTCGCGGATCAGGTCGACCGACCCGCCGGAGGCACTTGCCGTCCAAACCGATGAGCAAAACCGGGGAAATCGCCCGCTCCGCGGCACCTTCCTCGTCGCCTGGATCGCGACCCGTTGATCGGTCGGTGACCACGCGACGCCTTCAACGATGAATCCGGTTCTGAGCTCCGCCACCTCCGTCGGAGCACCGCCCGCCGCCCCCGTCACCCAGACGTGGTTCCGAACGCCGTATGCGAGTTGGTCGTGGAGCGTTGACCACGCAACCGCACGGATATCGTCCCGAGCAGTCGCCACGCGAGTCTTTGCTCCACCCGCTGGATCGATCGTGAAGGCCGTGTGGCCTTCCGCGAACGCGATCCGATGCGCGTCGCCGATGAACCGGACAAGACGACCGCAGCGGCGACCGCCATGACCATGACCGGGATCCGTAGGTTCCGCATGCACCACACCTCCAGCCACGATCGTGCGTCGCAACGACGCGACCGTCAAGACGAACACAGACGCTGAGTCTGCGACCGCGGAATCACGCTCGACCGTCTGGCGTCAGCTGTCCAGGCGACCCGGAATCACCAGCGCGTCCACGGCGACGGAGCCCTCCGGCCCCGCGATCAGCGGGTTCACGTCGACGGCATCGAGGAGGTCTCCCAGCTCGGCGGCCAGCACCGATAGCGACGCGATCGCACGTGCGACGGAATCCACGTCGGCGGGCGGATCGCCGCGGACCCCGTCGAGAAGCGGCCGCATCGCGAGCCGGTCGAGCAACTCCTGCGACCTGGAGACGTCCAGCGGCGGCAGCGCGAGCCGCCGATCGGCGAGGATCTCCACGAGCACCCCTCCGGCGGCGACCAGCACGAGCGGCCCGAACTGCGCGTCGCGGACGATCCCGAGTGCGAGCTCCACGCCCGGCGGCGCCATCTCCGCGACGACGACCTCGGGTCCGAGACGATGGACGAGGTCTCGGTACACCGCCTTCATCTGCTCCGGCGTGCCGACGTTCAGCCGAACGCCGTCCGCGTCGGACTTGTGCTGGATGCCCGCCACCGCCGTCTTCACCGCGACCGGCCACCGCAACCGGTGCGCCGCGCGCGTCGCCTCGATCTCGCTGTCGGCGCCCTCGGCTCGGACGACCGGAACGCCGTAGTCGGAGAGCAACCGCATCGCCTCGAGCTCCGACATCGGCTCCCCCGTCGCGAGGCGCTCGCGCCAGCGCGCCGTGACCTCGCCAGGCCCTACGAGCGTCTCCGGCGCAGGACGCGCTCGGAAATCGCGATGGTCGAACAGATGCCGGATCGCGGCGAGGCCGGTGTCGGTTCCCTCCAGCACGGGCACACCGTCGGCCCGCAACGACGCGACGTCCTCCGGATCGATCGCGGAGGCCATGTTGGAGAGCACCGCGTACGGCTTGTCGGTTCCCGCGTACATCGTGCGCGCGATGCCGAGGTATCCGCCGTCTGAGTCCTCCTCCTTCGTGAGATCGACGACGAAAGCGAACGCCGCCGTGTCGTCTTCCGCAAGCAGCAGCTCGGTCCCGTCGAGGAAATTCCTGTCCGCGTCGACCCCGGTGCCCCACGCGTCGAGCGGGTTCACGGGGTCGAGGCCCTCCTCCAGCGCGTCGGCCATGCGCGCAGTCGTCTCCTCGGAGATCTCCGCGAATCGCACCCCGGCGTCCGCCGCGGCGTCGATGAACATCGCGCGCTCTCCGCCGGAGTCGTGGACCGACGCCAGTCCTCCCGCCGGAGCGCGGCGGCCGGCGGCGAACAGCTCCATCGTGTCCGCCATCTCGTCGAGCGTCCGCACGCGATGCACGCCGTACGCGTCGAACAGCGCCTCGTACGCGCCATCCTCCCCCGCGAGCGCGCCGGAGTGCGCAGTCACGAGCCGCTTCGACTGAGCTGTTCGCCCGACCTTCAGAGCGATGACGGGGATGTCGCGCTGCAGCGCGGTCTCCAGCCCCTCGCGGAAACCCTGCGCGTCGCGAACCGTCTCGATCAGCATCCCGACAACGCGGGTCGAGTCCTGCGCCACCGCGTACCGGAGATAGTCAGCTGCCGTCGTCGTGAGCTCCTGCCCCGCGGAGACGAGGAGGTTGAACCTCAAACCGCGGTGGTTCCAGGCCATCGCGGAGAACGCCGAGCCGGAGTGGGAGATGAACGTGATCGGGCCGGGTTCCATCTCGGGCGGCATCGCGAAGCCCGTCGCGCGCAGGCGTCGCTCCACGTTGAGGAAGCCCATCCCGTTCGCGCCGCAGATCACCATGCCGGCATCGCGCGCGATCTCCGCCATCCGCTGCGGCAACGGCTGAACGCCCTCCTGCGGAGGCTCGTACAGGCTCGAGAAGATCACAGCCGACCGAGCTCCCGCCTCCGCGGCGAAGCGGAGCTGCTCCTCCTGGCGCGTCGTCGCGACGCCGAGGATGACGAGGTCCACCGGCCCGGGAACGTCCGCGATCGAGGGATAGCACCGCCGGTCGAAGACCTCCTCGTACTTGGGGTTGACCGGATAGATCTCGCCGTCGTAGCCGCGCGTGAGCTCGACCATCATCGCCTCGCCCAGGGAGGCGGGACGGACGCTCGCGCCGATCACCGCGACCGAGCGGGCCTCGAGGAGCGGCCGCAACCGCTCGACCGCCGACATGGCCGGCTCCGATGCGTCGTCCGGAGCCGAGGAGCTCACTTCTTGGCGAGGCTCCGCTTGGAGCGCTTCCGGTCCTTCATGATCTGGCGGATCACGTTGTACGCAGGGACGCCGTTCACCCCGCCGCCCGCGTGCGTTCCGGAGCTCGCCTGGTACAGCCCCTTGATCGGCGTGCGGTAGTCCGCATACCCGGGAGCCGGCCGCATGTGGAACAGCTGGTCCGCGGAGAGCTCGCCATGGAAGATGTTGCCGCCGATCAGGCCGAGCTCCTGCTCCATGTCGTAGGGACCGATCACCTGGCGCTCGATCACCGACGCCTTGAAGTTCGGCGCGAGCTCGTTATAGCCGTCGATCACGCGGTCCGCGTACTGCTCCAGCTCCTCGCGGTGCGGTTCCTTCGCCCACTCGTGCGGGCACCACTGCGTGAACATCGAGAAGATGTGCACGCCCTCGGGAGCGAGCGTCCTGTCCCACGTCGTCGGGATCGTTCCGTCGACGAACGGCCGCTCCGCGCCCTTGCCGTTCTTCGCATCCTGGAACGCGCGCTCGGCGTACGACGGCGAGAGACAGAGCTCCACCGAGCCGGTGTGGTGGTCCTGCCGGTTCGTGCCGGGATCGGCGGTGAAGTCCGGGAGCTCGGAGATCGCGACGTTGATCTTCACGACGCCCGAGCGCGTCTTCCAGTTCTCGATGTCGCGCACGAAGTCCGCCGGAAGCTCGTTCGCATCCAGATGATCGAGGAACGCGATTTTGGGATGCACCGTCGTGACGAGCGTCGGAGCGCGAAGCTCCTCGCCGTTCTCGAGCGCGACACCGACCGCGCGGCCGTTCTTGACGAGCACCTTCTTGACCTTGGCGTTCGTGCGGATCTCGGTTCCGAAGGACTCCGCGGCCCGGCGGCACGCGGTCGAGACCGCGCCCATGCCGCCCTCCGGGAACCCCCAGCTGCCGAGGTGTCCGTCGCCGACATCTCCGATCGAGTGGTGGAGCATCACGTACGCGGTGCCCGGCTCGTCCGGACCGGCCCACGTTCCGATCACGCCGTTGATCGTGAGCGCCGCCTTCAGCGCGTCGGACTCGAACCAGTCGTCGAGGAGATCGGTGACGCTCATCGTGAACAGCCGCGTGACGTCGCCGACTCCACGGACGCCGAGGCCCTTCGTCTTCCACGCGACCCGGGCCGCGTCCAGGAGGTCGCCCGGCTTCATCGAGCCGAGCTTCGGCGGAACCTCCAGCAGCAGCGGTCCCAGAACCTGCGCTACGCCGGCGAGCCACTCGTCCCACTTCGGAAGCGTCTCCGCGTCCTTCTTGGAGAACTTCGAGACGTTCTCGTAGTTCTTCTGTGCGTCGTCGGCATACAGCTTGATCGAGCGTCCGTCGGGAAACGCCTGGTAGTACGGCCCCATCGGAAAGACCTTGTAGCCGTGCTTCTCGAGGCTCAGGTCGCGGATCACCGACGGCGGCATGAGGCTCATCACGTAGGAGTAGGTCGTGACGTTGATGTCGGGGTGGTCCTTGAACGGCGCGCTCGTGTCCGCGGCGCCGCCGGTCTTGTTCCGCGCCTCGAGCACCACCGTGCGCGCTCCGGCTCGGGCGAGGTAGGCGCCGGCGATCAATCCGTTGTGTCCACCGCCGATGACGATGGCGTCGTGCGTGTTGGCCATGATGGGCGACCCTCCGAGTGCGGTTTGGGGACCGAACTCTAGCGCCCTCGTTCCCCGGCCGCAGCGGCCCCTCCAGGCACGGGAACGCACCCAGGATGGCACGAGTTTGAACGGCGAGTCAAGGTGAGCACGCCACCGTGCGTGCCGGGTCTCAAAGGGGTGGAGGCATGTCCGCCGCGGACCGTAGGGTTGGGGGCGCCGACCGTCACCGCGAGAAGGAGCCGAACGCATGAGCGACGAGACGCCGTTCGAGGGAGTCACCTCCGCACACGCCGACGCGGAGGGAGTGACGATCGTGCGTGTCTTCAAGGCTTCGCCTCAGGAGCTCTTCGACGCCTGGACGAAGCCCGAGCACTTCTCGAGGTGGTTCGGCGAGAACGACTCCGAGATCTCGGCGGAGAACATCTCGATGGATGCCCGTCCAGGCGGAAAGTGGAACGCGACGATGATCCACGGCCCCGACAGGATCGAGATCCCGTTCCAGGGAGAGTTCCTCGAGGTCGTGGAACCGGAGCGCGTCGTCCTGACCCTGACGGATCAGGGCCAGATCGAAACGTCGAAGCACGAGGTCCTCACCGCCGTCTTCACCGACCTCGGCGACGGCCGCACGGAGATGCACTTCACCCAGCGCGGCGGAAACGTCTCCTCCGACGAGTACACGCGCGCGCTGCGCGGGGAGCTCATCTTCTTCGAGCGTCTCGGAGGCCACCTCAAGGCGCGGCACGATCCGCCGGCGGGCTCCGGTCCCCGCGCGCAGTCGGGAAGCTCGAGTTGAACACCGTCAAGTCGGACGACGGAACGACGATCGGATACGACCGCGCGGGCGACGGTCCTCCAGTCGTGCTGGTGTGCGGCGGCTCCGTCGACCGGATGTCGAACGCTCCGCTCGCGCAGCTCCTCTCCGAGCACTTCACGACGTTCAACTACGACCGGCGGGGCAGGGGCGACAGCGGCGACACGCAGCCCTACACCGTGGAGCGGGAGATCGAGGACGTCGGCGCCGTCGTGCGGGAGGCCGGCGGATCGGCTTTTCTCTACGGCTCGTCGTCGGGTGCCGCCCTCGCGCTGGAGGCGACCGCGAAGCTTCCGTCGATCCGGAAGGTCGCGCTGTGGGAGCCGCCGTACTTCACCGAGGAGTTCATCGAGCAACGACCGCCGCTCGACACCGCCGCCACGTACCGCGCGTTCGTGGAGGAGGGACGGCGCGGCGACGCCGTGGAGTTCTTCATGTCCAAGGTCGTTGGCATGCCGGCGGAGTTCGTCGCGCAGGCAAAACAGGCTCCGTGGTGGGCGTCCCAGGAGGCGATCGCGCACACGCTCGCGTACGACGCGGAGATCATGGGCGACTACTCGATCCCGGAGCGATTCTCCGCCGTCGAGACGCCGGCGATCGTGATCGACGGCGGGGCGAGCTTCCCGTTCCTGCACGCGACGGGCGACGCCCTCGCCGAGCTTCTCCCCTCCGCCGAGCGGGTCACGCTGGCGGGCCAGGAGCACAACATCGATCCGGCGGCGCTGGCACCCGTCCTCGAACGATTCTTCAACGCCTGAGCCGGCTGCCGCAGCGACGCGCAGGCACGGCGCTCGCGCTGCGGCTCAAGGCTTCCGGTTTGACACCCGACCTCAGGTAGAGTTGCCTGAACAACGATTCAACCCCGCTGGAGGACGATAGTTGGTGAAGTCGACGGGATCCCAGAGCCGCGTCCGGCCGATGCAGATTATCGACGCAGCGGTGCGCGTCATCATGGACCGCGGCCTCGCCGACACGCGCATCTCCGACATCGCGGAGAAGGCCGGAGTGAGCCCCGCGCTCGTCCTCTACTACTTCGACTCGAAGGACAAGGTCCTCTCCGAGGCGCTGACCTACGCGAACGAGGGCTTCTACCTGCGGATCTCCCGGGACATCCTGCGTTTGCCGAGCGCTCGCGAGCAGCTCATCCGCTTGGTCGAGCTCTCCACCCCGGGCCTGGACGTGATGGACCACCAGTGGGACGACGAGTACATCCTTTGGTTGGAGCTGTACATCCGCGCCCTCCGCGATCCGGAGATGGCGAAGGATCGCGAGGCCCTCGACCGCCGCTGGCACGGCGTCATCACCGACATCATCCGCAACGGCCAGGAACAGAAGGAGTTCCCGGAGGGAGATCCCGACGAGGCGGCCCTCCGACTCCGCGCGCTGATGGACGGGATGTCGATCCTGCTGGTGCTCCGCGACACGGACATGACCCCGGAGCGGATGCGCGACGCGTGCATCGACTACGCGGCGCACCTGATCGGCTTCGAGGTTCCGGAGCGGGCCGCGGCTCCGGCGAAGTCCTAGCGGTTCGGGGCGGCGCCAACACACCGACACGTGCGTCATCGACGCCGGCGACACGGTCGCCGAGTGCGAGTTGTAGGAGCGCTCGAGCAACCAAGAGAGCGCCGACGGAGAAGGGCCAGCCGAGCGTCGGCCCTTCTTTTACGATCCGTCGTGCAGGGCGTCCGCGATCGCGGTCTCCACGGTCATCGTTCGCCCGGCCTCGAACTCGGCATCGAACGCCTCCGCGCCGAGCCTCTCCCGGCCGAGCACCAACGGATCCTGCAAGCCGATCATCGACGATGGAGGCCCACCTCCGAGCTCGTCCTTCATCCGCGCCGCTGCGGACGAAAGGCGAACCGCACGTCGCACGTCGCCACTTCCGAGAGCGATCTCGGCGTAGTTGTCGAGTCCGACAGCGACACCGATCCGTAGATCCGCCGCGCGGGAGTCTTCGAGCGCCTGTCGGTAGTCGTGCATCGCGTTCTCCGTCTCGCCCATGAGGAGCTCGGTTCGGGCGAGCGCGTATCGCGACATCATCGTGAAGTAGCGGTCGCCCGTCTCCTCGGTGCGTTCCACGGCATCTACCAAGGACGCGCGAGCGTCCGCGAATCGTCCGAGGCGGAAGAGCGCAACGGCGCGTGCGAGCGGAGTCGTAGCCGCCGAGCGAACATCGCCGACCTCCTCGGCGAGATCCTGGCTCTCCTCGATCATCGCGAGCGCTCGTTCGGGATCGACTTCGATCATCGCGAACCCGAGCGACACGAGTGGTTCCACGAGGCCGGCGCGGTCGCCGAGCGCACGATAGGCCGCAACGCTTCGCTCCCCGAGCTCGCGGCCGGCAGCGTTGTTGCCGAGCCACACCTCCATGCTCGTCGCGGCGGAGGTGGCGCGCGCGTACTCCACGCCGAGCGAGGCGTCGGTGCCGTCGATCAGCCGGGAAAGCAGCTCCCGACCCTCCGCCGAGCGATTGCGCTGAAGCCAGAAGCGCTCGAGTCCCGCCGCGATCGCGAGCGCCGTTCGCAGGTCGCCCCTTTCCTGGGCGCGCACGATCGCAGCGCGGAAGTTGTCGAGATCCGCGTCGAGCCGATCCAGCCAGCGCATCGCCTCGGGACCGTGGAGCGCCATCTCCGCGGCGCGAGCCATCTCTTCGAAGTACGCCGCGTGTCGTTCATACGTCGTCACGGTTTCGCCGCTCGCATCCAGACGTTCGCCCGCGAACTCCCGGATCGTCTCGAGCATAGTGAAGCGCGCCTCGCGTCCGGCAGCGACAACCTGGACGAGGCTCTGCTCGACGAGCGAGTCGAGCGTTCCGGAGACGTCTCCGCTGTCGCCGGCGACTCGATCTGCGGCGTCGAGGGTCCACCCCCCGACGAACGCGGCCAGGCGGTGGAAGACGGCCTTGGCGGCCGGATCCACCAGGTCGTCGCTCCACGCGATCGCCTCGCGCAACGTCTGCTGGCGGTCCGGAAGCGTCGCCGCGCCGCCGACGAGCGTGTCGAGGCGTCGATCGAGTCGGTCGCGGATCGCTTCCACGGGAAGCGTCCTCACGCGCGCGGCGGCGAGCTCGATCGAGAGCGGCATCCCCTCCAACCTCGCCGCGATGTCGCCCACGACGGAGAGCTCATCCGCGCTCGGCGCGAAGTCCGGACGGATCAAGCGGGCGCGATCGACGAAGAGCTCCACGCCTTCCGACGTCTCCACTTCGGTCGCGTTCGTCGCACCGGTCGCCGGAGCGCTGAACGTGGGTACCGGAAATTCCTGCTCTCCTGGCAGACGAAGCGGCGCGCGGCTTGTGGCGACGACACGGACAGCGTCGCCGGCGTCGAGCAGCGCGGCGACGGCGGCAGCCGCCTCCGCGATCTGCTCGAGGTTGTCGAGGACCAGCAGGATGTTGCGGTCTTCGAGCCATCCGAGCAGCGTCTCCGAGACGGGGGTCCCCGCACGCTCCGGAACTCCGATCGCCGACGCGACGGCCGGGGCGACGTCGTCGGCAGCGTCGACGGTCGCGAGCGGAACGAAGAAGGCGCCGTCACCGAACCGCTCGGCGACCTCCGCGGCGGCGCGCAGGGCGAGCCGCGTCTTTCCGATGCCGCCGGGGCCGGTCAACGTGACGAGGCGTCGCGTTTCGAGAAGACCTTCGACGGACCGAAGCTCGGCGGCGCGGCCGACGAACGTCGTCGCGTCAGCCGGCAGATGCGACCGGCGCGCGTCGAGCGCGCGGAGCGGAGGGAACGACGACGGCAGCCCGTCGATCGCGAGCTGATGGATCCGCTCGGGCTCCGGGAGATCCTTCAGCCGATAGGCGCCGAGGAGCTCGAAGTGGACTCCCGTCGGCAGGGCGCCGCCGACGAGCGCGGCGGACGCGTCGGAGACGAGGACCTGGCCACCGTGCCCGCAGGCGGCGATCCGCGCGGCTCGGTTGACGTCGATGCCGACGTAGTCGTCTCCGCCGAGCACCCCCTCGCCCGTATGGAGGCCTATGCGCACGTGGATCTCGCCGCCGTCGGGCCAGACATGCGCCCGGAGTCCTCTCTGGGCTTGCACTGCTGCTGCGATCGCTCCCGGAGCGGAGGAGAACACGGCGAAGAAGGAGTCGCCCTCCGTGCGGATCTCGACGCCGTCGCCGGACGCGATCGCCTGGCGAAGGATCGTCGCGTGGGCGTCCTGCGCGTCAACGTAGTCGGGACCGAACTCTTGCAGCAGGCGGGTCGAACCCTCGATGTCGGTGAAGAGGAAGGTGACGGTTCCGACGGGAAGCTTCGGGTCACGCTCCGACACGGGGCCATCGTAACGACGACGGATCGCCGAAGTCACTGAGCGAACCGAAGGTCAGCCTTCTGAGCCTTGCGCCCCTCGTTCGATCCAGACGAGACAGAACGGATGCCCGGCCGGGTCCGAGTAGACCTGGAAGCTGTCGCCGTCTCCGCGCTCGGTCTCCTGGAGCACCTTCGCGCCGAGCGACATCACGCGCTCGTGCGACGACGGGAAATCATCGACCCACAGATCCAGATGGATCTGCTGCTTCGGCTCTCCGCCGGGCCAGTCCGGCGGGACGTGGGCGGGCGCAAGCTGCACCCCGACCCGAGGTGTGCCGTCAACCATCACCATGTGCCAGTCGTCCTCCGCATGCACGGTTCCTTCGAGCAGGTCGGCCCAGAAACCGCTTTCGGCATCGAGATCCGCGGCATCGAACACGACGACCTGATGGTTGATGCGCATGGCGTTTCCTCCCTCCTCAGCCGACCAGCGTCTGGACGCCCCGCTTCGCCAGCTGGTCCGCGATGATCGCGCGCTGGATCTCGGAGGTGCCTTCCCAGATCCGGTCGACGCGAAGCTCCCGGTAGAAGCGCTCCGCGACGTTCTCCCGCATGTAACCGCGTCCGCCGAAGATCTGGACGGCGCGGTCGGCCACGCGGTTCGCCATCTCGCTCGCGTAGAGCTTCGCCATGGAGCAGTGCGCGTGCTGGATCTTCACGTCGACGCCCTCGTCAATCTCCTGCGCGAGTCGGTAGGTCATAAGCCGGGCGGCGTGGAGCTCCGTCACGGAGTCGGCGACCATGAAGGCGATCGACTGGAAGTCGATGATCGGCTGGTCGAACTGGACACGCTCCTTGGCGAAGTTGGTCGCCTCCTCGATCAGGCGCTCGGCGGCTCCGCAACATCTGGCGGCGATCATCAGCCGCTCGTAACGGAACCACTCGTAGGTGTAGGCCATGCCGCCGCCCTCCTCGCCGACGAGGTTCCCGGCAGGGACGCGGACGTCGTTGAACTGGAGCAGCGCGTGGACGTCGGCGTAGGTATGCATGTACTGCGGGATCCGGACGACCTCGAGACCGTCCGTCGGGATGTCGACGAAGAACATCGCGTGCTCGCCCTCGTGCGGACCTCCGACGAGCTTCCCCTGGAAGAACAGGTAGTCCGCGTGGTTGAAGGAGGTGACGTGGAGCTTCCGGCCGTTGAGGACGTAGTCGTCCCCTTCCCTGCGAGCGGTGGACTCGATCGCATCGACGTCGGAGCCGGCGCCCTCCTCGGTGATCGCGTAGCACTCGGATCGTTCTCCGCGGACGGTGGGGGCGATCCAGCGGTCGAGCTGCTGTTCGGAGACGACAGACGGCGTCCATGCGGGCGGCGTGTGAACCACCCACCCGAGAGCATTCGTGACGCGGCCGATCTGCTCGGAGACGAGCGTCTGCTGGAACATCGTCATCTCCGTGCCGCCGAGCGACTTCGGCATGTTCATCGCGAACAGGCCGAGCTCCTGAGCGAGCCTCTTGTGTCGCTCCTTCGTGGCGGAGTCGATCTCGCCCGCGTTCATCTCCGCTTCGACCTCGTGCGGGATGAGCTCCTCGTCCACGAACTTTCGCGCGCGCTCTTGGATCTCTCGGTCCTCGTCGGTCATCGGATAGGTCAATGCGGTCACCTCCATGGAGGAGGATAGCGGGGTAGCTGAATCGTCGTTCAGCTCGCGCGCCGGGCAGCGTGCGTCAACAGGCAGACGGCGAGAGTGCGGTACGTGCCGCAAGCCATCCGATCGCCGAGAAGTGCCTTCGCCGTAGCTGTGGGCGATCTCCGATGCGGAGCCGTCGACGGAGATCCCGACGTCGAGGCGTCGAACTCCTTGAAGAGCGGCATGACCTCCTGATAGAGCGCCATCTGGTCGGAGCAGACGGGGCTCCAATCCGCGGGATAGAACGCCATCACGAGCGGATGCCCGCGGAAGTCCTCCAGGGAAACGCGTTCGTTCGGCGTGGAGTTGAGCTCGAACTCGGGAGCCTTCGTGCCGACAGCGAGCGCCTCCCGAGCATGCGTTCGATCCTGTACGTCCATCGAGGTGTCCCTCCGGGTCGGTGTCTGTTCCGAACCTAGGGAGGTGCCCGACGAGCGGCATCCGTGTTTTCCACAGTGCGACCTCTGTGTGGAGCAGAGGAACTACCCCGCGCGCAGGGCGTCGATCAGGAACTGATCGCCTGCGACGACCACGGCGCCGTCGCTCTCGAGTTTCCGAGCGATCGAGACGAGGAATCCGCGATCGCGGACGGGATCGAAGCGCGCGACCGCCCACGGAACCAGCCGGAGGTAATAGACCACCCCCGCCAAATCGCGGAACGTCATCGGCGTGTCCGCCTCCTCGGCGCGCAAGATCTCGAAACCGGCTTCTTTCAGTTGCTCCACGGCGAAGGAAAGCGTGAAGCGTTCGTGAGGATGTGACGGGCGCTCGAAGAGCTCGGCCCAGGACGATCCGACGCGGCCCGCCTCTCCACGCTGTTGGGTGATGAACCGGCTTCCCGGACTGAGGACGCGGTGCACCTCGGAGGGCCAGTACGAAGAGTGGCGGTCGACGACGAGGTCGAAGGCATCGGAAACGAACGGCAAGGTAGAACGATCGTCCTCGGCCGTCCTTTCCTGATCGACATTATCCGGCGCGGACGCCGCATGCACGACGGAGATGCCGAGTGGCGCGAGCCGGCGAGCGGCCGTTGGGACGTTGGGAGGATGCCCTTCGGTTGCGACGATGGTCGCGGAGAACGGAGCGACCGAGGCGAGGAACTCTCCGCCTCCCGTGTCGATGTCGAGGACGCGTCGGGCCTCGGCGGCGGCCGTTGCCACGACATCTCGGTAACTCCACGGGGGCCGTGCTTCGGATGCACGGCCTTCGAGCCATGAGAAGTTCCAGCCGTCGATCGGAGCGCGAAGTGCTTCCCGGATCTGGGCGTCGACCCGATCCTTCACGCCGTCGTCGAGTTACTTCGGTTGCCAGTCGATGTTGTCGCCTGCCGTCCCTCCGGTCGTCACGTTCGCTAGGTCGCTACCGTCCGGCCGGACCGTGACGATGTCGTCGCTGCTTGCGAACGCGATGCGATCGCCGCTCGGAGACCACGTCGGCGTGTCGTTCGAAACGTCGAGGATCTTGTGCTTGTTCCGACCGGAAGCATCCATTACCCAGAGGCTCTCGTGGTTCACCGAGTACACGATCTTGCGACCGTTCGGAGAGAAATCTGGCTCGAACTCGTTCCCCGGACCCATGGTGACACGGTGCTCGTGTGAGCCGTCAGCATCCATGATGAAGATGTCGAAGTTTCCGCCCCGGTCGCTGCAGAACACGATCGAGCCCATATCTGGCGACCACTCCGGATACTGATCGTCGCTGGTGGTATCGGTCAGACGCTTCCTGGAGGAGCCGTCGGCCTTGATCGTGCAGATCTGATCGTATCCGCCGCGACCACACACGTAGGTGATGCGCCCGCCGAGGCCCGGGTCAGCTCCCCAGTCGACGGAGTCGTTCCGTGTGATCTTTCGGACAGGTCCTCCGGTCTCCGAGACGGAGACGATGTCGTAGTCACCGTCGAGATTCGCGTCGAAGAAGACCGTCTCGCCGCTCGGAGAGAATGCCGGGTATTCCGCGCCGTTCGCGCTCGGAACGATCGGGGTCGGGTTCTCGCCCGCTCTGCTGACCGTCCAGATCTCGTTCATGGTGCGGTAGACGAACTTGCCGTCGTGTCCGGGAAACGTCGCGCCGGCCGGCATCGCCGTCAGGGCCATCGCACAGAGAAGCGAAAGCCCAACGACGAATAACGGCCTGAAAGCGTTTCGCATGGGCCCCTCCCTCGTGAACGCTTGAGGGAGCGAGTCTACCGGCAGGCGCGGGAGCCCTTGACCGAGAGCCCCCCTCGATCCCTAGTGCGTCAGACGAGCGTTCGTGGGATCGAAGAGCGGCTCCGGCGTGACCGTCGCCGGGTGACGCTCGTCGAAGTAGGCGATCTCCACCTTGGTGCCGGGCTCCGAGCGATCGAGCGGCAGATATCCGTACGCGATGCTCTTCGCCACCGAATAGCCGTAGTTCGCGCTTGTCACGTAGCCCAGGACGGTGTCGCCGTCCATGATCGGCTCCTTGCCCATGAGGACCTGGCCGTCGTCGACCGTCAGGCAGCGCAGCTTCCGCTTGATGCCTTCGGCCTGGATGCGCTCCAGCGCGGCGCGACCGATGAAGTCGCCCTTGTTCATCCGAACCGCGAACCCGAGGCCGGCCTCGTACGGGTTGTAGTCGGTGTGGATGTCGGTTCCCCAGCCGCGGTAGCCCTTCTCCAGCCGCAGGGAGTCGAACGCACCCGCGCCCGCGACGACGAGACCGAACTCCTCGCCGGCTTCGACCAGGCGTTCCCAGAACAGCTGTCCCATCTCCATCGGGAGGTAGAGCTCCCATCCGAGCTCGCCCGCGTAGGAGATCCGCAGCGCGCGCGTCAGGACTCCGGCGATGTACAGCTCCCGCGACGTCAGGTACGGGAAACCCTGGTTCGAGACGTCCTCTTCCGTCAGCTTCTGGAGGAGCGCACGCGACCGCGGACCCCACAGCCCGACCGCCGCGCGCGAGGACGTCACGTCGGAGATGTGCACGCTCCCGTCGTCCGGAACGTGTGACCGGATCCAGCGGAGGTCGTGCGGGCCGACCGCGCCGCCGGTCACGACCCAGAACCGGTCCGGCGCGAGACGCGTCACCGTCAGGTCGCACACGATGCCGCCGTTGTCGTCGAGCATCGCCGTGTACGTCATCCGGCCGACCGGCTTGTCGATCTTGTTGGCGCAGAGCTTCTCCAGCGCGGCGAGGGCTCCGGGGCCGGAGACCACCAGCTTCGTGAACGCGGAGATGTCGAAGACTCCGACCCGCGAGCGGACGGCCTGGTGCTCCGCTCCCTCGATCGGAGACCATCCGTGCGCGTTCCAGCCTTCGCGCTCCTCCACCGGGAAGAGATCCAGCAGCGGGCGGTTCGCCTCGTACCACTGCGGGCGTTCCCAGCCGGCGGTGTCGAAGAACTCCGCGCCGAGCGCGCGCTCCGCCTCGTAGAAGGGCGACCGCCGAAGCCCCCGCTGGTGCACCGCCTGGTAGTTCGGATGGATGACGTCGTACGCCTCGCGGTATCCCTGCGACCCGCGCTGCCGGAGGTAGTCGGGCGCGTACACGTGGTCGTGGAACCGATAGAGGTCGATCTCGTGGGTGTCCCACTCGGTCGTCCCGGAGGTCATCAGCTCCGCGACCATCTTTCCGGTGCCGCCGCCGTGCGTGACCCAGACCGCCTCCGCGAGCCAGAAACCGCGCACCTCGCGCGACTCTCCGATCACCGGGTTGCCATCGGGCGTCCAGGAGAGCAGGCCGTTGATCCGATACGGGAGCTCGACCCCTTTCAGCTCGGGCAAAAGTTCCAAGGCCGCCGCATACGGCACCGCCCAGTCGTCCTCCTGGAACGGGAGCACAGAGACACCGTTTTCGGAGAACGCCTTCGTCGGGATGTCGTCCGGCTCGAGGATCCGCGGCTCGTGCCAGTAGGAGCCGAGGCCGTACTGCTCGCCGTCCTGGCGGAAGTACATGTCCATGTCCTGATAGCGCAGGATCGGCTCCACGCACTCCGCGGCGCCTCGATAGCGCTCCAGCGGAGCGGTCTTCGTGTACTGGTGCTGGAACGGCCGGAGCGGAACAGTCACACCGGCCAGCGCGCCGACGCGCGGCCCCCAGTAGCCGGAGGCGAGCACGACGGCCTCGCACTCGATCGATCCGGAAGCCGTCCGGACGCCGTGCACTCGCCCGTCCGTGATGTCGAAACCCGTCACCTCCTCTTCGCCGTGGAACGACGCTCCCTGTGAAGACGCCTTGTCCGCGAGCGCCGACACGGTCCGCACTGCTCGCGTCACGCCGTCCTTGGGAAAGAACACGGCGCCGAGGACCTTCGACGGATCGAGCATCGGGACGTGCTTCTGCGCCTCCTCCGGCGAGAGCGTCCACGCGTCGCCGCCCCAGGAACGCATCTGGCCCGCTTTGCGTTTGAGCTCGTCGAGTCGCGCAGGATTCGTCGCGACCTCCACCCCGCCGACGCGGAAGTATCCGGGGAGCCCCTCCCACTCGAAGGACTCGTACAGGTCGGCGGAGTACTGCGCGAGCCGCGCCATGATCTGAGAGTTGTTGTGCAGGAACATCAATCCCGGCGCGTGCGAGGTCGAGCTCCCGGTGTGCGGGAACGGTCCGCGATCGAGGACGACGACGTCGCGCCAGCCGAGCTCCGTCAGGTGATAGGCGACGCTCGTGCCGGTGATGCCGCCGCCGACGACGACGACGCGGGCCCGATCGGGAAGCGGAGTCATCGCGAAGCTCCTTCTATTCGAGCGTTCTACATCTAGGAGGCAGCGTCATCCTCGGCCTCCGCCGAGAGCGGCCGAGCGGCGCGCCGGTAGGCCTCCACCAACCCGCGGCGCCACCGCTCGGTCGAGTCCACCTGATTGAAGGTGAACACGTGGAATCCCGCGATGCCGTAGTCGGCGTTGCCGATGAACGGCTCGACGTGGGAGACGAACTCGTCGGGCGTGTAGCCGCTCCGTCGCATCAGGCGCGTGACGAGGTTCCCGTGCTTCGTCAGGTACCGCATCGAGTCACCCACGCCGACGCGCAGCGAGATCTCCAGGAGCTTGCGACGCTTCACGGAGCCCGCCATCCCGAGATAGACGGGAAGCTTGATGCCGCGCGCCCGGATCCGCTCGATCCACCGGATCACCGCGTCCGGAGAGAAACAGATCTGCGTCGCAACGTAGTCCGCGACTCCGGCCTTCTCCGCGAGCGAGTCCAGCAACACGTCGTCGGAGATCAGGGGATGACCCTCGGGATAGCCGCCGACGCCGATTCGCGACAGGCCGGCCCCGTCGAGGTCGGCGAGCACCGCCGCCGCGTCGGGATACGGGCCCGCCGCCTCCACGGCGTCGCCGCCGATCACGAAGAGCTCCGTCATGCCGGCATCGCGCATCCTGCCGAGCAGGTCGAGGAGATGGTCCCGGCTCCGAACCGTCCGAGCGGAGACGTGCGGGACGACCTCGTAGCCGTCGCCCGCGAACCGCTCCGCCAGATCCATCGTGACATCCGGCCCTTTCGTCGGGGAGCACGTCACGGTCACGACGGAGCCGATCGGGAGCGAGCCCTCCACCTCCTCCGAGGCGCCGGACATCGGGATGACCTCGAAGCGGGCCCTCTCGAGGAGCTCGGGAAGCGTCACTGCTTGGGGATCTCCTTGTTCGGATCGATGAACGGCTTCGGCACCGTTGTCGCCCACTGCTTGCCCGACGGCGTCTCCACCTCGTACTTGCGCCCGAGCTCCGCGTACTCGATCGGAAGCATCGCGAACCCGATGTTCTTCTCCAGCTGCGGGGAGTGGCATGCGGAGGTGATCTGCCCGATCTTCCCTCCGTTCTCGAACACCGGGAAGAAGTCGATCATCTCGTTGTCGATGTAGGTGCCGAGCGACGGCCCCTCGATCTCCACGCCGACCAGCTTGCGCTTCGGGCCCTCCTCCTTGATGCGCTTGAGGGCGTCCTTGCCGACGAAGTCGTCTTCCTGGTCGAGGTCCACCATCCAGGTGTACCCCATGTCGACCTCGAAGGGGTTCGTGTCGTACCAGATGTCGCAGCCGAACGCGAGGATGCCGCCCTCGATCCGGCGCATGTGGCACGGCCCGATCACTCGAAGATCGTGCGCCTTGCCGGCCTCGAGCACCGTCTCCCAAAGCTTCACGCCGTTGGCCATCGCGTCGTAGAGATAGATCTCGTAGCCGAGCTCGCTCGTGTATCCGGTCCGGGAGACGCACACACGCATCCCGTTCAGCTCCATGTCCTCGGACATGTAGTAGTAGGGGATATCGAGGATCCCCTCTCCGAACAGGTCGCTCATCAGCTCCTTCGACTTCGGACCCTGGATCTGCACGGGAGCGACGTCGATCTCCTTGATCGTGACGTCCATGCCGGAGTGGTACGCGAGCCCTTGCGCCCAGAGACCCACGTCGGAGTCGGCGAGCGAGAGCCAGAACTTGTTCTCCTCGAGGCGGAGGAGAACCGGGTCGTTGATGATCCCGCCGTCCGGAGCAGTGACGAACACGTACTTCGCCTGTCGCACCTCGCACTTGTTCATGTCGCGCGGCACCATGAAGTTCGTGAAGCGGAACGCATCCGGCCCGGAGATCTCGATCTGGCGCTCCACGCCGACGTCCCACATCGTGACGGCATTGATGAGATGCCAGTACTCCTCGACGGGGTCTCCGTAGTGGCGCGGATGGTACGTGTGGTTGTAGACGCTGTAGCGCTTCACGCCGTGCTTGCGCGACGCATAGAAGTACGGGGACTTGCGGAGCCTGCTGTACAGCAGGATCCCGGGGTTCTCCTCAACGGCCAACGGGTTGCCTCCTCTCGACGTATCCGATCCGCCGCGAGATCGCGTTCGCGGCGTCCACGGTGAGTCGTGCGATGCGCGGAAGTTCCACGGGCCGCATGCGGAACGACGGCCCCGCGACGCTGACGGCCGCGATCACGTCGCCGTTGCCCCCGCGGACGGGAGCGGCGACGGCGTTCAATCCCTCTTCGAGCTCCTCGATCGTTTGCGCGTAGCCCCTGGCGCGAACGTCGTCCAGATGTTTGGCGAGCTTCGCCGGGTCGGTAACGGTGTTCCTCGTCATCCGTTCGAGCGGCTCGGCGAGAAGCCGGTCGCGTTCGGCTTCGGAGGCGAATGCGAGCAGGACCTTTCCGTTAGAGGTGCAGTGGACGGGGGTCCTGCGTCCGACCCAGCTGACGGAGACGACGGAGCGGCGGCCGGCGATCTGATCGACGTGCATCACCTGGTCTCCGTCGAGGACCGCGAGGTTCACGGTCTCCGAGGTCTTCTCCGCGAGGTCCTCGAGGATCGGGCGCGCCTGCTGGACGAGGTCGAGGCCGGCCATCGCGACTCCGGCGAGATGGATCAAGCCGAAGCCGAGGCGGTACTTGTCCGTGGCCGGGTGTCTCTCGACGAGGCCGTGCTCCGCGAGGGTGGAGAGGAGTCGCGACGCGGTGGCCTTGTGGACGCCGAGGCGGCGGCCGAGTTCCGTGACGCCGATGTCTCCGGACTCGGCGGCCAGGAGTTCCAGGATCCCGGCCGCGCGGGCGACCGACTGGACCTGCCCGTTCGGATGGCCGTTCTCGTGCCTGTCGCCGTTGGAGCCGTTACGCATGGCGCGCCGGGTTGTGCATCACGCGACGATACGCGCCGGCCACACGGCCGGTCAAATCCGGGACCGGCGGACGAAGGGCGTATCGAAGGGCACGAACGTGCGCCTCCTCCGTTGGTACGGTCACGCGGTGGCGCGACGGGTGCCGTTCACCGGCGACGAGAAGGAAAGCCTCCGCGTAAGCCTCGACCGGCATCGCGACGTGGTGGTGTGGAAGACCGAGGGAGTCGCCGACGAGCAGCTGCGCGCGCCCATGACCCCGTCGGGAACGAGCCTCCTCGGTCTCGTGAAGCATCTCGCGGGCGTCGAATACGGCTGGTTCTGCGAGACGTTCGGCCGCGAAAGCGAAGCGATCCCCTACGACGAGAACGATCCCGAGGCCGACATGCGCGCGACGCCGGACGAGTCCGCCGAGGACATCCTCGCCTACTACGGGAGGGCACGGGCTGCGGCCGATCGGGTGATCGAGGAGCTCGACGTCGAAGCCACCGGAACCGCGTGGTTCGGGGAGGCCGTCTCGATGCGGTGGGTCCTTATCCACATGATCGAGGAGACGGCTCGTCATGCGGGACACATGGACATCCTGCGCGAGCTGATCGACGGAGCGACCGGCGATCACCCGCGGGAGTGAGCTCGACGCTCCCGGTCAGCCACTCGTGTGCTGGTAGCTACTGAGGCGGCCGCCTCGGAGAGAGAGCAGCACGCCGAGGAGCTGACCCTGCCCGTACTCGCTTCCGGGATTGAAGCACTGTGTGTCGCCGATCTTCGCTCGGCCCGGCGACTCGTGGATGTGGCCGTGGAGCGCGACCAGCGGCTGCCGCTCTTTGATCGTCTCACGGACGGCGACGCTTCCGCCGCCGGTCGTCACGAAGCGCCCAGCCTCTCGCACCGGCTTCGGGAGCTCTCCGGGCTCGAGCCCTGACGGATCCTCGATCTTCAGGCAGCGGTCGATCACGGTGTCCTTCGGTGGACAGTGGAAGTTGAAGACGCAGTGCCCGAGATCCGGCACGGCGGAGACCGCTGCAGCGATCGTCGCAGCCATCCCCTCCTCGTCGACTTCGCGCGGTGTGTCCCACGGCGTCGGCGTCGACAACCCGACCGTGATCATCGTGTGCTTCTCGTCGAGCTCGATCAGCTTTCCCTCCGCGGCGACGACGTGCTCCCCCTCGTGCTTCTCCAGCACCTCGAGGATCGACGGCTCGTCGTCGTTGCCACCGGTGAGAAACATGCGCACCCCGGTCTGCGCCAGGCGCTCCTCCCCGTACTCGATCCACTCCTGGAGGCGTTCCGACGCGAGCTCGTGGAACGCTCCACGGACCGCCAGCGGATCCGCTGCCATCGCGTCGTACTCGTCGCGATCGACGACACGCCAGTAGAACCCCGCGGTCTCGATGCTCCGAGAGAGGTTCCCCATGTCCCCGGCGTCGACGTCGAGGTCCTGTCCCTGGAACCGAGCACGCAGGCGGCCGTTCTCCCGCACAATCGGCACGAACGCCTTGCCCATCAGGTCGCCGCCGAAGACCAACGCGTCGACCTCGTAGAACGACGCGGCGTTCACGAACTTGCGATACGCCATCTGCGAGCCGTGGAGGTCGGCGGCGAAGAAGATGCGGAACGGCCGAGCCCGAGATCCACGACGGAACACGCCGCTACCCGAGGTCGATCACGATCGTCTTGAGCTCGGTGAGCCGCTCCATCGAGAACGGGCCGCCGACGCGGCCGACGCCGCTCCGGGAACCCGCGCGGCCGCCGAACGGCAGGTGCGACTCCCAGTAGTTCGTGCCCTCGTTGACGTTCACCCAGCCGGTCCGAACGCTCTCCGCGAACCGCAGGCCTCGGCCGAGGTCGCGCGTGAACACGGCGGAGAGCAACCCATACGGCGACTCGTTCACGATCCGCAGCGCCTCCTCCTCGCCGGAGATCACCGAGACCGGCACGACCGGCCCGAACGTCTCCTCGCGCGCGATCTCCATCTCGTCGGTCACGCCATCGAGCACCGTCGCGTCGAAGAAGAGATCGCTGCCGAGTGACGCCTCGCGTGAGCCGCCGGTCACGACGAGGGCGCCAGCGCTCACGGCTTCGCTCACGTGCCGCTCCGTCTTGTCCGCGGTCGGCGCGTTGTTGAGCGGTCCCATCGTCGTCTCGTCGTCGAGCGGATCGCCGAGGTGGATCTCCGCCGCGACCGCCTTCTGGAGAAGCTCGACGTACTCGTCGTGAACGCGCTCGTGGACGAGGATCCGCTCGCCGGCGGTGCAGCTCTGCCCGGCGTTGAGGAAACACGCGACGAGCGTCGCCGAGACCGCCTTGTCGAGGTCGGCGTCCTCGAGCACGACGAGCGGCCCGTTCCCGCCCATCTCGAGTAACAGCTCCTTGCCCGCCGCGCGCTCGGCGACTCGATGACCGGTCGCGATCGAGCCGATGAAACCGACCACGTGCGTGCCGGGATTCACCGCGATCTCGTCTCCGACGACCGCTCCGGGCCCGGTCAGGAGGTTGAAGACGCCAGCCGGGAGGTCCGCAGCGGCGACGCACTCCGCGAGCTTGACCGCGCACACCGACGTCGTCGGAGCCGCGGCCCACACGATCGCGTTCCCGTACGCGAGCGCGGGCGCGAGGATCTCCGCCGGCATCGTGTACGGCCAGTTCCAGGGGCTGATCACAGCCGCCACGCCACGCGGGATCCGCTCGACGAGCACCCGCTTGTTGCCGTCGACCGAGGGTGGCATGAGGCCGTCCATCCGGCGCGTATCGGCGGCTGCCATGGAGAAGTAGGTGATCAGCTCCTCCACCTCGTCGCGCGCCTCGGCCTCGAGCGGCTTGCCCTGATCGACCGCGAGCGTGCGTGCCAGGTCGTCGCGTCGGCGGTCGATCTCGGAGGCGATGCGCTCCATCGCAGAAGCGCGATCGAAGGGGGAGAGCCGCGCCCAGGCCGGAGCCGCATCACCGGCCGAGGCGATCGCGCGGCGCGCGTCCTCCCTCGTCCCCTCCGGGACGGAACCGATCACCTCTCCCGTGGAGGGACTGACGGCGTCGAACGTCGCGCCGCTCTCGGAGGGGACCCACTCCCCGGCGATGTGCATCAGGTACGCGTCGGCCATGTCCATCCCTCACCGTACAGAGAACGGGAGGGCGGCCCGCAGACCGCCCTCCCACCACCTCCCCACAGCGGAGTCACCCTCCGCAGCGGTTCGGTCGCTTACTCGACCGGGATCTCCTTGTAGATGGAGTTCAGGTCGATGCCCTGGCTCCTGCGATAGATCTTCGCGCCGACGTAGATCAGCAACGCCAGGACGTACATCGCTCCCATGAAGATCAAGGAGTCCTTGTTGTTGACCGCGTATAGGTCGTTCTTGAACCACTCCCACAGGTTGAAACCGAGGAACGCGGCCGTGAGGGTTCCCGACAACGTGATCAACGGGATCCCGGCGACCTTGTACCTCGCGATCGGCGAGTTCTGATACAGACTCTTCTTCCGCCACGGCAGGATGATCGCCGCGATCGACGTCCCGAAGAACGTCACGGCAATCACGAGCGTCGCATCGAGGATGTATGTCCCGAAGTTGCTCGTATACGCGTAGAGCGCGCCGACGGCCAGCGAGGGCACGAGCATCAGAACCAACGCCCAGACAGGCACGCCGCGTCGCTCCGACACGTCGGCCACCTTCTCGGGGAGGATCCGGTCGAAAGCTGCCGCGAAGATCACGCGCGTCGACGACAGGAACAGCGTGCCGGCCCATCCCAGGAACCACACGCCGAACGCCAGCACGATCAGCGCCGAGATCAGCGTGTTGTGGAAATAGAAGCTCGCGAGGAGCGGCGGGTACGGCCAGATCGGGATCGTCGACTTCCCGAACTGGTAGATCGGCGCCCAGTAGTTCAGGTTGGCGCCGTTGAAGAACTGCCAGCCGAAGAACTTCGCAGCGAGGAGGATGAACACCGCCGCCACCGCGACGGTTCCCCAGAGGCCCCACATCATCCCGCTCAGCACTCGCTTGAAGTCGCTCGCACCGCGAACCTCGCCGTACAACGTCGCGCCCCAGTTCGGCCACAGGATCCAGAAGCAGAGGAACGGGATCAGCAGGAGCGACTTCCCGAAGAACGGGGAGAGACCGAGGCTCGGAACGATCGGCCCGCCGTTGTTCGTCTGCGCGACCTTGATCGTCTGCGTGTAGACATCGCCATGTGTTCCGAACAGGTTCGCCGACTCTTGGTTGAACGCGCTCTGGAAACCGCTCCGCGACCCGAACAGCATCACGAGGAAGACGATGCCGAGCACGATGGTGCCGATGTAGAAGCAGTACTTCTGGACCTTCGCGTAACCCTCCATGCCGAGGGAGACGAGGAATCCGGCGAGCAGAACCGTGATCACCACCACGGTGAACAGGCCGGTCTTGGTTGCGAGGAAGGTCGAAAGACCATCCAGCTTGAAGACCGCGGCAAGAGGCTGGAACACCTCGACGTTGAGGATGTTCGCGTAGACCGGCGCCCAGTACCAGAGGATGAACCACCATCCGGTGACGGCGAGCACGAACGCGACGCCCCCACCGAGGACACGGCTCTGCCACACGTAGTCGCCGCCGGCCCTCGGCATCACGGAGATCAGCCCGGCGTACGTGATGACGAGGAACGTGACGAAGATCGCGGAGATGATGAGGGCCGGCAGCACCTGCCCCGTCGGAACGAACGCCAGGACCGACAGCGCGAAGAACAATCCGAGCGTGACGAAGTTGACCGACATGAACGAGTACAGGAACGCGTCGAACTTCGACCAGCCCTTGACCAATCCCGTCGCCTTGCGGAGGAACAGGGTCGGGGCTTCTTGGCCTACCGCTGCCATATCTCCACTCCCCTCGAGACGTGCCCGGAACGACTGAGGCTCAGCCGTTCACCAACTGGTAGTTCTTCACCTTCCGCTTGTTGGCGTCGATGTTCACGATCGCGGCCTGGAGGATCCCCTCCTCGTACGAGCTCCCCGGATTCAGCGCGAGCGTCTTTCCGATCCGCGCCGCGCCCTTGCTCTCGTGGATGTGCCCGTGCAGCGAGAGCACCGGCTGGAAGTCCTTGATCGCGTCACGAACCGACGTCGAGCCCACCGGCCGCAACGCCTGTCCTCCCGACTTGTAGGTCAGGTCCGCGTTCAGGGCGGGCGCGTTGTCGAGCTTGGAGCCGTAGGGCGGCGCGTGGAAGTTCAGGATCGTGTTCTCCGGCTCCGCCGCGTGTTCCAACGCGTGCTTGATGCGCTCGGCGAGCTCGGGCTCCTCCGCCTCGCGGAACGTGTGCCACGGCGTCGGGTTCGTCCACCCCATGGAGATGATCCGGAAGCCGTCGAGCTCCATCGGATGCTCCTCGTCACCGGTCTCGAGGTAGGACGCGTGCTCGAGCAGGTCGTCGATCTCGAACATGTCGTCGTTCGCGGGGCACGCGATCGCGCGGATGCCGGTGCCGCCGAGCTTGTCCTCCACCATGGAGATCCAGCGCTCCGTGCCCTCGATCATCGCCTGCTTGAAGCGCTTGTCGACCGCGTCCTCGTCCTCCTGCATGTGGCGGTACTCCTCTTCCGAGACCCGGATCGGGTAGTAGCCGCGGTTCATCACGCGCGTCTCGAATTCCGCGATGGCGTCCTCGCTCTCGAGCGCCTGATGGTGATCCTGCAGGGAGGCGTCCCAGGTGCCGTCGGAACGCTGGACGATCGGCACCATGGCCTTGCCGGTGATGTCGCCGCCGAGGATGACGACGTCGGCCTTGTAGAAGGAGCCAGCGTTCAGGAACTTCTTCCAGCAGATCTCCGACCCGTGGATGTCGGTGACGTAGAAGATCCTCGGCATCTGGTTCCCAGCGCCTCCTGACCTGCTCGCTGATCTGCTCGGTGGATATTCGTCCTCCCGGAGGACCGACGCAAGGCACGGTTGCAGCACGAGCAACCCGAGGAGGCGCCTCGCTCGCGGAGGGTGCAGACTCCGAGTGATGGACCGCCCGTACGACTTCCTCATCCTGGGCGGCGGTTCAGCAGGGAGCTGCCTCGCGAACCGCCTCTCCGCGGACCCGGGGAACCGCGTCCTCGTGCTGGAGGCGGGACGCTCCGACTACGTCTTCGACGTCTTCGTCCACATGCCGGCGGCGCTGACCTTTCCGATCGGCAGCCGGTTCTACGACTGGAAATACGAATCGGAGCCGGAGCCGCACATGAACGGCCGGCGCATCTACCACGCCCGCGGAAAGCTCCTCGGCGGCTCGAGCTCGATCAACGGGATGATCTTCCAACGCGGGAACCCCCTCGATTACGAGCGGTGGGCCTCCGATGCGGGGATACAGACGTGGGACTACGCGCACTGCCTCCCCTACTTCAAGCGGATGGAGACCGCGCTCGCGGCGCCGCTCGACAACAAGTACCGGGGGCACTCCGGGCCGCTCGTGCTGGAGCGCGGGCCGGCGACGAACCCGCTGTTCGGCGCGTTCTTCGAGGCGGTCCAGGAGGCGGGGTTGTCGCTGACGGACGACGTGAACGGCTACCGCCAAGAGGGCTTCGCGCCGTTCGACCGCAACGTACACCGAGGAAGGAGGCTCTCCGCGGCGCGCGCGTATCTCCACCCGGTGATGGGCCGCAAGAACCTGGAGGTCAAGACGCGCGCGTTCGTCTCGAGGATCCTGTTCGAGGGCACGCGAGCCGTCGGGGTGGAGTACGTCCACAACGGAAAGAAGGAGACCGCCCGAGCCGGAGAGGTGATCCTCTGCGGAGGCGCGATCGGCTCTCCTCAGTTGCTGCAGGTCTCCGGCGTCGGGAACGGGCGCGAGCTGAAGGAGCTCGGCATCGACGTCGTCGCCGACGTCCCGGGCGTCGGAGAGCACCTCCAGGACCACATCGAGACCTACGTCCAGTACGCCAGCAAGCAGCCGGTGTCGGTCGCGCCGTTTCTCAAGTACCGATACCGGCCGTGGGTGGGTTTCCTCTGGTTGTTCTTCCGGACGGGGCCGGGGGCGACGAACCACTTCGAGGGAGGCGGCTTCGCGCGCAGCAACGACGACGTCGCTTATCCGAACCTGATGTTCCACTTCCTGCCGATCGCGATCCGCTACGACGGCTCGAAGCCGGCGAGCGACCACGGCTACCAGATCCACATCGGGCCGATGTACTCGGACTCGCGGGGGAGCGTGAAGATCAAGAGCGTGGACGTGAACGTGAAGCCGGCGCTCCGCTTCAACTACCTCTCCACCGAGCAGGACCGCCGGGAGTGGGTCGAGGCAATCCGGCTCGGACGCAGGATCCTGAACCAGCCCGCGTTCGAGCCGTTCAACGACGGGGAGCTGTCCCCGGGCGACAAGGTCCAGACCGACGAGGAGATCCTGAAGTGGGTCGCGAGCGACGCGGAGACGGCGCTGCATCCGTCGTGCACCGCCCGCATGGGCGTCGACGGCATGTCGGCGCTCGATCCGTTGACGATGCGCGTCCACGGCACCGACGGACTGCGCGTCGTCGACGCCTCGTCGTTCCCGTACATCCCGAATGGCAACATCTACGCGCCGGTGATGATGCTCGCGGAGAAGTCCGCCGATCTGATCCTCGGCAACGAGCCGATGCCACCGGAGGCGCTCCCGTTCTACCGGCACGAACGCGGCGCGTGACACCGGAGGTGCGCCTCCGCGAGACGGACGACTCCGACTACGCGGCGCTCTTCGAGCAGCAACGCGAACCGGAAGCGAACGAGATGGCGGCCTTCCCCGCGCGCGACGCGGAGGCCTTCGCTGAGCACTGGGAGCGGCTCAAGCCGACGAGGCGGCGATCCAGCGGACGATCGTCGCCGACAGCGAGGTCGCGGGACGGATGCTGAGCTGGGTCGACGACGACGACCATGTCGTCGGGTACTGGCTCGGGAAGGCGTTCTGGGGCCGCGGCATCGCGACCGAGGCGTTGCGTCGGTTCGTCGGAGAGCTCCCCGAGCGACCGCTGTCGGCGAACGTGGCGGAGCACAACGTCGGCTCGATCCGGGTGCTGGAGAAATGCGGCTTCGTCGCGGTCGGAGGGCCGAGGCCGCCCGAACCCGACGGCATCCGGGAGATCATCTTCCGCCTCGACTGAGCTAGTGCCCGACCTCTTCGGGCAGCTCGTACCACTGGACGCGATCGCCGACCTTGGCGCGAAGCTTCCACTTCATCGTCTTCGGAACGTCGTCCGCGTGCTTGCGAAGCAGCAGCGCCTGCTCGGCCGGCTCGTACGCACGGCCGGCGGGCAGCATCTCCTTGCGCTCGCCCTCCCCGAGCTGCACGACCTTGTCGAGGTTCCCGGTGACCGTCCGCCACCAGCCCCAGTCCTGCCGGACGACGTCTCCGATCCGGTCGAGCCCGATCGTGCCGACCTCGTCGCCCGGCTTCACCTCGAACGCGGAGAGGAGATGCAGGATGTCATGCACGTCCTTGTCGTTCAGCTCCACGATCTGGAGCTTGGAGAGCAACAGATCCGCGACGTCGAGCGTGTACGGCATCCGGTCGATGCGGTCGGAGAAGTCCAGCAGGTGCGACATGTTCAGCTGGTCCATCACGACGTCGACGCTCGTCTTTCCGTCGTCGGTCGTGAAATACATCTGCCGCTGCCCGTGCATCGCGTTGAACCGCTTATCCGGGATGAACGCGTGGTCGGAGAGGAACTGCATCACCTCGCCCTTCGCCCGGGAGACCGAGGCGAAGTCCATGTCCTGGTCGTCGCGCGCGCGGTCGGGGAAATTTGGCGTCAGGAGGCGCACCGCCTGCCCTCCGATCAGCTTGAGCGGGATGTCCTTGTCGTGCGCCTCTCGCGCGACGGCGACCGATCCGTCGTACGCAGCATTCGTCGTCTCGATCGTCACCCTCCGTTCCGTCAAGCCCGGCGCAACGATACTCCGGGAACAGCTCGCCTCACGTGGCGAGGCCGAGCAGCAGGAGCCCGACGAACACCACCACGATGCCGATGATCTGGTTCGCGACCGGCCGCTCTCGGAAGACCAGGATGCCTCCGATCACCGGGATGACGGCGTAGGCAGCCGACGCCGCCGCGACGATGGAGACGAGGCCGAGCTGGCTCCCGCGCGCGTACAGGATGAGACCGCCGACATCGGCGACGCCGATGACGGCGCACTCGGCGAAGCTCCGCGCGTCCACCTTCGAGAACGACGGCTCCCGGTGGAGGATCGCCGAGCCGAGGAGCAACGCCGTCGTCGTCGTGAGCCTGGAGATCGCGACGGGGAGCCACCAGCCGAGATCCCGCGCCAGGCGCGCGATCAGGAACGTGCTGGCGCCGAACGCGAGCATCGACACGAGCCCGAAGCGGACGCCGGGGCCGTGCATCGCTCCTCCGGCGCGAAGCGCCTTCAGGTCCGTCGACGCGAGCGCGACGCCTCCGAACGTGACGAGGATGCCGAAGAACTCCGGGCCGCCGATCGCCTCGTTCAGGAAGACGACCGCGAGCGCGATCGTGAACGCGGCGTACGCGGAGACGATGGGACTCACGAGCGCGATCGGACCGAGCTCGAGACCCTTGTAGAGGGAGTAGTACGCGACGGACGCGATGATTCCGTTTCCGATCAGAAGCGCGAGCTGCGTAGCCGTGATCTCGAGCGACGGATGCGTGACGACGAAGAAGACGCCGAGGCAGATGAGCCCGGCGAACTGGGCGAGGAGGAGCGCGGCCACGACCCCGACCCTGCGGGAGACGATCGCGGCGATGAAGTCGGCGAGCCCCCAGCCGAGCGCCGTTCCGAGTCCGTAGATCACGGAGGCGTCCGGGGGCCGGAGATCACTCCGGCGCGCGTGCCTCCGCCAGCGCGTCGACGGCGATGGCCCCGCCGGAAAGGACGACGAGTGGGTTCGCCTCCAACGACGAGAGCCTCCTCCGCAGGTCGCACGCCGCCTGGCCGATCGCCTTCACGGCCTTCGCGACCGCCTTCAGATCGTGGCGGTCCGCGTCGAGGCCGCTACGCGTTCCCTGTTCGGCGACGTAGCGCTCGGCGTCCTTGCCGGTCAGCGGAGCGGCGACGAAGACCGCCTCTCCGGCTTCCGCGAGGGCGCCTCCCGGCCGGATCGTGATCGCGGGGCCGAAGCGCTCGTCGATCACGGCGCCGACGAGGATCTCCGTTCCGGTCACCATCTGCTGGACGAGGACCTGCGGCTTCGCGGCGCCGGCCTGCTTCGCGGCGTGGAGGACCTCCTCCGCAGCGTCCTCCACGTCCGCGGCGCTCGACAGACCAAGCTTCACGCCGCCGAGCTTCGCCTTGTGCGGCAGTTCCGCGGCGGCGGCCTTCACCGCGACCGGATAACCGATCCGCTCGGCCGCCTTGGCCGCCTCGACGGGCGTCGCGACCATGCGCTCCTTCGGTCGCTTCACTCCGTAGAGAGAAAGCAGCTCCGCCGCGCGCGCTTCGTCGAGCGGCCCCGACAGCCCGCGGACGAGCTTCAGGCCCTTGGTGCGAGCGTCGGACGGCTCCTCCTCCGGGCGAGCCCCGCGAGGGCGCGCCTGCAACTGAAGCAACGCCCGGATCGCGCCGGTCGCCGCGTGATGTCCCTGGACGAACGGGAGCTTCGCGTCGCGGACGAACTCCTTCGCCCTGGACGAGTACGCGAGCGGGCTCATCGCGATCGACGCGAACGCGACGCCCGTTTCCTTCTGGAGCGCGCGCGCCTTCGCGAGCACCGGCTCCGCCCAGACTGCGTCGTCCTCCCCTCTCGGGGGGAACGCGTCGAAGCCGATGAAGCCGATGGAGGGGTCGCGCGCGAGGGCGTCGAGCGCGTCGATGAACATCGGCGTCTCCACCGCGGCCTGGCCGGTGACGTCGAGCGGGTTGTTGAGGTTGGCGAACGACGGGAGCGCTTTGCGCAGCGCCTTCTCCGTCTTGGGTGCGAACGCCGGCAGCTCCAAGCCGGCGTTGCCGGCCGCCTCCGCGAACAGCGTGCACGCGCCTCCCGACTGGAGCGCGGCGGAGACTCCGCTACGCCGGAGCTTCCGGTGGTGGGAGAGCAACACGGCCGCCTCGAACATCTCCACCGGGTCGGAGACGAGCACCGCTCCACGCGCGCGGAGCCACGCGTCGCGGACGCCCGTGTTGCCCGCGAGCGCGCCGGTGTGCGCGACGATCGAGCGGCGCGCGGCCTCGCTCCGCCCCGCAGGAGCGCACACGAGGATCGGCTTCCCCGCCTCGCGGAGTGCGTCGAGCCCGCGCCCGATGCCTTCCACATCGCGAAGCGTCTCGATGTAGGTGGTGACGACCTTCGTTTTCGCATCCGCCGCGGCCCACTCGTACAGGTCGCCGAGCCCGAGCACCGCCTCGTTCCCGACGCCGAGGATGATCCGCAGGCCAAAGCCGCGGTCCGACGCCATCTGGTTCATCGTCCACGCGACGGTTCCGCTCTGGGAGACGACGCTCACCGACCCGGGAACCGGTTCCGCGGGCGGTGTCGTTCCGTACGGCGCGACGCGGTCGACGTAGTTGACGAAGCCCTCGACGTTCGGGCCGAGGACCGGCAGCTTGTGTTTGCGCGCGACCTCCATCAGCTCGTTCTGGAGCGCGCGGCCCTCGTCTCCCGCTTCCGCGAAGCCGCTCGAGACGACCATCGCGGAACGAGCACCGGCGGCGCCGGCCTCGTCGACCGAACGCACCGCAACGCGGGCCGGAACGACGACGACGACGAGGTCGACGCCCTTCGGCAGCGCGCTCGCGGACGGAAGACAGCGCCGACCCCACACCTGTTCGTACTTCGGGTTGACCGGATACAGCTCACCGTCGTATCCGAGGTGCTGGAGCGAACCGTAGATCTCGGGCGCCCAGGAGTCGGGAGACTCCGACGCGCCGACGATGGCGATCGATCGCGGCGCGAGGAGCGGCGTGAACGCCGACGCGGGGAACCGCTTCCTCGAAGCGCGCGAGCTCACGCGTTCGTCTCCGGGAACAGGCTCACGCGTTCTGCTCGCGGAACCTCGCGTCGCGCCAGGCGATCGCCGCCTTGAGACCCTGCTCCTGCGTGATCTTGCGGAACTCGATCCGCTCCGGAACCTCCGCGGCCTCGATGATGGAGTCGAGCTCGACGTTCGACGCGATCGCGTCGCGGAAACCCGCGACCTCCCACGCGCGGTTGATCGACTTCTTCGTCATCGCGATCGCGACCGGGTCGTTCTTCGCGATCTCGTTCGCGAGCTCGACCGTCGCGTCGTCGAGCTCATCGACACCGACGACGCGGTTCACGAGTCCCATCGCCAGCGCCTGCTCTGCGTTGATCCGGTCCTCGCCGGTGTAGAGGAGCTCCTTCGCCTTGCGCGAGCCGAGGAGCCACGGCATCACCATCGTGACGACTCCGGAGCCGAACCGGATCTCGGGCTCCCCGAAGAACGCGTCGTCGGAGCACACGCACAGGTCGCAGATCATCATCAGGTCACACCCGCCGGCGAGGCAGTAGCTGTGCACCTGCGCGATGACCGGCTTCGGGCAGTCGAAGATCTCCATCATGTGTTCGGCGGAGTCGCGGAGCTCCTCGTACCAGCCCGCGACGTCCTTGGTCTCCCCCGCGGCGTCCTCATTGAGGTCGTAGCCGGCGCAGAACGCGCGACCGGCGCCGCGGAGGATCACGACGCGCACGCTCTCGTCCTTGCCGGCGGTCGCAAAGGCGTCGGACATCGCGGAGATCAGCTCGCCGGACAGCGCGTTCAGCGCTTTCGGCCGGTTCATCGTAAGGCGACGGACCGGCCCGAGGTCTTCGGAGAGGAGGACGTCCTCGGTCACGGCGCCGAATCATACACAGCGGCGGAACTAGTCTCGGCCAGACTAGCTAGCCGGCCGTGGCGCTCTCTTGCTCGATGGCTACCCACCGGCACATCATGCCTCCGACGACGGGACGGGAGCGCCGATGCCGCAACGATCTCCGTGCACGATGGACCGGCGCGAGTTCCTTCGCGTGTCGGGACTCGCTGCGGCCGCGCTCGCGGGAGGTTCCCTCCTCGCCGCCTGCAGTGGGCACGCGACCACGACGGCCGTCCGGACCGGATCGCAGACGGGCACGGGGGCGGTCACGCTCCCCTTCAGCTCGGACAACTCAGCCGTCGCAAGCGATCTCGCGCCGGAGAGGAACGCCACGCTCAGGATCCTGGAGTGGAGGGAATACCTCTCCCACTCCGTCGTCGCGGATTTCGCGAACGCGCACAACGTCGACTTCGAGATCACCAGCTTCGAGAACCGCGACAAGGGCGCGAGCATCATCCAGAACGGCGGCGCGTTCGACATCTTCTTCCCGACGATCGACCAGCTCGGGTCGCTCGTCGACGCCGGCCTCCTCCAACCGCTGAACCATGACTACATCCCGAACGTCGGCCGCCTCTGGCCGCAATTCGCTCCGCGCGACGGAGCGTTCTACGACCGCGGCCTGCGGTACTCGGTTCCGTACACCGTCTTCTCGACGGGGATCGGCTGGCGGAGCGACCTCGTCGCCACCCGCGACGCGCCGGCGGAGCTCGACGACCCGTACTCCGTGTACTGGAACCCGAAGTACCGCGGAAAGGTCGGGCTCTACGACGACTATCGCGAGGCGATCGCGACGGCGATCCTCCGCAACGGGTCCACGGAGGTCGACACGACGGATCCGTCGATCCTCGACGCCGCGGAGACGGCGCTGCACGATCTCGTCGACCGCATCGGCGCGGAGTTCGACACCGACGGCGCCTACGAGGGCCTCCCGAAGGGGGAGTTCGCGATCCACCAGGCGTGGTCCGGCGACATCCTCTCCGCCGGACGGTTCGGAAGCGCGTACACGCTCGGAACGGCGGGAGATCTCCGCTACTTCTGGCCGGACGACGGACGCGGGATCGTGGGCGCCGACCTGATGGCGATCCCCGCGAAGGCGCCGAACCCCGTGCTCGCGCATCTGTTCCTGAACCACATGCTCGACCCTGCGAACGCGCTGCGGAACTTCGCATGGAACGGCTACCAACCGCCTGTCGAGGGAGTGACGCGCGGAGCGCTCACATCACGCTCATCGTTCGGTCACCGGATCGTGCCGTCGAACCTCGCGAACGCGCTGCTCTCCCCCGGAGACGTCGACCGCGCGCTCACGCTCCGGCCGCTGTCGCCGAGCGCACAGAACCGCTGGCTGAGTGTCTGGAGCACCGTTCCGAGCTCCGCCGACGTGAGCTAGACGACCGAACTCACCCCGCGAGCGCCGGCGACCACGACCCCGTCGCGTCGTACGCACTCATGCTCGCGATCATCTTTCCCGACTCCGCGTTCACCATGACGACCCACATGTTCCGGTCGCTGCACCGCGAGACCGACGACGGGCTGCGCCGGCTCGAGGAGACGAGATCTCCCTTGTTGGACGCGAAGCAGAGTCCGGGCGTGACGATCACCCATGCAGGCGTCGAGGGACCGCTCGTCGCGCGCAGCGTTGCCGGAGGCACCGCCGCGAGGATCTCGTTCGCCCGCGCGGGAACGGCCTGACCTTGCACGATCGCAAGTGCGCGCGACGGCGTGACGGACGGATGGAACCAGCGCGACAAAGGATCGACGGACGCGCCGAAGGTGCCCGGAAGCTCCTGCGAGCGAGTCAAGCGGAGCGACGAGTAGGCGGGCGGGCGCAGGATGAACCACGCGGCGCCTCCGGCGACGATGACCAGGAGCGCGCCGACGGCGACGAGCGCCTTGCGCATGTGCACGCATCTCCGTTCGAGGGAGTTCGAAGGACAGTATCTCCCCGTGGGGCAGCGAGCGCCGTTGCGTCAGGCGGGCCGGAGCAGCCGCGCGATCTCGTCCGCCGCGCGGAGTCCGGAGAGCACCGCGCCGTTCATCGTCGCGTAGTCGTGCGGCGCCGCCGTGTGCTCGCCCGCGAAGGAGATCCGTCCCACGCGCTGCCGGAGGAGCTCCGCGCGCGACCACGACCGCTCGTCGAAGGCGGAGTAGCTGCCGCGCGTGAGCGCGTCCTCCGCCCAGGCCTTCATGACGACCTCTCCGGTGAACGCCACACCGGGATTCATCTCACGGATCCGCTCCATCCACGTCGAGGGATCCCCCGTCGCGGTGCGAAGGCGCTCCTGGGCAGGCTCGGAACCGGCGAACGCGGCGACGACCGGACGCGTCTCCGAGTCGCCGCCGAGAGCAGCCCAGCACCAGTACGGGATCTCGACGTCCTGACGCGCGCGGACCGAAGGCGGCGTATCGGCCGCGGCCGCGAGCTTCGACGCGACGCCCATCGGGAGCTCCTCCAGCGCACGCCGGCGGTCCTCGGGCAGGCCGGGACGGAACCTGAGCACCCGCGCGATCGGGGCCGGAACGGCGACGACGGCAGACAGCGCGTCCACGCTGAAGCCGGCGCCGGAGATCCGTACGACATCCTCGTCGTCGGAGATCTCGTCCACGGCGTGCCCGAAACGGACGTCCGGGAGCTCCTTGGCGATCGCTTCCGGGATGCGGCTGTTGCCGTCGGCCACGCGCCGGTAGACGCCCTCGCCGACATGGAAGGCGCGCTCCGCCTCGGTGATACGGAGCGTGACCCTGTCGAGATCCATCGAGACCGACCCCTGGATCCGCGCACGGAGCGTGGCCCGCTGCGCCTCGGAAACGGGCAGCGCGTCGATGAAGCCGCCGAGCGAGCGTCCGGAGAGCTCGGCGGGAGCGATCCGCGAAACCTCTGCGTGCGCGACCTCGAGCGCACCCCGCTGCTCGTCGATCGAGGCGCCGTGCGGCGCGTCGCGCAGGATGTAGTCGATGCCGCCCTCCGCGAGCTCCACGCCCAGCTCTCGCGCGAGCTCGCGGAGCGCGTGGTCGCCGTCCATGATCCACTCCGCACCGAGCTCGGCGACCGCGCCGTTGGAGAGGCGCACCGAATGAACGCGTCCTCCGACGCGTTCATTCGCCTCGACCACCGTCACGCGAAGGCCCGCGGTCCGCAATGCGCGAGCGGCGCTGAGGCCCGCGAGCCCCGCACCGACCACGACGGTGTCACACTGCGTATCTATAGGTGAGAGATCCTCCGCAGGACTAGTTCGAACGGGCTGGGTTGCGGGGGTTGCCCGCGTATGGTACCTACGCGCCTGAACGAACGCTCAGCGCGTTCGACACAGCAAGGAGGGGACTGATGAAACACCCGCGTGAAGGGTGGAAAGCGGCCAGACTCACGAGGCGCGAACTCCTTCGGCGCGGAGCGGGCGCGGCGGTAAGCGTTCCGACCCTCGCAGCGATCATGGCGGCATGCACGAACCCGACGAAGACTCCGGGTAACGGAAACAGCACGGGCACGATCCCGATCCCCCGGCCCAGCAGTCCCGTCACGCAGCCGCTGAAGGGCGAGCCGATCGCCTCGGGCCTCCAGCCGGAGAAGGGCGCGACGCTCAAGCTCTTCAACTGGGACCAGTACATCTGGAAACACGTCCTCGACGAGTTCAGCAGCAAGTACGACTGCGACTACGAGATCACGACCTTCAACAACATGGATGGCGCGATCGGAAAGATCCAGACGGGCCAGCTCGCGTTCGACATCTTCTTCCCGACGATCGACGTGCTGAGCAAGCTCGTCGCGACCGACTACCTCCAGCCGCTGAACCACGACTACATCCCGAACCTCGAGAAGTTCATCTGGCCGGAGTTCCAGAACCCCTTCTACGACCAGCAGTGGCGCTACACCGTCCCGTATGTGGTCTACACCACCGGGATCGGCTACCGGCGCGACGTCATCCCCGACGACACGATCTACGGCATGTCGAACCCGTACGAGATCCTGTGGGACCCCAAGTACAGCGGCAAGATCGGGATCTACGACGACTACCGCGAAGCGATCGGCATGGCACTGCTCAAGAACGGCATCACCGACGTCAACACCGGCGATTCGCAGCAGATCGATCTCGCGAAGAACGACCTGATCAAGATGATCGACGCCGTGAACGTTCGCACCTCGATCAACGGCGCGTACCGCTTCCTCCCGCAAGGCCAGTACGACCTGCACCAGGCGTGGTCGGGTGACATGGTCGCGGGGTGGGCGTACGTGAACTCCTACACCCAGAAGTCGTTCGAGGCGCTCGGCTACTGGTTCCCGGAGGACCGCAAGGGCGTCGTCAACAACGACCTCATCACGATCCCGAAGAACGCGCCGAACCCGGTGCTCGCGCACCTGTTCCTGAACTTCATCCTCGACTACCAGAACGCGATGGACAACTTCTCGTGGGTCGGGTATCAACCGCCGCAGACCCAGGCCGATCCCGACACGCTGACGAAGACCGAGGGCCTTTACTCCAAGCAGTCCAATTGGGCGCCGCCGATCAACTACGTCGCGCCGTGGATGCAGGCGGCCGTCGTGCGCAAGGAGGACTTCCAGACCGGGTACTTGGAGCTGGAGCTCACGCCCCCGGTTGACAACCTCTGGCACGCGGCGTGGCAGCAGTTCCAATCTGGAGCGGCGTGACCGAAACCGCTCTCCACGAACGCGGACGCCGATTCCGGCGGCGGAAGGACGACGCTTCGGAAGGCAGTCGGGGACCCTGGTACCCCCGCTGGTTCTGGCCGTCCTGGGCTGCACCCGGCACGATCTGGCTGATCGCGCTTTTCGTCCTTCCGTTCTATGTCGTCATCTGCGTCGCGTTCGGAACGTACGACATCTTCCGGAACCCCGTACCGGTCTGGCAGCCCTGGTATTGGACGGCGTCCAACGCCACCGCCGTGTACCACCAGATCTTCGGCCCCGGATCGTACTTGGGCCCGGTGTTCCTGCGAACCTTCATCTATGTGCTTGCGGCGAGTGTCCTCTGCATCATCATCGGCTACTCGGTTGCGTACTACGTCGCCCGGTACGGCGGGAGGCGCAAGACGCTCTTCCTCGTGTTGTTGATCTCCCCGTTCTGGGTGAGCTACCTGATGCGGATGCTCGCGTGGGTGAACCTCCTCCAAGTGGATGGCTACGTGAACCGGATCGTCACGTTCCTCCATCTCGCCCCGCATCCGATCGCCTGGCTCGAAGGCCGGCCGTTCACCGTGATCCTCGGATTGGTGTACGGCTACATCCCGTACATGATCTTGCCGTTCTACGCGTTCCTCGACCGCATCGATCAGAACCTGCTCGAGGCCGGAAGAGACCTCGGCGGGAGCCCCTTCTCCACGTTCGTCCGGGTCACGCTCCCGCTCAGCAAACCGGCGATCCTCGCGGGAACCGTGATCGTGACGCTCCCGATGTTCGGTGACTACTACACCAACAACCTGCTCTCGAACTCTCCCAGGACGTCCATGCTCGGCAACACGCTCGACAACGCCATCGAGAACAGTCAGATCCCGCAAGGCGCGGTGTTCGTGCTCATCCTGATGTTCCTGTTGATCATCCCGATGATGTACTACATGCGCAGCACCCGGAAGTCGCTGGAGGAAGCGTGAGCGTCACCGTCTCGCGGCCCGACTCTCCGACGATCGGCCCCGCAAGCGCGATCCAGTCGAAGCGAAAGCCTCGTTGGTGGCGGGATCCGTGGCGGAAGCCGAGGATCCTGGAGACCGTCACCTGGATGTATCTGGTGTGGTCGATCTCCCCCGTCGCGATCGCCGTCCTCATCTCCTTCAACGCCGGTCGCTCGATCAGCACCTTCCAAGGTTTCGGTCTCCTGTGGTGGAACCAAGACCCGGAGTCCCTCTTCAAGGATCCGAACCTTCACACGGCGATCTTCCAAACGCTGAAGCTCTCGCTCATCACGATGCTCATCGCCGTTCCATTGGGCGTGATGTTCGCGATCGGGATCGACCGTTGGCGTGGCCGACCGGCGCGGACGGCGAACTTCGTGATGTTGCTCTCGTTCGTGATGCCGGAGATCATCATCGGCGTCGCGATGTTCCTCGTGTTCCAGTACCTCTTCAAGTTCATCCGCCTCGGCACGATGGCTGAGTTGCTGGGACTGATCACCTTCCAGCTCTCCTATCCGGTGATCATCGTCCGGGCACGGCTGTTATCCATCGGCAAGGAGTACGAGGAAGCGGCCTTGGATCTCGGGGCCCCCCCGAGGCAGTCGATCCGGCGCGTCCTCCTGCCGCTGCTGTATCCCGCGATCTTCGCGAGCTTCGCACTCGTCTTCGCCGACACGATCGACGACTTCGTCACCGTGAACTATCTGCACGGACTCGCGCCAACGGAGCCTCTCGCCGTGAAGATCTACACGTCCGCGCGTGGATCTCCCACGCCGGCAGTCAACGCGGCCGCAACACTGATGCTCTTCTCGACGACCGTGGTCATCGTCGTCGGCTTCCTGCTCTACCGGCACTTCACCAAGGGCCAGCGCGCCGGCATGCACGACTTCGCCGCACAGATCTGAGCGGCGCCCGGCGTCAGCTCGCCGGACAGGGATGCGGGATCAGCGTTCGTCCCGGAACGGCGCCCATCGGCCACGTCTGGAGAGCATCGCGGCCCGAAGACCACCGCCAACTCGCCGTGATCCCGTACGTCCCACGAGGACTCGCTAGGCTTCTCCCGTGCCCGAGCCCTCCGACCCGATGATCTCGCTTCGCGACGTCTCGAAGCGCTTCGCGAACTCCGAGGGGCCCGCCGTCGGGAGCCTCTCGATGGACATCCCGCGTGGAGAGACGGTCGTCCTCGTCGGTCCCTCCGGCTGCGGAAAGACCACTACGATGCGGATGATCAACCGGCTCGTGGAACCGACGTCGGGCACGATCCTCGTCGAAGGCGTCGACGTCCTGAAGCAGGACCCGGTGGAGCTCCGCCGCGGCATGGGCTACGTCATCCAGAGCATCGGGCTCCTTCCGCACCGCACCGTGGAGGACAACATCACGACGGTGCCGAAGCTCCTCGGCTGGGACGAGGCGCGCCAGCAGGAGCGGTGCCGCGAGCTGATCGAGATCCTGGACCTCGATCCGGAGCTGCTGAAACGCTATCCGGGAGAGCTCTCCGGCGGGCAACGCCAGCGCGTCGGCGTCGCGCGCGCGCTCGCCGCCGATCCGCCTGTGATGCTGATGGACGAGCCGTTCGCGGCGGTCGACCCGATCGTTCGTGGCCGCCTCCAAGAGCAGTTCCTCGGCATCCAGGAGCGTCTGCGCAAGACGATCGTGTTCGTTACGCACGACATCGACGAGGCGATCAAGATGGCCGACCGCATCGCGATCCTGAACAAGGGCGGCGTGATCGAGCAGTACGCCGCGCCCGAGGAGATCTTGCGCGCGCCGGCGAACCCGTTCGTCGAGAACTTCGTCGGGCCGGAGCGTGGGTTGAAACGCCTCGCGCTCATCACGGTCTCCGAGATCGAGGTGGAGGAGGGACCGGTCGTGACCTCCGACACCAGCGCGGAGGACGCGCTCAAGGTGATCGATCACTACGGGTTCGGGTGGGCGAGCGTCGTGGACGACGGTGAGCTGCACGGATGGGTCGAACCCGCTGCGCTACAAGGCGTTTCCACAGTGGGCGAGGCGGAGATCCGCCGATTCAGCGCGTACGTCACGTTTGAGAGCTCGCTTCGGCAGGCGCTCGACTCGATCGTCACCTCGCGGACGAACGTCGCCGTCGTCGCTTCGGAAGGCCAGCGCTACGTCGGCATCCTCACGCTGGAACGCATCACGCGGGAGATCGTGTCGTCGTGACCGCGTTCCTCGCGCAACTCGATCAGCCGCTGATCCTCTGGAGCTGGATCGGCGATCACCTCAACGATGTTGCGAGCCGTGCCGTCCAGCACGTGGAGCTGACGGTGATCTCGGTGGGGTTGGGGCTGCTCATCTCGTTCCCCCTCGCGATCATCGCCTACCGGCACCGGCGGTTCCAAGCGCCGATCGCGTCGACCGCCTCGCTCCTGTACACGATCCCGAGCCTCGCGCTGATCTCGCTCCTCGTCACCGTGACCGGGTTCTCCTACACGACCGTCGTGATCCCGCTCACGACCTACACGCTGCTCATCCTGATCCGGAACATCCTCGCGGGCCTCGAAGGCGTGCCGGAGGACGCTCGCGACGCCGCGCGCGGGATGGGGTTCACGGACCGGCAGATGCTCTGGCGCGTGGAGATCCCGCTCGCGATGCCGGTGATCATCGCCGGCATCCGCATCGCAACCGTCTCCACGATCGGGTTGATCACCATCGCGGCGCTGATCGGACGTGGGGGCTTCGGAGAGTTCATCCTCGACGGCCTGACGCAGTTCTTCTGGACGCCGCTGCTCCTCGGCGTCGTCCTTTCCGTGGCGCTCGCGGTCGTCGCCGACCTGCTGCTCATCGGAGTGGGCCGGCTCGCGACGCCCTGGACGCGGTCCGCGAGCGTGCGCGCGATCGCGACGTGAACGGAGGCATCGGGTGAACGAGTTGGTCCAGGGGATCCACTGGATCTTCAACTCCTCCCATTGGGCGGGCCCGGACGGGATCCCGACCCGCTTCTTCCAGCAGGTCACGCTCTCGTTCTCCGCGATCGTGCTGGCGAGCCTGATCGCGATCCCGGTCGGGCTCGCCGTCGGCCACACCCGCCGCGGAGAGGTCGCGACCGTGCAGGTCGCGAACATCGGGCGATCCGTCCCGTCGCTCGCGATCCTGTCGCTCGCGTTCCTCGCCGCTGTCTACCTCTTCCCTTCGCTCGCGTTCGGGTTCGCGCCGACGCTCGTCGCACTGACGCTCCTGGGGATCCCGCCGATCCTGGTCAACACCTACGTCGGGATCCAGCAGGTCGACGCGGACACGGTGGAGGCGGCGCGTGGGATGGGCATGAGCGGGCGGCAGGTCCTGTTCGGCCTCGAGGTCCCGCTCGCCACCCCCTTGATCATGACGGGCCTGCGCCTCGCGGCGGTGACGATCGTGGCGACCGCGACGTTGTCGGCACTGATCGCGGGCGGAACGTTCGGCCGCTACATCGTCGACGGATACGCGAACCAACAGCTTCAGAAGGTCGTCGCGGGCTCCATCCTGATCGCGCTGCTCGCGATCGTCACTGACGCGCTGTTCTCCCTGCTCCGGAGGGCGACCGCGCCGCGACTCTCCTCGGAGTCGAAACGCGGACGTCAGGCCGCGAGCGCCTGAGATCGCCGCCGCGACGCTCGGGAATCTCCGCATTTGCCTTGGGTAGCAGGCGCCGGAGCCCCCCTGCTAGGGTTCGCGGGTCCACGTCCGGGTTGGGCACCCATGAGCAAGGATCGGAGGAGATTACCCATGCGGAAACACCGCACGTTCGTCCTCGGGGCGAGTGTGCTGGCGGTGGCCCTGTTGGCCGGCGCCTGCAGCTCGGGTGGGGACAACAACAACGCCGGGAGCGGCTCCACGCCGTCCGCGGCGGCGAAAGGAACGCTGGTCGTCGGCGTCTCCGGTGCGTTCGCGGAGAACCAGCTCGTTGCGGAGATGTACGCGCAGGTCCTCGAGAACGCCGGCTATACCGTCAAGCGTGAGCTCGACATCAAGAGCCGCGACATCGGGAACGCCGCCCTTGACGCCGGCAAGCTCGACCTGAAGCCCGAATACACGGGCTTCGACCTGCCGACCTACGACAAGAACGCGACGACGAATGGAGACCCGGCGACGGTCGCGAAGGCGTTGACCGACGCCGTCGCGAAGGACGGACTCGTCACGTACGCGTTCTCTCCGGCGAACAGCACGAACGTGTTCGTCACGACGCCGGAGACGGCACAGAAGAACAACCTCACCGATCTCAGCAGCGTCGCCGCGGCGGCGGGACAGCTGACGCTCGGAGCGCCGGCGGACTGCCCGACGGCGGACTTCTGCATCCCGGGCCTCAAGGACACCTACGGCATCCAGTTCCAGGACTTCAAGCCGCTCGACCCGGGCGCGCCGACCGTCGCCGCGATCGACAGCGGCGCGATCGACGTGGGCGAGCTGTTCTCGCTCGATCCGACGATCTCCGACAAGGGCTACCACGTGCTGACGGACGACAAGAACCTGCAGGCGGACGGGAACTTCATCCCGATCGTGCGCAAGGAGGTCGCCTCGACGCAGCTCGGAGACTTGCTCGACAGCGTCACCACGAAGCTGACCGACGACAACATGCGGGAAATGGTCGGACAGGTCCAGAACCAGCACATGGACGTCTCCGACGTGGCGAAGACGTTCCTGCAGCAACAGGGCATCCTGTAGTGGAGCTGTAACGCTCCTCCGGAGCGGAAGACGCAAGGGGACGCGCCCCGCGCCGCTACGGCGCGGGGCGCTCCTCGTTTCGAATCAGAGGAGAGGCGGTTCCACGGAAAGGGAGGCTGGAAAATGGCTGATGCGTTCGACGTCGTCGTGATCGGAGCGGGACCGCCCGGCGAGAACGCCGCGGGTCGGGCCGCGGACAGCGGGCTCTCCGTCGCGATCGTGGAGGAGCGTCTCGTCGGCGGAGAGTGCTCCTATTACGGCTGCGTCCCGTCGAAAACGCTGATCCGTCCCGGAGACGTGATCGCCGCCGCGAAACGCGTCCCGGGCGCCGCGGAGGCGGTCACCGGCACGATCGACGCGCAGGCCGCGTTCGAACAGCGCGACTACATGACGAGCGACTGGGACGACTCCAGCTCGCTGCCGTGGTTAGAGAGCGAGGGCATCGAGCTCGTCCGCGGCCACGCGCGCCTCGCCGGGGAGCGGACCGTCCGCGTCGAACTCAAGGACGGCGGAACGAGAACGCTGACCGCTTCGAAGGCCGTCGTGGTCGCGTGCGGCTCCACGGCATCGATGCCGCCGATCGACGGACTCTCCGACGCTCGTCCGTGGGACAACGTGATCGCGACGTCGACGAAGGAGGTGCCGCGGCGGCTCCTCGTTCTCGGCGGCGGAGCGATCGGCGTGGAGCTCGCGCAGTGCTTCAAGCGACTCGGCGCCGAGGAGGTCTCGATCTTCGAGGGCTCGCCGCGTCTCCTCTCGCGGGAGGAACCGTTCGCCGGCAAGGAGGTAGCCGATGCGTTCGAGAAGGAGGGGATCACGGTTGTCACCGGCACGAAGGTGACGAGCGTGCGTCGCGACGGCAGCGACGGACCGGTCGTCGCGACACTCGAGGACGGCCGCGAGTTCACCGGCGACGAGATCCTCGTCTGCGTCGGCCGGCGCCCGAGGACGAACGACATCGGTCTGGACTCCGTCGGGCTCGGAGACCTCACCGGAAAGTACCTCGACATCGACGACCGGATCCACGTGAAGGGCGGTCCGGAGTGGCTCTACGCCGTCGGCGACTGCAACGGCAAGGCGCTCTTCACGCACATGGGCAAGTACCAGGGCCGTCTCGCGGGCGACATCATCGCGGGGAAGGACGCGCGCGACCTCGCCGAGCCCGACGTGATCCCGCGCGTCACGTTCACCGATCCGCAGGTCGCCGCCGTCGGCCTGACGCAGGAGCAGGCGAAGGAGAAGGGCATCGACGTGCGCGTCGTCACGTACGCGATGCCGAGCGTCACAGGCGTCTACGTCCGCGGGAACGACATGGTGGGAACCGGCCAGATGGTCGTCGACGAGTCGAACCGAACGATCGTGGGCGCCACGTTCACTGGCCAGGACGTCCAGGAGCTCGTCCACGCGGCCACGATCACGATCGTCGGAAAGCTCACCCTCGACCAGCTGTGGCACGCCGTGCCTTCGTTCCCGACGGTGAGCGAGATCTGGCTCCGGCTGTTGGAGACGTACGGGCTGTAGGCGTCAGTGCGCTGGCGCGCGCTCTCCCGCGCGGATCGGCGCGGCGATCCGGTTCGGCGGCGGCGCGAGCGGACACACCCAGCGCGGGTCGTACGCGCACGACGGGTTGTAGGCGAAGTTGAAGTCGAGGACGAGGCGGTCCCCCTCCATACCGAGGTCGGCCCCTTTCCCGGTGTCCAGCAGATACCGGCCCGCGCCGTAGGTCTCCGACCCGCCCGTCGCGTCGCGGAACGGAACGAACACTCCGCCGACGTAGCCGTCGAGCCAGTAGAGCTCCAATGCGACGGCTTCGCTGCCGACGTCGAACCGCGCCCCGCCGAACCGAGTGAAACCGTAGGTTCCGTCGCCGCTCGTCTGGATCTCGTAGTGCTCGGGTTCCCTCTCGACGACCTCGGCGAGCACCCGCATGCCCGGGTCGTAGTCGAAGAACGGCAGACCGGGGAACGTCTCGCGCTCCGCAGCCGGCAGCGGCGACTGCGGGTGGTCGCGGAAGAGGTCGTTCCGCACGGCGCGCCATCGCTCCCACCCGCGGCCTTGGTCCGGCGTCGTGCGGACCTCCTCGTAGAGCGCGGCGATGCGCCGACGCCAATCGGCGAGCGTGAGGCGCTCGTGCATCAGGCTTCGGCGACGTGTGCGGGTTCCGGTTCCTCCAACCCGGCCTCCGCCGCCCCGCCGCCGGAATTCCGGATGCCGAACCAGTTGACCCCGGACCCGACGACCAGGAGGCCGGCGGCGAGCGCCATCGCGACGTGGAAGGAGTGCGTGGACGCTTCCTTGGCCGCCTCCTGGACGTTCGGCGGCACCGAGGCATCCGGCTGGTTGAGCGGCGGAACCTCCTGGCGGACCTGATCGGAGGAGACATCGAGGCTCGGCACGCGCGCGTGCAGCCCGGCGTAGAACGTCGCCGCGATCGCGACGAAGATCAGCGCGCCGGCGAGCTGCGGCCCGACGCGGGAGATCGCGTTGTTGATCGCCGACCCGATGCCCGCGTTCCGCTTCGGGATCGAGGTCATCAGCGCCGTCGTGAGCGGCGCAACGAGGATCATGATGCCGATGCCGAACAGGATGTAGCCGGGCAGGAGGTCGACGTAGTAGTCGGCGGGCGGCAACACGGTGCCGCTTCCCGAGGTGCTGAATACCCACGGCTCGCTTCCCGGCGGGATCCGTGTCCACCACAGGACGCCGAGCGCCATCAGGATCGGCCCGGCCGTCATGAAGATGCGGGGCCCGTACCGCGCGGCCAGTGACCCGAACCGGGAGGAGAAGAGCGCGAGGAACACGCTTCCGGGAACGCCGGCGATACCCGCGGCGGCGGCGTTGTAGCCGATCGTCCCCTGCATGAAGATCGTGAGGTAGTAGAAGGTCACGTAGAGCGCGCCGTAGATCACGAGCGTCGAGATGTTCGTCACCGTGAAGTTCCGGGACCGGAACAGCTGGAGCGGGACCAGCGGATGCTCCCGCCGCTTCATCAGGAACGGGAACCAGATCGTCGCGGCGATCCCGATCGCGAGGGAGACGTAGGCGATCACGCCGTGCCATTCCTCCTGCTGACCGCGGATCGTGCCGAACGCGAGACCGCCGACCGCGAGCGCCACGACCGCCGCTCCGAGCCAGTCGAAGTGGCTGGACGCCGTCTCGTCTCGCGACTCCTCGACGTGGCGGATCGTGGCGTAGGCGGCCAGGATCACCAGCGGCACGTTGATGAGGAACGCGGCCCTCCACGAGATGGAGTCGACGAGGAGTCCGCCGACGAACGGCCCGAGGATCGTGGTCGCAGCCGAGGCTCCCGCCCAGATACCGTACGCGCGGCCCTGCTCCTCGCCGTCGAACGCCGCGCTGATGAGCGCGAGCGACCCGGGCACGAGGATCGCGCCGGCGGCACCCTGGAGGATGCGGAACAGGATCAGGAGCTCCATCGTGGGCGCGAGCCCGCACAGGACGGACGTCACCCCGAAGCCGACGAGACCGATCAGGAACATCCGTTTGCGGCCGTAGTAGTCGGCGAGCGCTCCCGCGAGGATCAGGAGCGCGGAGAGCGTCAGGAGATATCCGTTGTAGACGTAGGACTGCGCCTCGAGCACCCCGAAGAACCTGCTCGGGAGGTCCTGCCCGATCCTCGGGAGCGCGACGTTCACGACGGTGGAATCGAGGAAGACGATCCCCGAGCCGAGGATGACGGCGAGCATCGTCCACCGCTTGGTGGCGTTCAGAGATGCCTCCTTCGCTCCGCCGTGCCGGATGCGGGTTCCCCGCCCCCGTCCGCCGTGCGCTTCAGCCGAACCCTACGCGGGACCGGTCCGTCAGGCCGGAACGTCCGCGGTCTCGGGTTCATTCCCCGCGGCCGCGTCGGGATCGAGGAGGACCCGCACGGCCTCCGCAGGTAGATGCACCGCGACGGGCACTCCCTGGTCGTACGGGAGCGACGTTCCCGTGTTCTGAACCCACGCCTGGAGCGTCTCCCCCGGCGCGAGGCGCACGATCACCTGCATGATCGAGCCGACGTAGACGACGCGCTCCACCATGCCGGGGACGCGGTTCTCTCCGGAGGCGCCGTGGTCCTCGAGGCGCACGCGCTCGGGGCGGATGACGACCTTGACGGCGCCGTGCGCGTCGACGTCTCCCTGCGTCGCAGAGATCTCGAAGTTCCCGAGCCGGACCCGGCAACGGCCGGAACCGTCGGCTCCCTCCGCGGTCGCGGTCATCAGGTTGGAGACGCCGAGGAAGTCCGCCACGTACGTCGTCGCAGGGTCCTCGTAGACCTCGTGCGGCGTGCCGACCTGGACGACGCGTCCGGCCGACATCACCGCGATGCGGTCGGACATCGTCAGGGCCTCCTCCTGGTCGTGCGTCACGTAGATGAACGTGATGCCGATCTCCTCCTGGAGGGCCTTCAGTTCGATCTGCAGCGCTTTGCGGAGCTTCGCGTCGAGGGCGCCGAGCGGCTCGTCCAGCAGGAGCACCGCCGGGTTGAGGATCAGCGCCCGCGCGAGCGCGACGCGCTGTTGCTGGCCGCCGGAGAGTTGCGACGGCCGCCGCTTGTCGTAGCCCTCGAGCCGAACGAGCGCGAGCGCATCGAGGACCCTCTTGCGAACGTCCTGCTTCGGGACGTCCTTGTAGCGCAGGCCGAACGCGACGTTGTCGTAGACGTTCAGGTGCGGGAACAGCGCGTAGTTCTGGAAGACCGTGTTGACGTTTCGCTTGTGCGGCGGGGTCTCCGCCATGTCCACGCCGTCGAGCAGGATCTGACCGTCGGTCGGCCGCTCGAACCCGGCGATCAGGCGGAGTGTGGTGGTCTTTCCGCAGCCGGAAGGCCCCAGCAGGGAGAAGAACTCTCCGGCCGGCATGTGCAGGTTGACACCGTCGACGGCCGCCACATCGGCGAACCGTTTGACGAGATCGACGAGCTGAACTTCGCCACCGGCCATTCGCCAGGGGAGAATACACGGGCGGCCGAGAGCGCGCTCGCCCGCGATCCCGACGAAGGAGCCACCCGATCGACACCCCGACGACACGTCTAAGGAGCGGCATCCCGCCGCTCCTCACCGCCTATTGGACGTTCGGCCAGTACTGGGGCGTCTGGGTCGTCGTCTTCCCCGAGTACCTGCGTGCCAACGGGATCTCGGAGGGCGAAGCCGGCTGGCAGTTCGGCATGATGGCGGCGGTCTCGATCGTCGTGATGACGCTCCTCGCGCCGCGGCTTCAGGGACTCCCGCACACGGCGACGGTTCCCTCCGCGCTCGCGATCATGGGCGCGGGAGCGTTCCTCGTCGCGTATCTTCCGCCGGAGTCGCTGTGGATCGCGTTCATCGTCCTCGGCTTCGGCAACGGCCTGATCGACGTCTTCGTGAACGTCGCGGCGCAGGGGATCGAGTCCGGGAGCCGCCGACCCGTGTTCCAGTGGCTCCACGCGTCGTACAGCGTCGGCGGCATCACCGGCGCGCTCGGTGCCGGCATCGCGGTGACCCTCGGCGTTTCGTTCCGCGTCTGCCTCGCCGCGACCGGCGTGCTGCTCCTCGTCGCGGCCGGATGGAACCTCCTGTCCCCCGCACTCGCTCGCGCCGAGCGCGTTGTCCAGGAGCGCACGACGCGGGTTTCGCTCACGGCTCTCGCCAGGAGCCCCGTGCTGATCGCTCCGGCGGTCGTCGTGCTGTTCGCGTTCCTCGTGGAGGGATCGATGGACGTGTGGTCGGTGATCTACCTCCGACACACCCTCGGCGCGACGGTGCTCGGCGCCGCGATCGCGTTCGCCGCGTTCGCGCTCGCGATGACGTTCGGCCGCGCGTTCGCCGCGCGGATCCTGTTCGATCTCGGGCCACGGAGGACCATCCTCGTCTCGGGCGTCGGCTCGCTCGTCGCCGGGATCGCCGCCACGATCGCCGGAACGCCGGTCGTCGCGGCGGTCGCGTTCCTCGTCTTAGGGTTCTTCATCGCGTCGGCTGCGCCGGCGGCGTTCGGCGTCGTCGAGCGTTCGGAGGAGCATCCAGCCGTCGCGATCGCCGCGATCACGACGGTCGGTTACAGCGGGTTCGTCGTCGGCCCGCCGATCCTCGGATGGCTCGCACAGACGGCGGGTCTGCGCGCGACGATCGGGCTGATGGTCCTCGCGACCGTCGGCGTCGCCGCCGCCGGGATCTTCACGCCGAAGTCGGCAGGCAGGCCCTCCGCGGAGATCGACCGGCAGGTCTGAGCCGGCTCAGCCCTCCACCAGGTTGATGTAGATGTGCTTGAGCTCCAGGTAATCCTCGAGACCCTGGGGACCGAGCTCCCGCCCGACGCCCGACTGCTTGTAGCCACCCCACGGAGCCTCCGTCGGCGCCGGCTGTGAGTCGTTGATCCACACCGTGCCGGCGCGCAGCGCCTTCGCCGTGTTAATCGCCTTCTTGATGTCGCGCGTCCACACGGCCGCGGCGAGCCCGTAGTCGTTGTCGTTGGAGAGCCGGATGACCTCGTCGACGTCGGTGAACGGGATCACCGTCATGACCGGGCCGAAGATCTCCTCACGGGCGATCGTCGTGTCGTTCGTGGAGTCGTAGAAGATCGTCGGCGGCACGAAGTAACCGCCCGACAGCGACGGGTCGCTGGGGCCGTCGCCGAGGAGCGCGACCTTCGCCTCCTGCTTGCCCTTCTCGATGTAGCCGAGGACGCGCTCCTGCTGCTCCTTGGAAACGAGCGGACCCATCGTCGTGTCCGCGTCGAGACCGCGGCCGACCTTCACCTGCTTTCCGCGGTCCACCATCGCCTGCAGCGCGTCGTCGTAGATCGAGCGTTCCACGAACACGCGCGAGCCGGCCGAGCAGATCTCGCCCTGGTTCCAGAAGATGCCGTTCGTCGTTCCCTCCACGGCCTCGTCGAAGGCCGCGTCGGAGTAGAAGATGTTCGGCGACTTTCCGCCGAGCTCGAGCGTCACGCGTTTCAGCGTGTCGGCTCCCTGGCGCATGATGATCTTGCCGACCTCGAGCGATCCGGTGAAGCCGACCTTGTCGACCTTCGGCGAGTCGACGAGCGGGGCGCCGGCGGTCTCTCCGAAGCCGGTGATGACGTTGAGGACGCCCGCGGGAAGTCCAGCCTCCTCAAGGATCTTCGGGATCTCGAGCGCCGTCATCGGCGTCTGCTCCGCGGGCTTGAGCACCATCGTGCATCCCGCCGCGATCGCCGGCGCGACCTTCTGCACCGCCATCATCATCGGGTAGTTCCACGGCGTGATCGCGGCGGCGACGCCGACGGGCTCCTTCACGACGAGCGACATCGCGTCGCGCCCGACCGGCGGGATCTCTCCCATCACCTTGGTGGCCCAGCCGCCGTAGTACTCGAACATGAACGCGACCTCGGCGATGTCCTCCTCGGCCTCGCCGATCGGCTTGCCGGAGTCCTGAGACTCCAGCTGGGAGAGCCGCGAGTGCTCGCGGCGAACGATCTCCGCGGCCTTGAGCAGGATCGACTCGCGCTCGCGCTCCGTGGAGCGGGACCACGGACCCTCGTCGAACGCCCGGCGTGCCGCGTCGATCGCAGCCTCGGCGTCCTCCGGCTGCGCGTCGGGGACCGTGGCGAACGTCTCTCCCGTCGCCGGATCCATCACGTCGAAGCGCTTGCCGGCCGCAGCGTCCAGCCACTTGCCGTCGATGAACATCTGGGCGTCACCCATCGGTTGCCTCCTCCTCGGAGCTGCTCGATCGCTCGGATGCGGCGCTGCACTCGTGCGCCGACGCCTAGCGTAGTACGACGCTCCGGGGGCGAGACAGCCCGGTTCCGCTCGGCGGGGCCGAGAACTCCCTTCCTAGCGGCTGGCGATGTACCAGATGATGACGCCGATCACGATCAGGACGAGGATCAGTGCGATGCCGCCGAAGCCGCCTCCGCGGCGCCCTCCTCCTCCCCTTCGCATGACCATCCCGCGTCGGCGCCTGCCGTATCTCCTCCCCATGGCTTCCCCTTTCGTCGAAGAACTCGGTCTACCCGCGACGGCCGCGCGCGGAAACCCGGACGGCCTCGGGCCCATCCTAGGCCGAGAGGGTCCGGCCGGCGGAGGCCGCGACCGTCGTCGGCGGCCCCGACGGTAGGATGGATGGATGCTCGTGTTGATCCTGATCCTGCTGGTGCTGGCGGCGGTGTTCGGCGTCCTCGCGGTCGTCGTGAAGACCGCGCTGATCATCGCGCTCTCGATCACGCTCGCCGTGATCTTCCTCGGCGCGATCGCCTACTACTACGGCCGCTACCGGTTCAACCGCTTCCGCCGTGAGGTCGAGCGTCGCAACCTTCCCCCGTACGAAGCTCCGTAGCGGCCGCCTCATCGGCGTTGTCGGAACAGCTCGCGATACACGCTCGGCGCGTGATCGAGCATCCTCCACGGTGCGGCGGGACGCCGGCCCTCGTCCGCCGCTCGGTCGTGGCGGAACATCCCGAGGACCGTGGAACGCACGAGCGGCCATCGGAGGGGCTCTGGCGGAAAGCGGCCGACGGCGTCTCCGACGACGGGGAGGCGCGTCCACTCGTCGTCGCGACCGAGCGCCATCGAGGCGAGCGTCTTTCCGCCGAGCTTGGTCGCTGCGAGACCGTGGCCGGAGAACCCGAGCCCGGAATGGACGCCCGGCCGGAGCGTCGTGAAGAACGGCGTCCACGAAGGCGTCACATCGATGGGACCGCCCCAGGCGTGGGTGATCGCGACGTCCTCGAGCGCAGGAAACAGGTAGCGCAGGCCCCGCGCGGACTCCTCCGCGACAGAGCGGAGACGGGTCGCCCCACGCCCGATCTTTCCGCCGAAGAGCGCGGCCGTCGTTCCGCCGCCGATCGCGAGCCGGCGATCCTCCGTCGGACGGAGGTAATAGAGCATCTCGCGGAAATCCGCGATCCCGACGTTGCTCGTCCAGCCGATCTCCTCCAGCCGGTCGGGGATCGGTTCGGTGACGACCACGTAGTCCGCGATGTTGGCGAGCCGGGTGCGGAACCCTTTCCGGCCGGTCGCCCATGCGCCGATCGTCAGCACCACGCTTTCGGCGCGGACCGCCCCGTGCGGCGTGCGCACGACCGGACGGCCGTCCCCCTCGATCCCGAGCGTCGGCGTTCCCTCGTGGATCCGGACACCGCGCTCCAGCGCGATGCGGCGGAGACCGCGAGCGAGCCGCGCGGGCTGCACGATTGCGCAGTCGGGGACGAGCATCCCGCCCTCCACCACCGGAGAGCGGGCGATCCGACCGGCGGCCTCCCGGTCGAGCGGCCGGATGACGTCGAGCCCCCGACTCCGCGACGCCTCGAGCGCCGTCCGGTGCGCGCCGCGCTGGTCCGGGTTCGTCTCCAGCATCGCGACGCCCTCCAAGTGGAACCAAGCGTCCACGGCATGCGTCTGGCACCAGGAGCCCACCTCCGCCACCTGGTCGGCGAGCGCCTGCGCGTACCGGACGCCCGGCTCCGGGTCGTAGAGGTGGCAGAGGCCGTCGAGGTCGTGCCAGGAGGAGGAGACGAAGCCACCGTTCCGCCCGCTTGCGCCGCCGCCGCAGATGTCGGCCTCGACGAGGACGATGCGAAGTCCGGGGTCTCGATCGAGGAGCTCCTGGGCCGTCCAGAGCCCGGCGAACCCGCCGCCGACGATGCAGACGTCGGCCGAGAGCCGTTCGCGGAGCGGCGGACACGCGGCGCCCGGGTCCGCCGACAGAGCTTCTTGGAGCCAGAAGCTGCGGACGTCACCCGGGCGTGGAACGATCGAGGCCATATCGTTGGAGCAGCCTAGATGAGACAACCCGACCGGCCGGACGAAATGCCCACTTTCGTGGACGAGCACGGCCCCAGGGGGACGACGCCGCTCGCCGGAAAGCGCGGTTTCCTCTCGCGGTTCCGCAGTGGCGCCGAGCGACCACGCAAGGTGTCCCGTCCCTCCTTCCGCAGGGGCGGGCGCCGGCTCCGTAGCCATCTTGCCTATGCCATCGTGGTTCTCCTCCTCGTCATCGCGGTGCCACTCGGGATCGTCGCGCGAGTTCACGACGCGCCGCCACCGATCCACATCCTCGTCAACGACAAGGCTGTGCTCGTTTCCACGAAGACGACGTTCGGCAGCCTCGTGCGCCAGCAGAAGCTGCACGCGGTCGACGGCCGGCTCCTCGACGTCGAGGGAAGCGTGTTGAACCCGCACGCCGAACCCGGCGAGATCACGCTCAACGGCGACCGCGCGAAGCGGACGGTGCTGCTCCACGTGGGCGATCACATCGAGGTGCAGGACGGCAAGGACAAGACCGAGCCGACGGTAACGAAGCGGGCAATGCTCCCCGGCCGGAACCCGGGCAATCCCCAGTACACCCTCCGCACGGGAAAGGTGCTGCAGATCACGACGGAAGGAAAGCTCTCCGGCGAGATCCTCTCGACGCGATATCAGCCGAGGGGTGCGTTCAAGACGCCGCCCGCGGTGGCGCTGACGTTCGACGACGGGCCGTGGCCGGGCTCGAGCCTCCGGATCCTCTCGATCCTGGAGAAGATGCACGTGAAGGCGACGTTCTTCGTGATCGGCAACCTCGCGGAGCGATACCCCGACATGGTCCGCCGGGAGGAACGCGCGGGCATGACGATCGCGAACCACTCCTGGGATCACCCGAACTCTCCGCCGTTCGACACGCTTCCACCGCGCCGGATCGACAACGAGATGTCGATGACCAACGTGGAGCTCCGCAAGCTCGGCATCCACACGGAGCTGTTCCGCGCGCCCGGCGGGAGCGTCGACGACCGTCTCGTCGGGATCGCGCGGCAGAACGGCCTCCGCGTCGTGAACTGGGACGTCGACCCTCGCGACTGGTCACCGGACGCGACAGTGGCATCGATCACGAAGGCGGTGCTGACGGGGATCCAGCCCGGATCGATCGTGGACCTCCACGACGGTGGCGGCGACCAGTCGGCGACGATCAAAGCGCTTCCCGACATCATCCGCGGCATCCGCAAGCGGCACCTGCAGCTCGTCGCGCTCTGACGTTCTGCCGGGCGGGCTCTCGATGAGCCCACCGCTCAGGTCTGGAGCAGCGCCGGCGCCAGCTCGCGGAGCGCCGGGAGACAGACGTCCGACTCCTCCTCGCCGAGCAACTGGAGACAGACGTGGTCCGCTCCGGCGTCGAGATGCGCCCGTACGCGGGAAGCGATCGCCTCGACATCTCCGACCGCGATCGTCGCGTCGACGAGCCGGTCCGAGCCCGCTCCCGAGACGTCCTCCTCCGAGTAGCCGAGCCGACGGAGATTGTTCGCATAGTTCGGCAGCGACAGGTAGTCCTCAGTGAACCGGCGCGCCACGCGCATCGCGGCATCACGATCTCGCATCAGGACGGCCGTCTGCTCCACGGCCAGAACGGGGTCTCGGCCCAACACGCTCCGCGCGCGGGCCGTGTGTTCCACCGGAACGAAGTACGAGTGCGCGCCGAGCGTTCGTTCGGCGGCCAGCTCGAGCATCCGGTCACCGAGCGCGGCCAGCAGGAGCGGCGCCATCGCGCCGTCGCCGACCTCCGGCCCTGACATCGCCTCGAGGTAGGCGCGCATCCGTGCGACGGGCTTCGAGTACGTGGCTCCGCGGATCTCCGCCTGATAGCTGTGGCCGACGCCCATGCCGATCGTGACGCGGCGTGGGTAGGCCTCCTCGAGCGTGCGAGCGCCCATCGCCGTCGAGATCGGATCCCGCGCGCCGATGTTCAGGATGCCCGAGCAGCACCGCAGCCGCTCCGTCGAGCAGAGCAGCAGCGAGAGATGACTGAAGACCTCGCGGCTCCCCATCCCCTCCGGGACCCAGAGCGCGGAGAAGCCGAGCGACTCGATCTCCCAGGCGGCGGCGCGGATCGCATCTGGGTGCTGCTGATCGAAGGCGAAGGTCCAGACGCCGACGCGGCCGAGGGAATGAGCGAGCTCCCTCGACCGCGCCGGATCCACCATCGACTCCTCAGTCGTCGCTCGGAACCGGAACCGGCTCCGCCGCGGGCGCCTGCGCCGTCGCCATCGCGGGCTGGAGCGCGGGCTCCACTCCCTCGACGTGGAGCTGAGGCAGCCACTGGAGCCAGCTCGGCAGGTACCAGTTGCGGTCGCCGAGGAGCTTCATCGCCGACGGAACGAGGATCGAGCGCACGACCGTCGCGTCGAAGAAGACCGCGACCGCGAGACCGAACCCCATCTGCTTGAGCGCAGGGATGCGTCCCGCCGCGAAACCGGCGAACACCGCGACCATGATCAACGCGGCGCCGGTGATGATGCCGGCCGTCGTCCGCAGGCCGTACGCGACCGACTCGGTGTTGTCGTGCGTCTTGTCGTAGTGCTCTCGGATCCGCGTCAGCAGGAACACGTGGTAGTCCATCGACAGACCGAACAGCACCGAGAACAGGAACAGCGGGATCCAGGCCTCGATGCTCTCCACCTGCTGGAAGTGCAAGAGGTCGGCGATCCACTTTCCGATCGCGGGGCCGCCCTGTTGGAACACCAGCGTGATGAGCCCGTACGCGGCGAACACCGAGAGCAGGTTCATGATGATGGCCTTGACCGGAACGATGATCGATCGGAACACCACCGTCAGCAGCAGGAACGACAACCCCAGCACGAACGCGAACACGATCGGCTGGTAGTGGCCCGCGAGGTCGAAGAAGTCGGTCGCGAACGCCGTGTCGCCGCCGACGAGGACCGTCGCGTTCGTGCCGGCGAAGGCCTGCGGCACCATCGTGGTCCGCAGATCACGGATCGCCTGGACGCTCGCTTCGGAGCTCGGGTCGCCCGCGAAGAGCGCGGAGAGCACTTCCGTGGATCCGTCCTTGCCCTCCTGGATCGACGTCTGGCCGGAGAAGGCGGGGTCGTTCGCGATCGACTGCTTGAGCTTCCCCACGGCGGCCTGGACCTGCGGCGAGGAGAGATCTCCCTGGATCACGATCTGCGCCGGCGACGTCTGGCCGCCGGAGAACTCCTGCGACAGCACGACGAACGCCTGCTTCGACTGGACCGCGTCCGGAAGCGTGCTCACGCCGGAGAACCCGGTGTGGATGCCGAGGTAAAACGACCCGAGCAGCAGCATGAACGCCGTTCCGGCGATGAGGCTGACCCACGGCCGCCGCATCACGGTCTTCGTCAGGCGATCCCAGAACCCGCCGACGGGCTCCGTGCCCAAGACGGCCTTGCGTCGGAACACCCGCAGCGAGTTCACCCGGTCGCCGATCAGTCCGAGCATCGCCGGCAGCAGCGTCATCGACGCGAGCAGCGCTGCGATGACGACGAGGATCGCTCCTCCGGCGAGCGCGCGGAAGATCGTCGTCGGAAGGATGAGCATCCCGACCAGCGCGAGGACGACGGTCACGCCGCTGAAGAACACCGCACGGTTCGCCGTCGCTCCGCTCGCCCCGATGGCCTCGAGCTTCTCGAAGCCACGTCGGCGCTCCTCCCGATACCGGGAGACGATGAACAACGAATAGTCGATGCCGACTGCGAGCCCGATCATCGTGATCATGTTGGTCACGAACAGTTGGAAGTGAACGAGCTGTCCGATCAGCGAGACGAGCCCGAGCGCGACGATGATCGCGAAGATCGCCATGACGATCGGCAGGAGCGCCGCGACCACCGCGCCGAAGACGGCGATCAGGACGATGAGGGCGACGATGATGCCGAAGCTCTCCCCCTTCTTGATGTCCTCCTCGGAGATCTTCGTGGTGTCGGCGTTGAGGACGGCGTTGCCGGCGATCAGCAGCTGGAAGCCCGGTCGCTGGATGTTCGTCGCCGCCGTCCGGAGCGCGTCCGCCGTCGAGGCGTCCTCGTTCTTGATGTAGACCGGGATCAGCGTTGCGTGCTTGTCCTGCGAGACGAGGCCGGCGGTCTGCGGGGACGGCGGCGCGTCGTAGTACGTCGACGCGGGCCGGACGACGACGCCGCCCGGGATGCGGTTGATGACGTTCTTCACGGACTCGACGTAGGCCTTGAACTGCGGGTCGGCCACCGTGTACTGGCTCGACTTGACGATGTAGAGCGCGGAGTGGGGCTGCGGGCCCGTGACGTTCTGCTCCATGAGGTCCTTCGCCTGGACCGACTCCGGGTTGTTCGTGAAGTTGATGTCGTTGCTGAGGACGTCGGAGAGGAGTGCTCCGGTCAGGCCTCCCGCGACGACCAATCCAACGATCCAAACGACGATCGTTCTCCACGGGTGGCGGCTGCTCGCGCGCGCGAGCGTCTCGGGGGAGATGCGCAGGGCCATGGGATCCTCCTCCTTCGCGGGCGTCCTCCGCACGGGACTCTTGAGGTGACCGGGGTCAATATCGTACACTTACGTCGTACGCTTACCGCGTAAGTATAGGCGTACACCGTAAGGCGTCAAGGGAATTTCCTCGAAGGGATTAATCGAGATGGCGACAGACGAGCTGCAGGAACGGCGCTCCCTTTCCCGGGAACGGATCCTCCGCGCGGCCGTGGACATCATGGACTCGGACGGCATCGAAGCCGTCACGATGCGCCGCATCGGGCGCGAGCTCGGAGTCGAGGCGATGTCGCTCTACAACCACGTCGAGGACAAGGCCGCCATCCTCGACGGCATCTGTGAGGTCGTCATGGCGGAGTTCGCTTTCCCGCATGACAACGATGACTGGGAGGAGCTCGCCCGCGATGGAGCCCGCGCCTGGCGCGACATGATGCGCGCGCATCCGAACGTGATCGCGCTCTTTGCGGAGCGGAAGCATCCGATGTCGTCGATCGACGCGCTCCGTCCGATGGAGTTCGCGCTCGACCTGTTGAAGCGCACCGGCCTCCCGGACGATGAGGTGGTGCGTACGTTCCGGATCTTCGGCGCCTACATCATGGGCTTCGTGCTGATGGAGCAAGGCCACATGCTCTCGGGCGTGGGCGGGGCGGAACAGCCGAACACCGAAGAGGTCGCGCAACTCCTCGATTCGGAGCAGGTTCCGACCTTCGTCTCGCTGCTCCCCCACCTCGTTTGGTGCGACACGGACGAGAACTTCGACTTCGGCTTGGAGCTCCTGATCGCGGGCATCGCGTCGCGGATCGCCGCGCGGCCGGGGTAGCGCGTCTCAGATCAGCTCGAGCTTCCTTCCGACGCGCTCGAACGCCGCGAGCGCCTCAGCGAGATCCTCCTCCGTGTGGTCGGCGGTCACGATCGTGCGCACACGCGCCTTGCCTCGCGCGACGGTCGGAAAGACGACCGCCGGCGTGAACACGCCTTCTTCCCACAGTCCCCGGGAAAGCTCCACTGTCTTCGTCTCGTCACCCGCGATCACCGGCGTGATCGGTGTCTCGCTGACGCCGGTGTCGAACCCCAGCTTGCCCAGTCCCTCCTTGAAGAACCGCGTTTGGTCCCACAGCCGCCTCAGCCGTTCCGGCTCGTCGCGGAGCACGTCGAGCGCCGCCATACATGCCGCGACAACCGCAGGCGGCGCGGACGTGGAGAACAGGAACGGCCGCCCTCGGTTCATGAGCCACTCGATCAGGTGGTCCGG
>JBJMLN010000019.1:0-5574 GCA_045805285.1 Actinomycetota bacterium | reverse complement strand
GACCGCTCGTTCGGCGAGGCGGCGATGCGCTTCGAGAAGGTCGGAGAGCTCTCGCGCACCACCAAGGATCGCTTCGATGGCGTGGCCGCCGAGCTGGCGAGCGCGGCCGCCGCCGACTCCCCGTCCCCCGTGACGCGACGGAGCTCGCGAACCGCCCACTCGGAGAGGCCCGTGCGAACCGACACGCTCCCCTCGTCGTGGCCCTCCGGCCACGCGACGCCGTCCGACGCGACCCTTCGAAGCACCGCGTTGACGAAGCCGCGTTCGTTCCCCCGCGCGAGTCCGACGGTCTCCGAGACGGCTGCGTGCGCCGGGATCCTCGTGAACAACAGTTGATAGGCGCCGAGGCGCAGACAGGCCAGCGCCCGCTGCGGGGTTCGCTTCAGTCCCCGCGGAACGTGAGGACGCAACGCGTAGTCGAGCGGGATGAGCTTTCGGATCGTGCCGTACGCGAGCTCCGTTGCGAGATCTCGCTCCCTCCGCGGGAGGCCACTCCGGCGAAGCGCCGCGTTCGTCGCGATCGTCGAGTAAGCGCCGCGTTCGGTCACGGCTCGGATCACCTCGAGGGCGACCGCGCGCGCCGGAGGGGGCGCGGGTCGCCCCCGCGACGGTCGACGCGCCGTGCGACGGCTGGCGCTCAATCCATCCGCTCGCCGGGCGTCGGACGCGCTCCGCGAGCGAACGCCGCCGCGGTCATGCGCCGTTTCCCCTCCGGGCTCACCTCGAGCAGCATGAGCTCACCGTCGCCGGTCGCGACGAGGAGCCCGTCCTCGGAGGACAAGATCGCGCCGGGGTCCGCCCGAGCCTCGTCCGACGTCGCGGCGGCGCGGTGGACCTTCAGAGAACGCCCGCGGAAGGCGGTCAGGGCTCCCGGCTCCGGCGCGAGCGCACGCACCCGCCGCTCGAGGGACGCGGCGTCCTCGCTCCAGCGGAGGCGCCGGTCCTCCGGCGTCAGCTTCGGCGCGACGGTCGCCAGACGGCCGTCCTGCGGCGCCCGCTCGGCGGTTCCCTCGGCGAGCGCGTCGAGCGTCTGAACGAGGACCTCGCCGCCCACCTGGGCCAGACGCGTTCCGAGCGTCGACGTATCGTCGTCGGGCGCGATCGCGACGCGCTCCTGGAGCAGCACGTCGCCCGTATCGAGTCCTTCGTCCATCCATATCGTGGAGACGCCCGTCTCGCGGTGACCGTCGAGGATCGCGGCTCGGACGGGATCGGCTCCACGGAGCTCGGGGAGCAACGAGAAGTGGAGGTTCACCGCCGCGATCCGTGGGAGCTCCAGCACGGTCGGCGGGAGGATCTCCCCGAACGCCACGACCACGAGGACGTCCGGCTGCGCCGTCTCCAGAGCCGGCACGGCGATCTCGTCGCGGATCGACTCGATCTCGATGAGTGGCAGCGCGTCCGCGCGCGCAGCGTCCGCGACCGCGGTGGCGCGTGGAACGTTCCCGCGGCCCGCCGGCCTCGGGGAATGGGTCAGGACGCGAACGAGATCGTGGTTCGATCGCGCGATCGCCTCCAGCGGCGGCACGGACCACGGCGCGTTTCCGAGGAAGACGATCCGGAGCCGATGGTGCGGATCGGTCTGCGGCGCGGCCGCCCCTTCGCTCAGCGAACCGAGGAGCGGCCGGGCGCTCCGTTCAGATCGCGCTCGCGGAGCTGCTGCATCGCCGCTCGGCGGTGCTCGTCCGAGAGCCGGTCGAGATACAGGATCCCGTCGACGTGATCGGTCTCGTGCTGCATGATCCGCGCCCGGAGGCCCTCCGCCTCGATCTCGATCGGATCACCGTCGAGATCCATGCCGCCGACGCGGACCTTCGTGGCGCGGCGGACCGGGAACCACAGACCGGGAACGGAAAGGCATCCTTCGTCGATCTCCTCCTCGCCCTCGAGCGAGACGATCTCGGCGTTCGCGATCGCGCCGGCGTCGTGCTCCCCGTCGTCGAAGACGAAGAACCGCAGCGACATCCCGACCTGTGTCGCCGCGAGGCCGACGCCCGGCGCCTCGTACATCGTCTCGAGCATGTCCTCGGCAAGTCGCACGAGGTCGTCGTCGAACCGCTCGACGCGAGCCGTCGGCTCGCGGAGCACCGGCGCTCCGAAGGTCTTGATCGGAAGGATCGTCACGCGGTCGCCTCGTCGTCCCTACAGATGAGGTTCGGCTTCGACCCGCGTCACGGTGCCGCGTGCGGCGAGCTCCCGAACGGAGGCGGCGAACGTCGCGACTTCACGCGGGTCGATCGCGAGCAAGCATACCGTCTCGCCTCCGGCGCCCGGAGCGGCGAGCAGCGTCATCGGATCGAGGCCGCGGAGAGCCGTCTCCACATCGGCGGTCCCGGTGACGCGGAAGACCGGGGCGCCGGGTGGAAACCCCGCGTCGGTCCGTCGCGGGATCTCCGCGCGGAGGAACCGATCGGGATTGCCGGAGACGAGCGCCTGCACCGCGGGATCGTTCGGCTTGGACGTCTGCACGATCACGCGGCCGGCCGGGCGCGCCCACGCCGACGCCTCCATCCACGTCGCGAGGGCACGCTCCGTCGCGCCGATGCCCGGACGTCGGCCGGCGAGGTCGGCGTCGAGGATCCCGACGATGTCGAGCCCGGGCGGAGGGATGTCCTTCACGGCCTCCGGACCTCCGACGATGACGGCCGGGCGACCCGGCGGGAAGCGGGCGACGCCCTTCGCGCGACGCGCCTGGAGCCGCGCGACCGTGGAGGCCCACTCCTCCACTCGTTCCGCTCCCCCACGACGGATCCCGAAGGACCGCGAACCGCAGTTCGCGCACCGGCCGGGCGCGCCGCACACGGCGCACGTCACGGTCCCCTCGCCGGCGCGGAGCAATCCACGGCAGGCCGCACAGGCGGCAGGCTCGCCGCACGCCTTGCAGACCTGGGCGAGCCCGTAGCCGGGGATCGGCGCGTACAGGAACGCGCGCGTCACCGTCTTCAACGCCGCCACGAGCCGCGGCGCGCGCCCTTCCGGACCGGGCTTCACGACCTCGACGATCGGCCATGCCCGTCGGATGGGCGCGATCTCGCTCGCGACGGCGACGGCTGCCTCCACCGACGGAGAGAGCGCCGAGAGCACCGCGACGGCGCCGTCGCGTCGAGCGCGTTCCAAAGCGACGTCGCGGACGTGGTAGTACGGCGCGCGGTCCTCCCGGTGACCGGGGTGGCTCTCCCGCGAGAGCCAGATCAGACCGAGGTTCTGCACCGGAGCGAACACGCCGGGCCTGGTCGCGACGATCACGTCCCGCGTCGTGGACCGGAGCTCGAGCCAGCGGCGATAGCGCTCCCGCTTGGCGCCGCCGAGGAACGTTCCGACGCGATCGCCGAACGCCTCGAGGAGCGCGTCGACCGTCGCGGGGATGGGCGAGGACTGCGGAACGAGGACGAGCGCGCGGCGCCCGGCCGCCAGGGCGTCTCCGACCGCCGCCACGACGGTCGCGTGCTCCAACTCCGGGATCGGCCGCAGCCGGAACGCCGCGGAGCCGCCTCCTCGGATCGCCTCTCGAAGCGCCGGAGCGTTCCGATACGCGAGCAGCACGTCGTCCGCGACGCGGGATCGAGCGACAACGCTCGATCCCGCCGAGGAGTCCGAAGCGTCCCCGAGCGCCGCGTCCTCCTCCGAGACGACGCGCGGCGGAACCGCCCGCCTGATCACCGACGCGAGCGGCGCGACGTACCGCTCGCTCACCCACCGAAGCAGGTCGAGCATCGGCGCGTCGAACGCCCGGACGGCGCTCAACACCTTGGTGATCGGAAGCGTTCGGGCCGGCCGATCCCCCGGCAGTCCGAGCACCCAACCCTTGACCGGGCGGCCGTGGAACGGAACCGACACGAGACTGCCGACGCCCGCGCCGAACGAAGCGTCGAGCTCGTAGGTGAAGGGGCGGTCGAGCGACAAGAGCGGACGGTCGACGCAGACGTCCACGGGTCCGGAGAGGACGTCGCGTTCGGCGTCCAGCACCGTCGCGCCCGGAAAGGAGCTCACGTCAACGCGCACGACGTCGCGTTCGAACGCTTCGGGGAGGTGACGGAGAAACGCGGCTACGAGAGCGCCCGGCGGAGTTCCTCGGCACGGTCGGTCTCCTCCCAGGGGAGGCCCTTGCGGCCGAAGTGTCCGTACGCCGCCGTCTCGGTGTACACGGGCCGACGGAGATCCAGGTCGCGGATGATCGCCGCAGGGCGGAAGTCGAACAGCTCCTCGATCGCCGTCAGGATCCGCGCGGGGTCCGCTCGCTCGGTTCCGAACGCGTCGATGTTCAAGGAGACGGGGTGCGCGACGCCGATCGCGTACGCGACCTGGAGCTGCAGCCGGTCCGCGAGCCCCGCCGCGACGACGTTCTTCGCGACGTAGCGCGCCATGTACGCCCCCGATCGGTCGACCTTCGTCGGGTCCTTCCCCGAGAAGCACCCGCCGCCGTGCGGTGCCATCCCGCCGTAGCTGTCGACGATGATCTTGCGGCCTGTCAGCCCGGTGTCCGCCTTGGGGCCGCCGATCTCGAAGCGTCCCGTCGGGTTGACGAGGATCCGCGCGCCCTCCGCATCCAGGCCCACCTCGCGCAGGACCGGATCGATGACCTCCGCCTCGACGTCGGGCTTCAGGAGCGTCTCGACGTCCACCTCCTCACGGTGCTGCGCGGAGATCACGACGGTGTCGACCCGCACCGGCCGATCGTCCTCGTAGGCGATCGTCACTTGGCTCTTGCCATCGGGGCGCAGGTAGGGGATGACGCCCGCTTTGCGCACGTCCGCGAGCCGCTTCGCGAGGAAATGCGCCATCGCGATCGGGATCGGCATCAGCTCTTCGGTCTCGCGGCAGGCGTAGCCGAACATCATCCCCTGGTCGCCGGCGCCGAGCGCGTCGAGCTCGTCGGTCGAGCCGTCCCGATGCTCCTCCGCGTCGCCGACGCCGAGGGCGATGTCGGCGGACTGCTCCTGGATCGCCGTGATCACGCCGCAGGTCTCGCCGTCGAGGCCGAACTTCGCGTCCGTGTAGCCGATGTCGAGGATCGTCTTTCGCACGACGGCGGGGATGTCGACGTACTCGTTGGTGGAGATCTCCCCCGCGACCATGACCATGCCGGTCGTGACGAGCGTCTCGCACGCGACGCGTCCGGGCGGGTCGACGGTGATGATCGCGTCGAGGACCGCGTCGGAGATCTGGTCGGCGAGCTTGTCGGGGTGACCCTCGGTGACGGATTCCGAGGTGAAGAGATGCCCGCTCGCCATGACGGCGGGGAGTATAGCCCGGGCCTCGGACGCGGGACCGAACAGCTGTGTCAGCGCCGGTCGAGGAGCTTCACGAGGCGATCGCAGATCTCGCCCGCGAGCGCTCGCTTGGTCCACGTTCGAAGCGGCGCGGGGTCACCGTCGGCAGAGAGGATCAGCGCTTCGTTCGTGTCGGAGCCGAACCCGGTTCCCGGCCTGCCGACCTCGTTGACCACGATCACGTCGAGTCGCTTCCCGTCGAGCTTCTCGCGTCCCGCTCGCTCGAGATCGGACGTCTCCGCGGCGAAGCCGACGACGACGCGGCCTTCGAGGACGTCGGAGAGCTCCGCGAGGACGTCCGGGG
>JBJMLN010000018.1:0-25767 GCA_045805285.1 Actinomycetota bacterium | reverse complement strand
GCGTGTGGCCGATCGCAACGAACACGCCGTCCGTCGGATACTCCACCGTTTTCTCGGTGGTGAGGTCGCGCAGAAGCACGGCCTGCACGGCGCCGTCGCCGAGGACCTCCTCCACGACGGAGTTCCAGACGAAGGAGATCTTCGGGTTCGCCTCGGCGCGGTCCTGCATGATCTTGGACGCGCGGAGCTCGTCCCGCCGATGCACGATCGTGACGTTGTCCGCGAACTTCGTGAGGAACGTCGCCTCCTCCATCGCTGAGTCGCCGCCGCCGACGACCACGAGGTCGCGGTCGCGGAAGAAGAACCCGTCGCACGTCGCGCACGAGGAGACGCCGCGGCCGCGGAGCTTGTCCTCTCCCGGAACGCCGAGCCACCTCGCGGAGGCGCCGGTGGAGATGATGACGCTCTTGGCGCGCCACTCCTGGTCGCCGGACCAGACGCCGAACGGCCGGCTGGAAAAGTCGACCCGGTCCGCCGCCTGGTGGAGGAGCTCCGCTTCGAAGCGCGCCGCTTGCTTCTCCATGGCCTCCATCAGCTCGGGGCCGAGGATGGCGTCGGGGAAGCCCGGGTAGTTCTCCACGTCGGTCGTGAGCATCAGCTGGCCGCCCGCGTCGTAGCCCTTGAGCACGAGAGGGCCGAGGTCGGCGCGGCCCGCGTAGAGAGCGGCGGTATAGCCGGCGGGGCCCGATCCGATGACGACGACGTCGCGCGTTTCAACCACGGTTGTGCTCCATTCTCCCATAGGCATGAACGCCTCCCTATTCCGTACCCGCGCCCGGCGGCGCCGGCCGGGGGCGGGATCAGCCCTGCAGGAGGTGCTGGGTGAACGACAGCACGGAGCAGTCGCGGCTGGAGACCACCCACACCGCGATCCGTTCGGGTCCCCCGTTCGAGCCGGGGAGGCGGTAGACGCCGAGGTCGGCCGCCTTTCCGTCGAACGTGGCCTGGATCAGCTCGATCGGACGCTCGTCGCCGCGGAGCTGGGCGCCCTTGCCGAGGCACCGCGCTGCGGTCGCCGCGGCGTCGCTTCCGGCGAGCGTCGTCTCCGGCACGGGAACGCGTCCGGCGGCGGCGGCCGCCGCAAGCCGTTCGATCCCGGCCTCGTCGTAGTCGTGGCCCGGCTGGAGGACGACACCGTTCGCGCCCTGGCCGGTGTCGGTCGGCTCGGAAACCCGCGGAGCGGTCGCCTCGCTGTTGGCGGCGACGCCCGCGCCGGACTGGTCCGTCACGCCCTTGAAGACGAACGCGCCGATCACGATCGCGGCCGCGGCCGCGACCGCGCCGAGCCACGCTGCCGGCTTGGAGCTCCTCCGTGGGGCCGGCCTTCGGCCGAAGACCTCCACGACGGGTGCGTCCGGTCCTCCGCCGTCCCGGCGGACCGCGTCCAAGACGTCCTGCGTCAAGCCGCTCGGCGTCTCCACCGCCGGCTCGGAGGCGAGACGGTCCCGTGCGAGCCGGGCGGAGCGGACGTCGGCGCGGCATCGCTCGCACGTCGCGAGGTGGGCGTCGACCTCCGCGAGCTCGCGCTCGTCCAGGTCGCCGTCCACGTAGTCCGCGAGGAGATCGTCGGGGTGCGTCATGGCTCCGATGTTCCCTCTGACGGTTGGGGGACGTCCGCGCGTTCCAGGCCCGCGTCGGGCTCGCCGGCGAGGATCCTTCCGAGAGCGGCGCGCGCACGGTGACAGCGGGACTTCACGGTGCCGACCGGGAGATCCAGGACGGCGGCGACCTCATCGATCGGGAGATCCTCCATGTCGCGGAGCACCAGCACGGCGCGGTAGTCCTCGGGCAGAAGCGCGAGCGCGGCGCGGACCTCGAGCGCCTGCGCGACGCGAGCGGCCGGGTCGTCCACGGTGGACGTGAACGGCTCCGGGACGTCGGCGACCGGCTCGGGGGCGCGGGAGCGTTTCCGCAACAGGTCGTAGGTCGCGTTGACGGTGACGCGGTGCAGCCACGTCGTGAACGCCGAGTCGCCGCGGAACGAGGAGAGCTTCCGGTACGCAGAGACGAACGCATCCTGTGCGGCGTCGCGGGCGTCCTCCTCGCGCCCCGTCATGCGGAGGGCGATCGAGTAGACGCGGCGCTCGTGCCGGCGGACCAGCTCGGCGAACGCGTCGTCGCTCCCGTCGGCGGCGCGGCGGGCGAGGGCCTCGTCGGCGACGCCGCCGTCGGGACTCATCGAGGGCCGGCCACCTCGACCTCGGAGATCGCTGCTCGGTTCCCGTCTCCGGTCGGAACGACCGACGTGCACCACACGAGCACGTAGCGACCGGTGCCGTTGACCGAGACGCGGTCGGTCCGCCCCGCGACGTAGGGACCGGTGACCGCCTGACGCGCTGCGGCCGCGCTGTCACCGATGCCGATGTCGTAACGGAAACCGTTCACCGGCGTCAGCACGCGGACCTGCGAGACGTCCCGGTCGCTGCCCAGATCGAACAGCAGGCCGACGCCGGGCTTGTCGACCAGCGTGCCGTCGAAATAGTTCTCGGTGTGCCAGTACGTCGCGGGATCTCCGTCCGCGGCGAGGCTCGTCTCCGAGTCGTCCTCCGACCCGTCTCCGTAGGGGTCGTAGGCGCGAACGGAGCGGATCTGGAAGCGTTCCGTCGCCCGGCTCGGCGTGGCGGACGCGCCGCCTGCCTTGGGCTCGATGCCGAGCGGCCCGCCGACCTCGAGCCGCCCGAGTGCGAGCCCGATGCCGATCGCGATGCCGACGCCGACGATCAACAGGATCGGCACGAGCATCCACGAGCGGAAGAACGACGGTGGCTTCTCCGCCACGGCGACGTCGCGATCCTCGCGCGAGGGGGCGGCGGCGAAACGCTGCAGAGCGGTGCGGAACTCCTCGGCGGGGGGTGTCGCGTCTGCGGTGGAGGAGAGGACGCGGCGGATCGCCTCGTCGAGGTCTCGCGGGATGCCCGCACGGAGGGCGCGCGCCGAGGGCGACGCGACTCCCGGAGGAGGAGGCGACCCCGTGAGCGCCTCGAACAGCAGCGCGGCGGCGGCGCGAACGTCTCCGTCGGGCGTCGCACGGGAGCCGCTCGGTCGCCCGAACCCGGCGAGCCGGAAGCGGCCGTCGGTGCCGAGGATCACCTGTTCGGGAGCGACGCGTCCGTGCGCGACTCCGAGGCGATGGCCGCACTCGAGCGCGGTGAGCACCGATGCCACGACGGACGCGGCGCGCCCGGGGGGCAGCGGACCTTCCCGGTCCAGAACCGCGCGGAGCGTCTCTCCCGGAACGAACTCCGTCACGACGAAGAGACGGCCGGTGTCTCCCTCGGTGCCTGCGTCCAGGATGCGTTCCACCGACGCGTCGGAAAGGCGCGCGGCCGCGATCAGGTCGCGTTCCGCGGCAGAGGAGGTGTGTGCGCCGTTGCCGGCGTCGACGAACGAGACGGCGACCTCGCGGCCCAGGACGTCGTCGTGCGCGCGCCAGATCTCCTCGTCCGTTCCCCTGTCCAGCCGGTCGCGGAGGGAATAGCGCTGCGCGAGCGCCGGGGGGCGCTGGTCGAGCGTCATCGCCCGACTAGGGCGGAGGCGCCGAGGTGTCCGTCTCCTTGAGCTGCCCCCACTGTTTGGAGAAGGAGAAGCGCTGGATGACGACCGTCGGGGCCTTCTTGGCGAGCGTGACCGTCACGTCGCCGGTCTGCTTGTTCACGGTGAACGACACGAGCCGGGCGCCGTCGTCCGTCGCGGTCTGGTCCGCCGCCTGTTCGGCGGTGCGGACGTCACCGGTCGTCCGATAGGTGCTGGCGCCGTCGAACGAGGCCTGCTGCGCGCTATCGGAGAGGTTGGTCTTGGTGATGACGATCGCGCCACCGTCGACGGCGGCGATGACGAGAAGGGCGAGGATGAGAAGTCCGACGACGAGTCCCTTTCCGAGGAGGCCGGCCTCGTCGCCGAAGCGGCTCCGGATGGAACGGCTCATCGGTGGAACCTCGAGCGGAGCGAGGCGGTGATCAGGGAAAGCTCCTCCATCCGCAGCAGAAGGGCCATCGCGACGAACACTAGCAGCCCGATCGCCACGGAAAGCAGCACCTGCGCCGCCTGCGTGACCACCGTGGAGACGCCGAGGGTGCTCTCCATCAGGCGAGCGGTGAGCCAGGCGGCCGCCGCGGTCACGACGCCGGCGGCGAGCACCTTGGTGAGCCCGCGGACGATCTCGCGTCCGTTCATCCCTCCGAGGCGCTTGCGCAGGATCAGCACCGCGGCGATCGCGGCGAACGTGTACGAGGCCGCGAGGCCCAGCGCCAGGCCGCGGATATCCAGCCCGAGGGCGAAGAAGAAGAGCAGGTTGGCGACGGTGTTGACGACGAAGGACGCCACGTTGATGAGCGCGGGCGTCTTGGAGTCCTGCATGGCGTAGAAGGCCCGGAGGAGGAGCTGGAACGCCGAGTAGGAGAACAACCCGAAGGAGAAGAACACGAGCGTGTCGGCGACCCTGCGGGCGTCCTCGGGCGTCGTCGCTCCGCCGTGCTGGATCACGAGCCGCACGATCGGAACCGCGAGCACGATGTAGCCGAGCGCGGCCGGGATCAGCACGAAGCCCGTCGCGCGCAATCCCTGCGACAACAGGTTGCGGAACCCGTCGCGGTCGTCGGCGACCCACCGCGAGGACATCGCGGGAAGGAGCGCGGTGAAGATCGCGACCGCGAAGATCGCGTGCGGCAGCTGGAACAGGATGAACGCGTCGAAGTAGACCGTGTATCCGCCGACCCCGGCCGCGAGGACGATCACCACGAAGAGTCCGAGCTGGTTCGCCGCGACGTAGAGGAACGTCCAGGAGGCGAGGCGTCCGATCCGCCTGACCGCGGGGTGCTTGATGTCCGGCCGCCACGCGAAGCGGAACCCGGTCCTTCGGAGCGACGGCCAGAGCGCCACGGTCATCGCGACGACGCCCGCGGTCGTTCCGAGCGCGAGGAGGTAGCGCTGCGCGGTCGTGAGTCCGTCCGGCGTGGGCACGCCCGGGCCGTGCATCGCGGCGAACGCGAGGAACGTCGCGATCACGATGACGTTGTTGAGGATCGGCGCGAACATCGTCGCCGCGAACCGTCCGTTCGCGTTCAGCAGTCCGTTCGCGATCGCGCCGATGCCGTAGAAGACGATCTGCGGCATGAACCAGCGGAGGAAGAACGTCGCGAGCGCGCGCTCCGCGTCGGCGCCCGGGCCCTCCACTCGGAGCGTGTACAGGCGCACGATCAGGGGCGCCGCGAGGATGCCCACCAGCATGATGGCGGTGAGCACGATCGTCGCGAGCGTGAAAACCCTCCGCGCGACCTCGTTCGCTTCCCTGCGGCCGTGGTCCTGGAGCCACTCCACGAAGACAGGCACGAACACCGACGTGAGGACACCGCCGAGGACGAGCTCGTACACGATGTTCGGTGTGTTGTTCGCGACGTTGTAGGCGTCCGCGAGTCGAGTCGCCGCGACGCCGACCGCGTAGGCCATCGCGGAGATCCGCAGGAACCCCGTGAGCCGCGACAGCGCGATGCCGACCGACATCGTCGCGGTGTTCCGCAGGAACCGCGAGGAAGTGGCCTGGGGGATGTCGCTCGCGAGCGCCTCCGCGCCCTCGTCCGGTTCGCCCGTCACGGCGCGCTCGGCTCGCGCTCCGGTTCCGGCGCGGGCTGCTTCCGTTCCGCCCGGCGGTTCGCGAGCGCGCGGCGGAGCCACAGGGCAAGCAGCACCAGCAGCGCGCCGATCGTGATCAGCAGCGCGATCCGGTTGTAGGCCGTCGACCGGACGATCAGCGTGGCGGAGCTGAGGATCTTCCCCGACGGCGTCCGGACGAGCACCTGCACGGGGAACCGCCCGGTGGTGTTCGGCGTGACGCCGAACGACAAGGTCGAATCGGTGGAGGTCAGCCCGACCGACCTCGAGTTGCCATTCGCGAAGCTCAATCTCGGCGACACGAGTTGCACGGTGACGTGGAGCGGCGTTCCCGAGGCGTTCACGATGTGCACCGGGATCGAGGAGACGCTCCCGCTCGAGGTGAGGGTGACCGGCTGGCTCACGTCGGCGCGCACCTGCGAGAAGCGCGCCGCGATCGTCCGGTGGACAACATCGATGAACGGCTTGCCGAGCCGTTCCGCGCTCGTGAAGTCGTCGGCCTCCGCGAAGAGGAGCGACGTCTCCAGCGTGCCCGGGAGCGGGCTCGGGCCGACGAGCGCCGAGCGGTACGCGTCGATCCGCTTCCGCGCCTTCTTGAGCGATTGGACGTAGTCGCCGCTGAACGTCGGTCCGTGCCAGACGCCGACGTGGGACAGGGTCGGAGTGTCGCTCTTCCCCTCGGCGAGCTTGGTCGCCTTGAGCGGCGTCAGCCAGGGCGCGGACGCGACCCCGCGCGCGAACGGACCGAAGAACGACGACGGGATCGGAAGCTGCTCCGGAAGCATCAATGCGACGGAGCGCGCGACGCTCGGACTCTCGAGCCAGATCTCCGCCAGGTCGGCAACGAGGAGGTGCGCGCCGAGCACGGGATCCTCGCTCACCAGCGGCGACGCGAGCATCGCCTGGATCTGGCCCTCCGGAACGACCGCGTCGATCGAGCGCGATCTCCCGAGCGGGATCTGCTCCACGGGGGGGTCGTGCGACACGAGCCCCGTCGGCGGAGGCTGCGCTGCGTTGCCGTCGAGCAGCAGCAGCGACGCTCCCTGCCGCGAGAGCTGCTGGAGGGTCGTCGGGTCGATCGACGACTGCGGCGGCCGCATCACGCGTTCGTCCAGGGTCGCCTGCCGGAAACGGTTGTGGAGAAATGTCTGCCCGCGCTGGACCTGTACGGCGACGTCTCCGCCGAGGCCGGAGTTTCCGAGGGCCGGCAGCAGCGGATCGGCGAACGGCATCGCCGACATCTCCACCTGGTCGGCGCCGGCGATGTGCGCGAGGTCGTCGAGCGCCTGCTTCGCGTCCGCCGCGCCGCCCTCACCCGCCGGGACGTGGCGGAGCGTTCCGCCGTCGCGAACCGTGTAGCCGTCGGCCATCCGCTCGAGCTGCACGACCAGCGCCGGGTCGATCGCGACGTCGACGTGCGTCGCTGCGGACGTGGGCGTGATCGATCGGAGCGCGCCGATCTCCGCGGCGAGGCGCCCTCCGGTCGCGAGCTGACGCTCGAGCGTCGGATTGCGGAACACACCGCCTGGCTGGAACACGATCGGGGCGTCCAGCGGGAACGTCCATCCCAGGCCGAGCGGCGTCTTGGGCTGCTCGACGAGGTAGACGACCGGCGTGCGAAGCGTCGCGAGCGCCCGGGAGCCGCTCCCGAACTCGATCTCCATCGGATACACCAGCGACGCGACGTTCGGGAGCGACTTCAGGTTCCGGGAGACGGTGAACGTCCGCGAGCTGTTGGGTGGAAGGGTGCCCTTCAGTGGCTTCGTGACCGAGAACCCCTGCGGGAGCGTCGGGTCCTCCGTGAGGGAGAGCTCGTACTGCGATACCGACTGGACGTGCTGACGAACGGTGATCACGGCGGAGAGGTTCGAGTACGTCTGCGAGGTGGTGTTCGTCGCCCGGAACGTGACGTCGACCTCGGGCGACTTCGGAGAGTTCCACGGCGTCTGCCGAACGAGGGAGAGGAGGACACCCTGCTGCTCCTGCGCGGCCGACGGCGGCGCGATCGAGACGAGCAGCGCGAGCGTCCCGAGGCAGGCGAGGATGCGCTTCATGCTGGGCGCCTCATCCTAGAGCGGCCTCTCCGCAGCGCATCCCTCATCCGGCCTTCCCGCCGGTCAGGGCACTGATCTCCTCCACGGCGTACAGGACGGCGACCGCGATCAGGAACACGCCGACCGCCAGGCGAAGCGTCCGGTCCTTTGCGCGGAGCGCCAGCGTGGCTCCGATCCGGGCGCCGGGCACGACCCCCACCGTGAGCACGAGGAAGATCGCCCAGTCGATGTGGCCGAGCAGCGCGTGAACGATCGTTCCCGGAACGACGATCGCGGAGATCACGACGAGCGAGGTTCCGAGCGCCCGCTTGAGCGGCATCCCGAGGATCGTCGTGAGGATCGGAACCATGATGATGCCGCCGCCGACGCCGAGCAGCCCGGAGACGAACCCGCCCGCGAACCCCGCGATCGCGTAGGACATCCCGGGTGTCGTGCCGCGCGGGCGGATCTCGTATCCGCCGCCGCGGATGACCCGGACGGCTTGGACGGCGAGCAGCACGGCGGTGACGATCAGGAGCACGTGCGCGTTGACGACCTCCGTCAGCAGCGCTCCGAGGATCGCGCCGACGGCTCCCGGGCCGACCGCCCACTTCGCGGCGCGGAAGCTGACCTCGTCGGCCCTCGAATACGTGTACGCGCCGACGAGCGCCGTCGGAAAGATCACCGGCAGGGGCGTCGCGACGGCCACGATCGCGGAGCCCCCGAGGAGGATCGAGATCGCGGGCGTCGTGATGATCCCTCCGCCGACGCCGAACGCTCCGGAGAGGATGCCCGCGACGAACCCGGCGAGGAGACCGAGGACGATCTCGAGCGGCGTCACGACAGGAGCTTCGCGGCGCGCTGGAGAACCTCGCGCTCTCCTTTGAAGGAGGCGGTGCCGAGGGCCTCCGCGAGCGGGAACCAGCGGACCTCCTCCATCTCGAAGTCGTGGTCGCTCACGTCTCCGCCGGTCTGGCGCAGCAGGAAGAAGTGGACGACCTTCGCGACACGGACGCCCTCCCACACGTAGAAGTAGGAGGTCTCCCCGAGCGACTCCTCGAGCTCGGTCTCGAGTCCGGTCTCCTCCTTCGCCTCGCGGACGGCCGTGACCTCTTTGGGCTCTCCCTCCTCGATCAGGCCTTTCGGAAGGCCCCAGGCGAGATCTCCACGCCGCGTGCGTCTCGATGCGAGGGCGACCTCCACGTCGCCGTCGTCGGTTCGGCGATAGACGACGCCGCCGGCGGAGACCTCCCGACGCGTCTTCACGCGGGAAGTTTCGGGAAGCCCCGTGGGTAAGCTCCGCGGATGGTCAACGCGATCATCGAGTTCCTCCGGCCGTATCTCTCTCCCCCGTGGGGCTACGTGATCGTGGGGCTCGCGACGCTGCTCGAGAACTCCATCGGGATCGGCGTGATCGTGCCCGGTGAGACGATCGTGATCCTCGGAGGAGTGTATGCGTCGGAGGTCGGCAAGCCGCCCCTGTGGCTCCCCGGCGTGATGATCGCGGCGGCGACCGGCGCGGTGATCGGCGACAACATCGGCTACTGGATCGGGAGGCGTTTCGGCCGCGGGTTCCTTGAGCGGCACGGCCACCGCCTGTTCATCTCCAAGGAAAGACTCGACAAGGGCGACGAGTTCTACCGCAAGCACGGTGGAAAGACGGTGTTCCTCGCACGGTTCGTGCCGGTCGCCCGGAGCGTCGGCATCATCCTGGCCGGCGTCTCCGAGATGCCCTGGAAACGGTTCTTCATGTACGACGTGGCCGGGGCGGTCCTGTGGGCGGTGGGCAACACTCTCCTGGGGTACGTGGCCGGCCGGAGCTACGACACCTGGGAGGGCTACGCGAACCAGATCGTGCTCGGGATCGTGATCGTCGCCGCCCTCGTGGTGGGGGGCTCAAAGTTCGTGTCCTGGCGCCGAAATAAGAAGGCAGAGGCCTCGAAGGTCTGAGGCGCTCCCGTGCCCCGGCGGCCGGGTCGGGTTCCGACGCTTCGGAAGGACGGCAGGATGCACGCGGTCGACTACTTGCGCCATACCGTGGAGACCGGCGCGAGCGACCTCCATCTGAAGGTGGGGAACGTTCCCTTCATCCGCGTGGACGGCTCGCTGCGGCCGACGGAGTTCCCGGAGATGGAGCCCGAGGACACCGTGGACGTCGCGAACGAGCTGATGCCGGAGCACCGCCAGAAGGAGTTCGCCGCGACGAACGAGTCGGACTTCGGCTACACGCTCCCGGGCGTCGGGCGTTTCCGCGTGAACGTGTTCCGCCAGCGCGGCCAGGTCGGCCTCGCGATCCGCCGCGTGCGTTCCGAGGTCCCGTCGTTCGAGGAGCTGTTGCTCCCGCCGGTGATGGCCGGGCTGGCGGAGTCGTCTCGCGGGTTGATCCTCGTGACGGGACCGACCGGAACCGGAAAGACCACGACGATCGCGTCGATGATCGGCCACATCAACCGGACGCGGCGAGCGCACATCGTGACGATCGAGGACCCGATCGAGGTCGTGCACCAGGACGAGCTCTCGATCATCCAGCAGCGCGAGATCGGGCCGGACACGAGCTCGTACCGAGACGCGCTGCGAGCCGTCGTCCGCCAGGACCCCGACGTCATCTTCGTCGGGGAGATCCGAGATCCGGAGTCGGCGCTCTCCGCGATCCAGGCAGCGGAGACGGGCCACCTCGTGATCTCGACGTTGCACACGATCGACGCGACGGAGACGGTCAACCGCATGCTCGACCTGTTCCCGCCGCAGCAGCAGCGTGAGGTGCGAACGTCGTTCGCCGGCGCGCTCCGCGGGATCGTGTCGCAGCGGCTGGTGCCGCGGGCGGACGGGAAGGGCCGCGTGCCGACCGTCGAGGTGTTGATCAACACGGGGCGTGTGTTCGAGCGAATCGTCGATCCGGAGCAGACCGCGGAGATCCTCGACGTCATCTCTGAGGGAGATTTCTACGGCATGCAGACGTTCGACCAGGCGCTCGTCAAGCTCGTGGAAGCCGGGATGGTGACGGAGGCCGACGCGCGAGAGGCGTCGACGAACCCGCACGACTTCATGCTGGCGCTGCGGGGCTCGATCAACAACCGCGGGCCGAAGGTGTTGGACGCCTCCTAAGGGACCTCTCCCGCCGCTCGCATCGCCGCGAGCTCCATCGGATGGCGCCGGTACCCGTACCGGATGGCCAGCAGCAGGTAGACCGGGATGAAGATCGGCCCCCAGCGCTCGTACGGCCGGATGTGGTGTTGCTCGTGTCGCAGGAGCGTTCCCTCCACCCGCTCCGAGGACACGATCACGTAACCGACCGTCATCGCGGTCCGGTCGAACTGTCTCATCACCGCCGTGAGTCCGCGCGCACCGCGGTCGAACACGAGCGCTCCGTCCACGACGCGGGGCCGCTGGAACGTAAGCGCGCCCGCCACCAGGCCCACGAGCGTGTTCGGCAACGTCCAGAGGAAGCCGACCGGATGCTCCATCGACGCGACGGTACACGGGCATCCGGGCAGGTAGGCACGGGTATCCTCGCCGCATGGGAGACCCGCACGCAGGCGCCGTCGTGGACGTTCCGGAGGTCGCTCGGGAGCTCGGTGAGCGCTTCCGGGAGGCCGGCCACGAGCTCTACCTCGTCGGCGGCGCGGTTCGCGACTCGATCCTGCACCGCGCGACGGAGGACGACGACCTCGACCTCGCGACGAGCGCGCCTCCGCAGGAGACGATCCGCATCCTGCGCGCAGCCGGCGTCGAGCAGCTGTATCTGATGGGCGTGAAGTACGGAACGATCGGCGCCCGCAAGGACGGCCGGCTCGTGGAGATCACCACGTTTCGCGAGGAGGTCTACCGGGAGGAGGACCGCAAGCCCGTCGTGACGTTCGCGACCGACATCGGCGCCGACCTCTCCCGGAGGGACTTCACGATCAACGCGATGGCGATCCGTCTCCCCGATGGCGCGTTCGAGGACCCGTTCGCCGGCCTCAAGGACCTCGCCGCCAAGCGCATCGACACGCCGCTCGAGCCGGAGATCGCCTTCTCCGAGGATCCACTGCGGATGCTCCGCGCCGCCCGGTTCGCCGCGACGCTGGAGATGACGCCGACCCCGCGGGTCGTCGAGGCGATCGAGCGGATGCGCGAGCGTCTGTCGATCATCTCTCCGGAACGGATCCAGGGCGAGCTGGACGAGCTGCTTCTCGCGGAGAAGCCCTCGATCGGGCTCGACCTGATCGCCGAAACGGGCCTCGCGGAGGAGTTCCTCCCCGAGCTCCTCGCGCTCCGTTTGGAGCAGGATCCGGTGCACAAGCACAAGGACGTCCTTCGCCACACCTACGCCGTCGTGGAGAATACCGAGCCCGACCTCGTGCTCCGTCTCGCCGCGCTGATGCACGACTTCGGAAAGCCGAAGACCCGGTCGATCACGCCGGATGGCGTCCAGTTCCACTCCCACGATGTCGTCGGTGCTCGCATCGCGGAGGAGCGTCTCCGCGCGCTCCGATATCCGACCGACCTCGTCCACGCCGTCCGCGACCTCGTGTGGATGCACATGCGCTTCCACACCTACGGGATGGGGTGGACAGACGGCGCGGTACGGCGGTACGTCCGCGACGCCGGGCCGCTCCTCGACCGGCTCAACCAGCTGACGCGCGCCGACTGCACGACGCGGAACCCCCAGCGTGCGGCGCATCTCCGCGCGTTGCAGGACGAGCTCGAGGAACGCATCGCGCGGCTCGCCGAGGAGGAGAACCTCCAGGCTCTCCGTCCGCCGCTCGACGGCAACGAGGTGATGGAGTACCTCCGGCTCAAGCCCGGCCGCGAGATCGGAGAGGCACTCCAGCACCTGATGGAGCTCCGGCTGGAACGCGGGCCGATGGAGAAGGACGACGCCTACCGCGAACTCGACGCCTGGGCATCGGAGCACGGCGTCACGCGCTGAACGCGTCTACGCCGGAAGCACCCGAACCTCCAGCGCCTTGAACGACGCGTAGAGCTCAGCTCCCTCCTTCACGCCGAGGCGTTCCGCGGAGCCGAGGGTGATCTCCGCCGTGACGGGCGGCGTCGTCGCGAGGCGGACGCGCGCGCGCTCTCCCTCCACGCTGACGAGCTCGACGCGGCCATGGAGGACGTTCCGCGCGGATCCGGCCGGCTTCTCCGCGTGGAGGATCACGTCCGCGGGACGTAGAAGGCCGACGACCTCGGCGTTTTCCGGAACGTCGTCGGACCGACCGACGACGACATCACCGGCGTCGGACGCGATCATCGCCGTTCCGGGCTCGAGCGGTCGCAAGGTCCCACTGAAGAGGTTGAGGCCGACCAACTCCGCGGCGTAGGGGGTCCGCGGTGCGCTCCGGATCTCCGACGGCGTGTCGCGATGCGTGACCTCTCCGTCCTCGAGGATCACGATCCTGTTGGCGAGCGTCATCGCCTCCACGGGGTCGTGCGTCACGAGGATCCGGACGCCGTCGAACGCGGCAAGTGTCTCGCGCAGGAGCGTTCGGAGCTCGCGTCGGGACCGGACATCGAGTGCCGAGAGCGGCTCGTCCAGCAGCAACAGTCGCGGCTGCGTGACGAGCGCGCGCGCGAGGGCGACACGCTGTCGCTCTCCACCCGAGAGGTCCGTCGGCCGTGCGCTTGCGTGCTTCGCGGCTCCGACACCCTCCAACGCGTCGGCCGCGCGTGCGCGTGCCTCCGCGCGAGGAGCCTTGCGCGCGCGGAGCGGGAACGCGACGTTGTCCAGCGCGCTGAGATGCGGGAATAGCCGGAGATCCTGGAACACGACCCCGACGGGACGCCGCGTGGGCGGCATCTCCGTCAGATCGACTCCGTCGAGCTCTACGCGACCGTCGTCGGGATCGAGTAGTCCTGCGAGCGTCTCCACGACGGTCGACTTTCCCGAGCCGTTGGGGCCGAGGAGCGCGCGGGTCTCTCCTTCCTCCGCGTCGAAGGCGGCGGAGACGCGGAAGGATCCCCGGCTCACCGAGACGTCGACGGAGAGCGTCACCGCGAAAAGAGCTGTCGCCGCATCGCGATCAGCACGGCGAGGGAGAGGACCACCAACAACAGCGACACCATCACCGCTCCGGCGGGATCGACCTGCCGCGCCTGGTAGACGGCGAGCGGAAGTGTCTGCGTGCGCCCGGCGAGATTTCCGGCGAAGGTGATCGTTGCGCCGAACTCACCGAGCGCGCGTGCCCACGCGAGGACGGCTCCGGCGACGATCTGCGGCCGAAGCAAAGGCAGGAGCACGTTCCGGAACGCGAAACCGCGTGAGGCGCCGAGTACGGACGCGGCCTGCTCGAGCCGGACGTCGACCGAGCGCAGGCCGGCCTCGACCGCCAGCACGACGAGCGGGATGGAGACGAACGTCGTCGCGACGACCGCCCCCGCGGTGGTGAATGTCAGCTGGATGCCGGCGTCGTACAGGAACCGCCCGACGATGCCGCTTCGTCCGAGGGCGGAAAGGAGCGCGATGCCACCGACCACCGGCGGCAGGACGAGCGGGAGCAGCACGAGCGCGCGGACGACCGACCTTCCGGGCCACTCGCCTCGCGCGAGCACGTACGCGAGTGGAACGCCGACGATGACCGAGGCTCCTGCCGCCAGGATCGACACCTCGATCGAAAGCCGAAGCGCCGTCCACGCGCCGGTTTCATCGAAGGCATCGAGGGCGGAGCTCCACGGCGCGCGAACGATCAGCGCGATCAGCGGGACGGTGAGGAACGCGACGCCGAGCGCCGCGAGGCCGATCAGGAGCGGGGGAGCGCTCTCCCGGCGCGTGGCCATCGGTCAGCCGTTCGGTGCGGGCAGGAAGCCGTAGGTCTTCAGGACCGCCTGGCCGGAGCTCCCGGTCACCTCGCCGATGAATTCCGATGCCAGGTGTGCTTCAGCCGAACCGTGAACGATCGCGATGGGATAGGTCGCGATGACGTTGTCGGAGTCCGGGATCGAGATCGACTCCACTCCGCTTCCGGACGGGCCGGCGATGTCGGAGCTGTACACGATGGCAGCGTCAGCCTCGTTGGAAGAGATCTTCTGTACGACGGAGGCGTCGTCCTCCTCGTTGGAGACGACGTTCGCCTCCGCTTGCTTGGCGATGCCCGCGTTCGCGAGCGCTTCTCGCGCGTAGTCCCCGACGGGCACGCCCTTCGCTGCGAGGACGAGTTGCAGACCGTCCTGCGCGAGGTCGCCGATGGATTCGACGTCGGCGGGGTTCCCCTGCGGAACGATGATGACGACCGAGTTCTGCGCGAAGTCGGCGCGGTCGGTCACGCCGGGTTTCTTCTGGACCACGTCCATCCACGTCGGACTCGCCGAGGCGAACACGTCCGCGGTTCCCTCGGACTGGATCTGTCCGGCCAGGTCGTCGGACGCTCCGAAGTTGAACGTGACGTCAGTGTGCTGATGCGCCTGCTCGAACTCCTTACCGATCTGTGTGAAGGCTCCCGTGAGGGACGAGGCGGCGAAGACGGTGAGGCCGCCACCTTTTGGGAAGTCCTTCGTCACGGTGCTGACTTCGTGCGAACACGCCACTCCTGCAACTAGTATGGCTGAGACTAGTACGAACGCGACCCGCGTCATTCCGTGAGCTCCACCATGACGCTCGTGGCTTTGACCGCTGCGGTCGCGTGCATCCCCGGTTTCAGACCGAGCTCGTCGACAGCCTCGCGAGTGATCATCGCGACGATCCGGTGCGGGCCGGAAAGGATCTCCACGCTGGCGGCAACGGTGCCCTTCTTCACGGCGGTGATCACGCCGGGGAAGTGGTTGCGCGCACTCATCGTCGTCGGCTGAGGCTTCTCGCGTCGCTCGTTCAAGAGCCGCGCGACCTCCGAGGCGGCGACGAGCCGCTGACCGCCGGAGGAACGCTTGGTCTTGAGCTTCCCGTCGCGCTCCCAGCGTCGAAGCGTCTCCACACGCACGCCGAGCGCGGAGGCGGCTTCTCCCATCCGATAGGTCTCTTCGGCCACGAGGCGGAAGGTACCAGAGACCCCGCTCGCGCCGCCAGCGAATCAGCGTTAGCCCATGTCTAAAAGCTGGACACAGGCTTAGGTTCGGCGTCTCCGCATCCGAGTCCGGAACAACAGATAGACGGGAATCGCGAGAGCTGCCGCGATCAGGAACAGGACCCAGAACACCGGACCGGCGAAGAAGCTGCTCCCCGAGGACGACTCCGGCGCTGATGGCTTCGGAGAGGCTCCGGCGGCCTTTCCGCCACGTCCCGCGGTCAGGATCTTCGTGGGTGGAACGACCCCCTCCTGCGTGAACGCGCAGTCGCTCTGGAGCACGCCGTTCCGTTCCGACGCGAACACCGTGTATGTCTTGCCGGCGACGAACGGCTTCAGGCAGCCGTGATCGATCACGAGCCCCGGCGTTCCCTTGTAGGCGACGAGCACCTCGAACGACGTCTTCGCGCCGTGCGCCGGGTCGGCGATCCCGACGAAGACCGTGTCCGCCTGCTGTGCCGCCTCCTGGATCGAGGACGCCGCACCCGAAGCAGAGCCGATCGAGAACGAGAGCGCTACCGCCGCGATAGCCGCGAGCGAGACGAACCTCCTGATCGCACGAACCGGCCTCACACGGAGAACCGCACGTGCAGGATGTCCCCCTCCCGCACGACGTAGTCCTTTCCTTCGACGCGGATCAGCCCCTTCGCCTTCGCGGCGTCCATGTCACCGGAAGCGACCAGGTCGTCGTAGGAGATGACCTCCGCGCGGATGAAGCCGCGCTGGAGATCCGTATGGATCACGCCCGCCGCCTCGGGAGCTTTCGCGCCGCGGCGGACCTCCCACGCGCGCGTCTCGTCCTCGCCGGTCGTCAGGAACGTGATGAGGTCCAGCGCGCGGTACCCGGCGGCGACGACTCCGTCGAGGCCCGGTTCGGTGACGCCGAACTCCTCGAGGAGCGCGCGCGCGTCCTGCTGCGGCATCTCTGCCGTCTCTGCCTCGATCGCGGCCCACACCGGAACGGTGCCTTCGGGCATGTCGGACGGTACGGTCTCGCCCTCCTCGAGGTTCGCGACCGCCACGACCGGCTTCATCGTGAGCGGGGCGATGCCGCGCAAGGCGTCGCGCTCGGACTCCTCGAGGCCCGCGTCGCGGAGAGGCGTCTCCGCCGACAACGCGTCGTGTGCCTTCTGCAGCGCCGCGACCTCGCTGTCCGCACGACCCTTCGCGCGCTTCTCCGCCTTCTCCAGCGCCGAGTCGACGACCGCAAGGTCAGCGAGCAACAGGTCCGCCTCGACGTTCGCGAGCTCCTTCACCGGCTCGGAGCCCGGACCGAACGCGCGGACCACGATCGCGAGCGCGTCCACCTCGCGGAGAGCTGCGACGCCCTGCGCGCTCGAGGTTCCTCCGGGAACGTCGACGAAGCGAACCTGCGCCGCCACGGTCTTGCGGGAGCGTTCCATCTCCGTCAGCACCGCGAGCCGTTCGTCGGGAACCGAGATCACCGCCTGGTTCGCGCGCCCGCCTGCTGCGCCGGTTCGCGTGAGCGCTGTGAACAGCGTGGACTTTCCGGAGCCGGGAACGCCGACGAGACCGATGTCCTTCATCGGCGGCGGAGCCTAGCAGCGGGTCTCTCGACCTGAGGAGATGCACCCTCCGCCCGGGGATGCGAAGGTGGGGTCATGAAGACGAAGCGCGGACCGATGAAGCGCGGCAACCTGATCGAGCAAGCACGCGATACCATCAGCGGGAGACGCGTCTACGGCAAGCCCATCGAGGCGAACGGCGTGACGGTCATCCCGGCCGCCCGGGTGATGGGCGGCGCCGGTGGCAACGGCGAGGGCCCGAACGGCGCGGGTCAGGCAGAGGGTGCGGGCTTCGGCATGATGGCAAGGCCCGTAGGAGCGTTCGTGATCAAGGACGGCGTCGTTCGGTGGAAGCCCGCCGTCGATCTGCTGCCGCTCCTCGGGATCGGACTGCTGCTCCTGCTCGCTGCTCGCTCCATCATCAAGCTGCTGACGCAGCCCTAGGAACGCGAAAAGGCGGACGGATCGCTCCGCCCGCCTCGACTCGCCGAAGACACTCGCGTTACGCGGCCTTGGTCTCCCAGAAGATCTTCGAGATCTCGTCGATCTCGTCCAGGAGCTTCTGACCCTGCGCGGGGTCGACGCTCCGCTTGGCGTCTCCCGCTTCCTTGGTCGCCTTCCAGAACAGCTCGTGCAGCTGCGGGTACTTCTCCAGGTGCGGCGGCTTGAAGTAGTCGGTCCAGAGCACCCACAGGTGGTGCTTCACGAGGTCGGCGCGCTCCTCTTTGATCTGGACGGCGCGCTCCTTGAAGATCGGGTCGTCGCTTCCCTGGTACTTCTCCTGGATGCCCTTCACGGACTCCGCTTCGATCCGCGCCTGCGCGGGGTCGTACACGCCGCACGGCAGGTCGCAATGCGCGTGGACGGTGCGACGAGGCTTGAGCCAAGCTTTTACGACGATGGAAACCATTCCTCCTCCTTCGAGGGCCGCTTCGTCGGAAACCTATCACCGCAGGAGCGCAATGCGGTGGGCACTCGCGCTTGCCATCGTCCTCGGATGGTTCGTCTTGCGGCGCAGGCCGTTCCGCGTGGATATCCGCGGCGCCAGCATGGAGCCGACGCTGGCCGAGGGAGAGTGGGCCCTCGCGATCCGCAGACGCGTCCGCGTCGGCGACGTCGTCGTTCTGGAGCATCCCGATCGCGCGGGTTTCGAGCTCGTGAAGCGCGTCGCGGCGGCGCCGGGCGACGCCGTGCACGACCGCCGTCTCGGAGGAAACGAGTGGTGGGTCGAGGGCGATCGCTCCGACGCCTCGACCGACAGCCGGTCGTTCGGCCCCGTCTCGGGGAGCTCGATCCGCGGAACGGTCGTTCTCGTATATGCCCCATGGAGCAACCGCCGTATGCTCTGAGGCCTCCGACCTGAGGGGAGCGCGATGCGCAGCTCGGTTCCGTTCCGTCGTTTCTTGTTGCTCGGCGTCGCGTGTCTCGCGCTCGTCCTCGCGGCATGTTCCTCTCCGCAGGAACCGAGGGCGGAGGGACGACACTCCTCGACGTCGGAGCAGACCGCCACGGAGGAACCCGACTCGAGCGCGTCCGAGGAGCCCGGGTCTGAGGAGTCCCGCAGCGGTGAGACGGATGACGCCGATCGCATCCAGCGGACGGGTCTCGCTCCCCGCACTGGACCGCTCGATCGCGCCCCGGCCGCGGGCTGGGCCGGCGAGGCGCTGTTCGGACACGGGAACGACTGGGAGCCGAACGTCGCAGCCGATCCGAGCGCCCCGTACGTCTACATGGTCACCACGCGGTACAGCGGGCATCCGGCGTGTTCGACGTGCACGAAGTACCCCTACATCGCCCTGAAGGTCTCCAACGACGACGGAAAGACCTTCGGCCGCAGGAGCTACCTCTGCCCCTGCCCGGGTCGGACCGGCGGCCAGTACGACCCGCAGATCGAGACCGACGCGAAGGGAGACGTGTACGCCGCGTGGATCAACGGCGGCTTCCGCATCGTCGAGAGCCGTTCCACCGACCACGGAAAGACCTGGAGCACGCCGAGGGTCGTCACGCGCGGCGGACCGGGGTGGGGCGACCATCCGTGGCTCGCAGTGAGTCCGCGCGGCAAGGACGTCTACATCGCGTTCAACCACCAGGACAGCTACATCGCGCAATCGCACGACTTCGGCCGGACGTGGGAGAAGCCGATCCGGACGAACAGCGTGCACCGGTACCACTACGCCGGCGGCGGATACGTGTTTCCGAACGGCCACGTCGTCTTCAGCCAGGCGAACTATCCGCTGGGGAAGGGCTACGCCGGGCCCGTGCACATCGTCTCGACGTGGTCGCACGACGGCGGAAAGACCTGGCACACGACGCAGGTCGACTCCGTCGGCGTGCAGCCCCCGTGCGTCGACAATCGCGGATGCCCGAATAACCACCTGGGCGGCCACGCCAACCTCGCGGCCGACGGACAAGGGAACCTCCTGATCACCTACGACGGCGCCATCTACGACAAGGGGCCGCAGTACGTCTACGTCCGCCGGTCCACCGATGGCGGGAACACGTGGGGTCCGCGCACGCGGCTCTCTCCGGCCGGCAAGGAGATCGCGACGACCCCGACCGCGACCGGAACGGGCAAGGGCAACTACGGCGTCTGGTACTACGACGAGCGCAACGGCGAGCACGAATGGAACGTCTGGTACCGCAGCACGACCGACGGCGGCCGCACGTGGTCCCCCGACGTCCGCATCTCCGACGCGCGAGGCGGCGTGGGCTACAAGAACGCGCGGGGCTTCGGAGCCGACTACGGCGACTACGGCGACATGGTCGTCATGAACGACGGAGAGACCTTCGCCGTGTGGGGAGAGGGCTACAGCTACTACGGCCCGGGCGGCACCTGGTACAACCGCACGACCGGGTAGGCGCGCCTACTCGAGCGGGTTGCTCTGCTTCGTCGACGTCGGGCTCGGCGTCGGCTCCGGAGTCTCGGTCTCCGTCGGAGGAGCGGGCGCGACGGAGTGACCTCCGCCGTCGGGCTTCGTGTCGTCGCTGTGAGGATCCGGTTTCTGATTGCCCGGCGGTCCGCCGTCGTGACCATTGGCGACGCCATGTGGTTCGGGTGCGTTCCCGTGCGCGTCCGCGTGGCCTCCGGTCGGAGTCGCCTCGGTGACGGGCGCGGGCGCCGGCGTGGTCGGCGTCGGCGCGGAGCGGTCAGCGTGGTGATGGGGCTTGGGAGAGCTATGGGATCCGAGCGTCGCGACGTGCCGCGATCGCGTGCGGGCAGGCGAGGGCGAACCGCCGCCGGTAAAGGCCACCAGTCCGATCACGGCGGCGATCGCGAGCGCGGCCGCAAGCGCTCCGGCGACGATCCAGGAGCGGTGGCTCGGCGGCTCCTCAGCGACCGGCTCCTCACCGACCGGCTCGTCGGCGATCGTCGGAACCGCCGTCGGTGCGAAGGCGGGCTCCGCTGCGGTCGGCTCTCCCTCGAGGCTCGGAACCAAGAGTGGCGTCGCTGCATCGCCGGCGACTGTGCTCGCGTTCGCTTCGGCCTCGTCGAAGAGGCGCGGGAGGTCCTCCTCGGCCGGCCGAGCGACGGGATCCTTCGCGAGGAGCGCGGAGATGACCGGCGCTAGCGAGCCCGCGAGGCGCATCGGCCGCGGAGCGTCGTGCACGACCGCTCGCATCGTCGGGATCGCCTCCCCTTCCCCGAACGGAGGCGCTCCCTCGACGGCGAAATACAGCGTCGTGCCGAGCCCCCACAGGTCGGTGCGGGCCGACGCGGGCTCTCCCTGCGCCTGCTCCGGCGACATGAACGCCGGAGATCCGATCACCTCTCCCGTCGAGGTGAGGCTCGGGTCGTCCTTCACCGAGGAGATGCCGAAATCGGCGAGCTTCACGCGCCCGTCGTCGAGGAGCAGGACGTTCCCCGGCTTCACGTCTCGATGGGTGATCCCGTGCTCATGGGCGGCCCGGAGCGCGCTCGCCGTCTGGCGACCCACGTCGATCGCGCGTTCCAGCGGCAGAGGTCCCTTCGCCTGCACCGCGTCGTGGAGGCTCTCGGCGTCGAGGAGTTCCATGACGATGTAGCTGGCGTCGTCCGCCTCGAGCATGTCGTAGACGGTGACGATGCCGGGATGGTGGAGGGCTGCCGCAGCGCGCGCCTCCCGGAGGACGCGTTTGCGAGCGCGGTCGTCTCCGTCGCTTGAGGCCTGCGGAAACATCTCTTTGACCGCCACCGGGCGTCCCAGCAGCGTGTCCTGTCCCCGCCAGACGACGCCCATGCCGCCGTGGGCGATCTCCTCGGTGAGCTCGTATCGGTCGCCCAGGGTGCGGACCGCTCCCTCCGTTCGCATGCGTGGACAGATACCCAGGGAAGCAACCCCACACGCACGCCGGACGCGATCAACCCGGGGGACGTAGCCAGACGTCCCAATCGCCGACGGTGGAGAAGCCCATCCGCCGGTAGACGCGGCCGCCGTCCTCGCTCGCCTGCAACCAAGCGAGATCGCACCGGTCCCGCACCCGGTCGACGGCGGCTGCGGTGATCGCCGTGCCGATCCCGCGGCCTCGCGCGTCCGGAAGGGTCGCGACACCGAACAGGCCGACGGAGCCGTCGATCTCCATCGCGAGCGCGCTGGCGACGGGCCGCCCGTCGAGGCCCGCGATCAGGCACGTCACGCCGGGCGTTCGGAGCAACTCGGCGCTGAGATAGGCGCGGGCGACGTCGGGCCGCATGCCGAACGCGGTCGATTGGATCTGCCACATGTCGCGGAGGTCGTCCTCGGCGTCTAGGCGAGAGATCTCCACGCCCGGCGGCGGGACCGGGGGCGTCAGCTCCGCAACCATGGCCGACATCGCGGGACGGGAGACGCCGACGATCATTCGCAGATCGGCGGCCGCGCGCTCCACGTCCGGGTGCCGGGCGCGCGGGAGGTCCAGACCGATGCGGAACCCGTGGTCGGAGAACACCTCCGTGGCCGTGGCGAGCGCAGCGGCAGGGTCGTCCGGCGCGCGTTCGACGACCGCGACGTTGAGCTGAGGGTCGGCGACCTCGGTCAGCGCGACGAGCAAGCCGTCGATACGTTCGACCGTTCCGCCGCAGGCGCGGGCGTTCGTCTCCCAGGCGCGTGCGAGGCTCAAGGCGATGCGGTCGGCGACCTCGGTCATCCCTCCATCTCCCGCTCGAGGTGCCATCGATCCTCGTCCGACCGGCGCACGACGTCGAGCCGCGTCCCGTCCTCCAACGCGAGGCGAAAGCGTTCCGTGCGGACGCCGCTCCGCTCCTCGAGCCAGGAGCGTTCCACCGTCACGGTCTCGCGGACGCCGCCCCACCGGATCGCTCGCGGAACCTCGTCGCCCTTTCCGCCCGCGTAGAACTCCACCTCGATCTCGGGCGAGCGGGAGATCCACCACGGCAACACGGGCGCGTACGCGACGAACAGCACGCCGATCAACGCGACCGTTCCGGCATCGCCGAGCCACGGCAGCAGCGGGATCGCGATGAGCGCCGCCACGACGCGCGAGAGGTTGTACGCGACGTCGTACACGGCGAAAATCCGGCCGCGGTAGGCATCGGGCATCGCCTCCTGCACCATCGTGTCGACGGGGACCTTCTTCCACGCGAACGTGAGCCCCACGACGAAGCTCGCGATCAGGACGGTGGTGCGGTCGACGGCGAGGGAGACCAGCACGAGCGTCGCGCCACCGATCACGAACGACCACCCGACGATGCGTTCCTTGGACAAACGCTCCTCGAGCGCGCCGACCGAGAGCAGGCCGGCGAGCACGCCGACCCCACCGGCGCCGATCAGCCAGGAGAAGGATCCGACTCCCTCCCGGAATCGCTGACGGAACACGACGAGCGAGATGACCAGCACGACTCCCTGACCCATCTGGTCGAGGGTGATCGACGTGATCGGTCCGAGCGCCCGCGGCGCGCGCGCGAGTCGTCCGATCCCGTCGGCGAACTCCGTTCCGATGCGCCGGATCTCCGACCGCAGCGCCGCGGACGGCAGCCGGTGCGGGGCGAGGTCGGACCGGATCCGCGATGCGATCGCCGACCCCACGACCCAGAGCAACGCGGAGATCACGACGACCGGCGTCGAACCGGACGCATCCGCGAGCTGTCCGCCTGCGAAGACGCCGGCGAGGAGCGCCACCGTTCCGCCGACGGTCGCCAGGGAGTTCGCGATCAGGAGGTCCTCCGTCGGCACGAGCCGCGGCACGACCGCCTGCGCGGTCGCGAGATAGAAGCGGTTGACCGACAGGACGAGCAGCGCGCCCGCGTAGAACGGGACGGGCAAGCGGGCGGGGTCGAACAGGACGAGTGGCACGAACAGCACGCGCAACCAGGGCGAGAAGACGAGGATCCGCCGCCGCGACCAGCGGTCGATGAAGACGCCTGCGAACGGCCCGATCACCGAGAACGGCAGGACGACGACGATCGTCGCCTTCGCGAATCCCGCGGCGGTCGTCTGCTTCTCGGGGGAGAAGACGAGCGAGGCCACGAGCACGGCCTGGAACAGCCCGTCGCCGAACTGGCTCACGAGCCGGGTCGCGAACAGTTTGGAGAAATCCGCGCTCCGAAGCGCCTCCCGCGCGCGCGGGAGCGTTCCCCTCATCGCTCCGAAGGCCCGACCGAGGGCCTTCGATCTCTCCTATGCGGGCTGCGTGTCGAAGAAGGCCGTCCAGTCGGCTCCCGCGGAGCGGCCATTGCCGAGGATGAACTCCTCCACCATGTCGTGCGCGGCCTCGTCGGAGAACTGCACGGGCGGCGACTTCATGAAGTAGGCGCTCGGCCCGATCAACGGTCCGGAGACGCCGCGATCCATCGCGAGGCGCGCACAACGGATCGCGTCGATCACGATGCCGGCGGAGTTCGGAGAGTCCCACACCTCGAGCTTGAGCTCGATGTTGAGCGGCACGTCGCCGAACGCCTGGCCCTCCAGACGGATCTGCGCCCACTTGCGGTCCTCCAGCCACGGAACGTAGTCGGAGGGCCCGATGTGGATGTCGTGCTTGTCGAGCGACTTGCGCATCTGGCTCTGCACGCTCTGTGTCTTCGATTGCTTCTTGGAGACCAACCGCTCCCGCTCCAGCATGTTCATGAAGTCCATGTTGCCGCCGAAGTTCAGCTGGTAGGTGCGGTTGAGCTTCACGCCGCGGTCCTCGAAGAGCTTCGTGAGGATCCGGTGGACGATCGTCGCCCCGACCTGGCTCTTGATGTCGTCGCCGATGATCGGAACGCCGGCGTCGGCGAACTTCTTCGCCCACGTGCGGTCCGACGCGATGAAGACCGGGATGCAGTTCACGAACGCGGCTCCCGCGTCGATCGCGGCCTGCGCGTAGAAACGCGTGGCGTCCTCGGAGCCCACCGGCAGGTAGCTCACCAGGACGTCGACCTCCGCGGCCTTCAGTGCCGCCACCACGTCCGCCGGTGCGGCGTCGGACTCCTCGATCGTCTCCCGGTAGTACTTCCCGAGTCCGTCGAGCGTGTGGCCGCGGAGGACCTCGACGCCGCTCGGCGGCACGTCGGCGAAGCGGATCGTGTTGTTCGGCTCGGACAGGATCGCCTCGGCGGCGTCGCGGCCGACCTTCTTCGCGTCGACGTCGAACGCGCAGACGACCTCCACGTCGTGGACGTGGTACGGACCGAGCTCCACGTGCATCAGACCGGGGACGACGTCCTCGGCAGAAGCGTCCTTGTAGTACTCCAGGCCCTGAAGCAACGCGGATGCGCAGTTGCCCATGCCGACGATGCCAAGACGGACCTTGCTCATGCGCTTCGCTCCTTTCGAAGCGTCGTGCGACGACGCTTCCCCCTCGATGTAGCAGCCGGTGCCCCTCGGCGCTCCGACTTGATCAAGCCGTCGAGCCACGCGATGTCGTGCTCGGTCGAATCCTGGCCGTGCCGCATCAGCGACAGCGTGTAGGTGTCGAACCGCTCGCGCGTAGTTTCCAGTGAGTTGGTGATGTGTTGCAAACGCTCCTCCAGGTAGGCCCGGCGCTTCTCCAGCAAGCGGATCCGCGTCTCCGGGCCCAGGTACTTGAAGAACGCCAGCCGGACGCGGAAGCGGTTGTCCTCCCAGGACTCCTGCCCCGCCTCCTGGAGGAGCTCCAGGAACAGCTCCTCACCCTTGTCGGTGATCCGGTAAACGTTCTTGCGTCGTCCGACGCCCTGCGTAGCGAACTCTCGCTCGACGGCGCCCTGCCGCTCCAGTCGCTGGAGCGTGGGATAGAGGCTTCCGTAGGAGACCCGCCAGAAGCCCCCGAGCGTGTCCGACAGGCGCTTCGACAGCTGGTAGCCGTGCATCGACCGCTCCTTGAGCAGGCCGAGGATCGCGAGTTCCAACATCGGGTGCCCTTCCCCTGCCGAGCCGTTGTACCGAAACGATATATCGAGCGGATATATCGGTTCGATATATACGGCCATCCCGACGGGACTGTCAATGAAAGGCCTCGGGGCGCCGAACGCCCGGTCCGCGGGCGCGAGATCGCGGGTGATGGTCGGCCGGAAGGGCGGTCGCTAGACTACGCGCGTTCCCGACCCCGCCACTGTTCCTATGTCCAGAGTTCTCCTGATCGGATGGGACGGCGCCGACTGGCGCATCCTCGATCCGATGATCGAGCAGGGCGCGCTTCCGAACCTCAAGTCGCTGATCGACCGCGGAACGAGGTCGGTGCTGC
>JBJMLN010000017.1:0-4168 GCA_045805285.1 Actinomycetota bacterium | reverse complement strand
GGTCCGCGAGCAGGAGCATGTCCGACTCCTGGATCTCCTGGAACCCGCGGATCGAGGAGCCGTCGAAGCCGAAGCCGTCCTCGAAGCTCTCCTCGGTCAGTTGCGAGGCCGGCACGGAGAAGTGCTGCATCAGTCCGGGGAGGTCGCAGAAACGGAGGTCGACGATCTCGACGCCGGCTTCCTTCGCGAGTGCGAGGACGTCCTTCGGTGAGGCCATACGCAACGACTCCTTCCCCTGGTCCGCGGCGGACCGAGTCGGGGCGAGCGTATCCGCGCTCGAGGAGAGGTTGGTTTCCTGCTCGTTAACTTCGCGTTACGTCGGTGACGTTCGGGAGGAACACCCGGAACGACGCTCCGCCGCCGACACGGTCCTCCACCCACGCCTTTCCGCCGTGGAGCTCGGCGAAGTGAGCGACGAGCGACAGGCCGATCCCGACCCCCTGGCCGCCTCCCTGACCCTGGCGGAACGGCTCGAAGATCGTGCGCTGGAGCGTCTCCGGAACGCCGGGTCCGCCGTCCTCCACGCTGATCAGGGCGCCGTCCTCCTGCGCTCGGACCGTGATCCAGACGGGCGTTCCGGCGGGCGTGTGCTTCGCCGCGTTCAGCACGAGGTTCTCGATCACCCGCTCGATCTGCGCGGAGTCCACGGCGAGGCTAAGCGACTCCCCGCCGACGTGGACGATGCGTCCCTCGAGGCCATCGCACTCCGCGACGGCACGCCGCGCGAGCTCGAGCAGGTCGACGGCGTGGCGCTTCGGCTCCACCGCGCCGCGGTCGAGCCGGTCGAGGTCGAGCAGGTCGCGGATCAGGCGGCTCATCTTCCGGGCGTTCTGTCCGAGTCCCTGGATCAGCACCGCGGTGTCTTCGGGGGAGAGGGAGGTGCCGGCGCGTTCGAGGGCGGAGGTCGCCCCCAGCAGCGCCGTGAGCGGGTTCCGCAGGTCGTGGGAGACGGCGTGCAACAGCACGTTCTTCGTCTCGTTGAGCTCGCGGAGCCGTTCCGTCTGCTCCTGCTCCCGTCCGAGGGCGTCTCCGAGGGCGCGCTCGGCCTCCTTCCCTTTGGTGATGTCGAACATGACACCGTGCCAGTACTGCGTCTCTCCGGTGTTGCCGAGGACCCTCGCCTCGTCGCGGATCCAGACGGTGCGACCGTCGCGCGCGATGAGCCGGTACTCGCCGACGTATGGAGCCCCCTCGTGGTTCACGGCGAGGTCCTCCGCCATCGTCCGCTCGCGGTCGTCCGGATGAAGCATCTCGTTCCACAGGGTGTCGTCGCGGAGCCACTCCTCCGGCGTGTAGCCGAGGATCGTCTCCACCTGCGGGCTGATGTAGATCGTCGGATACTCCTCCGCGTCCGGGTCGCTGACGATGTCGATGTAGGTGATCGCCGGGATCTGCTCGACCAGGGTTCGGTAGCGCTGCTCCAACTCTGCGCGAGCGTTCTCCGATTGCTCGCGCGCGATCACAGCGCCGAGGGTGCCGGCCGCCGCCTTCAGGGCGTCGAGCTCGGTGGAGTTCCATTGCCGCTCGCTGACGCAGTCGTCGAAACCGAGGTAACCCCACCACTCGCCCGCGACGAAGATCGGAACGAACGCGGTGGCGAGGACCCCCTCGTCGATCAGGTCCCGCCGGTCGGCGCCGACGAAGTCGCTCTGCTTGCCCGCGATCACGCCGCCTGAGCCGAGGACCTGGACGTAGTGCTCGTAGTCGGGGAGATACGGCGCCCGATGGTTCTCGTCCTTCAGCATCGACGGCGAGATGCCGGGCGCGCACCACTCGAACCGCAGGTCCATGAGGAGCTCTCCCGCGTCGCCTCGGAGGTTCTCGAACAGGTAGACGCGGCTGACGTCCGCGGAGGTGCCGAGCCGAGCCAGCACTTCCTGGATGCTGTCGGTCCACGTCTCGGCCTGGAGGAATCGCTCGGCCGCGAACCCGACCGCGCGAAGCACGGCGTCCCGGCGGCGCAGCGCCGCCTCCACGCTCTTGCGTTCCGTCACGTCGAAGAAGGCCCCCTGGACGTTCACGCCGCCGTCGGCGTTTCGGACGATGTCGGCGCGGTCGTGCACCCAGACGATGCGACCGTCCGCGGCGATGATGCGGTACTCCGCGGTCCACGTTCCTTCGCGGGTGAGCGCGCGGGCGTAGTCGTCGGTCACCCACCGCCGGTCGGAGGGATGGAGCTGGTTCTGCCAGACGTCGGGGTCGGTCATCCACGCGTGAACGGAGACGCCGAGCATGTGCTCGATCTGGCGGCTGACGAACTCCGGAGTGGTGACGCCGTCTCGCACGGTCTCGGCGTAGACGACCGCCGGGAGGCGCTCGAGCATCTCCTGGTAGGCGTCGACGTCGTCGGAAACCGGAGCGGAGATCGGACCCTCCATGATGCGCGGGCGCGGGCGTGGAGGAACGCCCCGAGGCGCGTGCGTCTCCTCGGGCAGAAAGGGTCCTGCCGGGCGCTCTGGGCTCGTGTTCACGGGGTTCCCTCTCGGCATCGGCTCGTCTCGGGACGTGCTTGACGCGGCCGGTCTCTTCGAGGGTGGGCCGAGGGGGAGGCCCCGCGCCTAGCCGGAGCCGCCCGGATCTTCGTCCGGGTCCTGCCCATCCGCAGCGCGATAGCCCACGCCGCGCACGGTCTGGATCAGGTGCTCGTGCGCGGGCCCGAGCTTGGAACGCAGCCGGCGGACGTGCACGTCAACGGTCCGCGTCCCGCCGTAGAAGTCGTAACCCCACACCTCGCGGAGGAGCGCCGGGCGCGTGAAGACCCTCCCCGGCCTCGACGCGAGGTAGCGGAGCAGCTCGAACTCCTTGAAGGTCAGGTCGAGCGCGCGCCCGGCGAGGGTGACCTGGAACGACGCCTCGTCGAGGGCGAGCGGCCCGAGGCGGATCGTGTCTCCGGCCGGCGAGCGGATCCGTGTGCGGAGCATCTCGAGCCGAAGGGAGATCTCCGCGGCCGGCGCTCCGGGGAGCAGCACCTCGTCCGCGACCGCCGCCCAGGGGAGACGCTCGAGGTCCGCTCGCTCCACGATCGCCACGCGGGCGATCTCCGGCGCGCGCGCGGCGCACTCTCGAAGGACCGCGTGGCCCTGTCCCGGGTTCTCCGCCGCGTCGACGAAGAAGAGCTCCGGCGAGACGCGCAGCGCCGGTTCGATCGAGGTGGCGGAGAGCGGCTCGGTCTTGAGGTCGCCTTCGGAGGCCGGGAGCGCGGGGAGCACGTCCTCGACGGCACGATCCGAGAGGAGCACGAGGGTGGTCATGGAGCTCTCTTCGGAGCCTAGCAGCGACGCCCTGAGCGGATACGCTCGGCTGCATGGCGCGTGTCCGGGTGTTCGCCTCCCTCCGCGACCTGGCGAACGAGCGGGTCGTCGAGCTCGAGGGCGCGACCGTCGAGGAGCTCCTTCGCGCGTCCGGAGACCGCTACGGAAAAGAGTTCGAGGCGATCGCTCGCGCCGGATCCGTCGTGGTGAACGGAGAACGGGCCTCGCTCACGCGGTCGGTCTCCACGGAGGACGACGTCGCGTTCCTTCCGCCGTTCTCCGGCGGCGCGTCGTAGCCATCTCGATTCAGGCGACCACGGACAGGCGGCCCGAGGCGAGCGTTCGGCCGGACCCGTCGACCAGCGACGCGCGCAGAACCGTGTCGTGCTCCTCCGCCGGGAGGAACACCTCCTCGTAGGGAACGCCCGCCGGCGTGTGGCGGATCGCGACGACCGGACGCTGCATCCGCGGGGCCGTCGGCAGGTCCACGCTCACCATCCGGATCGCGCTCCCGTCGGGCGTTCCGGTCACGACGAGGTCGCTTCCGCTCCGCGAGACGCGTTCCGGAACGAAGCCCGAGATGACGGCAGTCGCCTCTCCGGGAGCGGGAGGGAGGTCGGTCCAGCGGAAGGCGGTCCGCGCGCGGGCTTTCTCCAGGAGCTCGTCGAAGCCCGCGAGTCCGGCGAAGGCCAACAGGGAGGGCCGCAGCGCCGATCCGCTGGCGACGCCGACGTTACGCATCCGGAGCTGCATGCGAGGAACGGAGCTCCGGCCGAGCGCGGAAGCGGGGCCGATGCCGAGCGCCGCCGCGGCGCCCGCCGCCGTCGCCGTTCCGCGGAGGAAGCGCCGGCGGGAGATCGGTTCGCGCGTCACGGACGGCTCACCGTGACCATTCCGGTCCCGGTCATCTTCAGCGC
>JBJMLN010000016.1:0-44617 GCA_045805285.1 Actinomycetota bacterium | reverse complement strand
GAAGGACCTCGGTCACGCGCTTCACACCGACGCGGGCGCGAACGTCCTGGTGGACCTCCACGTCGGGTCGGACAAGCACCTCGTCCTCGCCCGTGAGATCCAGCGGAACCACATGCGCGGCGAGCTCCTCCACGTGGACTTCCTGGTGATCCGCCGCGACGAGACGATCTCGATCCAGGTCCCGATCGTGGTGGAGGGAGAGTCGCCAGGCGTGAAGCAGGGCGGCGTTGTGGAGCACCACCTGTGGGAGCTCTCCGCCGAGTCCCTCCCGGGCGACGTTCCGCAGTCGATCGTCGTGGATCTCTCGGAGCTCGAGATCGGCGACAGCTTCCACGTCGGCGACCTTCCGAAGCTCCAGGGCGTCACGATCATCACCCCGGCGGAGGAGACGATCCTCTCCGTCGTCCAGCCGCAGGTGCTCGAGGTCGCTGCCGAGGGCGAGGAGGCTGCCGCGGTCGCTGAGGGCGAGGGCGGCGCGCCCGCGGAGGGGGCAGAGGGCGGCGGCGAAGGCGCTCCGTCCGAGGCGCCCGCTGCGGAGGAGGGTGGCGGCGGCGAGGGCTGATCGCCCGAGCCGTCCCGTTCCGCTCGTTCCCCGCCGATGACCTGGCTCGTCGCCGGTCTCGGCAATCCCGGAGACAGGTACCGGGGGACGCGTCACAACGCCGGAGCGATGGTCGCGGAGCTGTTGGCGGAACGCGCCGGTGATCGATTCCACAAGGTCCGATTCGTCCCCGTCGACGTCGCGGAAACTCGCGTCGCGGGAGAGCGCGTCCTGCTCGCGAAGTCGCACCGGTTCATGAACGAGTCCGGGCCGTCGTTCGCGTCGCTCGCGCGCAAGAACTCGGTCGTCCCCGAGCAGATCATCGCGGTGCACGACGAGATCGATCTCCCGTTCGGCGCGCTCCGTGTGAAGCAGGGAGGCTCAACGGCGGGCCACAACGGGCTGAAGTCGCTCGTGTCCGCGCTTCGTTCGGAGGACTTCCTGCGGGTGCGGGTCGGCGTCGGGCGCCCACCGGGCCGCGGAAATCCGATCGGCTACGTGCTGAAGCCGTTCTCGAGGGACCAGCTGCCGGACGTGCCGATTCTTCTCGACGACGCCGCCGATGCCGTGGAATCGCTGATCGAGAACGGCCTCGAGCGAACGCAGGACTGGGCGAACCGGAAGGATCGCGGCGAAGGCTAAAGGCGGTCGGATTCTGCGAAGAGCCGGATCTCCACGTCGCGGAGGGCCCTCCATCCGTGGCGCACCGGCGTTCCGTTCGCCAGCGTGATGACGCCGGTGCCGTCGCTCTGCCGGAAGAAGCACCGCGTGGAGACGCCCCAGTCGCCGCCGGTGTGCCCCCAGTAGAGGTCGTCGCTGCGCTGGACCGGATACCAGATGATGCCCTGCCGCTCGACGACGTTCGGGAACTGCGGACGGAGCATCGTTTTCACGGTTCGTTCCTGGAGGAGCCTCACACCGTCCAAACCTCCGCCGGAGATGATCATCATCAGGTGTCGCGCGAGATCGAGTGAGGTCGTCCGGAGCTCCCCGTCCGGGTAGTCGGGATAGCCGTACTGGCCGAACGGACGGAACGCGTCGCGGTACGCGATGTACTTGTACGGCATCGCGACGGCATTCCGCGGAACGTCGGCGAGGTGCCATCCGGTCCGGTCCATGTCGAGCGGTCCGAAGATGTTCCGATCGCACCACTCGTCGAACGGGATGCCCGACGCCGCTTCGACGAGGTACGCCGCGAGAGAGACGCCCATGTTGCAGTACCGGTAGTTCGTGCCCGGAGCAAACGGGTAGAAGTTGCGTTCTGCATCGTAATAGCGGCCTCGCACCGAGAAGTAGTCGCGGAGGAACTCCCCGAGTGGAACGTCGGAGTCTCCGCGCACGTAGCTCGGAGTGAGCACGCTCCAGTTGTCGCGGAGCGCGGCGGTGTGCGTGAGGAGCATCCGCGGCGTGATGACGCGGGACGGGTGCTCCGGATGCCGGACCCGGAACGACAGGATCTCGTTGATGTCGGCGTCGAGGTCCATCAGCCCCCGTTCCACGGCCTGCATCGCCGCCGTCGCGACGACCGTCTTGGAGACCGAGGCAAGCATGTAGATCGTGTCGGACGTGGCCTGCATGCGTCGGTCGACGTTCGCCCAACCGAACGCACGCGCCCACAGCACGCGCTGATCGCGGACAACGCAAGCCGCGAGGGAGGCAACGCCGGCTGCGGCCATCTTCGACCGCACGAACGCCGACAGATCCGCTCGTGGGCGTGCCGATGCTGACGAGACCGGAGCCGCGACTGCGGCTGCTGTCCCGGCGGCCGCGAAAAGGAATCGGCGCCGAGGCAAGGCTCCTGGACGATCCATGCGCGCATCGTATTCAGCGGGTTTCCGGGAGGCGAATCCCGGCGGGTAGAATCGACTCGAAGGCCCGCCGGAACTCGCGGAAGGGCCTTTTCGTGCTGTCCCATCACGAGCGAAGGGAGTCGAAACGGAACAGCTGCTCGACGCGATGACGTCCTCCCCGCCTTTCGAGCGCCTCCTTCTGGAGCGAGCCCGTCCGGTCGTTGCGCACGCGGAGGCCGGACACGACTTCGTCGTCGCCTCCCTCGCGCGCGGGCTCGACGCGCCGGTTCTGGCTGTTACACCCGGCCCCCACGAGGCTGAGGCGATTGCGGAAGGGGTGGCCGCGTTCCTCGGCCCCGACCGCGTCGCTCTGTTCCCCGCCTGGGAGGCGCTCCCGTATGAGGGCATCAGTCCTGCGGCGGAGGTCGCGGCGAAGAGAGCGCAGGCAGCGGCCGCCGCGCGCGCGGCGAGCGGCGCGTTCGTCCTCATCATGCCGGCGCACGCCGCCGTGCAGACGATCGCTCCGACCCTCGGCACCGCCGAGCCGCTGTCGATCGCGAAGGGAACGACGATCCCGCCGGACGCCCTCGCCGAGCGACTCGCGGAGTTCGGCTACGAGCGAGCCGACGTCGTCGAGCACCGTGGAGAGTTCGCCGTCCGCGGCGGCATCGTCGACGTCTTCCCCGGAACCGCGCGCCGGCCCGTCCGCGCGGAGTACTTCGGAGACGAGATCGAGTCGCTCCGGGAGTTCGTTCCGGCCACGCAGCTCTCCACCGACGCCATCGAGCACGCGGAGCTCCATCCCGTCCGTGAGCTGGTCGCGACCGAGGACCTCCGAGCGAGAGCATCCGAGCTCCTCAACTCCACGACGGGCCGTTTCGGAGACGCGCTCGCTCGCTTCTCCGAAGGCCTGGTCTTCGAGGGCATGGAGGGACTGACGTCGCTCCTGTACGACGACCTCAAGACGCCCGCATCGCTCCTTCCGGAGAACTCCTGGGCGGTCGTGGTTCCGGCCAGACGGACGCTCGAACGCGCGCGCCAGGCCGTGGAGGAGGCCAACGCGCTCGCGGAAGCCTCCGATTGGCCGGGCCCGCCCGTGCTCGTGCCGCTCGAGGAGGCTCTCGAGGGCCACACCGTCTTGCAGATCAGCGAGTTCACCGAGGGCATCGACCTCGGCCTGGAGAGCTGGGGAACCGCGACCGGCAACGCACCGGAGATTGCCGTCCGCATCCAGGAGCTCGCCGATCGCGGCCGCCGTGTCGTGGTCGCCGCGGGAGGTCACGGCAGTCTCCAGCGAGCGGAGGAGGTCCTGGCCGAGTACGGCGTGAAGACGTCCGCCTCCCAGACCGCGCCGGTGCATTGCGAGGAAGCGCCGGTCGAGAAGGGCTTCGTCTTCAACGCCGGCGGCGTCGCGCTCGCGACCGAGCAGGATCTGTTCGGCTCGCGGAGACACACGCGCTCCGCCCCTCGGATCACGAAACGACGCACCGACGCCCTCGCGCTGGAGCTGTCGCCCGGCGACTTCGCCGTCCACCAGGTGCACGGCGTCGGCCGCTACATCGGCATCACGCGACGCTCCGTCGCGGGCGCGGAGCGCGACTACCTCGTTCTCGAGTACGCGGAGGGCGACCGCCTCTCCGTCCCGACGGACGCCGTCGGCATGGTCGCGAAGTACCTCGGCGGCGACTCGCCGCGCATCCACCGGCTCGGTTCGAGCGACTGGCCGCGCGCGAAGGCCCGCGTCAAGCGCGCCGTTCGCGACATGGCCGGTGACCTCGTGCGCCTCTACTCCGTCCGCATGGCAGTTCTCGGTCACGCATTCCCGCCCGACACGCCGTGGCAGCACGAGCTGGAGGACGCGTTTCCGCATGAGGAGACGCGCGACCAGATGGCGGCGATCATCGAGGTGAAGCAGGACATGGAGTCGACGAAGCCGATGGACCGCTTGATCTGCGGCGACGTCGGCTACGGAAAGACCGAGATCGCCGTCCGCGCCGCGTTCAAGGCCGTGACGGACGGGAAGCAGGCCGCGATCCTCGTGCCGACCACGCTCCTCGCCGAGCAGCACTACGTGACGTTCTCCGAGCGGTACGCGCCGTTCCCGGTCAAGGTCGCGATGCTCTCCCGATTCCAGTCCGCCGCCGAGCAGAAGCAGATCGTCGAGGATCTCGCGGAGGGAAAGATCGACGTCGTGATCGGCACGCACCGGCTGATCTCGAGCGACGTGAAGTTCAAGGACCTCGGCCTGCTGGTCGTCGACGAGGAGCAGCGCTTCGGCGTCGCGCACAAGGAGCGGCTCAAGCGCTTCCGCGCGCACGTGGACGTCCTGACGATGACTGCGACGCCGATCCCGCGCACGCTGGAGATGGCGCTCGCCGGCATCCGCGACATGAGCGTCGTGGACACGCCTCCGGAAGACCGCCAGCCCGTGCTCACCTACGTCGGCTCCTACGAGGACTCCCTCGCGATCGGCGCGGTGCGCCGCGAGCTCCTCCGCGGCGGTCAGGTGTTCTGGGTCCACAACCGCGTGGCGACGATCGACCGGGAGGCGAACCGCCTGATGGAGGAGATTCCCGAGGCGCGCATCGTGATCGCGCACGGCCAGATGGACGAGGACTACCTGGAGAAGCAGATGCTCCGCTTCTGGGACCGCGACGCGGACGTCCTCGTCTGCACGACGATCATCGAGTCGGGCCTCGACGTTCCGTCGGCGAACACGCTCGTCGTCGACCGTGCGGACCGACTCGGCCTCGCGCAGATGTACCAGCTGCGGGGTCGTGTCGGACGTTCCAGTGAGCGCGCGTTCGCGTACTTCTTCTTTCCGCCGGCGTCGAAGCTCACCGACGAGGCGCACGAGCGGCTGGAGACGATCTCCCGACACACCGCACTCGGGTCCGGGTTCCAGATCGCGCTCCGCGACCTCGAGATCCGCGGCGCCGGCAACCTCCTCGGCGCGGAGCAGCACGGTCACATCGCCGCGGTCGGCTTCGACACCTATCTGCGATTGATCCAGGAGTCGGTCTCGGAGATGCGGGGCGAGCCCGTTCCGGAAGAGAAGGAGATCCGCATCGATCTCCCCGTCCGCGCGTATCTCCCCGTGGCGTGGGTCGGACAGGAGGCCTTGCGGCTCGAGCTGTATCGCAGGATATCCACGGCGCCGTCTCACGAAGCTCTCACCGAGATCCGCGCGGAGACGGAGGACCGTTTCGGCGCCTTTCCCGAGGAGGTGGAGACGCTGTTCGCTCTCGCGTCGCTCCGCGTCACAAGTGTCCGCCTCGGCATCGAGGAGGTCGCGCGGTTCCGAGAGCAGGTGCGTCTGCGACCCGTGGAACTTCCCGAGGAGCTTGCGCTGGAACTCGCTTCGCGCGTGCCCGACGCGACGTATCACCGCGCGAACCGGACGCTGAACCTCGTGCCCCCGATCCTCGCCGGGCGCGACCTCCCCGCCTGGGTGGAGCGTGCGCTGCTCGCGGCAGCCGGAGAAACCGAGGCCGTTGATAGAATCGCCGGGTGATCCCTCCTTCCACCCGGTTTCCCCTGCGCGGCTTCCGTCGTTCCCTCGCGCTGGGAGCGTTCCTCGTCGTCTTGCTCTCCGCCTGCGGAAGCGACTCCGGCGGATCGCTCACAGCTCCGGCCGCGCACGTCGGCACCGAAGAGATCACGCAGACGGAGGTCCAGCAGAACATCCCGCTGTTCACGTTCCTGGAGTCGCTGAGCCGCCAGCCGTGCGGGCAGCCGGACGCGGCGTCGCACGAGACGCAGTCCGCGGCGTGCGCGCGGTTCACGCTCACGAACCTGATCCAGGAGCATCTGGTGGATCGGTACGCGGCGACGAACAAGCTCTCGGTGCCGGACAGCCAGGTGAGTTCGACGACGAAGCAGCTGGAGGATCGCGTCGGCGGCCACGATCAGCTCGTCCAGGTATTGGCGCAGCATCATTTGACCTATGCAGATCTCACGGAGCTGACGAAACGGCTGCTGCTGTTCAACGCGGTCCGGCGCGACATCGCGTCGAACGACGTCTCCGACGCCCAGCTCAAGCAGCAGTACGAGCAGAACAAGGGCCAGTTCACGGAGATCCATGCCGCGCATATCCTCGTGAAGGATCAGGCGACGGCCGAGAAGATCTCCAAGATGGTGGACACGAAGAACTTCGCGCAGCTCGCGAAGAAGTACTCCATCGACACGGGCTCCGCGAAGAATGGCGGCGACATCGGAACGCAGCAGGCAGGACAGCTCGACCCGACGTTCGTGCAAGCGGCCCTCGCACTCAAGCCGGGGGAGATCAGCAAGCCGGTGCAGACGCAGTTCGGCTGGCACATCATCATGCTGATCAGCGCGAAGACGAGCCCGTTCAGCAAGGTGAGAGGTCAGCTGCTCGACCAGCAAGCCGCGCAGTCCTTCGACACGTGGCTGCAGGGCCAGCTGAAGAACACCACGATTCAGGTGAATCCGCGCTATGGACGGTTGAACGAGCAGACCGGTGCGGTGGAGCCCATCACGAGCACCTCGACGAGCTCCGCGACGCCGCCGTCCTCATCGACGCCCGCCGCATCGCCCACCGCCGCATCGCCCACCGCCTCACCCAGCCCGTGACCTCCGAGGGCGGTTCGCCGCCGCTCGGTTCCCGTTACCCCGAGCTCGTTCGCGTGATGGCCGAGCTTCGCGCACCGGGAGGCTGTCCGTGGGACGCGGAACAGACGCATCGCTCGCTCGCGCGGCATCTCCTGGAGGAGGCGCATGAGGCGCTGGCAGCGATCGACTCCGGCGATCCGGATGCGCTGAAGGACGAGCTCGGCGATGTGCTCCTCCAGGTCGTGTTCCACTCCGAGATCGCGCAGGAGGAGGGAGCGTTCGACGTCGACGATGTGACCGATGGACTGATCGCGAAGCTCGTCCGCAGGCATCCGCACGTGTTCGGCGACGTGGAGGTCTCCGGCGCGGACGAGGTGCTCGCGAACTGGGAGAAGCTCAAGGTCGCGGAAGGAGAGCGTTCGCATCTCGAGGAGGGCATCCCGGAGACGCTCCCCGCGCTCGCGCGCGCCGCGAAGGTACAGCGTCGGGCGGAGGCAGACGGTCGCGCGCCACTGGATGCGTCCGAGGCGGCCGATATCGCGCACGCTCGGCTCGCCGAGGTTCGTGACGCTTCGGAGGGCGACGCGGTCGAGGAGGCCATCGGAGATCTTCTCTTCGCGATCGTGACGCTCGCCCGCTCCGCCGACGTCGACGCGGAGAGCGCACTCCGGCGGAGAACGCAAGACTTTGCGGCGACGGACCGCGACTGAGCTTTCATCCCGATCCCGGGAGAGCTGATTCCCTAGCCTCTACCGACGGACCATCATGGCTTCAAGCCTCGCGCGATCGCGAAGGCGCCATCGCCGATCCGCCTGAACTGCACGCGCTCGAGTCCGGCGTCGGTGACAAGCGCCCCAAGCTCCGCTGCTCGATGCAGCCGCACGTGTCCCGGCTCGAACCATCGCAAGAACCGATCGGCGATCCGAGCGGCGACAAGATCCGACGTCGCGTCGCCGATCGCGAGCCTCCCTCCGGAGCGACTACACGCGTCATCTCCGACACGGCACGCCACGGGTGCGGGTAGTGGTGGAATGCGTTAGAGCACAGCACCGCGGTGAACCGACCGTCGCGGAAGGGAGATGCTCGACGTCGGCCACCTCGAAGGTGAGGTTCTCGCGAGGTCCCGCGAGGGACACTGCCTCGCTGATCATCTTCGGTGAGAGATCGACGCCGACGACGGAGCCCGCGATCTCGGCCGCTGCTCGGGACGCAGCACCCGTTCCGCACCCGGCGTCGAGGAGCCGGTCCCCAGCGGAGATGTTGAGCGCCTCCAGCGACGCTCGCTGAACCGGATCCCGCCACCGTGCCGTGAACCCCCCTTCATAGCTCCGCGCTCGGCGGTCGAACCAGGTCCGCGCCTCGGCCTTGGATCCGCTTACTGCTCGCGAGCATACGGGCCGGCCTCATAGGAAGTTCCCTTGTCGCCTGTATCGCGATGGCTTACGATATATCGCGACTGAGACGAAGGAGGAGACAGGATGTACGAGGCATCAGAGCGCAGCAGGCGGAAGCGGCACGGACATCATTTCCATCACGGTGGAGGCGGCGCCTTCGGCGGTCGTCCAGGCATGTGGGAGGGCGTGGCGTTCGGCCGCGCTCCGTGGGCCGGTCGGCGCGCGCGTCGCGGCGACGTTCGCACCGCGGTTCTGGCGGTTCTCGCCGAGAAGCCGCTCCACGGCTATGACGTGATCCGCGACCTGGAGCAGCGAAGCGGAGGCGTCTGGAGCCCGAGCCCGGGCTCGATCTATCCCACCCTCCAGATGCTCGAGGACGAAGGCCTCGTGACGGGAGAGGAGCGAGACGGCAAGCGGATCTACTCCCTCACCGACGCCGGTCGTGAGGAGCTGGAGAAGCGCCGCGAGCAGTCCGGCGGCACCGACCCATGGGATCTCGGGAAGGTTCCCGAGGGCATGGCGAAGCTTCGCGACGCGGGATCCCAGCTCGTGGGAGCGGCGATGCAGGCCGCTCGAGCGGGCGACGCGGCCCAGATCGACAAGGTGACGGACATCCTTTCGGACGCGCGGCGCAAGATCTACGAGGTCCTGGCGAAGGCGTAACCGAGGACGCGGAGCACATACTGCCGGGCACGGCGGCTGAGCGCTACCGGAGCGTTGCGACGTTTACCGTGTGGGTACGCAACGACCGCACGCCGAGCTGACTCGAGGGGCTCGGGGAGCGAGCGAAGAGCTCTCCAGGAGGACGAGATGGCGAAGTCGAGTGCGACCGAGTCACAGCCGGCATCCGAGCTGATCGACGGCAAGATCGCCGAGCTCGGCGACTGGCGCGGCGAGACGCTGAGCAGGATGCGCAAGCTCATCAAGCAGGCCGCTCCGAAGGTCGTGGAGGAGTGGAAGTGGCGCAAGGCCACGAATCCCGGCGTTCCGGTCTGGTCCGATCACGGTCCGATCTGCACCGGTGAGACGTACAAGAGCGTCGTCAAGCTCACGTTCTTCAAGGGAGCGGCGCTCGAGGATCCCGCGGGGCTCTTCAACTCCAGCCTCGAGGGAAACACGCGTCGCGCGATCGACATCGCCGAAGGGGAGAAGGTCGACGCGACCGCGTTCAAGGCGCTCGTTCGCGCCGCCGTTGCGCTCAACACCTCCGGTGGAAAGGCGTCGCGAGCGAAGTAGGTGGCTCAGCCGTCGAAGGCGGCCGGCTCCGCGGCGTGCCTGACCTCCCCGCCGACGATCGTCGCCCACATGCCGAGCGACGGGATCTCCTCCACCGGCGTCCCCTCGAGATCTCCGTCCACGATGGCGATGTCGGCGAGCTTTCCGGGCTCGACCGAGCCGAGACGGTCCTCCATCCGGATCGCGTATGCGGCCGAGATGGTGTGGGCGCGGAGCGATTCTTCCAGCGTCAGGGCCTGGTCGGCGCCGATGGGCTCTCCGGAGAGGGTGCGTCGCGCGATCGCGTTGCGGATCGTCTCCAGCGGGCGGTAGGAGCTGACATCGGAGTCGGAGCTCAGCACGACCGTGATGCCGGCGTCGAGCTCGGCGCGAAGGGGCTGGAGACCGTGCGCTCGCGCGCCGAGCCGCGACAGAAACTCGTCACCGCTGTCGCGCAGGAAGTTCGGCTGGTTGACGGTGATGACTCCAAGTGAGGCGATGCGCTCGATCAGTTCCGGCGTCGGATAGCCGGCGTGCTCCAACCGGTGTCGGTGGTCCCTGGGCGCGCGTTCGATGGCCCGTTCGAGGATGTCGACGACTGTCGTCATCGCGCGATCTCCCTGGACGTGGACGCCGACCTGCCATCCGTCGAGATCTGCCGCGGTCAGCAGCTCATCGAGCTCTTCGTCGGTGTGGAGGAGGATGCCCTCGAACTCTCCGTGCTCCCCGTAAGGCTCGCTGAACGCGGCGGTGCCAGCGATCAGCGACCCGTCCGCGTAGAACTTCATCGGGCCGATCGAGAGCATGTCGTCGCCGAACGGCCCCGCGAGCCCGACCGCACGGAACTCCTCCAGCTGGTGGGAGAGCGGCATGCACACCGTCCGCAGCGGCAGCCGTTCTTGCCGGCGCGCTTCGCGATAGGCGTTGAGCTCCCGCCGGGAGACCTGCGGATCGCAGACCGTCGTCAGTCCCGCCTGAAGGAATGCGCTGCCGGCCTTCTCCACCAGGTCGACGGCGCGCTCGAGCGAGATCTCCGTGTGGAAGTTCGGGCCGTGCGAGCCGATGTCGAGTGCGACCGGCAGGATCAGCTGCATCGCGGCGTCGAGGAAGACGCCGTTGAGCTCTCCGGCGTCGTCTCGTCCGAGCTTTCCTCCCGGAGGATCCGGCGTGTCCCTTCCGAGCGAACGTGTGTTCAGCGCCGCCGAGTTGACGACGCATCCGTGGCCGGAGACGTGGTTCACGGAGACCGGGTGCGCGGCGCTCGCTCGATCGAGGTCGGCACGCGTCAGCGGGCGGGAGAACTTCGCGTCGTCCAGTCCGAACGCGCTGATCCACTTGCCGGAGGGCGTCCCTCGCGCCGCTTGCTTCAGCCGATCCACGACGTCGTCGATGGAGCCGACGCCCGGGGAGCGGACGTCCACTGAGTCGAGCGACTCTCCGGTGGCGAGGTAGTGGTTGTGCGCGTCGATCAGCCCCGGGAGGACCGTCCGACCTCCGACGTCGATGCCCACGGCGTCGGGAAAGCGCCCGCTCAGGTCATCTGATGACCCGACGGCAGCGATCCGATCGCCACGAACGACGAGCGCCTCCAGCCAGGGGTCGGCCTCCGCGGCGGTGAAGATCCTGCCACCAGAGACGAGGAACTCAGCGAGCTCTTCCGTGCGTCCGCCTTTCCGGCCGATGACTCGTTCCGAAGGTTCACGCGCTGTGCGTGGGAACTCTCCCTCAGGGGGATCGCCGCGTCGAGTCCTTCCGGCTCAGGCGGTCGAGGCGTCCGAGAGTGCCTCCGCGGAGATCGCCACGGCGGGGATCCGCACGGTGAACGTGCTGCCGTGACCCGGTTCGCTCCGCACGGAGATGCTTCCTCCGAGATCGCGACAGATCTGCTCGGCAAGGTAGAGGCCGAGTCCGAGCCCGCCGAAGCGTCGAGTGGCGCTTTGGTCGACCTGATGGAAGCGGTCGAAGATGTGCCGTTGGTCCTCGGGAGAGATCCCGATGCCGTGGTCGGTGACGTCGATCACGAGGTCCTCGTTCTCCGTTCTCGCGGTCACCTCGACCGTCGACTTCGCGGGGGAGTACTTCAGCGCGTTCTCGACGAGGTTCAGCAACACCTCGTGGAGTCGGTCCCGGTCGGAACGCGCTCCGACGGCTCCGTCGGCGTGGAACCGTACGCGCGCCGCGCCCGACGGCAGGTCTCGGAGAACAGCCGAGACGAGCTCGGCAATGTCGAACGCCGAGGCCTGCGTCGACCGTTCTCCCTGCTCGAGAGCCGCGGTCGACAGCAGCCTTCGCACGAGCAGCGACAGGCGCGTCGCCTGATGCTCGGCCGATGCGAGGAACTCCTCGGCGGATGCAGGGTCCTCGCGGACGAGGCGGCTCTGACGGATCGTTCGCACGTAACCGAGAACGCTCGTCAGAGGCGTTCGGAGTTCGTGGGAGGCGGCGGCGACGAAATCCGTCTGCATCTCGTTCAGGTTGCGGAGCTCCGCGACGGTTTGCTGCTCCCGTGACAGGAGCGATTCCAACTGATCGGCCTGCGATCGGAGTTGGTCGTTCTGGCGTCGTAGCGTTCGCGCAGCTTTTGCCGCGATCGGGAGGAGCGCCGCGTAGAGCAGGATCAGCCCGATGGAGAAGACCGCCACGAGGACGCGAACGAGAGCGTTGATCTCTCCCTGGATCGCGGAGTAGTCCTGATATAGCTCCACGACCGCGACCGGTTTCGTGCCGGGCGACGTTCGCAGCGGCAGGTAGGTCTCGAAGAGCTTGTCCGCGAGAGATCGTTCCGCGACGTTCTCGGGCGCCTGGAGGTCCGAGACTCCGTTCTCCACGTCGCCCGCGAGAACGTCGCGGAGCTCGCTCTTCTCTGAGGCGAACGTGCGACCGATCAGCGCGTGGTCGTCTGAGTACAGGACCTGTCCGTCGGGCGACCAGATCTTCAAGCGGACGGTGCGGCCGTCCGAGAGGATGCGTTGGTTGACGACTCGGTCCAGCTCGGCCAGCTGCGGGCCGGTGACCGGCCGGTCGGGCGATGCACCCTCCAGGCTCGGCGCGAGCACCGAATCCACGACGTAGTTCGCGTGGAATGCGGCGTGGTCCTCCGCGCGGTCGCGGACGGCTCGAACCGTGACGAAGGTCAAGGCCGTGCCGATGAGGAGGAAGGCGGCAAGGCTCGCCACGGCGAAATGCCGGACGAGCCGCGGCGGAGAGCTCGGAGAAGCGTCCATGGGCGTTCTTCTCGGATATCGGCTTCCGGCCCCATGCCTGTAGACGAGGCCGGAGTGGCGGGACGCAGGAGCGTGCCTGACCTCTACCGTCCGGTGGCGCTGAAGTGCATGTAATCCTTGATCGAGGTCCAGTTGCCACCCCAGCCCCAGCCGATGCCGGCGAACGCGCGCACGACCACTCCGTCGGCGTGGATCACTCCGGGAGCGTGGATCGAGCGGTCCACGTACGGCTTCGCCGCGCGGCGGAGCACCTTTTCGTCCGTGCCTATGTAGGGGTTCTGCATCGGATTGATGTCGATCGCCCATCCGTAGGAGTGCTGGGAGAGACTGCCCGGGTTCCCCGTCGCGGGCCGGCAGCTGAACGAAGCCGAGACGTCGCGCTTGTCGTTGTACCGACCCGCGTTCGGCTTGTACTTCCGCGCGAGCGCGATGTGCTTGATCCGGAAACCGGCGTGATAGAGACGCGCGAAGACGCTGCGAACGTCCTCCACGACGCGACGGTTCAACACCAGCGGACCCGAATGCACCTCCCCGTCGAAGCCGTGGTAGTCGACCGTCAGCACGCGGAGATGTGAGAGCGGCACGGGGCATCCCGGATGCCAGTTCTTGTTGCGGACTTCGCGGAGTAGCTCGCCGCTCAGCGGAGTGATCGCGGAATCGAAACCGGGCGCGTTTGGAGACGGCTCAGGTACCGGCGTCGCCTCGCCGGAGGGCGAAGGAACGACGGGCACCGGGGTTGCCCGGCTGGACGCGACGGGCGCGGGCCGCTCGCTCGCGCCTCCGTTGCTACACGCGGAACCGAGAAGCGCAAGGCATGCGACGAGGAGCACGCGAGATCTCATCCCGGGAGAAAGACCTCCGCCGAGCGCGGGCAGTTCCCTCATCGCTCCAGGGAGATCCAGACGACGACCGCCCCGGCAGCCGCGAAGATCGCCGCTCCGAGGAACAAGGCCGGCGCGCCCAGCTGCGTGTAGACGATCCCTCCCACCGCGGAACCGATGATCGGCGCGAGGTCCCGGCTCGTTCCGAGCAGCACCTGGCCGGTGTTCCGGAGCTCTCGCGGAACGATCCGGCCGGTGATCACCACGAGCGACGGATACACGAGCGCGAACGCGACGCCGCTCGCGGCGCGGAGGATCGCGACGATCTCGGGGTCCTGGGTGGCGGCCCACGCGAGCATCGTCGCGGTGTACATCGCGATGCCCACGACGTAGATCGTCCGCTGCGAGAACCGCTTGCCGATCGCTCCACCGGCGGCGAATACCGGGATCTCCACGATCGCGGCGAGCCCGGCGGAGACGCCGACGAGGAGCGGCCCGCCGCCGCCTCCGGCGATCACCAGCGGAACGAAGGTCCACGCGGCCTGGGTCGCCGCGGTCGCAAGCGAGACGCCGAGGAGGAACAGACCGAGGCGAGGCGTCGCGCGGAACGTCTCCCCGACCGTCCCCAGGCGCGAGCTGGACGGCTCGCGGTCGACGGGCACGTCCTGCGGGAACCGCGCCGCGACGAGCGCGAACGCCACCGTCGAGACCGCGTACAGCGGCAGCATCGAGTCCAGGCCCTGATGCTGGAAGAACGCGCCGAGCCCGATCGTCGCGACGGCCCAGCCGGCGCTCGCCCACAAGCGGATCGTTCCGTACTCCGTCTCGCGCTCCGGGAGTGTTCCCAACGCGAGCGCGTCGGAGAGCGGGGTCCCCGGCGCCTGCGCCGCGCCGAGGAGGATGACCGCCGCGAAGATCAGCCACGGAGACGTGCCGGCCCCGAGCAGCACGAGCGCTGTGACGCCGCTGGCGAGGGACGATACGACGAGCGTGCGCCGCGCTCCGACGCGGGTGTCGGCGAAGTGACTCCAGAACGGACCCGCGAGGAGCGACGCAGCCTCCGACGCCGCGACGACGAAGCCGATCTGATCCGGCGCGAGTCCTCGGTCGCGGAGCCACAGGACGAAGAACGGGATGAAGATCCCGGTGGAGACGCCGCCGAGCGCGAACAGGATCCGCGCGTTGCGACCCGTCCTGCCGGTCGTTCTCATCGAGCGGCGACGCCCAGCAACCGCTCCGCCGTCTTCTCCCACGTCCACTCGCGCGCGACGAAGGAGCTGAGGGACACGCTCATCTCCCGGCGTTCTTCGGCAGGGATCGCGAGGATCCGCTCGATCGCGGCGAGCAGTCGTCCGGTCGCTCCTTCGCCCGGCTCGAAGCCGAGGAGTCCGGGTTGGCCGATCGTCGTCTCCAGCGCCGTCGCCACCTCCGCGAGGCCAGAGTGCCGCGCGACGAGCGGGAACGCGCCGGCCGAAGCTCCCTCCGCGGCAACCATCCCGAAGGCTTCGACGAGGGTGGAGGGCACGACCTGCACGTCGAGCGCGGCCAGCGCGAGCGGCGCGTACCGGTGATCGAACCGTCCCGTGAACGTGATCCGATCGCGAAGCGGTACCGTCGTAGGAGGAAGAGTCTCGAACTCCAGTTGCATGCCGGACGCCTCCGCGAGCCACCGCTCCGCGTCGGAATCACCCTCGTCGATCCCTACCACGAGCGCCTCGAGCCACTCACGGAACCGGCCGAAACCGATCACCGCCGAGCGAACGTCGAGCGGAAGTCTGGCGGCAGCCTCGATCAGCCGCTCGACGCCTTTCTCCAGGATGAGCTTTCCGAAGTACGCGACGAGCGGTCCCTCGAACCCGATCAGCGCCTCGACTCGGTCGGCCGCCCCCGGGTCGGGCGCGGTCTGGTCGTAGTCGAACGCCAGCGCTTCGAGCTTCGCCACATCGCGGGCCGTCACGGCGGCGTTGACCTCCGCGTCGAGCACGGAGGCGCGGCCCTTCGCCGTGTCGGGATCGGCGCGCAACCGGTCTCGGAGCTCCGTCAGCGCTTCCCGCCGGGGGAGAGGACGGAAGCGACCGACCTCCACTCCGGGTGCGATCTTCAGCGTGCGGTCGTCGATGCCGGGAACCAGCGCCGTCGCGCGGGCGATCACGTCGTCGCTCGTTCCGACGACCGCGCGCGCGTTCTCCAGGCCCTCCGCCGCGAGCGTCCGGTACCGCTCCTGGACCCTGACCGCGTACTCGAGGTCGCTCCCGTGGAGCTTCGCGACGTACGCGCCGGCGCCCAACGCGCGGTGCGCGATCGCGGGACCGGCGACGGCATGTCCGATGATCGCCGCATCGGGAGGACCACCGTGCCACTCGACCGCCGCGCGGAGCGCCTCGACGTTGCACGACAGATAGGTGTCGAGCTCCTCCTGCGAGAGATCGGGGAAGCGCTTCACCTCCAGCTCGGAGTACTCGTCCACGAAGACGGGCAAGAGAGAGCCGATCCGCGGCCGGAGCACGGTCGCGCGGCCGCCAGTGGGCGGGGCTCCCGTCGCCCGCACGTCCGTGACTCCGTCGCCGCTCGCGGTTCCCCACGCGTCCACGAACGCGAACCGCTCCGGGTCCGGCTGCTGACACAGGAGGAGCACGTCGTGTCCCTCCCGGCGGAGGATCTCGGTGATCCGCGCCGTGTAGACGTTGGAGCCGCTCCCCTCGAGCAACCAGCCGTGCCACAGGCAGATCCGCATGGCCTAGAGATACACGCTTCGGCGCAGGTCGGGCACTAGAATCGGCCTCCCAGTGCCCGCGATCGCCCACTTCTCCGCCCGCGAGATCCTCGACTCCAGAGCGACGCCGACCGTGGAGGTCGACGTCCTCCTCGAGGACGGCTCGTTCGGGCGCGCCGCGGTCCCCTCCGGAGCCTCCACCGGCGCGCACGAGGCCGTGGAGCTCCGCGACGGCGACCCGAAACGCTTCGGCGGCAGAGGTGTGCTGGCTGCGGTCGAGAACGTCACCGGCGAGATCGCCCACGCTCTGACCGGCATGGAAGCGCTCGACCAGCGGACCGTCGACGTCGCGATGCTGGAGCTCGACGCCACCGCGGACAAGTCGCGCCTCGGCGCCAACGCGATGCTCGGCGTCTCCCTGGCCGTCGCCGACGCCGCCGCGACGAGCGCCGACCTTCCTCTCTATCGCTACCTCGGCGGCGCGAACGCGCACACCCTGCCGGTCCCGATGATGAACGTGATCAACGGCGGCCGGCACGCCGACAACGACCTCGAGCTCCAGGAGATCATGATCGTGCCGCACGGAGCCGCGACCTTCGCGGAGGCGCTTCGCTGGGGAGCGGAGATCTTGAACGCGCTCCATGCCGAGCTCAAGCAGAAGGGCCTCGCGACCGGGGTCGGAGACGAGGGCGGCTTCGCCCCCGACGTCGGCAACGCCTCCGGCGCCTTGGAGCTTCTCGTCGGTGCGATCGAAGGGGCCGGCCTAGAGCCTGGTGGAGAGGTGTCCCTCGCGATCGACGCCGCCGCATCGGAGTTCTTCCGAGAAGACCGATACGACGTCGAGGGCGCTCAGCGCGAGGCAAAGGACCTGATCGCGTACTACCGGGGCCTCCTCGATGCGTTTCCACTGGTCTCGATCGAGGACCCGCTCTCCGAGGACGATTGGGACCGCTGGAGTGAGCTCACGAGCGAGCTCGGCGGGCGCGTCCAGCTCGTCGGAGACGACCTCTTCGTAACCAATCCTGAGCGGCTCGCCCGCGGTCTGCGCGAACACGTCGCGAACGCGATCCTCGTGAAGGTCAACCAGATCGGAACCCTGACGGAGACCCTCGACGTCGTGGAGATGGCCCAGCGCGGCTCCCTCGGCGTCGTGATCAGCCACCGCTCCGGTGAGACGGAGGACACCACGATCGCCGACCTCGCCGTCGCGACGAACGCCGGCCAGATCAAGGCGGGCGCGCCGTCCCGGGGAGAACGGACCGCCAAGTACAACGAGCTTCTGCGCATCGAGCAGGAGCTCGGAGAGGCAGCCCACTACGCGGGGCCCTCCGTGTATCGGAGGCCCTCGTGAACGGAGAGACCGCCGTGAGCGCGAAGCAGGAGACCGAGCACGTGTCCGGCCGGGTGAAGTTCACCGCCCGGGCAGTGATCCTCGGCGTGATCGTGATGCTGATCGGCTTCGCCTTCATCGATCCCGTCCGGGCGTATCTGGCCGAGCGCACGGACATCTCGCAGCTGGAGCGGCAGGTGCACTCCCTCCAGGTCGAGAACACCGCCTTGGAGAAGCGGACGACGCAGCTCCAGGACCCGGCTTATCTCGAGCGGCTCGCGAGGGAGTGCCTGGGCATGATCCAGCCGGGTGACATCGCGTTCGTCAGCGTTCCGAAGGGCAGCAAGACCGGCTCTCCCAGCTGCTGAGGAGAGGTTTTTCCGGGACGGCTTCAAGAGTTCCGTGCCTGGAACCGATATTGCAGGCACGATGCTTCCCGCGAAGCGATCCGGTTCCAGCGTGTCCAGGCGTGCCCTCAGACGTCTGCGCCGGACCCTGCGGAGCCAGCTCGGGGCTTCCGCCGTGGAGTACGCGATCCTGGTGGCGATGATCGCGGCGGTCGTCGTGGTGGTCGTGGCTGCGCTCGGCGTCGACGTGCACGACCTGTTCGACTCGCTCCACTTCTAGTCCGCGCCGGACTAGGTGCAGCTCGCCGACCCCGAATCGTCGTACGGTCGCTGGCTGGGCGCGGGAACGAACTCGTAGTCGTAGCCGTCCGGATGCAGCGTCATCTTCAGCACTCCGAACGAGTGCGCCTGATACGCGGCGAGGTTCGCGGGCTGCTCCTTGTTGGACGGAAAGTCGTTCTCGTACGTGTCCCCGCCGGTTCCGACGACGAACTCCGCGGGCGCGTTCGGGTCAGGGTTGCCGACCGCGTCCTGCGGGTTCCAGCGCTCGTAGTTGTGGAAGTGGCCGTTCAGGATCACGTCGACTCCCGCTCGGTCGAGGAGCTGGTACATCGGCTGGACGCCGAGCATCCCGATCGTCTCGCCGTAGATCCACCACGCGAACAGCGGGTGGTGGTAGTAGGCGATCGTGCACGGGTACTTCGAGTTCGGATGAAGCGCGAGGTCCTGTTGGAGCCACGAGTACATCGAGGACCCGGGTCCGCAACCGTTCGTGTGGATCGGATTGCTGGAGATCGTCTGCCCTCGTCCGACGCCGGGATTCCACGTGCTGCCTTTGCAGGCCTGGGAGTTGAGCGCGATGAAGTGCCACCCGCCGAGATCCCATGAGTAGTACCCACCGGTGTTCGGATATGACCATCCGTCCTTCGGCTGGGCGATGCTGCCGAAGTACTTGAAGTAGCCGGCCATGTTGTGCGTGTACGACTCGTGGTTGCCCGGCACCGGCTTCGTGATCGACTTGAGGTCGCCGAAGTACCGGTCGTAGTACTTTACGAAGTCGGCGTAGCCGCCGTGCAGGTACTGAAGGTCTCCGAGCGCGAGGAACCGGTCCGGACCCATGCTCCGGATCTCGGATGCCACCTTGTTGTAGCGGCATCGCCGGTTGTGCTCCCACGGATACGACTTGCAGGCGATGTCTCCGACCGCGGCGATCACCGGCTCCTTGGCGGCAGAGGGTGACGGAGATCCACTTTGGCTGGAGGTCGTCTGTGCGACGGCTCCCGTGCACGCCGCAGCCGCGAGGAGGAGGAGAGTCATCACGGCTCGGATCGGGCGGGTTCGGTTCACGCGCGCTCCCGGCGGCTGGCCGCGCGACGATACACCGCCTGTACCTGAGCGTGCTCAGCCGCCGACGACTGCCGGTCACGTGGGTCCGATACCGTCAGAAGGGTGAGCCCGGCCGGAGGGAGCGAACGCGTCCTCACGCTCAGGGAGCTCAACCGGGCGACGCTCGCTCGGCAACTCCTCCTCGAGCGGCAGAAGATGCCGGTCGTCCGGGCGGTCGAGCGCGTCGCCGGGCTGCAAGCGCAGTGGCCGCCCGCTCCGTTCGTCGGTCTCTGGTCGCGGATCGAGGGATTCCGCTATCCCGCGCTCGAGCGGGCGCTCGTGGAGCGACGCGTCGTGAAGGCGACGTTGATGCGCGCGACGCTCCATCTCGTCTCCCGGCGCGACTATCCGACGTTCCTCTCGGCGGTGCACGGAGGCGACGCACCGCTCCTGCGTCCCGACGCGGTTGCGTACGGAGAACGTGTCACTCCGGCGGTTCGCGCGTTCCTGGCCAACGGCCCGCGGTCGCGCACCGAGGTGTTCGAGTTCCTCGAGGAGTCGCACGGCCTCGATCCCCATCATCCGACGCCATGGGGTCTCTGGTTCGCGATCCGCACACGGGCGCATGTCGTCCACGCGCCCGAGTCGGCACTCTGGAACGCTGGGTCCCGGATGCGGTTCGTCGCACTCGAGGAGATGGCGCTTCCCGATGCCGGCTCCGCGCGCGTCGAACTGGTGCGGCGTTACCTCGCCGCGTTCGGCCCGGCCACCCGCGCGGACGTCGCCGACTGGAGCGGCCTCCGCGTACGAGACTTCGCGGACGCGGTCGAGGCGCTCGAACCCCTTCGGCGTTTCCGCAACGAGGACGGGAAGGAGCTGCTCGACCTCCCGCGCGCGCCGCTCCCTGCTGGAGATGTCTCTGCGCCTGCGCGGTTCCTTCCGAAGTGGGACAGCCTCCTCCTCGGCCATAAGGATCGGCGCCGCGTCATGACGGATGAGATCCGGAAGGCCGTCATCGCGACGAACGGAGACGTCGCGCAGACCTTCCTCGTCGACGGCGTCGTCGCGGGAACCTGGAGCCTCCGCGGCGATCGGATCCGGCTCGAGCCATTCGGCCCGGTCCCTCAGCGGGCGGCCCGGGAGCTTCGGGAGGAGGCGGCGAGGCTGGAGGCGTTCGTGCGCTGAGGGTCGCCGGTGCCTCTCGCGGGCACGGAACGCGCGTGTATTGACGCTCCGGAAGAGCCGATGGGATAGTGCGTTCACGTTGAACGACAACCCCACTCAACAGGCGGCTCCGGCAACCCAGGACACTTCCGTCGAGGAGCCCGTGCAGGCCGCCGCCGTCGAAAGCCCCCCGCAAGCCGCTCCCACCGCCGTCGAAAGCCCCGCAGAGAGTGCTGCCGACGGCGCCGGAACGCCCGCGCAAGCCGCTCCGGACGGCGCGGAAACGCCGGCGCAAGCCCCCGACGGCGGAGCGGACCCCGCGACCTCCGCAGAGGTCGACATCGGTAACGTCGTCGAGGGAACCGTCCAGCGCATCACGCCGTACGGCGCTTTCGTGCAACTCGCGGGGGGGAAGGTCGGTCTGATCCACATCTCGGAGATCGACCGCAACTACGTCAAGGACGTCCACGAGTTCCTCCGGGAGTCCGACGTCGTCAAGGCCAAGGTCCTCACGATCAAGGAGGACGGCAAGATCGACCTGTCGATCAAGGCGATGCAGGACCCGCAGCCGCGCCTCCAGCGGAAGCGCGGGAGCGATCCGGAGTTCGAGCAGAAGCTCAAGCGGTTCATGCGCCAGAGCGAGGAGCGCCAGGTGGACTACAAGCGCTCCGTCGAGCACAAGCGCAAGTAGTTCCCTGACCGAGCTCAGGGGATCAGACCTCCGGATCGTTCGCGAGCAGCTCGGGCGCGAGCCCACGACCCCGTTCTCCGTCGTCGCGCGCTGCGCAGAGGGCCACCCCCTCGTGATCCGGAACGGCCCAGTCGACGCGAACGGCGATCCGTTCCCGACGCTGTTCTGGCTGACGTGCCCGACCGCGGTGAAGGCAGTCGCGCGCGTCGAGGCCGGCGGAGCGATCGGCCGTTACAACGAACGCTTCGAGCGCTATCCCGCGTTTGCCGAGGCGCTCGAGCGCGCGCACCGGGAGTACGCGCAGGAGCGGGCGCGCGATCTGCCCGACGCTCTCGAGTGGGGGGGCGTCGGTGGAACGCGACGCGGCGTGAAGTGTCTCCACGCCCACTACGCGAACCATCTCGCGGGCGGCGACGACCCGGTCGGCGCGGAGGTCGCGACGGAGGTCGAGCCCATCCACGCCCCGCCGGGACCGCGCGCGGCGGTCGTTGACCTCGGCACGAACTCGATCCGGTTGCTCGTCTTCGAACGCGGCGACGACGGAGACCTCCGCGAGCTTGCGCGCGACATGGTGATCACGCGGATCGGCAAGGCCGTCGACCGCACCGGTCGCATCGACCCCGAGTCGCTCGCCCGAACCGTCACCGTGTTGGAGCGCTACTGCCGCCGCGCCCGAGCGCTGCACGCGTCGCTGATCCGTGTCTCCGCGACGAGCGCGGTGCGCGACGCCTCGAATCGGGACGAGCTGGAGGAGGCGGTCCGCGCGAACGCAGGGTCGGACATCGAGGTCATCTCCGGGGAGCGGGAGGCCGGGCTCTCCTTCCGCGGCGCGACGCAGGGGCTGGACGCCCCCGCGCCGTACCTGGTCTTGGACATCGGCGGCGGCAGCACGGAGTTCGTCTCCGGATCCGAGCGGCCGGAGCACGCCGTCTCCACACAGATGGGGAGTGTCCGGCTGACGGAGCGCCACGTCCGCCACGACCCGCCGACGCGAGAGGAGATCGACGCGATGCGCTCCGAGATCGCGGACGTTCTCGGCACCGTCGAGCGGGACGTCCCCGTCCTCGACGCCCACACGTTCGTCGCCGTCGCCGGAACCGCGACCACGGTGCAGGCGATCTCCCTCGACCTTTCCCGCTACGACCCCGACGCGATCCACCGCACGAGGCTGGCGAAGACCGAGGTGGAGCGGGTCACCCGACAGCTCGCCGCGATGACCAACGACGAACGGGCGGCCCTTCCCGTGATGGCTCCAGGACGCGGAGACGTCATCGTCGCAGGGGCGCTCGTCCTGCTCTCCGTGATGGAGCGCTTCGGCTTCGATCGCGCGCTCGTCTCCGAGACCGACATCCTCGACGGGCTCGCCATGGAAACGGCCGAGACCCTGTAGCGTGTTCCGCCGATGCCGAACCGGAAGACGCGCGACCGGCACCTCCAGAAGCTTGCGGCGCGCCGGGCGGCGGAGCGCCGGCGCCTCCGCCGCCGCAAGATCACGGCGATCGTCGTCTCCGTCGCGGTCGTGCTCGCCGCGGGTGCGTTCGTGTTTGTTGCCTTCACCGGGGGGAGCTCGACGCCCGCCGCCAAGTCCTCGGCGACGCCGACGCCGAATCCTTCGACGAGCTCGACGCCCTCTCCCGCCGGGAAGTTCGGAACGCCGAAGAAGACCGGAACGGTGACACCCCTCGCGGCCCCGCCGGGGAAGGTCGCCTGCGGGGGAAGCGTTCCGAAGGCCGCCGGCGAGCCGAAACCGCAGTTCGCTCCCGCGCCGGACCCGAAGAAGTACCTGAAGCCGAACACGAACTACACCGCAACCGTCGACACGTCGTGCGGCTCCTTCGACATCTCCTTCTATCCGGAGCAGGCGCCCGACGCCGTGACGAGCTTCGTGTTCCTCGCCAACCGGGGGTTCTTCGACGGCCTGACGTTCCACCGCATCGTGAAGGGCTTCGCGCTCCAGGGCGGGGACCCGCTCGGGAACGGCTCCGGTGGGCCGGGCTATCAGTTCCCGAACGAGATCGACAAGAGCCTGACGTTCGGAAAGCCGGGCGTCGTCGCGATGGCGAACGCCGGAGCGGACACCAACGGGAGCCAGTGGTTCGTCACGCTGGGCGCCGACAAGAACCTCGATCCGAGCGCGTCCGGGAGCTACACGATCTTCGGACGCGTCACCAAGGGGATGTCGACGATCAAGAAGCTCGAGAACATCCCGACCACCACGGCGCCGGGAGGGTCGGAGCCGAGCTCGCCGACCGAGGCCGCGTACATCGACTCGGTCAAGATCTCCGAGTCGTGACGCTCAGAGCCGGACGACGTTCTCCGCCTTCATCCCGGTCGTGACCCCTCGCGCGTCGAACACGAGTGGCACGGAGCGAACGATCTCCTCGTAGTCGACGTCGGGGTGCGCAGTCAGGATGACGGCACAGTCCTGCTCCGCCAGCGTCTCGGGGTCGAGACGGACCGAGCGGAGCTCCGTTCCGGTGACGGAGATCGACGGGATGTACCCGTCGGCGTAGGAGAGGTCCGCGCCCTTCCGCAGAAGTCCCTCCATCACGCCGAGCGAGGGCGACTCCCGGAGGTCGTCGATGCCGGCCTTGTACGCGACCCCGAGCACGAGGATCCGCGAGCCCTTGATCGGCTTGCCAGTCTCGTTCAACGCCTCTCCGATGCGGGAGACGACGTACGCCGGCATCCGGTTGTTGACCTCGTTCGCGTGCTCGATCGAGCGGATGCGGTACCCGAGCTGCTGGCCCGCCCTCCAGGAGAGGTACGTGGGGTCGATGGCGATGCAGTGTCCGCCCACGCCCGGTCCGGGCCAGAACGGCAGGTACCCGAACGGCTTCGTGGCGGCGACGCGGAGCGCTTCCCAGATGTCGACGTCGAGATCGTGCGCGAGGATCGCGAGCTCGTTCACGAGCGCGATGTTGACCTGGCGGAAGGTGTTCTCCACGAGCTTCGCCATCTCCGCCTCGCGCGGGGAGGCAGCGACGACGACGTGCTTGACGAACCGCCCGTAGAACGCGGCGACGAGCTCCGTGCACCGTTCGGTCAGGCCGGAGACGACCTTCGGCGTGTTCTCGAGCGTGTTGACCGACTGGCCGGGATCCATCCGCTCCGGGGAGTAGCCGAGGGCGAAGTCGCGGCCGGCGAGGAGCCCGCTCGATTCCAGGATCGGCCGCAGCAGCTCCTCGGTGGTTCCCGGGTACGTCGTCGACTCGAGGACGACGAGCGTTCCGGGCTTCAGGTAGCGCGCGACGTCCTCCGCGGCGGTGAGCACCATCGTCAGGTCGGGGGAGCCGTCGGTGAGCGGCGTGGGGAGACACAACACGATGACGTCCGCCTCCGCGAGCGGAGACGGTTCGGCGGAGAAGGTTCCGTCCTCGAGCGCGGCGACCTGCGGATCGGTCACGTCGGCGATCGGGGACACGCCGCCCGCCAGTTGCGCGATCTTCGCCTCGTCGCGGTCGACGCCGATGACCCGGAAGCCGTTCTCCCGCATCGCGGTGAGCAGTGGGAGGCCGACGTAGCCGAGGCCGACGACGCCGGCGGTCGCCGTTCCGGAGCGGAGACGTTCCGCGAGCCGGTCGAGCGGGTCGACCGCCGTGCCCGGCTCGGACTGGGATGAGAGGTCGGTGCCCACGATGTTTCCGTTCGGCTCGTCGGTCGCCCGAGTATAGGAGGCGTTCTCCGCGACTCCGAGGAGGCTCAGTTGGCGGTCCGGAGCTCCTCGAGGACTCCGTCCAGGAGTTCCGCGCAACGCTTGGCCACCGATCCGATCTCGAAGGGGCCGGCGGAGGCCCGCGCGGCCGCCGCCATCTGGGCGCGCGGCGCCTCGGCGATCGCGATCGAGCCGAGCGCGTCCGCGAGCGCGCCGGCATCGTCGGGGGGCGCGAGGAGACCGTTGTAGCCGTGTTGCACGAGCTCCCGGACGCCGCCGACGTCGGGCGCGACGATCGGGAGTCCTGCGAAGAGCGCCTCGACGAACGTGCTCGGCGCTCCCTCGGTCCGGCTCGTGGAGAGCAGCACGTCGCCGGCCTTCATCAGACGCGCGGCGTCCGGCCGGGGCCCGAGGAGCCGGACGTTCTCCGTTCGGACCGCGAGCTTGCGGAGCGGTCCCGCGAGCGGGCCGTCTCCCACCATCGCGATGACGAGAGGAGGCGAGTTGATCCGCATCCGCTCGGCGAGCGCCACCGCGGCCGCCGGGTCCTTCTCCGCGACGAGGCCGCCGACCCACAGGACGAGCAGTGAGCCCGGCGGTGCTCCGAGCTCCTCGCGGATGCGCGCTCGTTCTTCGACGGGTAGCCGAGGCGGCTCCGGGCGGCCCGGAGGGATGACGGTCACGCGGCGCTCCGGAACGCCGAACACCTCGAGCAGCTCTTCGCGGAGGGACTCGCTGACCGCGACGAACATGGAGACGCGCGCGTACGCCCGTCGCAGCGAACGCATGCGTCGGGCTGTACGAAGCTCGGGCGGCACGGAGGAGATCCGGCGTGCGACGATCGGCGCCCGTCGGTGCGCGCCGCCCGTCACCGCGGCGCGGAGCGGATCGCCTCCGTGGGCGAGGACGATCTCGGGCGCCCACTGCCGCAGCCGGCGGCCGAGACTCCGCGCCGCCGGCAGTTCCCCGAGGCCGCTCGCGCCTCGGAGGCCCGTGCTTCGGATGCCAGCGTTCGTCGGGACGCGACGAACGCCCTCTGGGCGTGGACCGTCGCTGCCGTACAGCAGGAACAGCTCCGACTCGAATCGATCCTCCAGGGCCGCCGCCAGGTACTGCGCGGTGACCTCGCCGCCTCGAAGCTCCAGCCGGGGGATGACGTGCGCGAGGCGCGGCCGCCCGTTCTCGCTCACCCTCCGGCTCCGCCGAGGATGCGCTCGGAGTGGGTCGCGGCTCCGACCAGGTGCCGGAGCGAGCTCGTCCGCAACGGTCTCGCGGCGACCGACGCAGCGAACGCGCGTCGCGCCTCGGATCTGCGTCCCGCGCGAAGCAGCGTGACACCGAGGACGTCGAGCCATTCCGCACGAAGCGACGCGGAGCTGCCGAAGTCGCCGGCGTGGAGGTCCATGATCCGGCGGATCCCGTCCGCCTTCGCGCCCGAGTCGCGGCTCGCGTGCTCGAGGTCGGGACCGCGGTGGACGCGCGTGCCGATCGCTTCGACTCCCGAGAACGACGCGACGCGCCGGAGACGGAGGAACAGCTCGGTGTGCTCGCCCCATCGCAGCTGCGGGTCGTAGCCCCCGACCCGGCGGAGAAGCTCGGTCTCCAGCAGGTAGGTGTGGACGAAGACGCGGGCGGGGAGCCTCGCGAAGGGGTCATGTTCCGCGTCCAGCCGCACGACGCCGCGGAGGCCGGGCATCCGTCGCTCGGGCTGCCGCGCGTCGTCTGAGATCTCTACTCCCGACACGGCGACGCCGTCCGGAACGCGGTCGATGGCGCCGAGCTGCGACTCCAGCTTGTCGCGGAGGAACTCGTTGTCGTCGTCGAGCGCGCATACGTAGCGTCCGGTCGCCTCGGCGAGGGCGGCGTTCCGCGCCGCCGAAGGGCCCCCCGAGCGCCCGAGCCGCGACAGCCGGACGCCCGGGAACGCGGCGCAGACCTCGCGGAGCGCGGCCGCCTCCGCCGCTGACGATCCGTCGTCGACCACGACGGTTTCCGTGGCGACGTTCTGCTGCCTGCGGACGCTCTCGAGCGCGCGCGAGATGACGGACGACCGGTTCCGCGTGGCAACGAGGATGGAGACATCGGGGCGCATCGGAGCCCGATGATAGATTCGCGCACGCGTGGGTCGCTCCGATCCGTTCTTCATCGTGGGCTGCGGCCGCTCGGGAACCACGGTCCTGCGCCTGATGTTCAACGCGCATCCGGACGTCGCGATCCCGCCGGAGTCACAGTTCATCGCTCGCCTCGTCGCGTCGTGGCCGCGGTTCATCACGGCCGACGGCGTCGATGCCGACGCGATCGTTCGGGCGATCGGCCGGCGGCTCGACCACATGGAGATCGATCGGGCAAGCGCGCGGGCGCGGCTCGCCGCGCTCCGCGACCGGACACCTCGTGCGGCGACCGAGGCGATCTTCGGGATCGTTTCCGAGCGCGCCGGAAAGCAGCGGTGGGCCGACAAGACGCCGAACCAGGTCGAGGAGATCCCGACGATCGCGGGCGTCTTCCCCGAGGCGCGCTTCATCCACGTCATCCGCGACGGACGCGATGTGACGCTGTCGTATCTCGATCGACCGTTCGGCCCGGCGGACGTCTGGGACGCGGCGCGTCAGTGGAACCGACAGGTCCGCGCGGGCATCCGCGACGGGCGTGGGCTCGACGCCCGCTACCTGGAGGTGCGCTACGAGCGCCTCGTCGAGGACCCCGAGGAGACGCTCCTGGAGCTCTGCGGCTTCGTCGACCTCGAACCGCGGCCGGAGATGCTCCGGTTCTTCGAGGATGGGGCCGACGTTCTCGCAGCGTCCGAGCGCGGGAACCATCCGAGCGCGTCGCGGCCGATCACGAAGGGGCTTCGCGACTGGAGGACCGAGATGGAGCCGAAGGACGTCGAGGCGTTCGAGGCGGTTGCGGGGCCCCTGCTCTCCGAGCTCGGCTACGAGCGACGGTTCCCGAGCCCGTCGGCCGGGAGATCGCTCCGAGCCTTCGTGGAGATGCGCCGCCGCGACGCCCGGGCCGCGCGCCTCGCCGCTGGACGACGCCTTCGCCCCTCAGCTGCGCGTCGCTGAGGTCGCGTCCGGTTCGATGACCCGGCCGAGGCGGCCGGAGAGGCCGTCGCCGAGGCCACGCCACCACAACGAGAGCGCACGGCGTTTCCCCGGCTCGAACGCGAGGATCGCCAACGGCTTTCCGACGACGACCGGCAGCAGCTTCCAGATGCGCCTCCACAGCGGCCCGCGGTAGCCGAGCCGGATGTGCACGGTGTTCCGCACCTCGTAGTACAGCCTCCACGTCCGCTCCGAGCGCCGCGATCGCGTTTCGGTGTGATGCCGCACGCGCGCCTCGGGAACGCGGACGCGCCGGAAGCCCGCGAGGTGCGCGCGGTAGAAGTACTCCGTGTCCTCGGCCCAGAAGAACAGCTCGGTCCGCGGATAGCCGATCGCGCGGATCACCTCCGCGTCGATCAGTGCGCCGGTCCATGCGGGTGGAGACGTCTCCGCCCCGCCCGCTCGGACCTGCGTCGGGAGGGCAAGCGCTGCCGACACGGCCAACAGGCGAACGAGGCAGTCGGCCTCCGGCTCGACGTCGTCGTCGACCGTCCAGACCCGGTCGGCGCCTCGCTCGATCGCGATGCGCATCCCGCGGTCGTATCCGCCCGCCGGTCCGATGTTGGAGCCGGTCGCGACGACGGTGACACCGTCGCGATCGGCGAGTGTCGACGCCGCGTCCTCGCCGTTGTCGACGACGATCGTGAGGTCCAGCTTCACCGTCTGACGCCCGATCGCATCGATCGTTCGCACGAGCGACCCCGGCCGGCGGTAGGTGACGACGACGGCAGCTACCAACGGTTCGCGCGCCACGGTGCTCGCGAGTCTACCCGTGGGGGGATCCGGGAACGCCCAACGGGCGGTTCCGGGAGAACGCGTCGCTAGACTGCTCGGCGATGGAGACCCGGCGCGAACCGGAGCCGGTGGGGGACGAACCCGCCGCGCAGCAGGCACAGGAGCCGGAGGAGGACGACCTCGGCCCCGTCCCCGAGGCGCAGGTCGCGGAGGAGGCGGCGACCCATTCCGCGATCCCGCGCGTCCGACCCCGGACGACGGCGGAGCTCGACAGCGATCCTCCTCCCCGGCAGCGGTACCGCACGCCGGTCCGCCTCTCGCTCAAGGAGCTCGTTGCCTCTCGGGAGCTGCTCCTCACGTTCGTGGAGCGCGATCTCCGCGTCCGCTACAAGCAGGCGGTCCTCGGAGGCGTGTGGGCGATCCTCCAACCGCTGGTGCTGATGGTGATCTTCACGGTCGTGTTCGGGAAGATCGCGAAGATCCCTCACGGCGGGGTTCCGTATCCGATCTTCTCCTACTCGGCGCTCGTTCCGTGGGGGTTCTTCTCCGGCGCGATCGGCTACGGAACGAACGCGATCGTCACGAACGCGCCGATCATCCGGAAAACGTACTGTCCGCGCGAACTCTTTCCGATCTCATCGGTGCTGTCCTCGGGCTTCGACTACGTGATCTCTCTCGTGATCCTGTTCGGGATGCTGCTCGCGTTCGGCTTCCCTCCGCAGCGCACGTGGATCGTCTTTCCACTGATCCTGTTGATCCTCGTCCTGATGATCACGGTACTGACGATGATCGTCTCCGCCGCCACCGTGTATTTCCGGGACATCCGCTACGCGACTCCGATGGTCCTCCAGGTGCTCCTGTACGCGAGCCCGATCGCGTATCCCCTCTCCCGGGCGAAGGATGCGCTGCCGTCGACCCTCGCGGCCTTGTATCCGTACCTCAACCCGCTCGTGCCGGTGATGGACGGCTTCCGCCGCATCTTGGTGTTCGGGCAGTGGCCGGAGTGGGCGCCGCTCACGTTCGCGGGCGTGGGGAGCGCCGCCGCACTCGCGTTGACGTACTGGTGGTACAAGCGGCTCGACCGGAGCTTCGCCGATGTCATCTGACGGAGCGCCGGTCGTCCGGCTCGATCGTGTGTGGAAACGCTTCAAGCTCGGGGAACGCCGACGCGGAGTGACGACGAAGCGGACGCTCAACGGCCGGTTCACCTCCGCCCTCGAGCGCTCCGGCGTGAAGTCCGGCGGCGCTGGGCCCGTGGAGAACATCTGGGCGCTGGCGGACGTGTCCTTCGACGTCGGGGACGGCGAGGCGGTCGGCATCATCGGTCCGAACGGAAGCGGGAAGTCGACGTCGCTGAAGCTGATCTCCCGGATCACCGATCCGTGGTCCGGCAGCGTGAAGACGAAGGGCCGCGTCGGATCGCTGATCGAGATCAAGAGTGGCATCCACCCCGAGCTCACCGGCCGGGAGAACGCCTACCTCTACGGCGCGATCCTCGGCCTCTCCCGGAAGGAGATCCGCCGCCGGTTCGACGAGATCGTGGAGTTCGCCGAGCTCGGGCGGTTCATCGACACGCCGGTCAAGCGCTACTCCAGCGGGATGGAGGTCCGTCTCGGCTTCTCCGTCGCCGTCCATCTGGAGCCCGACATCCTGCTGATCGACGAGGTCCTGTCCGTCGGCGACGAGTCGTTCCAGCGGAGGTGCCTGGAGCGGATGGACCTCCTCCGCGACCGCGGTCAGACGATCGTCTTCGTGTCGCACGTGCTGCCCGACGTCGCTCGGCTCTGCCGCCGCGTCATCTACCTCGACCGCGCGACGATCCGGGCGGACGGGCCAGCCGACGACGTCATCGCGCTGTACCTCCGAGACGTCGACGAGCGCGAGCTCTAGACGGCGTCGCGAACCTTCCGCACGACCTTGCGCGCGCGGCCCTTCGCGAGACGGATCTGACGGTCGAGCTCCACGCCGGTCTTCGCCCGCGCCCGCACGGAGAGTGAGGGCGCCGGAACGGCGCGCTGGTAGCCGCACGCGACGAGCTCCCGGCCGGCGACCGCCTCGAACACGGCGACGTCCTGACGCGACATCTGCGTGCGCCAGTCGCGAAGTCCCTTCGTGATCGGCTTCGAGAGATGTCGGTGCTGGTGGCGCTCCCGCTCGAGCACGGCGTTCGGCGCGCGCTGCCGGTACTCGAGCATCTCCTGGCGGAAGTCGAGGTCGAGGAACGAACAGACGCGGCGGAGCTCGCGCGCGGGGTCCTCCACGACGTCCTCGTATCGGAGCTCGAGGTACCGAGCGTCTCCGAGCCGCGTGCCTTCGCTCCGTCCGGTGCGGATCCGCTTCGCCCAGAACTCCGCCAGGGCGGGCATCTTCGACGGGCCCCACGACATCTCTCGGATGGAGAGCGCGACGTCGCGGCCGTCTCGGATGAGGTGGATGAACCGCGACTCCGCAAACAGGTCCGACAGCTCGGAGATCCGCATGATGAACCACGGCGTCTTGTCTCCGTACCTCGGCTTCCGCTCTTTCTCCGCGTACAGCGCGAAGGTTCGCCGGACCGCTTCCGCCCAGTCGATCGGTTCCACGCCGTGCAGTGCCGCGCGAACGGCCGACTCGTCGAGTTCCCAGTCCCGGAACCGGACGTTGCCGAGCAGATCGCTCACGTACGCGTCGAGGTCGAAGCCCGCCGCGGAGACGTATCGCGGCGCGCGATGGCGCATCGAGATCGGGAAATACGACTCCGGAGGGATCGCAAGGTCGGGGTGCTGCTCCAGCATCAGCCGCAGCAGCGTCGTGCCGGAACGTCCGGAGCCCACGATGAACGGGAACGGCGGCCGTTCGGGCATCGCGCGGAATGTAACAGCGGGACGCCGGAGGCTGTCGTTCGCGCGGTGACGCGCCGGCCGCTGCTAGTGTCGCGTCGCGTGGCACATCGCGTGCTCTACGTCGTCGACAGCCTCGGGCTCGGAGGAGCGGAGCGGGGGCTCGTCTTGACGCTCCGGTATCTGGACCGCTCCCGTGTCCGTCCCGAGGTGGCCGTGCTCTGGGGTCCGGACACGCTCGCCGCGGAGATCCATACGCTCGGCATCCCCGTGCATCGTCTCCACGCCCGGCGCGGACCGGCCGCCCTGCTGCGCGTTCCGAGGATGGCGCGGCTCCTTCGGCGGGGACGCTTCGACGCCGTGCACACGCAGGTCCTTTGGGCCTCGATCACCGGCAGGATCGCGGGGCGGCTCGCTCGAGTGAAGGTGATCTCTCACGTGCTCAACGTCGATCCCGGCCACATGCGGCTCCGCGAGATCGGGAGCCTCCTCGGGCTGAAGATCCGCCTCCTCGGAATGCTCGACGAGGTCACCGGTCGTTTCCTGGTCGATCGTTTCGTCGCGATCTCCGAGGCCGTTCGCCAGCATCCGATCCGCGGCCGGTCGTGGCCGCGCGAACGCATCGCCGTCGTCGACCGCGGCCAGGACGTGGGAGCGCTCACGTCCGAGGCGTCGCGCGAGCCCTCGTCGCCGTTCGACGGCCTCGGCGGGCCGGTGCTCCTCGGCGTCGGGCGGCTCGCGCCCCAGAAAGGACACCGGTACTTGTTACGGGCGATGGGCGACGTCGTGCGCGAGTTCCCGGATGCGCTGCTCCTGATCGCGGGGGAGGGACATCTCCGCGAGGAGCTCGGTGCGCTCGCGGATCCGCTCGGGGACCACGTCCGGTTTCTCGGCCTGCGCGGCGATGTTCCGGCGTTGCTCCGTCGGTCCGACGTCTTCGTCTTCCCCTCGCTCTGGGAGGGGGTCGGGACGGCGCTTCGCGAGGCGATGCTTCTCGGCCGCCCGGTCGTCGCGAGCGACATCCCCGCGCACCGGGAGTTCGTGACGGACGGCGTCGACGGGCTGCTCGTTCCGCCGGCGGACGCTGAGGCGCTCGCCACTGCGATCCTTCGGATGCTGCGCGATCCGTCCGAGGCTGAGGCGATCGGGAACCGCGCGGCGGCGTCGGCGTCGCGTTTCGACATCCGGCGCACGACCGAGGAGCTGGAGGCGATCTACGACGAGGTGATCGGATGAGCGAACGGCCGAATGTCGTCCTCGTCGTGATCGACACCGCGCGCGCCGACCATTTCGGGCCGTACGGCGGCCGCGCGCGGACTCCGGCGTTCGACGCGCTCGCTGCCGGCGGAACGCTCGTTCGCGGTGCGCGCGCCTCCGCTCCGTGGACGGTTCCCTCGCACGGAACGATCTTCTCGGGACTGCTCCCCGACGAACACCGCGTCGACGGGGGGGCGGCGCGGAGCTCCGAACGGCGACTGACCTCACTGCGTCCGGCGATCGAGCGGAACGCCGAACGCTGGATGCCGGAGGTGTTCCGCCGCGCCGGATACGAGACCGCGGCGATCTCGGCGAACGTGTGGATCACGCGAGAGATGGGTTTCGATCTCGGGTTCGACTCCTTCGCGCAGGTAGGCCTTGCGGCGATCGCGCCGCGCGGAGCAACTCCGCGCCGGCGTCTGCGCGACCGCATTCCGCGTGCGGCGCTCGACCGCGGCAAGCACGCGTTGCGGTACGGAACCGAGCTCCTCCGCGGCCGTGACTTCGGCGCGGAGGCGGCACTCGGGGTGTTGCGCGAGCTCGCGTCGGCGGCGCGCAAGCCGGGGAGGGGGCCGTTCTTCTGGTTCCTCAACGTGATGGAGCCGCACGCGCCGTACCTGCCGCCCTCCGCGTACCTCCCGTCGTGGGGCCGGGACCGGCTGATGACCCCCTCGGTCGTCCACCGCTATCTGGAGGAGCGCTCGGTGCTCTCCTACAACCTCGGCCGCGGATCGCTCCCGCGCGGCGTCGAGCAGATGCTCCGCCGCCTGTACGCCGGAGAGATCTCCTACGCGGATGCGTTCGTCGGCAAGCTCGTCGGCGTGTTGCGGCCGATGCTCGACGACACGCTGCTGGTCGTCACCTCCGATCACGGCGAGCATCTCGGAGAGCTCCACCGGCTCGGCCACCAGGTCGCGCTCGACGCCGCGTTGCTGGACGTGCCGCTCGTTCTGCGCGGACCGGGACAGGAGACCGTGCGGACCGGTGGCGTCTTCTCGCTGCAGGGACTTCCGGCGCTGATCGCCGAGGCGGCCGGTTTGGCCTCCCCTCCGTGGGAGCCGTCGCCGGACATCGCGATCTCTCGCTACGAGTCGGGATGGGAACAGATCCGTCGCGCGCCCGAGCTCGCCTCGGAGCTCCGACTGACCGACGCGGAGCGGGCGCTGCTCCGCTCGCCGATGGCGTGCGCGACCGACGGTCGCACGACGCTCACGGTCTCGGATGCGGGGGAGCAGGTCGACGGCGACCCGGCCGGAGCGGACCGCCTCCGCTCCGCACTCGGCGAGCAGGAGGCGCGCGTCGCCGGATCGCACTCCGGCGGGAAGGGTGACGGCCTCCCTCCAGAGGAGGAGGCCGAGATCGAGGCGCGCCTGCATGACCTGGGGTATCTCTGAGGAGCTTGCTCGGAGGGCGGCGGAGCGAGGGATATCCTACGGAGGCTTTCCGCCCGGAAAGCAACCCCGGGAGCCGTGCTCGATGACGACTTCATGGAACATCCCACTCGCGTGGCCCGACGTCGGGCCGGCCGAGGAGACCGAGGTCGTGGAGGTCCTCCGCAGCGGCCGACTGGCGCTCGGCCCCAAGACGCTCGAGTTCGAACGGCTCGTCGCGGACTTCACCGGCGCTCGGTGGGGGGCGGCAGTCTCCAGCGGGACCGGCGGACTCCATCTCGCGGTGCGGGCCCTGAACATCGGGCCGGAGGACTGCGTCGTGACGACCTCCTTCTCGTTCGTCGCATCGGCGAACTGCATCCGCTACGAGGGCGGCGAGCCGGTGTTCGTCGACGTCGAGGACACGACGCTCTGCATCTCACCCGACGCCGTCGCGGAGTACCTCGCCTCGTGCCGGGAGGAGGACGGAACGCTCCGCGACGCACGCTCCGGAAGGCGCGTCGCCGCGATCCTGTCCGTCGACGTCTTCGGTCACCCGGCGGATCTCGTTCGGCTCCGTTCGATCGCGGAGCCGTTCGGTCTTCCGATCCTGTCGGACTCGTGTGAGTCGCTCGGCTCCCGGATCCGTTCCGACGACGGTAAGCGGACGCACGCCGGAGCCGACGCCGACGTCGCCGTGTTGGCCTTCTACCCGAACAAGCAGATCACGACGGGCGAGGGCGGGATGGTCGTCGGCTCGGACCCGGAGATCGAGGAGCGCGTCCGGGGCCCTCGCAACCAAGGCCGCCGCGCGAACGACCCGTGGCTGCGGCATTCACGCGTCGGGTTCAACTACCGGATCGACGAGATGTCGGCGGCGCTCGGCGTCGCACAGATGCGCCGGGTCGAGGAGATCCTCGGGCGGCGCGCAGAGGTCGCGCGGTGGTATCGCGAGGAGCTCGCCTCGGTGCAAGAGCTCCGGCTGCCCGAGACGGCGCCGTGGGCCGATCCGGCGTGGTTCGTGATGCACCTCCGAGTGGAGAACGCGACGATCCGCGACGCGTTGATGGAGCACCTCGAGCGCGACGGCATCGAAACGAAGGCGTACTTCGATCCGCCGATCCATCTCCAGCCGGCGTACGACGATCAGGAGACGCCGCCCCCGCTCCCAATCACCGAGCAGGCGGCGCGAACGTCGCTGATCGTTCCGTTCTTCTCGACGATGACGCGCGAGCAGGTCGGCACCGTCCGCGATTCGCTGACGCGCGGGCTGGCGCGGCAGGAACGGTCCGCGTGAGGGCGTCGACGGACGGCGGTCGCTGATGCCGCCGCTCACGCCGACCGGCCGTAAGCGGACGTTCTTCTTCGTCCTCGCGGACCTCCTCGTGTTCACCGTCTCCATGTACGGCGCGTTCCTGTTGCGGTTCGACGGGCACGTTCCCGAGGTGTATTGGGCGGCGATCCCGGTGTTCCTGGTGTTCGCGGCCGGACCGAAGCTGATCGCGAACGCGGCGTTCCGCCTCTACTACCTGACGTGGCGGTTCGTCGGGACGCGCGACATGATCAACGTCTTCTTCGCCACGGTCGTCGGAACGCTCGCGTGGGTGACGGAGATCTATCTGCTGCGCGACACGCTCAGGGGGCGCGGATGGTTCGACGTCCCCGCGATCCCACGCTCGGTGATCGTGCTCGACTTCGTCCTGACGCTCTTCGGCGTCGCCCTCGTCCGGATGGGCAAACGTCTCTTCCAGGTCGCGGCCCACCGCCCGTCGGCCGAACAGGAGCGCCGCGTTCTGATCGTGGGCGCGGGCGACGAAGGAGAGGCATTGATCCGTGAGCTCACCCATGCGCGCATGGCCGGCTACCGCCCCGTTGCGCTGATCGACGACGACGCGAACAAGCACGGGACGTATCTCCACGGCGTCAAGGTGGTCGGCGGCCGGGAGGCGATCGCCGACGTCATCGCCGAGGAGCGCGTCGACGAGGTGCTCGTCGCGATCTCCACCGCGCCGGGGCGCGTGATCCGCGAGGTCGTCGGAGCTGCGAGGACCGCCGGCGTCGAGACGGTTCGGATCGTCCCGAGCACCGAGGTCATGCTGGAGGGCCGGATCGCGCTCGCCGACGTTCGCGACGTGACTGTGGAGGACCTCCTCAACCGTCCCCCGGTGGAGCTCGACACCGCCGCCATGGGCGCCTACCTCTACGGCCGCACGGTGCTCGTGACGGGAGCGGCCGGCTCGATCGGCGCCGAGCTCGTCCACCAGATCGCGCTGTTCGAGCCCGCGCGGCTCGTCCTGATCGACCAGAACGAGACCCATCTGTTCGCGCTCGAGCTCGAGCTCCGCCGCACCGCGCCGCGCGTCCCGGCGCTCGCGGAGATCGCCGACGTCCGCGACCGCGAGCGCGTCCGCCAGGTCTTCTCGACGTACCGGCCGCAGGTGATCTTCCACGCCGCGGCGTACAAGCACGTGCCGATGATGGAGGCCAACCCGCAGGAGGCCGTGCGCACCAACATCGACGGCACGCGGATCCTCGCGGAGGTCGCATCGGAGTTCGGCGCAGAGAGCTTCGTTCAGATCTCCACCGACAAGGCCGTGAACCCAACCTCGGTGATGGGCGCGACGAAACGCGTCGCGGAGATGGTCGTCCGCCGGCTAAACGAGACGAGCGGCACCCGCTTCGTCGCCGTCCGGTTCGGCAACGTGCTCGGCAGCCGCGGCTCGCTGATCCCGATCCTGGAGGAACAGATCCGCCGCGGCGGCCCCATCACCGTCACGCACCCGGCGATGGAGCGGTACTTCATGACGGTCACGGAGGCCGTCCGGTTGATCCTCAAGGCGGCGTCGCTCGGCGCCGGCGGAGAGGTGTTCGTCCTCGACATGGGAGATCCGGTCCGGGTGCTCGATCTCGCGGAGGCCCTGATCCGCCTCTCGGGGCACGAGCCCGACGTCGACGTGCCGATCCAGTTCACGGGAGTGCGGCCGGGGGAGAAGCTCAAGGAGGAGATCCTGCTCGCGGAGGAGGGAACGATCGACACGGGCGTCGACAAGATCTTCGTGGCGCGCCTCGGCGCGGAGCCGGATCCGCGCGCGCTCGACCGCGGAGTCGCCCAGCTTCTGGAAGCGGCCGGCGACGGAGAGCAGAGCCGCATCCGCGCAGTCCTCCGGGACATCGTCGCGACGTACGCCCCGGCTCCCGGAGGCGAGGGCGACGAGATGCTGGTGGAGCTCCTGGACGTGGCTCCGGAGGACTCGGCCTGAGCCCGTCCGGGGCGCTGGTTCGGGGTCTGTACCCCCGCCTAGAATCGAGACTCGCCCGGGTGTCGGAACTGGCAGACGACGGCGCCTTAAAAGCGCCCGCTCCCTCGGGAGCATGTGGGTTCGAATCCCACCCCGGGCACGCTCGTTCCCGCTCGATTCCCTCCGGACCCGAGAGAGAACCTCGGGCCCTTCGGCCCCGCTCCGGCCGTCCACGCAGGAGTTCCGGCCTGGAGCGGGGCACCGTGAACGAGCTCGGAGTCGCCCATAGCGGCCCCTTCCAAATCCGGTCGTCTGCAGGCGAGGCGCCGATCGGGTTTGGGTCGGCGGTGCGAGCCCGCAGGTACTGTTCCGGCCCCGACGAGGAGGAGGTTCCGATGGCGGATCACGACATGGTGATGGTGCTCGCGGCGAGCTACGACAGCGTCGAAGCCGCGGAGGCGGACTACGAGGCGATCAAGGCCCTCTACTACGACGTGAAGTCCTCTCACGACTTCGACGCGGCCGTTCTGGAGCGCGAGGCGGACGGCAAGGTGAAGGTCGTCGACAAGCACGAACAGCCCACGCGTCACACGGCGTGGAAGGGTCTTGCCCTCGGAGCCGCCGCGGCGATCCTGCCGGGGATCGGTCTCGGCGTCGGCGCCGCGGTCGGCGCGGCGATCGGAGCGGTGACCGGGCACTTCAAAGGCGGCATGAGCAACGACGACCTCAAGAAGCTCGGCGAGGTCCTAGACGAAGGCCAAGCCGGATTGCTCGTGCTCTACAAGACGAACATGGCGGACCAGATCGCCGCGAACATCAAGACGGTGAATCGTCACGTCTCCGAGGAGATCGACGCGAACGCCGACGAGCTCGCGCGGCAGCTGAAGGCCGCGGAGGCGAGCAGCTAACGTCCGGATTTCCGGAGGCGGTTCCAGGGTAGGTGTATCCCTTCCGGCAGGGGGGTGCCGCATGGCCACCGCGAGCGGAACGTTCGAGATCACGTCGATGGGAGAGGAGACGCTCCACGACCTCGACGGCGGCGGAAAGCTCACCCGCGCGAACGGAACGCAGCGCTTCTCCGGCGACATCGAGGCCGACGGATCGGTGGAGTGCTGATGTGCTACCTGCCTGGCGGAGGAGGAGCGAGCTACGTCGGCCTCCAGCTGATCGACGGCGCGATCGCCGGACGGGCGGGCAGACTCGTCATCCAAGCCGTCGGACGGTTCGACGGCGCCGCGTCGAGCGGCTCCTGGACGGTGGTCGAGGGCTCAGGCACCGGAGACCTCGGAGCCATCACTGGGGAAGGCCGGTTCGACGCGCCGGGCGGCTCGAGTGCGACGTACTCTCTCGAGTACCGCCTTCCATAATTCCATCCGAGCGTCGTCTCGTAGGCTGAGTTCATGGCCGGTTCCCTTCGACGCACGTTCGCCTCGCTCCGCGTGCGGAACTTCCGATTGTTCCTCGCCGGGCAGCTAGTCTCGGGCGTCGGCACATGGATGCAGTGGGTCGCGTCGCCGCTCCTCGTGTTGCACCTCACGCACAGCGGTACCGCGCTCGGCTTCGACACGGCGCTGACGTTCCTCCCGATCCTGCTCTTCGGCGCCTGGGGCGGCGTGCTCGCCGATCGGTTCGACAATCGGAAGCTGCAGATCCTGACGCAAGCGGGCTACGGCCTCGTGGCGTTCGCGCTATGGCTCCTCGTCGTCACCGGCGTCGTGGAGGTCTGGATGGTGTTCACGCTGTCGTTCGTCTCCGGCCTCGTCAGCGCCGTGGACATGCCGACGCGTCAGAGCTTCTACCTCGAGCTCGTCGGGGCCGAAGAGCTCACGAACGCGATGAGCCTCAACACCGCGACGTTCACCGGAACCCGCATCATCGGCGCCGCGGTCGCGGGAGCGGTGATCGCCGCATTCGGGCTTGCGCCGGCGTTCCTCGTCAACGCGATCTCGTACCTGTTCGTCATCGCGGCGCTGGTCGCCATGCGACCGACGGAGCTCGTTCCGCGCCACCGCGTTGCGAAGGCGAAGGGCCAGATCCGGGAGGGGATCCGCTACGTCTGGCGAGAGAAGGAGCTCCGGATCCCGCTCCTCGTCATGCTGTTCGTCTTCACGTTCGCCTTCAACTTCACCGTCCTGCTTCCCCTGCTCGCGGAACGGACGTTCTCCGGCGACGCCGGCACCTACGGCGTGATGCTCTCGCTCTTCGGGGTCGGCTCCCTCTCCGGCGCGCTGTTCATGGCCGGTCGCTCTTCGCGGCCGGCGATCGCGCGGCTGGTCGGCCTCGGCGTCGCGCTCGGCGTGCTGGGGATCCTGGTCGCGATCGCTCCGACGCTTCTCGTGGCGAACCTGCTGATCGTTCCGCTCGGCGCCGTCGGCATCGCCTTCGCGATCACGGGCAACTCGACGCTGCAGCTGCTGTCGAGCCCGGAGCTCCGCGGTCGCGTGATGGCGCTCTACACCGTGGTCTTCCTCGGGAGCACCCCGATCGGCGGAACGATCGCCGGCTGGGTCGGCCAGCACCTCGGACCTCGCGTCGGCCTCGCCGGCGGAGGCGTGATCGCGATCGCCGCCGGACTCGCGGCGGTTCCGAGCCTCAAGGAGCTCCGGACGGCCGCGCCCGACACACTCAAGGACGAAGCCCCTGCCAGGGAGGCGGATCCGCTCTCCGCCTAGGTCCGCAGCTCGGGTCAGGTTCGGCTGCGCTCCGGTCGATGACTACCGGAGACACCAGACCGGAGCGGAGCCGTGATCGGAGCCAACTTCCCGGCCGTGCTCGACCTCGCCCAGCGCAGGGACGAGCGCGCCATGGAGGTCCTGTACCGGGATCTCGCACCCTCCGTGCTCGGCTATCTCCGCTCCCAAGGCGTGACCGACCCCGAGGACGTGGCCTCCGAGGTCTTCATCTCGCTCGTCCGGGGCCTGGCGACCTTCGAGGGCGACGAACGCGCCTTCCGCTCCTGGGCGTTCACGATCGCGCACCACCGCATGGTGGACGAGCGTCGTCGCTCGGCCCGCCGCCCTGAGGAGCCCGTCGAGCTCCCGAAGCTCGCGCTGGTCGCGGGAGGCTCGGCGACCGTGGAACATCAGGTTCTCTCCAACGTGGGGGAGACGCAGGCGCTCGCGGTGCTCGGGACGCTGACGGAGGACCAGCGCGCCGTCGTCCTGCTCCGTGTCTTTATGGATCTCTCCGTCGCCGACGTCGCAGCCATCCTGGACAAGCGCGAAGGAGCCGTGAAGACGCTTCAGCGGCGGGCGCTGGCGCGGCTCGCGGCCTCGGTCTCACCGGAGCCCGTTTCCTGATGCCGGGCCCGAGCGATTACGGGGACGTGGAGCGCAAACTGACGCCCGAGCTCGTCGACGCGATCCTCGACGGTCAGGCTCCGGCGGGGAACCCGGCTGCGGAGCGCCTCGCGGCGATCCTGTCGGACCTTCGCGCGGAGCTCTTGCTCGATCCCTCCGACGACGTCGCCCACAGCCACCTCGATGCGATGGTTGCCGCCGCGGCCGATCGGAACGAGGGTCCCGCCGCGTTCGAGCGCAAGCTCGACGCTCCGGAGAGGCCGATCGAGCTCTCCCGGAAGGTGCCGGCGTCGCTCGAGCGCAAGGGTTCCGCGGACCTCGTCTCGGGGAGCGTGACGAGGCTCGAGCGCAAGACCTCTCGCTCCTTCCCCGCTCGGCGCCGTCTCGTGGGAACGGTCGCGGTCGCGAGCGTCCTGTTGACCGGCGGTCTGGCGGCCGCGGGAGAGCTTCCGACTCCGGCGCAGGCGGCGGTGTCCAAGGTGGTCGGCTTCGTCGGGATCCACGTGCCGGACGGCCACAACGGAAACACCGATCACGGCTCGGACGTCGCCGGAGTCGCGCACGATCCCAGTTCGACGGGCTGCGAGAAGGGCACGGCCGTCTCGACCGCCGCGTCATCCAACGCCGCCGATCACCGATCGAGCGACGGGAACGGTCATTCCTGCGGAACGAACGGTGCGGGCGCGAACGAGGGCCAAGGTCGCGGCAACGCCGACGGTAACGGCCAAAGCATCGGAGGCGAACACGGGAACGCAGGCGGCAACGGGAACGCAGGCGAACACGGGAACGCAGGCGGCAACGGGAACGCGTACGGCGCCGGCGGCAATCCTGACCACGGTCAAGGCTCCGGAAGCGGACAGGACGTTCACGGGAACGGCGGTTCGCCCGGTAGCGGCAACGCCGGAGGCTCGGGCGGTCAGCAGGGCCAGGGCGGCGGCACAGCCGGAGGCTCGGGCGGGCAGCAGGGCCAGGGCGGCGGCACGACCGGAAGCTCGGGCGGGCACCAGGGCCAGGGCGGCGGCACAGCCGGAGGCTCGGGCGGACACCAGGGCCAGGGCGGCGGCACAGCCGGAGGCTCGGGCGGACACCAGGGCCAGGGAGGTGGCACGACCGGAGGCTCGGGCGGTCACCAGGGCCAGGGCGGCGGCACGACCGCCGGCGGCGGTTCGGGTGGTTCGGACGGATCACACGGTGGCGGATCTCAGGGCACCGGGTCCTCCGGCAATTCCGGTGACCAGCAGCCTCCGGCGGGCGACAACCCCTCGGGCGCCGGCGGGGGTTCCGGAAGCGCCTGAACCGTTCCGCATCCGGCGGCGCTGACCGTCGCTTGATGCGGAAGCGCAAACGTTCTCCGCTTTCCGGACCTCCTCGCTAGACTCCTCGCCCGTGGTTCTCCCCTGGAAACGACTCCTGCTTTGCCTTGCCCTCGTCGCGGCCGCGACCTGCACCGATTCCCCGAACATCCAGCCGGGGCTCGCGAAGGGCGCGCCGAAGGGCCTCGACAAGATCGACCACATCATCACGATCGTGATGGAGAACCGCTCGTTCGATCACTACTTCGGAACGTTCCCCGGCGCCGACGGCATCCCGATGAAGAACGGCGTTCCGACGGTCTGCAATCCGAATCCGCTGCAGCACGAATGCCAGACGCCGTACCACGATCCGTACGTGGTCAACGACGGAGGCCCGCACACGTACGCCGACGCGCTCCGCGACGTCGACGGCGGAAAGATGGACGGCTTCGTTCGCAGCAACACGCGCCGGCAGACGGCGTTCTGCACGCAGCATTGGACCTCGCCGAGCTGTTCCGACCGAGTCGGCCCGGAGGGACAACCGGGCCTGATGAGCTACCACGACGCGCGCGAGATCCCGAACTACTGGGCCTACGCAGAACACTTCGTCCTGCAGGATCACATGTTCGAGTCCGCGGAGTCGTGGACGCTTCCGTCGCACATGGCGCTCGTCTCCGCGTGGTCTGCCACGTGCTCCGACGCTTACGATCCGATGAGCTGCCACACCGATCTCGTCCTGGACCGCACGCTCGCCCAGCAGCGCGGCGGACAGCATGCGGTCTACGCGTGGACCGACATCACGTGGCTCCTCCACGCGGCCGGAGTGTCGTGGCGGTACTACGTCGCCCCCGGCACGTGCATCGCGGCACCGTGCGACAAGGCGCCGAAACAGGGGACGACGCCGGCGCAGAACGTGCTCCCGGGGTTCACCGACGTCCACCAGACCGATCAGCTCGGAAACATCACCTACTACCCGGCCTACTACCGCGCCGCCCAGACCGGGAACCTTCCCGCCGTGTCGTGGGTCATGCCGGGCCGCGGGTTCAGCGAGCATCCGCCGCAGTCGATCGCGCCGGGACAGGCGTTCGTCACGAAGCTCATCAACGCGGCGATGCAGGGGCCGGATTGGAACTCCACCGCGATCTTCCTCGCGTGGGACGACTGGGGCGGCTTCTACGACCACGTTCCGCCGCTGAAGGTCGATCCGTGGGGCTACGGCCTCCGCGTTCCCGGGATCCTCATCAGCCCGTGGGCGAAGCAGGGCTACGTCGACCACCAGGACCTCTCCTTCGACGCCTACCTGAAGCTGATCGAGGACCGGTTCCTGACCGGCAACCGCATCGATCCGAAGACCGACGGCCGGCCGGACTCCCGACCGACCGTGCGGGAGAACGCCCCGCAGCTCGGTGACCTCACGAACGAATTCGACTTCAACCAGAAGCCGCTCCCGCCGCTGATCCTCAACCCGTATCCTTCGCCCGGCCCGGCATCGCCCCTCGAGAGCTCCTCGAGCGGTGGATCCGCGGGTTCGCCGACTCCAGGAGATGGAACGACGTCTCCGTCACCGGCCGGCTAGGAGGTTCGGATGTTCGCAGCTCGACGCCGCTCCACGGTCGCCGCGATCGTCGTGATCGCCGGCGTCACGCTGGCGGCCGCCTGCACGCAGAACAGCGGAAGCGCAGGGACCTCGCCTTCCGGCTCGGCCCCGAGCGGGCCCGGGCCGACGTCCTCCTCCTCCGCAGCGTCGAGCGTGACACCCGAGCGACCGGATCCGAACGCCCAGGGCATCGACAAGCTCAACCACCTCATCTTCATCGTGCAGGAGAACCGCTCGTTCGACAGCTACTTCGGCACGTATCCGGGGGCGGACGGGATCCCCGCGAAGAACGGGAAGTTCACCGTGTGCATCCCCGATCCCGTCCTCGGGCGATGCGACCGGCCCTGGCACAACCCGGCGCTCCGTGGAGACGGCGGTCCGCACGCGCAACCGGATGCGATCCAGGACATCGACGGCGGCAAGATGGACGGGTTCGTCGAGAGTGTCATCGACTCGCCCAACGTCTGTGCGAACGATCGCAAATCCCCGCAGTGCCCGCCGGCCCACATCGGACCCCAGGGCCAACCCGGCGCGATCGGCTATCACGACGCGCGGGAGATCCCGAACTACTGGACATACGCTCACGACTTCGTCCTCCAGGACCACATGTTCGCCTCCTCGGACTCGTGGACGCTTCCGGCGCACCTGTACCTGGTCTCGGCGTGGGCCGCGACGTGTCCCGACGTCCACGATCCGATGAGCTGCTACTCCGACGTCACCCTGGGCGACACGCTGAAGGTCCAGCGCGGCGGCCCGCAGAAGCCGATCTACGGCTGGACGGACATCACCTACCTCCTGAACAAGGAGAACGTGAGCTGGGGCTACTACGTCGGTGAGGGCACGTGCATCGACGCGTGCAAGAACTACACGAAGGCGCCGGGCGGAACCGTCCCGGCCCAGAACCCGCTGCCGGGGTTCGTCGACGTGCACGAGGACGACGAGGTCGGGAACGTGCAAGAGCACACGGCGCTCTTCGACGCGCTCCGGACCGGAAACCTGCCGTCCGTGACGTGGGTGATCCCGGGTCGTGGCTACAGCGAGCATCCGGGGCAGGGAGACTCCCTGGCGCCGGGCCAGACGTGGGTGACGAGGGTCGTGAACGCCGTCATGCAGAGTCCGGAG
>JBJMLN010000015.1:0-7310 GCA_045805285.1 Actinomycetota bacterium | reverse complement strand
CTCGGACGGCGCGGCGTCCTCCGTTCCGGCGAGGGAGCCGATCGCGGCCTGTCGCGCGAGCTCCCAGTTGACCGGCCCGCTCGAGGCCGCGAGCACCTTCTGGATCTCGCGCAGGAGCGGCGCGTCGGCGAACTGATCTCCGGACATCTCGGGGTCGGGGAACGGTCCGAACGTCATCGAGCCATCCTAGCCGCGCGGAGAATCTGGCCGTTCCTGCGTGCCTAAGCCGTCGTCTCCGCGCCGCCCGAGACGTTCGCGGCTTCCTCGGTGCCGAGGTCGTACAAGTCGTAGCGGCGGCAGACGCGCATGCCGACCCGCTCGTAGAGCGCGACGGCTCCGGTCGTGTTCAGGGCGTCGACGCCGAGACGCGCCTCTCGGTTTCCGCGGCGTGCGAACTCGTGAAAGGACGCGTGCAGGAGCGCTGTCGCGATCCCGCGGCCCCGGAACTCTCGGACGACGCCGAGGATGCCGACGTATCCGCACTGCTCGAAGAGGAAGGAGACGTTGAACCCAGCCGGCGCTCCGTCCGCCTCGGCGATCCATACGAGTGACGGATCCCAGTCCTCTCCCTTCAGCGCGTCGTTCCAGCTCTCGAACGTCGTGGGCTCGAAGCCCCAGTGTTCGGCGAACGCTCGCTCTTCGAGTTCGAACAGGAGGCGGTCGTCCTCAACGTCGCGGAACGGCCGGATGCGGATTCCCGGCGGGAGCGTTCCGGCGTCATCCTCCTCGGCCAGCGGGCGGCACATCGTGAAGAACGAACGCACGTCGACGTACCCGCGCACGCGCAGCAGCTCCGCGGCCGACGCGTCCTCCGCGATGACGTCCGAGCGGATGCCCGTTCGCGCCAACGATGCGACCGCCTGTTCGTTCCATGCCGCGAGCCACGCGCCGACGCCCCGCCCGTGGTGCGACGGATGCACCCGTCCCCGTACGTGCCACGGGCTCGTCTCCTGGGGGTGGACCCGCGCGACGTTCGCGTACCCGACGACCGCGTCGCCCGCGGTCACGACGCGCGTGTCGCGATCGAGGTCCATCGAGGGGAGACGCCAAAGCCACGTCATCTCCTCCCGGTTCGCGTCGGGCTCCAACCCGAAAGAGCGCTCGAGCGCATCGACGAGCTCGATCACCGCGTCGAGGTCGTCGAGCGTCCCCGCGCGGGCCGAATATCCCTCCGGGAGCTGCGGCTGCATCGGCCGAGCGTACTTGCAGCGTCTCCGGGCCCCCCGACCCGGCGAGGAACGGGTTCCTACAATGGCCACCGTGGGCGATCCCGTCTCCATCGTGCTGACCTCCGGACCGTTGGACGCCGGGCAGGCCCTCGAGCTCGTCGCCGATCGGGCGGCCGGAGGAACGTGCGCCTTCGTCGGAACGGTTCGGGAACACTCCGACGCGGGCGATGTGACCGGGCTCCGCTACGAGTCCTACGAGGAGCTCGCCGAGACGCGCCTGCGCGAGATCGCCGCGGAGATGTGCGAGCGCTGGCCGGTGCTCAAGGCCGCGCTCCACCACCGGATCGGCGACCTCGCCGTGGGCGAGATCTCCGTCGTGGTCGCATGCTCCACGCCGCATCGCGCGGAGGCGTTCGAGGCCTGCCGTCACGGGATCGAACGGATCAAGGCCGACGTTCCGATCTGGAAGCAAGAGCATCTGACGACCGGCGACGCGCACTGGGTCCGAGGAAGCTGAATGGGTCGCGACATCGCGATCGATCTCGGCACCGCGAACACCCTCGTCTACAAGCAGGGTGACGGCATCGTTCTGAACGAGCCCACGGTCGTCGCCGTCAACTCCCGCACCGGAGAAGTCGAAGCGCTCGGCGCCGAGGCGTGGCAGATGATCGGCGGCACGTCGGGGAACGTGATCGCCGTCCGGCCGCTCCGCCACGGCGTGATCAACGACTTCGAGGTGACGCAGAAGATGATCCGCGTCGTCCTCCGCCGCGTCGGGATCCCTCGGTTCCCGAAGCCGAAGGTGCTCGTGTGCGTTCCGTCCTCCTCGACCGAGGTGGAGCGGCGCGCCGTGGAGGAGGCGGCGACCGCCGCGGGCGCGCGCGGCGTCGTCCTGGTCGAGGAGCCGCTCGCCGCCGCGATCGGCGCCGGCCTGCCGATCCACGAGCCGATCGGGAATCTCGTCGTCGACATCGGCGGAGGAAACTCCGAGATGGCGGTGGTCTCGATGGGCGGCGTCGTGAGCGGCCGCTCCGTCCCGCTCGGCGGGTTCGATCTCGACGCAGCGATCCAGACCCACGTGCGCAAGCAGTACGGCGTGGCGATCGGCGAGACCGCGGCGGAGCAGCTCAAGATCGCGATCGGCTCGGCGTATCCGGTCTCGCGCTACGAGGCCGCGCGATGCCGCGGACGCGAGCTCGCCACGGGCGCTCCGGTCGAGGTGGAGGTGTCGGAGGAGGAGATCCGTCAGGCGATGTCGGACCCCGTCCGCGCGATCGCCGACGCGGCGAGGACCTGTCTCGCGGAGTCGCCGCCGGAGCTCACGCACGACGTGTTGGAGACGGGGATGTTCCTCACCGGCGGCGGCGGTCTCCTACAGGGGATGGACATGCTGCTCTCACAGGAGTGCGAGGTGCCCGTCCACCTCACGGAACGCCCGCTGGAGACGGTCGTCCTCGGCGCGGGGAGCATGGTTGAGCACCTCGCGGACTACCGCTCCTCGTTCCAGCTCGTGCGGCGCCGCTGAGGCGCGAGCGTCGGGCCGGAAAGGTCAGCCCGTCGCGAAATGCGACAGCTGCTGGCCGACGGCGTGTCCGAGGAGCCAGACGCCGAGCGCGACCGCCGTGCTCGTGAGGACGATCAGAGCGACCAGTCCGACGACGCCAAGCAGCCGGGTCCTCGCGTCGAGCCCATCGGAGACGCCGAGTGGCACGTACGCGAAGCTGTCGGTCGGCGTGGGCTAGGCGTCGACGTCGTCCTCGCCCGCGAAGACCGACTCGACGGAAGCGCCGACCTCCGAAGCGGCGGACATCGCCGGCGCAGCCGTCATGGCCGGAGCCTCGGGGGCGCTCACATCGGGCGCGGGCGGTTTTGCGGCAGGCTCCCAGGAGGACGATCCGCGCTGCGGGCTCTGGCGGACGGAGAGCACCCAGACGACCGCGCCGGCGAGGATCGCGAGACCCAGCAACACCAATGGCGTCGTCATGTGTCCCTCCTTGGGGGTTTCTCAGGGTACGCGCGTTCCGCGTGGAACTCCAGAGCCGGCCGTACGATTGACCCCCGCCATGTCCAAGCGTCTGATCGTCTTCCTCACGCTGCTCTCGATCATCGTGATCGTCGGGAGCTACGTGTCGCTGCCGTACTACTCCGAGGCGCCCGGCCCGGCGCGCGAGGTCACGCCGCTGATCCAGTTCACGCGGCATCCGCGCTACGACTCGCAAGGGCACCTGGTGTTGACCTCGGTCCTGGAGAGCGTGCAGCGTCTCACCGCCCTCGGGGTTGTCGGCGCGTGGCTGGATCCGAACCGTTCTGTCGTGCCGGAGAACGAGCTCCTCTTCCCCGGCGAGACCCAGGCGCAGGAGCAGCAGCGCTCCGTCTCGCAGATGGATCAGAGCAAGCTCGACGCCGTCGCGTCGGTGCTGAAGGACCTCGACGGCTATCCGGCGAAGCACGGCAAAGGCGTTCTCGTGGAGAGCGTGATCCCCGGTTGCCCGGCGGAAGGGAAGCTCTTTCCCGGCGACCTCATCACGGAGATCAACGGCGAGCCGGTCCACGTTCGACAGGAGGCGATGGACGCGATCGACGCGGTTCCCCTCGACGAGCCGGTCCGCTTCTCCGTCACTGCGGGGGGGAGCTCCGAGACGGTCTCGGTGAGCCGCGAGCGGTGTGGGCCGGAGCACGATCCGCTCGTGGGCATCTCGACGCTCCAGAACTTCCCGTTCGACGTCACGATCCAAAGTGGCGACATCGCGGGCCCCTCCGCGGGTCTCATGTGGGCGCTCGGTTTCTACGACCTCCTGACGCCCGGCGACCTCACCCAGGGCAGGACGATCGCCGGCACCGGAGCGATCGACCGGGACGGAAAGGTGTATCGGATCGGCGGCGTCGCGGAGAAGCTCGTCGCCGCCCAGCGGGCGGGCGCAGGCGTGTTCCTGGTGCCACAGCAGAACTACGCTGAAGCGCGGGCGGCGAATCCCGGCATCCGGCTCGTGCCGGTGTCGAGCCTCCAGGACGCCGTGGACTTCCTCAAGGGCGGTGGGTGATACGCTGCTGCACCTCGCCCTTCCGGGCGCGCCGCTCGCGTCCGTGGGGCGTTTTTCGTCGTCAGGGCACTGAGCGGAGGTCGAGGAGAGCGTGTCTGTGCGACTGGTTCCCGGGCGGAGCCGACGGCGTTGGCCGCTCATCGTCGTGGGCGCGATCGTCCTGATCCTCGTACTGTTCTCGCTCCTCTCCGGCTTCTTCGTGGATCTGTTGTGGTTCCGCGAGGTCCACCTCTCGTCGGTCTTCTGGACCATCCTTCGCACGAAGATCGCGCTCGGCGTCGCGTTCGGCGCGTTCTTCTTCATCCTGCTGTACGCGAACCTGCTGATCGTGCGGCGTTCCACCCCTCGGTTCGGGCTCGCGTCGCCCGACCAAGAGGTCATCGATCGGTACCGCGCGGCGTTCGAGCCGTACGCCCGATGGCTGCTGCCGGTGTTCGCGCTCGTGATCGCGCTCCTCGTCGGCATCGGAGTGGGGTCGCAGTGGCGCGTCTTCCTGCTGTGGAGGAACTCCGGCGGCGTGTCGTTCCACACGACGGAGCCGATCTTCCATCGCGACCCCGCCTTCTACGTCTTCGACCTCCCTTGGTTGGAGTTCGTGCAGGGATGGCTGTTCTCCTCCCTCGTCGGCATCACGTTCCTGGTCGCGCTCGGCCACTACCTCTGGGGCGGGATCCGGCCGCAGTCCGTGGGGGAGAAGGTGACGCCGCAGGTGAAGGCGCATCTGTCGGTCCTCCTCGGGCTGATCGTGTTCACGAAGGCGTGGGGGTATCAGCTCGGGAAGTTCGACCTGCTGACGTCCGCTCGGGGCGTCGTGCAGGGAGCTTCGTATACCGATATCCACGCGCAGCTGCCGGCGCTGAAGCTGTTGGTGTTCATCGCGATCGCGTGCGCGATCCTGTTCCTGGTCAACATCCGGTTCCGCGGATGGGCGCTGCCGGTCCTCGGCGTCGGTCTGCTCGCGCTCGCGTCGATCGTGGTCGGCGGGATCTTTCCGACGGCGATCCAGAAGTTCAAGGTCGATCCGCAGGAGTTCCAGCAAGAGAAGCCCTACATCACCGCGAACATCCGGTTCACCCGTCAGGCGTTCGGCCTCGATGCGATCGATGTGACGGAGGCGCAGGTCCAGACGGACCTCACATCCAATGACGTGTCGGGGAACCAACCGACGATCGACAACATCCGGCTCTGGGACCCGGCGCTGCTGAAGACCGACTTCGAGCAGCTCCAGCGGATCAAGCAGTTCTACGAGTTCTCCGATGTCGACGTCGACCGTTATCCGATTGAAGGCCAGCAGCGGATGACGATGGTCTCCGCTCGTGAGATCGCTCAGAGCGGCATCCCGAGCGGCGGCGGAACGTGGCAGAACGTGCACCTCGTCTACACGCACGGCTACGGAGTGGTGGCGTCGCAGGTCAACGGCGCGACCGCCGACGGACAGCCGCTCTTCGTCGAGAGCGACATCCCCCCGCAGGGAAATCTCCTGCCCTCGGGGCAGACGTACCAGAACCGCGTCTACTACGGCGAGCGGGAGGACGTCCCGTTCGTGATCGTCCGCACCGGAACGCCCGAGCTCGACTACCAGAACGAGCAAGGCACGGAGGTGAAGGCTCCGCCGTACACCGGTTCCGGCGGGATCCCGATGGGCGGGTTCTTCGAGAGAGCGCTGTTCGCGTGGCACTACCGAGACGTCAACCTGTTGATCTCGAACCTCATCAATCCGGACAGCCGCATCATGATCAACCGCTCGATCTACGAACGAGTGCCGAAGGCGGCTCCGTTCCTGCAGTTCGACCACGACCCCTACTCCGCGGTGGTGGACGGGCAGGTCGACTGGATCTGGGACGGCTACACCACCACGAACGGGTTCCCCTACTCCCAGGAGATGCAGCTCGCCGACGCCGCGACGCAAACGAACGGTTTCGGGCTCGGCGGAGTCGCGAACTACGTCCGGAACTCCGTCAAGGTCGTGGTCAACGCCTACACCGGTCAGATGACGTATTACGTCAGCGACCCGAACGACCCGATCATCCAGGTGTGGCAGCGAGCGTTCCCCTCGCTCTTCAAGCCGATGAGCTCCGCGCCGCCGGACCTCGTGGCGCACTTCCGCTACCCGGAGAACCTCTTCCAGGTGCAGGCAGCTCAGTACGCGAACTACCACGTGACGAACCCGTCGACGTTCTACGGAAAGTCGGACTTCTGGAGCGTTCCTCCCGACCCCGCGACGGGAGCCAATCAGTCGTCGGTCAATGGCGGGCCTGCCGTCGTCACGCCGAACGCGCCGCCGCTGCAGCCGTACTACGTTCAGACGAAGCTGCCGGGGCAGACGCAGGAGGAGTTCTCGCTCTTCATCCCCTTCACTCCGCAGGGGAGACAGAACATGGTCGCGTGGATGGCCGCGCGCTCCGACCCCGGCCCCGGCTACGGAGAGCTCAAGGCGTTCGAGTTCCCCGGCGGCCGAAATATCGACGGCCCCGTCCAGGTGTTCAACCAGATGGCGTCGTTCCCTCGGTTCTCGGCGCAGCAAACGCTGTTAAGCCAGGGAGGCTCGCAGGTCCTGTTCGGGAATTTCCTCGTGATCCCGCTCGAGCAGTCGTTCCTGTACGTGCAGCCGGTGTTCGTTCAAGCCAACCAGCAGAACTCGTTCCCCGTGCTGAAGATCGTGCTGGTGTTCCACGGCGGGACCGTGGGGCTCGGTGACACCCTTCAGCAGGCGATCGGAGACTCGTTCGGTGGCACGGTCCCAACCGGCGGCAACGGCGGCGGAAAGCAGCAAGGCGGACAGGGGACGACGGACCAGCAGATCCAGTCGCTGCTGGACTCGGCGCTGCAGCATTTCGCGAAGGCGAACGTCGCCCTCCAGGCCGGCAACCTCGGCGAGTACCAGCAGGAGCTCAAGCGCGCGCAGGATCTCGTCAGGCAGGCGAACGATCTCGTGGTGAAGCTCGCGAGCGGTGGAACCGGTGGAGGCGGTGGAAGCGGTGGAGGGTCGGGCTCGACTCCGCCGAGCACGACCCCCTCCGTTCCCGCGGTCCCGTCGCCGTCTGCGACCCCCTCGACGTCGCCCAGCCCCTAACGGAGCGGTGCGTGCGCGCCTCTAGGG
>JBJMLN010000014.1:0-24678 GCA_045805285.1 Actinomycetota bacterium | reverse complement strand
GGTGTGGGGCATGGGCATCGGCCTGACTGCGACATTCGTGCTCCTGCTGTTTCCGACGGGATCGCTCCCGTCACGGCGCTGGCGTCCGGTCGCGTGGTTCGCGGGGTTCTCGATCGTGGCGCTGTTCCTCGGGAACGCGTTCACTCCCGGCGTGATCGAAGCGTCCCACTCCGTCAACCCTGTCGGGATCGGCGGTGCGATCGGCGACGTCTTCCGAGTGTTCCAGCACCTATTCGGCGGCCTGCTCCTCGTCTCGGCGCTCCTGTCGATCGCGTCGCTCGTGGTGCGGTTCCGAGGCGCCGACCCGACGGAGCGTGAGCAGCTCCGATGGCTCGTCTACGCAGCCGGGCTACTGATCGTCGGGTTCGTGATCTCGTCGGTGTACGTCGGCGTCGTGGGAACGACGGCGTTCAGCACGAACGTCCAGAACGCGATCGTCTCGGTCTCGTTCGTGTTCATCCCGCTCGCGATCGGCTTCGCCGTGCTCAAGTACCGGCTCTACGACATCGACGTCGTCATCAACAAGACGGTCGTCGTCGGTGCGCTGGCAGCCTTCATCACCGCGGTCTATGTCGGCATTGTGGTCGGTATCGGCGCCCTCGTGGGACAGGGGACCGCGAAGCCGAGCATCGGCCTGTCGATCGCCGCCACGGCCATCGTGGCCGTTGCCTTCCAACCGGTCCGCGCGCGTGTGCAGCGGTTCGCGAACCGCCTCGTGTACGGCCATCGCGCGACGCCGTACGAGGTGCTGTCGGAGTTCAGCTCGCGGATGGCGAATGCCTATGAGTCGGAGGATCTCGTGCCGCGGATGGCGCGCATCCTCGCGGAGGGGACCGGCGCTCGCTCCGCGACGGTGTGGCTGAAGGTCGGCGAGGAGCTCCGGCCGGGCGCGGTCTGGCCGGCGGAAGAGCGTTTGCCCGACTCGCTGCCGCTGTCGGACGGAGAGATCCCGTCGCTGCAAGCGACACTGTCGCTCCCCGTCCATCACCGCGGTGAGCTGCTCGGAGCGCTGTCGCTCGCGAAGCCCCCCGGAGAACGGCTGACGCCGGCGGAGCAGAAGCTCGCGGAGGATCTCGCCTCGGGTGCCGGCCTCGTCCTGCGCAATGTTCGGCTGACCGACGAGCTGCTCGCTCGCCTCGACGAGCTTCGCGCGTCGCGGCAGCGGATCGTCGCCGCGCAGGACTCGGAGCGGCGCCGGATCGAACGCAACATCCACGACGGCGCGCAGCAGCAACTCGTAGCGCTCGCGGTGAAGGCTCGGCTCGCGCGGCAGCTGTCCGAACGCGACGCCGCGAAGGCGAACGAGCTCCTAGAGCAGATGGAGGGTGAGTTGTCGCATGCGCTGGAGGATCTCCGAGACCTCGCCCGCGGGATCTATCCGCCGCTGCTCGCGGACAAGGGTCTCGTCGCGGCGCTGGAGTCGCAGGCGACGCGGAGCTCCATTCCCGCGGAGGTGCAGGGCGACGGCATCGGCCGCTATCCCGCGGAGACGGAGGCGGCGGTGTACTTCTGCGTGCTGGAGGCGCTCCAGAACGTCGCGAAGTACGCGGGCGCGAATCGCGCTCGCATATGCGTTTCCGCCGTGGGCGACGAGCTCACCTTCGAGGTCACCGACGACGGGGCGGGGTTCGATCCTTCGAGCACGGGCTACGGCACTGGACTCCAGGGCATGGCCGACCGACTCGCCGCCCTCGGCGGGAGCCTTAACGTCACCTCCGCTCCCGGAGATGGAACGACGGTTCGCGGCCGCGTTCCGGTGACGGTCGCCGCCTAGGAGAACGGCCAGGGTTCCGGGTGCCGCCCCTGTGTGCAGAGTTCCCGTGCGCGTGAGCGCATGCGGCCGAGCTCGTCTGCGCTCCCAGGGTCCTGCGCAAGATTCCTGAGCTCGAACGGGTCGGCGCGCTCGTCGTAAAGCTCCTGGGTTCCGGTCGCGTACTTCACGAACAGCCAGCTCTTCGAGCGAACGCCGCAGTAGGTCGGGACCGCCCGCCCGACGTGAGCGACCTCGAACGAGGCTCGGGTGCTGGTGAGCAGATCCTTGCCGTCGACCGGTGCCGAAGACGGATGGTGGACGCCGGCGAGATGCTCGAGCGTCGGGAGGTAGTCCATGTTGAGCGCGAGCCGGTCGTCGGTGGTCCCTTCCGCGATCGGTGACGCGGGACCCTTGTACCCCACGATCAGGGGCACGCGGATGCTCTCGTTGTACGCGACGACCTTTCCGCCGCGGTCGTGCTCTCCCCAGAGCTCTCCGTTGTCGGAGGCATAGAGCACGTAGGTGTTCTCCGGGAGCGCGCGCCAGATCCGTCCGACGGCGCGATCGATGCTGTACGTCGTGTCCAGCATCTGCGCGTGGAGATGCACGAAATAGTCGCGGCGCCGAGGCCACTCCGTCGCGTCCTGTTGCATCCAGGCCGGCTTGTCGGAGACGTCGGCCTCCTCGTAGGACGGAGGCACGCCGTTCGGCCACTCGGGCCCGAAGCGGCCGACGTCGCGCGGATCGGGTGCCGCGGGCTCGTGCGGGCCGGTGAACGCCAGGTACAGGAAGAACGGCTTCGTGCTGCCGTCGTCGCCGACGAATCGGAGCGCGTTGTTCGTCTCGACGCGTCCGACGTAGTCCCGCGGCGCGGATCCGAACAGGCGACTCTTGTGTCCGTTCCTCGCCGCCTCGTAGCGGTAGTACTTGCCGGTTGGCGTCGCGAACCAAGAGTCCCATCCCGGCGGCACGTGACTCCAATGGCCCTGCGGATAGTCGTTGAGGTACTTCCCGACGAGGCCCGTTCGGTATCCGGCGGCGTGGAAGTCGGTCGCGATCGTCTGTCGTTCGTCGCCGTTGCGGGCGAACGCTTCGAAGCCGCCGAGCGGAGCGGTGTTCGTCCACACGCCGGTGCGCGAGGAGGTGTCTCCCGTGAGGGTGGAGGAGCGGCTCGGGCAGCACAACGGAACCGGAACGAAGGCGTTCGAGTACGTGATGCCGTTGGGGACGATCGTCCGCATGACATGGGGCATGTACCGCGGCGTGAGCGTGTCCCACCGCTGGTCGTCGGAGAGGATCAGCACGACGTTCGGACGGTCAGCTTGGGCGGCGCCTCCCTTGCCCGCTGTGGCTGAGGCGGACGACCCCCCCTGCGCCGCTGCCCTCAGTCCGGCGGCGAGGATGAACGACGCAGCGAGCGCCGTGGAGAAGCACCGCGCGCGCGTGCGGCTCGCTGGCCGGAGGGGGCTCACCGGCGACAGCCTCTCAGCTCCGGTCCCAGGGGAGCACCCGTCCGAGGAGGTTCTCCGTCGCCCGGATCCGCGGCGCGAAAAAGCTGCGGAGTTGCGCTCGGGTCTCCGGCCGCATCGCCGCCGCGCCGCCGCCGATCGCGTGTCGGTGTTCGGCCTGGGGGGCAGCCTCCCACGGGGGGAGTTCGAGAAACATCTCGATCTCCCGCAGCGTTCGGTGCGGATTCCCGAAGAACTCCTCGCTCACCACGACCAGGAACCGCGCGCGTGGGATCGCAGCGAACCATTCCCGTAGCTGGGGCGCGTAGTCGCCGCGGCCGACGTAGGAGTACCGAAGGTACGTCGTCGCCGGATGCGCCGGATTGGAGAGGATGCGCTCGCGCTCGCCGCCCACGCGCTCGTCTTCCGCGTCGATCGCGTCCTCGAACGAGAGGGGCTCGCGGCCGCGACTGGCATGGAGCGCATGATGCGACCACGCCCGGACGACGGGGTCGCGGAGCAGCACGATGAACCGCGCTTCCGGCAACATCGCAGCGACGCGTCGCGCTCCGAGCGGATGAAAGAGGTAATCGGGGGTGGCCTCGCCCGTCAGCATCTCGCCGCGCGAAAGCAGCTGTCCCGGGCTCGGGAAGAACGATCGGTAGAAGTGCTCGCCGCGCTCGTAGACGTCGCGGTCGAAGAAGTGGATCTCCTTGCGGAACGGCACGCCGACCGCGGGATGCTGCGACAGCATCGCGAAGAGGGTTGTCGTTCCACAGCGTTGCGCGCCGATCACGGCGAACGCCGGGAGCGCCCCGTTGCCGCGCAGCTTCGCGACGGCCCGGCCGAGCTTCGCTCGGCGACTCCGCACCGCCGCTGTCAGACCCGCCACTACGCGGGGACGCCGCGGCGAAGGGCGTCGGCGCCCTCGCGTCGTCGAACGGTGCGGCGATACACGACGAACGTGATCGCGATCAGGATCGTGGAGGCGGTCAGCATGATCGTTCCGATCGCGTTCGCTGCAGGCGTCGGACCGGTTCGCGCCGCCCCGTAGATCGCCATCGACACCGTCTGGTCGCCGGCATCGCGGGAGAGCTGGTCGACGATGACGAAGTCGTCGAGCGTGAGCGCGAAGACCACCGCGCCACTTGCGAGGATCGATGGGCCGAGGAGTGGGAGCGTTACCCGCCTGAGCGTCCGGACCGGCGACGCGCCCAGGTCGAGCGCCGCCTCCTCGTAGGAGCTCCCGAGCGAGAGCAGGCGCGCACGCACGATCACGACCGGGTACGCGAGGGCGAGCACGACGAGTCCGATCATCTGCGCCGTCGTTCCGAGGCCGATCACCTTGAACGCATTGATCAGCAGGAGGAACAGCGACACCGCGAGGATCAGCTCCGGAGTCACGAACGAGAACATCATCGTGAAGTTCGCGGTGCGAGCGGTGCGCGTCCTCCAGCGATGCAGCGCAAGAGCGAATGCGACGCCGATCGGGACCGCGATCAGAACCGTCAGGCTCGCGAGCTTGAGGCTCTGGAGGATCGCGTGGCGGAGCGCCGGATCGTGGAGGACCGAGTCGTTCGGGTCGCCGACGTACCAGCGTAAGGAGAAGCCCTGCCACAGCTCGAGCGATCGGGCTTGGTTGAAGGAGAACAGCACCGCGTTCGCGACCGGCAGCAGCGTCCAAGCGACGTATCCGATCGCGAAGATCCAGAGGAACCGCGTGCGGCCCCACGGGTTCTCCAGAAGCTCCCGCGCGCGGGAGCGTCTCGGCGGCGGTACGACGCGCGCCTCGAACGTGTCCGCGGAAGCGCTCACGCGATCCCCTGTTCGGCCGCGCGGTTCGTGCTCCGGAGGTAGTAGAGGATCGGGACGAGCAGCAGCACGATCAGCACGAGGATCAGCGCCGCCGCTCGCGAGACGAAGATCGGCGTGACGAGCTGATCGACGATCGAGTTGCCGATCATGCGGGTGTTGGGCGTGTCCGCGAGGAGCTGCTGGGTGAAGTAGTCGCCGAACATCGGCAGGCTGCAGATCACGAACCCGGCGAGGATCGCCTGTCGTGAGAGCGGAAGCGTGACGCGCAGGAACGTCTTCAGGGGACTGGCGCCCAGGTCGCGCCCGGCTTCCAGGAACGACGGGTGGATGCGGTCGAGCGTCGCGTACAGCGGCAGCACCATGAAGGGGACGTAGCCGTACGCGAGGCCGATGATCACCGTGCCGGGCTTTCCGTCGAGCCAGGGATACGGGTGCTGGAGGAGCCCCGTGCTCGTGAGGATCCGGTTCACGTAGCCGTTGTCCTGAAGCAGCGTGATCCAGGAGAGCATCCGGAGCATGTACGAGATCCAGAACGGCGAGAAGAACAGGACCAGGAACAGCCCCTTGGACCTCCCGCTCTTGCGCGCCAGGAAGTACGCGAACGGGTAGCCGATCAGCAGGCAGAGGACCGTCGCGCACGCCACGAACACGATCGTGTGGACGAACGGCGCCTGGTAGAGGCCGTCGGAGTGAGTGATGTTCGAGAACGTGAACGTGAGGATCGACGCATTCCAATGGAGCGGGTTCCACGCCGGCACGGGCTGGCGGAGGATCGGATCCACCGTCCCGAACGTGACCGCGAGCACCACGTAGAAGGGGAACAGGAAGAACAGGGCCAGGTACGCCGTCCCCGGAAGAGCGAACGACGGCCAGAACCACCTCGGATACAGCGCGCCGCCGCGCTCGGCGGAGGAGCGCGGGCGATCCGCGCGCCGCCGTTTCAGTGGAAGGGCGGTCTCGCTAGACACCCGCCTGGAGCTCTTGGAACGCCTGCTGCCACAGCGCGTCCGCATCGGTCGGGAGCTCCAGCTCCCGGGAGCCCTTGGAGAAGTCCTCCTCCGCCACGATCACCGTGGAGAGGTGCTCCGGCACGATGCCGCTCTGCACCATCGAGTCCGGCGTCATCTGCTTGATCGGCGACTGGAACCCCGTCGTGTTGGTGAAGTTGTCGAGCGCGTTCTTCGGGTCCAGGAACCAGTTCAGGAGCAGGTGCGACAGGACCGGGTACTTCCCGCTCGTGAGGATCAACGCGAGGTCGTTGTCGACGTTCGCGGGATGCCCGTCGTGTCCCGGCCAGTAGAACGACAGGTTGTCGGCGTCGCTGAGGTCGGTCAGGAACACGACGGCGTCGCTCGCGTTCCCGGACCACGATTGGTGGAGGTAGGTCTTCCCGGCCGGGAGCGTCGTGTAGTCGACGTGGTCGTAGCGGATGTTGCCGACCATCGACGCCACCTGCGCGACGTCGTTCTTCGCCTTGGTGATGAGCGCCGGATCGGTCACGTTCACGTCGGTCCGGCCGTCGCGGAACATCGGTAGCGCCAGGACGTCCTGGGCGTTCGCGAGAAGCGCCGTCTTGTCCTTCGGCGGGTTGTCCCAGAAGACGTCGTAGGGGTTGTCCATGCTCGCGGGATCGATCTTGATCTTGTCATTGCGCCACATGATCCCGGTGTTCCAGACGGAATACGGGACGGAGAACTGCGCCTGCTGGTCGTAGAAGGGACTCTGGAAGATGTCCCAGGCGTTGCTCTTCAGGTTCGGGATGTAATCGAGGTTCAGCGGCCGGACGAGACCCGCCGCGATGGAGCGTCCGAGCGCCCACACGTTGACGCCGTAGATCACATCGAAGTCACCTTGGCCGGAGTTGATCTTGGCCAGGCCCTTGTCCATGTCGGCGTACTCGGTGATCTGAACGTCGCACTGGTATTTCTGCTCGAACGCCTTGATCACTCCGTTGTCGAGGTAGTACGGCCAGCGAAGCACCTGGAGGGTGGCGTTCTTCTCCGGCTGCAGGTTGCTCTCGATCGGTTGGTTGTCGGACTGGATCTTCCAGGTCACCGGTGCGTCGGGTCGCGCCAGCGGATAGGGCGCGCCGGAGATGCCGCCGGTTCCGAACTGCGACGCGTTGCCGCTCCCGCTGTTGTCATTGCCGGAGCTGACAGTCTTCTGGGCGCCTCCGCCGCAAGCGGCGAGGATGGCTGCTGCGCTCGGCATGGCGACGCCCGTAACTGCAGCTCGCCGGAGAAAGTCGCGTCGGCTGATGCGGGCGCGACGGTCGTTCGGATGCGGCATCGGTTCCCCCCTCGACTGGGCCGTTCGGGCTCGTTTGTACACCTATTCGGAAGCGCCTGCTCACGGAGATTGCCTCAGTTGCGGGATACGCCTCGCTTGCGGAGTTGACCCGCCGTTCAGCGAACGAACACAGGCGGCAGGTCAGCAGCTCGAGCCCTGCCGCGGAAACCGCGGCGACACGCCCGACGATGGTGATGGTGTGGGCGCGTCGGTCCAGTGGCATGGAGGTGACCGCGAGCCACGCGGCGCCACCTCATCGCCTCGGTCTCAGGCGGGAGTCTCTCCGGGCGGCGAGCTCGGCGATCGCGTCCGTGCGGACGTCGGACCCGGTGGCTCCTCCGGGGATGGTCCGTCCTCTCCGCCTTCGCGGATCCCATTCTTGAACTCGCTCGCCGAGCGTCCGATCGAGCGCGCGAGCTCCGGGAGCTTCTTCGCTCCGAACAGCAGGAACGCCACAACGAGGACGATCAGGAGCTCCGGAACACCGATATCTGGCACGGTTCAGCTCCTCCGCCGGTCGGTCAGCGCGTCTCTCCGACTGGTTCCAGCGTAAGCCTCCACGGTCGTTTTCGCAGGCTCGGGCCCGCCGAAAGCGCGGCGTCCGCTATGGGGGTCAGCGTCGGGGAACTACGGCAAGGCGCGGCGGCCGAACCGCGGAAGGCGGCTGCTCAGACGACGCCCTGCTCGAGCATCGCGTCGGCAACCTTGGCGAAGCCGGCGATGTTGGCGCCCGCGACGTAGTTGTCGGGCGCTCCGTAGTCCTCGGCGGTGTCGCGGCACTGCGTGTGGACCGCCGTCATGATCTCCCGCAGCCGCGCATCGACCTCCTCGCGCGTCCACGAGAGGCGGAGGGCGTTCTGCGACATCTCCAGTCCAGAGACGGCGACCCCGCCGGCGTTCGCGGCCTTGCCCGGACCGTAGAGGATGCCCTCCTGCAGGAAGCGATCGATCGCGTCAGGGGTGGAGGGCATGTTGGCGCCCTCGCTCACAACGATCACGCCGCCGTTCAACAGGTTCGCGGCGTCCTTGCTGTCGATCTCGTTCTCCGTCGCGCTCGGGAATGCGGCCTCAGCCGGGATCGCCCACATCGGGTTCGCGTCCGCCGCGGGATCCGTAGGGCTGAACGTCGCGCCGCGGAACTCCTCGGCGTATTCGGACATGCGGCCGCGCCGAACGTTCTTGAGCTCCATCACCCATGCGAGCTTCTCGCGGTCGATCCCGTCCGGATCGTGGACGAAGCCGCTCGAGTCCGAGAGCGTCACGGGGACGGCCCCGACGTCCAGGAGCTTCTCCACGGTGTACTGCGCGACGTTGCCGCTGCCGGAGACGAGGCAGGTCCTTCCGGCCAGGGAATCGTTGTGCGCTGCGAGCATGGCCTCGGCGAAGTAGACCGAGCCGTAGCCCGTCGCCTCGGGGCGGATCAGCGAGCCACCCCAGCCGGGGCTCTTTCCGGTGAGGACGCCGGTGAACTCGTTGCGAACGCGCTTGTACTGGCCGAAGAGGAACCCGATCTCGCGCGCGCCGACGCCGATGTCGCCGGCCGGCACGTCGGTGTTCGGTCCGACGTGTCGGGAGAGCTCCGTCATGAACGACTGGCAGAACCGCATGACCTCGGCGTCGCTCCGGCCTTTCGGATCGAAGTCGGAGCCGCCCTTGCCGCCGCCGAGCGGAAGCGTCGTCAACGCGTTCTTGAAGATCTGCTCGAACGCGAGGAACTTCAGCATCCCCAGCGTCACCGAGGGATGGAAGCGCAAGCCGCCCTTGTACGGACCGAGGGCGCTGTTCATCTCCACGCGGAAGCCGCGGTTGACGTGGACGTCTCCCGAGTCGTCGGTCCACGGAACGCGGAACAGGATCACGCGCTCGGGCTCGAGCATGCGCTCCAAGACGCGACTGTCGCGGTACTCCGGGTGGCGCTCGAGGACGGGTTCGAGGGTCGGGAGGACCTCCCGGGCCGCCTGGTGGAAATGAGGCTCGCAAGGATCCTTGGCTACCAGGTCGTCGAGGAGGTTCTCGATGTATCCGGTCATGTTGTTCCTCCTGTCGCGGCGCTGGAACCGGCGCCGCCGGGGTCGCGAGAGGTCCGGCGGGCATCCTAGGACGGCAGGTCAGAGGCGGGCCAAGGCCGTTTGGGCCACCCTGCGAGCCCCTTTCTGTCCGCTCTGACGCAGGAGTACCCTCCCCGAGCATGGAGGAACCGCAGTGACCTGCAGCACGTGCGGCGCGGAGAATCGACCCGGGCGGAAGTTCTGCTCGAACTGCGGGTCGGCGCTCGCGATCGCCTGCCCGAATTGCGGCGCGGCGAACGAGGCCGGCGACCGGTTCTGCGGCGAGTGCGGAACGGCGCTCCGGTCCGACGGCGCCTCCGCTCCCGTCGGCGACGGTGGGCCGGTCTCCTTCGCCGAGCGGCGGCTCGTCTCCGTCCTGTTCACCGACCTCGTCGGCTTCACGACGCTGTCGGAGGGGCGCGACGCCGAGGATGTCCGTGAGCTGCTGTCCCACTACTTCGAGGCCGCTCGTCGGATCGTCGAGCGCTACGGCGGCACGATCGAGAAGTTCATCGGCGACGCCGTGATGGCGGTGTGGGGCTCGCCGATCGCACGGGAGGACGACGCCGAACGCGCGGTCCGCGCCGGGCTCGATCTGGTCGCTGCGGTCTCCGCTCTCGGAGCCGAGCAGGAGATCCCGACGCTCGCCGCTCGCGCAGGTGTCGCGACCGGAGAGGCGGCCGTCGACCGTGCGGCCGAGGGCCAAGGCATGGTGATCGGTGACCTCGTGAACACCGCGTCGCGGGTGCAGTCCGCTGCGGCTCCCGGCCAGGTCTTCGTCACCGAGGCGACGAAGCGCGCATCCGACGCCGCGGTCGCGTACGAGGACGCCGGCGTCCACGAGCTCAAAGGCAAGGCAGAGCCGATGGCGCTCTTCCGCGCCGACCGGATCGTCGCCGGTCGCGGAGGCTCGTTCCGGGCCGCCGGGCTCGAGGCGCCGTTCGTCGGGCGCGACCGAGAGCTGCGGTTGCTGAAGGACCTGTTCCACGCGTCGGCCGAGACGAGCGCGGCGCATGTCGTCGCGGTCTCCGGGCCGGGCGGCATCGGAAAGTCCCGGCTCGCGTTCGAGTTCGAGAAGTACCTCGACGGCATCGCGGGCGACGTGTTCTGGCATCGAGGGCGCTGCATCCCGTACGGCGACGGCGTCGCGTACTGGGCGCTCGCGGAGATGGTTCGCAGCCGTCTCCGCGTTGCTGAGGAGGAGGAACCGTCCAGCACCCGGGCGAAGCTCCACACTTGGCTCGCGGAGTGGTGTCCCGACGCGGAGGAGCGACGCTGGCTCGAGTCGATGCTCGCGCAGCTCCTCGCGCTCTCGGAACGTCAGACGGCTCCACGGGAGGAGCTCTTCTCCGCGTGGCGGCGGTTCTTCGAGCTGCTCGCCGCACGCGCGGCGACCGTGCTCGTGTTCGAGGACCTCCAGTGGGCCGACTCCGGGCTGCTGGATTTCATCGACGAGCTGCTGCAGCGTGCGACCGACCAGCCGATCTATCTCGTCGCGCTCGCGCGGCCCGAGATCGACGACCGGCGTCCCGGGTGGGGGACGGGACGGAGCGGATGGACGTCGATCTCGCTCGGCCCGCTCCGCGAAGAGGACATCCGATCGATGCTCCGCGGGATGGTCCCCGGCATGCCGGACGTGCTCGTGGAGCGGATCCGCGAACGCTCGGAGGGCGTGCCGCTCTACGCCGTGGAGACGGTGCGCATGCTGATCGACCGTGGCGCCTTGCGGAAGACCGAGGATGGGATCGAGCTCACCGGCGACGTTCCCGCCGGCGATCTCGACGTTCCGGAGACGCTGCAGGCGCTCATCGGCGCACGGCTGGACGAGCTGCCGCCAGAGGAGCGGTCGGCTCTCCAGCACGCGTCCGTCCTCGGCAAGACGTTCTCGCTGCAGGCGCTCTCGGCCGTCATCGGAAGGTCTGAGGACGCGGTTGTTCCCGCGATGGAGTCGCTTCGACAGCGCGAGCTCTTGACCCTCGTCGAGGACCCGACGTCGCCGGATCAGGGTCAGTACGGCTTTCTTCAATCGATCGTCCAACGCGTCGTGTACGACACGGTGAGCCGTCGTGATCGCAAGACGAGACACCTGGCGGTCGCCCGATATCTCGAGGAGACATGGGCGGGAGACGCCGACGACATCGCCGAGGTCGTCGCGTCCCATTACGTCGATGCCTACGAGGCCGAGCCGAACGACCCCGACGCCGAGGAGATCCGCCGAGCTGCCGCAGTCTCCCTCGAGCGAGCGGGACGACGCGCGCGTTCACTCGCCTCGACCGTCGAGGCCGCCTCGTACTTCGATCGCGCTGCAGAGCTGGAAGTCGACGACCTCGGGCGCACGTCCTTGAAGGAGCGCGCTGCGGAGGCGATCTGGGCCGGCGGTGATGGGACCGCGGCGATCGAGCGGCTGGATCCCATCATCGCCGAGTACGACCGGCTCGGCCGTCCGCTCGACGCCGCCCGGGCACGAGCGACGATCGCCGACGCCATGTGGTCCACCGATCGCCTCGACAATGGGCTCGAGCGGATGGAGGACGCCTACGCGGCTCTCACGGATGCTTCGGGCCCCGACGTGGCGTTGCTCGCCGCCCAGTTCGGAAGGCTGAAGTATTTCTTCTCGACCGACGAAGCCTCGGTTCGCGATTCGCTCATCCCGATCGACCGAGCCCTGGAGATCGCGGAGGAGGAGCGGGTCGGCGAAGTCCTGTCCGACGCGATGAACACCAAGGGCCTCATCCTCGACTCGCTCCATCGTCCCGAGGAATCGCTCGCTCTATTGCGGCACGCTCTCGAGGTGGCGCTCGAATACGACGCGGTCCCGGCGGCGCTGCGCGCGTACACGAACCTGTCGAACTGCATGTGGGGCCTGGACCGGTACGAGGAGGCGCGCACCTATCAGGAACCGGGTCGCGTCCTCGCCGAGCGAACGGGTTACCGGTACTCATGGTGGTTCCTCACGGGACACCTCGCCCACATGCTCCACCTCACCGGGCGCTGGGACGAGCTCGAAGCGCTTTCGGCGGAGTTCGAAGGCCGCCGCGAAGAGGCGGGGGCGGATGCATCCGCTCCCAACTTCGACTACTTGCGTTTCCTCGTCGAAGGGATCGGGCGAGGAGACATGGAGACGGCCGTCGAGATCGCCGAGCGACTTCGACGATGGGAGGGGTCGGACGACTTCCAGGCACGGAACTTCGCCGAGGTGGTCCTCTCACAGATGGCGATCCTCCTCGGTCACCCGGATGAAGCGGTCGAGCGCACGGCCAGGACGATCGAGGCGCGAGCGGCGCTGAGCTCGCGTCACTGGGTGTTCAAGGTCGCGGTGGAGGTAGCTCTCGAGGCCGCGCTCGCGGTTCCCGATACGGATCGAGCGGAAGCCCTCCTGATGGACATGACGTCGCTTCCACCGGGGGAGCATTCGCCGTTGCTCGACGCGACGATCGCCGGATATTCGGCGATGCTCGAGGCAGCACGGAGCGCCGATCCGAGCGTCATCGACGCGCATTTCCACGAGGCCGAACGGATCTTGCTCGAGATCGGTGATCCGTTCAGGCGCGCGCAACGTCTCTTGGCCCACGCGGAATGGCTCGCGACCACCGAACGGTCGGGCGACGCCCTCGTTCTCGGCGCCGACGCCGCGGAGATCTTCCGTTCGCTGCGAGCGACACCGTGGATCGAGCGCAGCGAGCGGCTCGCCGCCGTCAGCGCCGGCGCCGGCTGACGATCGCGGCTGTTACCAGTCCTCGGGGAGCTCGTTCTCCGCGTTCAGTTCACGGGCCCGTTTCTTGATCCAGCGCTTCGCCTCGTCCTTGTCGTTGGCGCGACCGTACGACTGGATCGCGTCCTTCAGGTCCTCGCGATTGCGGATCGGGAACGAACCGTCGGGGAGCGCCTTCCCCTCCTCGGCGAGCTTCTGGCGTTCCTCCGTGTCGAGATCTGACATCACAGGCTCCTTTCGACGCGTATGCATGATGCGTACCCCTCATCGCCCGGCTGTACGCGTCAGCCTCTCGGAGTAACGTCCGCCTCGATGGCTGTCCGGCCCCGAAAGCTCGGAGCGGTTTTCCCCGCGCGTGCGCTGGCGGCGGCCCTCGTCGTCCTGCTCGGTGTCGGCTCCTGCACATCGGACCCGACACCGACCCGCGCAACAACGCAGCGATCCGGAACGGCCACGCCGACGATGCGATTCAAGATGATGGAGTTCAACATCGAGTACGGCGGGGAACGCGTGGATTTCCAGGGCGTCCTCAACGCGATCGAGGCCGGCGGCGCATCCGTTGTCGCGATCGAAGAGGGGTACGGGAACATGGAGAAGATCGCGCACGGGCTCGACTGGCCGTACTTCGACGCTCGCACGCAGATCGTGTCGAAATATCCGCTCCTCGCTCCGGAGAGCACCGACGGCCTCTACACGTACGTGGAGCTCGAACCGGGTCGCGTCGTCGCGATCGCCAACGTGCATCTGCCGTCGAAGCGGTACGGCCCGTTCCAGATCGATCGGAACCACGCGAGCGCCGAGCAGGTGATCGACGTGGAGGACGCGGTGCGGGTGCCCGCGATCAAGACGCCGCTCGACGCCGTGACGCAGCTCGCCGCGAACGGCATACCCGCGTTCCTGACCGGAGACTTCAACGCTCCGTCGCACCTCGACTACACGCAGTCGACCGTCGGCATCCGCGAGCAGGTGAAGTTCCCCATCGACTGGCCGGTGAGCGAGCTGGTCGAGACGGCCGGACTCGTCGACTCGTTCCGGGCGGTGCATCCGGATCCCGTGGCGGACCCCGGCATCACGTGGCCGGCGTCGAGACCGCACGTGCCCGGATACAACCCTGGTCCGAACGGAGCGGAGGCCGACCGGATCGACTTCATCTACGCGGGTGGCCCGGCGAAGCCGGTCGCGAGCGTGATCGTCGGCGAGAAGCGAGCCGAGGGCGTCGACATCACCTCGTCCCCGTGGCCGACGGATCACCGCGCCACCGTCTCGACGTTCGACGTCACGCCCGAGTCGCCGCCGACGCTGCTTTCCGCTTCGCCACGATTGGTCGACGTCGGCGATGAGGCGAGAATCTCCTATCACATCGATCGGAAGGACTCCGTCATGACGGCGCCGGAGATCCAGGTTGTCACCAGGAACGACAAGCACCGCTACCCCTTCGTCGAGTCGTCGACACTGCCTCACGGAAAGACGGACGGCGTCGCCCGCCTCGACACCGGAGATTGGAGGCCCGGCCGCTACGAGGTCGGCCTCTACGACGGCGACAGCCAAGCTGACGGCGCGTACCCCGCTGCGCGAACGGAGCTCTGGGTGCAGCCGAGGGGCGGAACGCCGAAAATCTCCACGCAGGACACGTCGTACCGCGCAGGCCGGCCGATCACCGCGACGTGGAACTTCGCTCCGGGCAACCGATGGGACTGGGTTGCCGTATACAAGCGGGGCGGAAACCCGCACGTGAGCTACTACAACATGTGGGAGTACACGCACTCCACGGTCGAGGGCTCGATCACGTTCAACGACCGCGTCCACGGCTTTCCGCTCGACCCGGGGGAGTACAGCGTCTATCTCCTCCAGGACGACAGTTACAACAAGCTCGCCGCCGCCCACTTCTCCGTCACGGACTGAGGACGTTCAGCCGGCATCCGCGAACGCGAGGTCGTTCGCCGCCGCATGCATGCAGGTCTTGAGGGCCGAACGCTTGGAGGTCTGCTTCGTGCCGGTGACGAGCCTGACCGCGACGCCGTCGAACAGCGCCGAGAACCGCAATGCGAAAGCGGAGACGTCGTCGCATTCGAACTCACCGGCCGCGATCCCTTCGCGGACGACCTGACGCAGACGCTTCACCCATCGCGCGTCGAGCTCGGAGACGAGCTCCGCGATGTCGTCGTCGTGCGGGGCGAGCGTCCAAGCCTCCAGCCAGAGCGCCCATCGCGGATCGCCGCGCCCTGCCGGAAGGTCCAGCTCGAGCAGACGACGCAGCCGTTGCGGTCCCGCCGGAAGCTTCGCGAGCTCGTCGTCCGCAGCCGCGTGGAAACGGTCCTCGATGAAGCGGAGTGCCCGCATCAGCACCGCTTCCTTTGTCTTGAAGTAGTAGAGGACGTGCCCGGCGCTCATGCCGGCGCGGTCGGAGATGTCCGACATGCGCAGATCCGACAGGCCGCGCTCAGCGACGACCTCCAGCGCTGCCTGGAGGATCACCTCCCGGCGCTCTTCCTGTCGCGACTCGCGGTGTGCGCGCAGCGGCTTGCCCCCGTTTGAACGACCGTTTAGTATCGCATTCTAACCGCGCCGAGCGGCGGCCGGTACGCACGGAGGAGCACCGGATGGGCAACGAGCGGTACTACCCGGAGTCGAAGCTGTTCATGGGGCCGTGGTACCGGCGATCGGCGTACTTCGAGGCGACCGTCCGCGCCGGATGCCAGTACTACGACGTGTACAACCACACGCTCCTCCCCGGCTACTACAACGATCCGAACGAGGAGTACCAGTGGCTCCTCGACTCCGTCGTCGTCTGGGACGTGGGCGCCGAGTGGACGGTGGAGGTGAGCGGCCCGGACGCGGACACGCTGATCGACCGCATCACCTGCCGCGATCTCACGAAGTGCGCCGTCAAGCAAGGGAAGTACATGCTCGTGACCGCCCCGGACGGCGGCATCGTCAACGATCCGGTGCTCCTCCATGTCGACAAGGACACGTGGTGGATGCAGTGCGCCGACTCCGACGCGGGCCTCTACGCGCTCGGCGTCGCGACGGCTTCCGGCTACGACGTCACGGTGAAGGACGCGCACGCCTACCCGATGCAGGTCCAGGGGCCGCATTCGGCGAAGACGCTCGAGAAGCTCGTGGGCTCCGCGATCTACGACATCAAGTACTACTGGACCGAGCGCTTCGACATCAAAGGCATGCCGGTCGTCATCTCGAGGACGGGCTTCACCGCGCTTCCGGGCTTCGAGGTGAACTGCATCGGTCGCGAGAACGGGGACGATCTCTGGAACGCGGTCCTGGAGGCGGGAGAGGAGTTCGGCATCCACGTCGCCGCGCCGTCGATGGCGCGGAGGATCGAGGCCGGGATGATGAACTACGGCTCCGACATGACGATCGAGAACAATCCGTTCCAGCTGATGGGTCTCGAGCGCCTCGTCGAGGAGCAGCCGCAGGACTACATCGGCAAGGACGCACTCGAGCGCATCCGCAAGCAGGGCGTCTCGAGCAAGCTCGTCGGGATCGAGTTCGAGTCGGGACCCTTCGACATCGACCCGTCGGACTTCTGGCCGGCCCTGAAGGACGGCAAAGAGGTCGGAAAGGTCACGGACGCGGTGTGGTCACCAGCGCTCGAGAAGAACATCGGTTACGTGTGGGTTCCGATTGAGCTCGCGGAGGCGGGCGTCGAGCTCGACGTCGACTCCCAGCACGGATGGTTGAAGGGCAGGACCGCCGCGATCCCCTTCGTCGATCCTCGCAAGCAGGTGCCGGCGCGCTCGCTGGCATCGGCGTAGAGGGATCGCCATGGCAGCGAATCGATACGACGCGATCGTCATCGGCGGAGGCCACAACGGCCTCGTTGCGGCCGGCTTCCTCGCGAAGGCCGGCAAGAAGGTGCTTGTCCTCGAGGCCCGGCACAAGACCGGTGGAGCGGCCGACACCTCGCAGCCGTGGCCGGACGCGCCGGAGTTCAAGGTCACGACGCTCTCCTACACGATGAGTCTGATGCCCGCGGAGATCGTCGACGGCCTCGGTCTCAAGCGGTTCGGCTACAAGGTGAATCCGCTCGGGATGGGATACCTCCCGCACCCCGACGGGCGCTCGATCGTCGCGAGCGACGACGAGCAGGTGACGTGGAACTCCTACGCGCAGTTCTCCAAGCACGACGCGGATGCGTACGCGCCGTTCTACGAATGGATCGGCCGCATCGCGAAGATCCTCGAGCCGATGCTCCACCGGACGCCGCCGCACATCGGGTCGAAGAAGCTCAAGGACCTCAAGGACGCCGGCCAGCTCGCCTGGATGCTCCGCAAGCACTACGACGAGCGAACGGTCGCAGACATCACTCGCCTGTTCACGATGAGCGCCGCGGACATCCTCGATCGCTGGTTCGAGAACGACGTCGTGAAGGGTCTCGAGTCGGTGAACGGCATCATCGGAACGTGGTCCGGCCCGATGGCTCCGGGAACCGCCTACGTGCTGATGCACCACTCCGTCGGCGAGGAGGCTGAGGGCCAGGTCGCCTCGTGGGGCATGCCGGAGGGCGGCATGGGCGCGGTCGCCGACGCGATCCGCAAGGCAGCGGAGGGCTTCGGCGCCGAGATCCGCGTCAACTCGCCGGTGGAGCGAGTGCTGATCAAGAACGGCCGCGCGACCGGCGTCGCGATCGCCGGCGGCGAGGAGTTCTCCGCGCCGGTCGTCATCACGACCTGCCATCCGCAGATCACGTTCCTCAGGCAGATCGAGCGTTCGGAGCTCCCGGAGGAGTTCGTGCGCGACATCGAGCACTGGCGGTCACGTTCCGGAACGGTGAAGATCAACCTGGCGCTCGCGGAGCTCCCCGAGTTCACCGCGAACCCTGGGTTCGATCCCGCGATCCACGGCGGCGCGATCCAGATCCTCGACGACTTAGAGTACCTCGAGCGTGCCTTCCAGGACGCTCGGTCCGGCAAGGCCGCGGAGATGCCGTTCGCCGACGTGGAGATCCCGACGGTGTTCGACCGAACGCTCGCGCCGGAGGGCACGCACATCATGTCGATGTTCACGCAGTGGGTTCCGGAGAGCTGGTCCGACGAGCCGCACCGCGAGGAGCTCGAGGCGTACACCGACCGGCTGATCGACCGGGTGACGACGGTCGCGCCGAACTTCAAAGGGTCGATCCTGCACCGCCAGATCATCGGGCCGTACGACATGGAGCGCGAGTACAACCTGATAGGCGGGAACATCTTCCACGGTGAGCTGACGGTGGATCAGCTGTTCCACATGCGACCGGCGGTCGGATATGCGGACTACCGGTCACCGATCAAGGGGCTGTATCAGGCGTCCTCCGCAACGCACGCCGGCGGAGGAGTGACGGGCCTTCCCGGCCACCACGCGGTTCGGGAGATCCGCAAGGACAAGGCGCTGTAGCCGAACCGCCGATCCTTGACCCGAGGGAGCGCCGCACATAGATTGCGGTGCTCGTTCAGTGCCCCGAGTCTCGATGCGAGAGGGGTGGATCGTGCACCACATCGACTCCGGCGACACTGCGTGGCTCCTCGCCTCGGCCGCTCTCGTGATGTTCATGACGCCCGGGCTCGCCTTTTTCTATGGAGGGCTCGTCCGCGCGAAGAACGTGGTCGGAACGATGATGCAGTCCTTCATCGCGCTCGCGTTAGTCACCGTGCTCTGGGTCCTGGTCGGCTACACGCTCGCCTTCGGCCCCGACAAGGCCGGGCTGATCGGCGGGCTCGACTTCTTCGGGCTCCGCCACGTCGGGGCGGCCCCGAGCGCCTACGCACCGACGGTTCCCGCGAGCGCGTTCATGGTGTTCCAGCTGATGTTCGCGATCATTACGCCGGCGCTGATCGCCGGGGCGTTCGCGGAGCGGATGAAGTTCTCCGGTTACCTGATGCTGATCGGCTTATGGTCGATCTTCGTGTACGCGCCGGTCACGCATTGGGAGTGGGGGGGAGGATTCCTCGGCTCGGCGGGGGTCGGCGCGCTCGACTTCGCCGGCGGCGCGGTCGTGCACGCGAACGCGGGCGCGGCGGCGCTCGCGACCGCGATCTACCTCGGACGTCGGCGAGGACACGGGACCGAGGACATGTCGCCGCACAACGTTCCGTTCGTGCTTCTCGGCGCGGGGATCCTCTGGTTCGGGTGGTTCGGCTTCAACGCGGGAAGCGCTCTCTCCTCCGGAGCGCTCGCGTCGAGCGCGTTCGTCAACACGCAGCTCGGGGCGGCGGCCGCCGTCTTCGGCTGGATCATCCCGCAGCGGGTGCGAACCGGGAGGGTGACCACGATCGGCGTGGCGACCGGCGCGGTCGCGGGCCTCGCGACGATCACGCCGGCGGCCGGATATGTGCAGCCCATCGCGGCGCTCGCGATCGGATTGATCGCCGGGTTCGCGTGCTTCGCGGCCGTGAGCGCGAAGGAGCGCTTCGGTTACGACGACTCGCTCGACGTCGTCGGTGTGCACATGGTCGGAGGCATCATCGGTGTGCTGCTGACCGGAGCGTTCGCGAGCCTCGCGATCAACGCGGCCGGCGCTGCGGCGAGCGTCGCACAGGTCGGCAAGCAAGCCGTGCTTGCCGGGGTGACGGTCGTCTTCTCATTCGTTGCGACGATGGTGATCCTCAAGATCACGGACGCGACCGTCGGGTTGCGCGTCACCGAGGAGCACGAGGAAGCCGGTTTGGATTCCTCGCAACATGGCGAGGTCGGATACCACTTCGTCTGAGGCGGCGGGAGTCGAACGCCATAACGCTCGAAGCTGAGACCTCGGAGAACGTGTACGTCAGCGTGTGGCTGTTCTCCGTCGGCGATCCTGGAACCAGGCCTCCCTGAAGGGACAGCGGCGCCACCGCGGCGTTGTAGGACAGGTCGTCGTCATCGAGAACGTGTCGGAACCCGTGTTGGTGTCGGTTCCGCTGGCGGAAACATGGTCCTCGGCCCCCCCGAGTGCGGGACAGATCTCAGCGGGTGACGGGCTCTCCGGTCGTGGCGAGCCGCTCCAGGAGATCCGCGGCCTTCACGCGTCCGGGCTCCGCCTGGATCCGGGTTGCGCCGTTCCGCATCTTGTGCCGAAGGTCCTCGTCGGCGAGCAATCGATCCACGGCGCGGGTGAGTTCCTGCTCGGTCCAGTCATACGTCGGTAGCCGGACGCCGTAGCCGGTGTCCTGGAGACGCTGCGCGTTGTCGTACTGGTCCCAGAACAGCGGCAGCCCGATCATCGGCAGGCCGAAGTGAAAACTCTCGCACGTCGTGTTGTTCCCGCCGTGGGTGATCAGGAGGTCGCACTGCGGAAGGATCGACGGCTGCGGGAGGAACTGGTCGCCGTACATGTTCGGACCGAGCGTCATCTGGTCCTTCAGGGGCCCCATCGAGACGATCGCGCGGTGGCCCGTTCCCGCGAGCGCGTCGATCAGGCGCTGCATCAGCTCCACGTCCATGCAGCCGAGTGAGCCGAGCGAGAGATACACGACCTTCCCGTCGCCGGGGACCTTCACGTTGACGTCAAAGGAGTCCTCGCCGGTCCGCACCGTGGACTGGAGACGGTGCCACGATGCGTCGAGCGGGTTCCGCCGATCGTAGTCGACGATCTCGGGGAACAGGTAGAGGTTCAGCCACGGCGAGTGGGTGTTGAACTCGTCGGGCGGGCACGCGGCGACGCCGACCGACTCGCGGAACGTGTTGTGCTCCTTCAGCAGATCCTCGTGGACGCGGTGGTACTCGTCCACGAAGGCCTGCCAGTCGCTGCGGTCGTTCTCGGGGAGTCCCGACAGCGGAGGAGGAAGGTCGGGATCGCGCATCTCCAGCGGGTTCGCGGACACGAACCGCGCCCACGGGCAACCGGCGAGCTCCACGGCGGGATAGCCCGTGACGTTGTCGGTGCAGACCGCGTCGGGGTGGACGTCGTCCCAGATCTCCATCAGCCGCGGGTGGGAGTACTGGGCTCCCGCGACGAGCGCCTCCCAGATCGGTTTCGTCACGGTCTCCTGCTGCTCGATCGTCGGCTTGCGGAACTCCGGCGCCGTCACGCGGATGAACTCCGCCCAGGGATCCGCCGTCGGGTCGGCGTTCTCCTCGGGCGGCGCCATGCGCATGCCGCGTTCCTCGAAGCCCTTCGCCTCGAGGAGGCCCTCGAAGCTTGCGTCGACGACGAACACGATCCGGTGTCCGCGTTCGCGGAGGACCTCCGCGATCGCGACGCAGTTGTTCGTCGGTCCCCAGGCTCCGGGCTCCGGAAAGAAGACGATCGTCTTGGCGTCGGGCATCGGTTCGGATCTCCTTCTCAGTCTTTCGTCTCCGCCCGGCGGACCGCGACCACCATGTTCGCCGCCATCGTCGCCATCACGCGGTCACCCGCGGCGAGGCCTTCGGGAACGGACTCGGGGCCGAGCCGGGCGGTCACGACCGAGCGGTCGGGAAACGCCAACGTCAGGTCCGCGTAGCGAACGCCGTGGAGGTCGAATCCACCGACCTCCAGAACGACGGCCTCCCTCTCTCCGAGCACGCCTGGAGCGTAGCGCGGATGCGCGAGGCAGCGTCCGGGCCGGCCGGCGGCTCGGACCCTATGCTCGCGCGATGTCTTCGGAGCGTTCGTCGGTCGACCGGGTCTCGTTCGGCGAGGCCTTGCGGTTCTGGATCAAGCTCGGGTTCGTCAACTTCGGGGGTCCGGCGGGCCAGATCGCGATCATGCACGAGGAGCTCGTGGAGCGCCGGCGTTGGATCGGCGAGGCGCGGTTCCTCCACGCGCTGAACTACTGCGTGCTCCTTCCGGGGCCCGAAGCGCAGCAGCTCGCCATCTACATCGGCTGGCTGCTGCATCGCGCGAAAGGTGGCCTCGCCGCCGGCATCGCGTTCATCCTGCCGGCGTTCTTCTTGATCCTCGCGTTGTCCTGGATCTACGTCTCCAACGGGAACGTGCCCGAGATCGCCGGCCTGTTCGCCGGGTTGCAAGCGGCCGTCGTCGGGATCGTCGCGGCGGCCGGCATCCGCATCGGTTCGCGAGCGCTGCGAAGCCGGCTTGCGGGCGCCATCGCGGCCGTCGCGTTCGCCGGCATCTTTCTCGCGCACGTGCCGTTCCCGTTGCTGATCCTCGGCGCTGCGCTTGCGGGCGTCGTCGCTTCCCGCGTCGCACCCGAGGCGCTCCCCGTCGCGTCGGACGCGGGAGACGCCGCGGACGACATGCATCTCCGGGAGGACGTGCAGCCGACGTTGCTCCGGAGCGTGGTCGTCCTGTGCGTCGGCCTCGCCGCGTGGATCCTCCCGCTGCTCGCCGTCTCCGCGCTGTCCGGAACGCCGCCGGTCGTCTCGGACGAGGCCTTCTTCTTCTCGAAGGCGGCGCTCGTCACCTTCGGCGGCGCGTATGCGGTGCTCGCCTACATCAACCAGGCGGCGGTGCTCCAGTACCACTGGCTGCTCCCGGGTCAGATGGTGACGGGCCTCGGCCTCGCGGAGAGCACCCCGGGGCCGCTGATCATGGTCACCGAGTTCGTGGGATTCATCGGCGCGTACCGGCACCCGGGAACACTGGATCCCGTGGTCGCGGGCGTCGTCGGCGCGACCGTCACGACGTGGGCGACGTTCGCTCCGTGCTTCCTGTGGATCTTCCTGGGGGCGCCGTACATCGAACGGTTGCGGAGCAACCGCGCGCTGACCTCAGCGCTCGCCGCGGTGACCGCGGCCGTCGTCGGCATCATCGCCGACGTCGCCGTCACCTTCGGCATCCACACGTTGTTCGACCGGGTGCGCATCGTCCAGATCCTCCGCGGTCCCGTCCCAGTCCCGGTGCCGGGGTCGGTCGACGCCTTCGCCCTGTGCCTCGCGCTCGCGAGCTTCGTCGCGGTCTGGCGGTTCCGGTTGAGCGTTCTCTGGGTCGTCGCCGCCTGCGCGGTCGCGGGTGTGCTCAGGGTCCTCCTCGGGTAGCGCTCGCGTGGAGGACGGCTTCGCGTCCGGGTACGGTGTGTCGATGCCGCCTCGACCGGAGCTGCGCGCGTTGCTGTTCGATTTCGACGGCACCCTCTGGGATTCGGAATCGGCCGTGCTCGAGGCGTACCGGCAGCTGTATGCGGCGCACGGCCAGGACCTCCCGTCGGAAGACTGGGCACGCGGCGTCGGAACGCTCGGCGGCTTCGATCCCGTCGCCGACCTCGAGGCGCGCCTCGGTCGCGCCCTGGAGGAGGGCATCGCAGGCGACGCGGGGTGGGACCACATCATCGGATCGCTCGAGCACGTGGGCCTGCGTCCCGGCGTCCGCGCATACCTGGACGAGGCGAAGGCGCGCGGCATCGCGCTCGCGATCGTCAGCAGCAACGAGGGCGCCTGGGTCGAGCACCACCTCAAGCGCATGGACGTTGCGGAGATGTGGGACGCGATCCTCACCGCCGACGGAGACGAGACCCGCGCGAAGCCGAGCCCGGTCCTCTACGCCGAGGCGCTCGCGATCGTCGACGTTCCGGTCGACGCCGCCGCGGCGATCGAGGACTCTCCGCACGGGATCGCCGCCGCGAAGGCCGCCTGTCTCTTCTGCCTTGCGGTTCCGAACGAGGTCACGGCCTCGCTCGACCTCTCCGCGGCCGACGTGGAGGTGGACTCGCTGGAGGACCTCCCGTTCGAAGAATTCCTGCGCCGGTTCCGCGAGGAGCGGTGAGGTGGCCGTCTCGCTGAAGCGCCTCCGCGGCCTGAAGCTCGGCGTCGTCGGACACGTCGAGTGGGCCGACTTCGTTCGCGTTCCGCATCTTCCGCGACCCGGCGAGATCCTCCACGTCTCGGAGCACTGGGAGGAGCCGGCGGGGGGCGGAGCCGTGACGGCGATCCAACTCGCGAAGCTCGCGGGGACGGCGACGCTGTTCACCGCGCTCGGTGACGACGAGCTCGGTCATCGTTCGGAGGAGCGGCTTCACGCCGAAGGACTCGAGGTACGCGCGGCGTTCCGCAGCCGGCATCCCCAGCGCCGCGTCGTCGTCCACGTCGACGAGAGGGCGGAGCGTACGATCACCGTGATCGGCGATCGCATGGGCGCCCGGCGCCGCGATCCGCTCGGCTGGGACGTCCTGGCCGACTTCGACGCAGTGTACTTCACGGCCGGCGACGTCGGAGCGCTCAGGGCGGCGCGCAAGGCGCGCATCCTCACGTCGACAGCGCGCGCGATGGAGACGCTCAAGGGAAGCGGCGTGCGCCTCGACGCGCTCCTCCACAGCGGGAAGGACGCGGGGGAGCGCTATCACGAAGGCGATCTCGACCCGCCTCCCGACCTGATCGTGACGACCGACAGCCGGAAGGGCGGCACGTGGAAGCGGTTCAACGGCACGTCGGGACGGTATCCGCCGGTGAAGCCGCCCGGGAAGGTCATCGACACCTACGGCGCCGGCGACGTCTTCGCCGGTGGCTTCACGGCGGGCCTCGGAGGAGGTTTGCCGCTGGAGGAGGCCCTCGAGCTCGGCGCCCGCTGCGGCGCGTGGCGTGCGGCGGGAAAGGACCTCCACTCGTGACGGAGATGCTTTCGCGCGCGGGATGCGCTTCGTGACGGACCCGGAATCGTGAAGGCGCCCGATGCCTCGGAGATCGAAGTCTCCCGCCCGGACAAGCTTCTGTGGCCCGGTCTGGGGATCACGAAACGCGCCTACGTCGACTACCTGATCGCCGTCT
>JBJMLN010000013.1:0-34532 GCA_045805285.1 Actinomycetota bacterium | reverse complement strand
TTGGCCTGCGCCTGCTCGAGCTCGGAGTTCGCGTCCTTCGTCGCTTCAGCCGGGTTCGCCGCGGCGGCCTGCTCCGGCGGCGCGTCCGCATCGTCACGGACGCGCCGCCGGTCGGTCACCTTGGTCTCGGGCCGCTCGGGCGTGTCGTCGCCGCGCGCAGGATCGTTCGTTCCGGGGTCGCGATCGCTCATTCGCCGCCCTCGTCCACGATCTCTCCCTCGACGACGTCGCCGTCACCGCCGGTGTCGGCTGCAGGAGGAGGAGTCGTTCCGCCACCGCCCGCGGCCTGTTGCTGCGAGGCCTGGGAAGCCTGCTCCTGCTGATACACCGACTGTCCGGCCGCCTGGAACTTCTGCATCAGGCCCTCGGTCGCCGAACGGATCTGCGAGATGTCGTCGCCCTTGAGCGCTTCCTTCAGCTCGTCGTTCAGCTTCCGCAGGTCGTCGCGGTCGCCGTCGGGGAGCTTGTCGCCCCACTCCTCGAGCGCCTTGTCGACCTGGTAGGTGAGCTGGTCGGCGGTATTGCGGGCCTCCGCCTCCTCGCGGCGGCGGTGGTCCTCCGCGGCGAACTGCTCGGCCTCGCGCTGCATCCGCTCGATCTCGTCCTTGGAGAGCGCGGTGCCGCCGGTGATCGTCATCTTCTGCTCCTTGCCGGTGGCAAGGTCCTTCGCCGAGACGTTCACGATGCCGTTCGCGTCGATGTCGAACGCGACCTCGATCTGCGGGACGCCGCGCGGGGCGGGCGGGATGTTCTCGAGGTGGAACTTCCCGAGCGAACGTACGCCGGGCGAGTAGACGGTTTCCGCCTCGCCCTGGAGGACGTGGACCTCGACCGTCGTCTGGTTGTCGTCCGCGGTCGTAAAGATCTCGCTCTTGCGCGTCGGGATCGTCGTGTTGCGCTCGATCAGCTTGGTGAAGATGCCGCCCTTCGTCTCGACGCCGAGCGACAACGGCGTCACGTCGAGGAGCAGGATGTCCTTGACGTCGCCCTTCAGCACCCCGGCCTGGATCGCGGCTCCGACGGCGACCACCTCGTCGGGGTTGACGCCCTTGTGGGGCTCCTTGCCGCCGGTGAGGCTCTTCACGAGCTCCTGGATCATCGGCATGCGCGTGGAGCCGCCGACGAGGATCACGTGGTCGATCGCGCTCGGGTCCTTGCCCCAGTCCTTGACCGCCTGCTGGAACGGGCCCTTGCAACGGTCCACGAGGTCGGCGGTCATCCGCTCGAACTCCGAGCGCGTGAGCTTCATCTCGAGGTGGAGCGGACCCTCCTGCGTGGCGGTGACGAACGGGAGATTGATCGTCGTCTCGGTCACCGAGGAGAGCTCGATCTTCGCCTTCTCCGCGGCCTCCTTCAGACGCTGCATCGCCATGCGGTCCTTGGAGAGGTCGACGCCGTGCGCGTTCTTGAACTCGGTCACCATCCAGTCGATGACGCGCTGGTCCCAGTCGTCGCCACCGAGGTTCGTGTCGCCGTGGGTGGCCTTGACCTCGAAGACGCCGTCACCGATCTCGAGGAGCGAGACGTCGAACGTGCCGCCGCCGAGGTCGAAGACGAGGATCGTCTGGTCGGTGCTCTTGTCGAGGCCGTAGGCGAGCGCCGCCGCGGTCGGCTCGTTGATGATCCGCAGGACGGAAAGCCCCGCGATCTCCCCGGCCTCCTTCGTGGCCTGCCGCTGGGAGTCGTCGAAGTACGCGGGAACCGTGACGACAGCCTCGGTCACCTTGTCGCCGAGGTACCCCTCCGCGTCGCGCTTGAGCTTCCCGAGGATCTGCGCGGAGATCTCCTGCGGCGTCCACTTCTTGCCGTCGATATCGATCGACCAGTCCTTCTGTCCCATGTACCGCTTGACGGAACGAACGGTCCGATCGGGATTGGTGATGGCCTGCCGCTTGGCGACCTCTCCGACGAGGATCTCGCCGTTCTTGGAGTAGGCGACGACGGAAGGCGTCAGGCGCGACCCCTCCGCGTTCGGGATCACGACGGGTTCGCCAGCCTCGAGGGTCGCGACGACGGAGTTGGTGGTGCCGAGGTCGATCCCTACGGCTCGTGCCATCTGGTTGTCCTCCTTCGAAAGATGCCCTCAGACGTGTCCCCGTCTGAAGTCCTGTGCCCGATGCGGCCTGATGTCCTTGTGCCTGATGCTAAGCCTGTTCAAAAGATAGAAGTTGAGCGTTCTATTGTCAATCTCAGGCACGTGCGAAGGCTGGGAAGGCGTCGGCTAGACTCGCGACCGGATGCTGGCGGCGATCGGGCTCGTCCTGCTGTTCGGCGTGGGAGCGGCACTGTTCGCCCGCCGGACGCGGCTGCTGGTCCGCCTCGTGTCGCTCGGGCGGCCCTCCGAGGCCCCGGACCAAACGGGCCCACGGCTGAAGCGCGAGGCCGTGGTCGTGCTCGGCCAGCGGAAGCTCCTCCAGCGCTTCGTCCCGGGCCTGATGCACGCCTTCATCTTCTGGGGCTTCCTCGTCCTGCTGACCACGATCGTGGAGACGGCCGGGCAAGCGGTGTCGGAGTCCTTCGCGCTTCCCTGGATCGGCCACTCGGGGTGGCTCGGACTCCTCCAGGACGTCTTCGCCGCCCTCGTGCTCGTCGGGGTCGTGACCGCGTTCTGGATCCGGAACGTGCGCCGGCCGGAGCGCTTCGTCGGCAGCCACCTCCGCGAGGCGGACCTCATTTTGCTCGCGATCGCCGGCATCGTCGTGACGCTCTTCGTCGTGAACGCGTCTCGGATCGCGCTCGGGGTGGCGGAGGCTCCAGAAGCGTGGACGCCGCTGTCGACGGGACTCTCCCACGCGATCGACGGGTGGTCGCCCTCGACGCTCCGGAGCGTGGAGCGGGCGTTCACGTGGCTCCACCTTGGGCTCGTCGTTGGGTTCCTCGTCTACATCCCGTACTCCAAGCACCTTCATATCGTCTCCAGCTTCTTCAGCGTCTACCTGTCGTCGACGCGGCCGCGCGGAAGGCTCGTTCCGCTCCGCATCGACCTCGAAGACGCGGCGTCAGAGGAGGCCCACCTGGGCGCCGACACCCTCCGAGGCCTCACGCGCAAGGAGCTCCTCGACACCTACGCGTGCACGGAATGCGGCCGGTGCCAGGACGTCTGTCCGGCGTGGAACACCGGCAAACCGCTCTCGCCGAAGCTCCTCGTGATGAACCTCCGCGACCAGCTCTTCGCGGAGGGGCCCTCGCTGCTGTCCGGCGAGGCGGACGCGACCCCGATCGTCCCCGACGTCGTGGAGGACGAGGTCGTGTGGGATTGCACCACCTGCGGCGCCTGCATGCGCGAGTGCCCGGTCAACATCGAGCACGTCGACACGATCGTCGACCTCCGCCGGAACCTCGTGATGGCGGAGTCGCGCTTCCCGAAGGAGGCCGGGGCGATGCTCCGGAACCTCGAGACGGCCGGAAATCCCTGGGGCGTCCCGCAGGCCCAGCGCGCCGATTGGGCGTCGGGTCTCGGCGTTCGGGTGTGGGCTCCCGGCGACGAGGCCCCCGAGGTCCTCTACTGGGTCGGCTGCGCTGCGTCGTTCGACGACCGGGCGAAGCGGATCGCGCGGGCGATGGCGGAGGTGCTGCTCCGGGCGGGCGTGTCGTTCGCGATCCTCGGCGCGCGGGAGGGTTGCACCGGCGACCCGGCACGCCGTATCGGCGACGAGTACCTCTTCCAGACGCTTGCGCAGTCCAACGTGGCGACGCTCGACGAGGCCGGCGTGCACACGATCGTCGCGAGCTGCCCGCACTGCTTCAACACGCTGCGCAACGAATACCCCGATTACGGCGGCACCTACGACGTGATCCATCACACCGAGCTGTTGGAGTCACTCGTCCGCTCCGGGAAACTCGCGCCCGGCGGTCGGGATGAGCTCCTCACGTATCACGACCCCTGCTACCTCGGGCGACACAACGATCGCTACGACGCGCCGCGGCAGTTGCTCTCCGCGGTGCCGGAGCTCCGCACGGTGGAGATGCCGAGGCACCGCGAGCGTGGGTTCTGCTGCGGTGCCGGGGGATCGCGGATGTGGATGGAGGAGCGCATCGGCAAGCGCGTGAACGCCGAGCGGATGGACGAGGCGGCCTCCACGGGTGCGGCGAGCGTCGGCGTCGCGTGCCCCTTCTGCCTCGTGATGCTCGACGACGGCGCCCGGGCCGGCGGCCACGATCTGGAGGTCCTCGACGTGGCCGAGGTCATCGCCAGGTCCCTCCCGACCGAATAGCCGCTCCGTTCGCTCACCGCATCGCTCCGTTCGCTCGCCGGCAGCGCTCGCCGCCCGCCGCCTCTCGCCCGCTCCGCGGTGGCCGAACGGCCCGGCGAAGCGGTCCGGAGGGTTAAGAGCAGCTCCCTTCCAGCCGAAAGGAGAACTAGACCGAATGGCGGAGGAAGCCAGCCAGTGGAGCCCTCGACCAACTCGACGCTGGAGACCCCAAGCACGCCGGAAACGGAGGCCGACGCCCCCGTTCCCGACGCAGGACGGGTCACAGTGGAGCGTTTCCGGCGCTTCGGCGTCGCCTTCGGCTTCGACGTCGTCGGAGCCGTCGTCGATGCGGGCGTCTCGCGAACCGTGAGCTGGTGGCACGCGCCGGACGCGCCGGCCCTTCCGATCCGCATCGACGACGTGACGGAGGGGCGACTCGAGGGCTGGCTCGTTTCCATCTCCGGCACCGGAACGGTGTTCGCGCGCCCGACTCGGACCACCCCGGTCGACGCCCCGGCGATCCTCGGCGAGCACGCGGAGTCGCTCCTCGCCGCGACCGACGACGATCCCCTCGAGGAGATCCTTCGCACCGGCGATCCCGAGATGCCCGGCGCGAAGGCGCACGAGCCCGCGATCGTCGAGCGGGCGCTCGATGCGCTCCGCACGAGCCTCGGCGAGACGGGCACGACGCTGCCCGACGCGCTCGAGTCGATCCGGGAAGCGACCGGTGCGAGCGATCTGTTCCTCCTTCGTGAGCGCGGCGAACGCGTCGACGTCTCCGCGCCCGCCGGAGAGCGGACGCGCGAGATCCCTGCTGAGCTCTGCGCGTCGATCCGGACCATCGAAACTGCAGCGCCGGTCGACGGAGCCACCCTCGGGCGGCTCGGCGTCGTCCTCGGCGTCTCGGCCGGCAACCTCGCGGGCGCTTTCGCCCGCCGCGACGGACGCATCGAGGGCGTGGTCGCCGCTTGGCAGGACGCCGACGCGCCCGACATCCGAGCCATGGAGCTCCTCCTTTCGATCGCCGGCTCCGCCGCCGATGCCGTCGGCGAACGGCGCCGCGCGGCCGAGCTGCTGATGCGACGCGAACGGACGCATCTCGCCTACGAGCTCCACGACGGCGTGACCCAGGCGGTGACCCAGGCCGTGCTCGAGCTCGAACTCCTCGGCCGGCAGATCGTGAACGACCCCCGCGGCGCCGCGACCGCGCTCGAGGAGACGAAGGCGGAGATCCGCCGGGCGCTCGGGGCGCTGCGCGGCACGCTCTTCGAGCTCTCCACCGAGCCCGCCGCGGACGATGTCTCGAACGATCCGTTCGCCGAGTACGTCCGCGAGGTCGCCGCGCGCTGGAACCTCACGCCGACGGTCGACGTGGAGGGAGACCTCGACGCCGTGCCGCGGCCGATCCTCACGACGGCGTGGAGCGTGGTACGCGAGGCGCTGATCAACGCCGCGAAGCACTCCGGCTCATCGGAGGCGGCGGTGCGTGCGAGCGCGTCGGCGTCGGAGCTTTCCATCGAGATCGAGGACCACGGCACCGGGTTCGATCCCGATGCCGGCGAGACGGACGCCCGGCATCTCGGGCTCCAGATGATGCAGACGAGGGTGTCGGAGCTGGGCGGCTCCATCGACATCGCGTCGTCCCCGCAATCCGGCACACGGGTGGTCGCCCATCTGCCCGTTCGGAACAGAGGAGACGCAACGTGAAGATCATGTTGGTGGACGACCACGCGCTCGTACGCCGAGGGCTCGCGCACGTGGTGAGGGAAAGCTTCTCCGACGCGGAGGTCGTCGAGGCCGGTAACGCCGAGCAGGCGCTGCGCGCCATGAACGAGCACGCGATCGAGATCGCGCTCGTGGACGTTCGCATGCCCGAGCCGGACGGGCTGCACCTGCTCCGCGAGATCAAGTCGCAGTGGCCGGACATCCCCGTGATCATGCTGACGTCGTTCGACCACGCGCCCTACGTGAAGCAGGCGCTCGCGGAGGGTGCCGCAGGCTACATGCTCAAGGACGCGACTCCCGACGACCTCGAGCAGGCGATCCGCGTCGCGCTCTCCGGCGGCGGGAACGTGCTGTCGCCGCGCGTGATCCAGAACCTGTTCGAGGAGATGGAGGGCGGCACAACGTCGAACGCCGACGGAACCCGCCGTTCCGAAGCTTCGCTCACGCAGCGGGAGAACGACATCATGTCGCTGCTTTCCGAGGGCAAGAGCAACCGAGAGATCTCGCGGAGCCTGTTCCTCTCGGAGAAGACCGTGAAGGCGCACCTCGCCGCGATCTTCCGCAAGCTCGGCGTCACGAACCGTACGCAGGCCGCGATGGCGGCCGTCGCGATGGGCATCGGTCCGAACCCCCGCTCGCCGGAAGGCAGCGAGCCGAGCGAGACGCACGCGGTCGGGAGGTAGGAGACATGCGCAGGAACGACCGAGGCGGACAGGGAACGGGTATCACGCGTCCCGAGGCCGAGGACGCAGGCGCCGACGAGGACAAGCAGCAGCCGCGGGAGACGGGCGAGGCGTACGAGGACAACTGGTACCGGAGCCTGAAGGCCTTCGCAGCCGCACGTCAGGCGTTCGGGAACGAAGATGAGCCTGCGGAAGAGGACGCGTCCGAAGACGAGGCGACGGACGCCGCCGGCGAGACGGAGGTCGAGTCGGCGCCGGCGAACCCGAGCGTCTTCGACGAGCCGGCGCCTGTCGAGACGCCGCGGCCGGCGCCTGCGCCGGAGGAGCACTTCATCAAGGGCTCGGCCCCGCAGATCAAGCACGTCGATCCGTCCCTCGAAGGGAGCGCGGGCGATCGCGCCGTCATCTGGCGGAACCTCGAGGAGTCGCCGCGCGACGCCGTCGGAGGCGTTCTCGAGCGGCTCACGAACCAAGGGAAGAACGCCGACCTGGTCAAGCTCGCGCTGGAGCACGGCTCCTCGCACCTGTCGTCCGAGCGCGTGCTCTCCATGCAGATCTCCGGCCACGTTGGCGGCGACAGCTGCGTCGATCTCGCGATCGGCTCGATCGCCGACACGGACCCGGCCGTGCGGACAGCCGCAGTGCGCGCGCTCGCGGACCTCCATCCCGGCGCCGCGGCCGAGCCGCTCGGCAAACGGATGGAAGATCCGGAACCGTCCGTGCGCATCGAGGTCGTCAAGGCCCTGGGGGTGATCGATCATCCGTCGATCCTCGGGTCGCTGTTCGCGTTCCTGAGCGACCCCGACCCGGGCGTACGCGCGGTCGCGCTCGAGGTGCTGACCGAGTGGCGCTCCCCCGCGGTCGCGAAGCGGCTCGCCGAGGTGCTCGCGTCGCCGGAGCTCCGCAACATGGCCTCCGAGGTGCTGGTGGAGATGGGTCCCGCGTCGGAGAAGCTCCTGCTGGAGGTGCTGATGCAGCAGCAGCCCGGAACGCAGGCGACGGTCGGGCGACTGCTCGGTCGGATCTCCGGCATCGACGGCTGTATCGAGCGGCTGACGTCGCCCGACCCGCAGGAGCGGCTCCGCGGCGTCGAAGCGCTCGGCGCGATGGGAGGACCGCGCGCCGTGGAGAGCCTCGTCGGCACGCTCAGTGACCCCGACTCGGCGATCCGCGTCCGATCGATCCAGCTGCTCGGACGACTCGGCGACCAGCGCGCGGGATCCGCGATCGAGCACAGCGCGCGGACCGACCCGGTACAGGACGTCGTCACCGCCGCCGAGGAAGCGCTGCAGCGCCTGGCGACGTCGGAGGCCTCCGCGGGATAGATTGCGGCGCAAACTCCTTCAGGACTGCTTGCGGAACTCCTCGAAGAAGCGGCTCGCAGTCGGACCCCGTTGGCCCTGGTACTTGCTCTTGACGCTCCCGGATCCGTACGGCCGCTCCGCTGGCGTGGAGAGGCGGAAGAAGCTGATCTGGCCGATCTTCATGCCGGGATAGATCGTGATCGGCAGGTTCGCGACGTTGGAGAGCTCGAGCGTCAGGAAGCCGTTCCATCCTGGGTCGACGTAGCCGGCGGTGGAATGGATCAGCAATCCGAGCCGTCCGAGCGACGACTTGCCCTCGAGGCGCGCGACGAGATCGTCGGGAAGCCGGACGCGTTCGAGCGTCGAGCCCAGGACGAACTCCCCGGGGTGCAGGATGAACGGTTCGCCCTCCTTGACCTCGACGAGCTCGGTGAGATCTCCCATCTCCTTCCTGACGTCGATGTAGGGGTAGCGCGAGTTTCGGAAGACGCGGAACGACGAGTCGACGTGGAGGTCCACCGACGACGGCTGCACGTTCGCCTCGTCGAAGGGCTCGATCTCCACGCGGCCCGCGTCGAGCTCCTCGCGGATCGAGCGATCGGAGAGGATCACGCCGCCGCCTCGTTGGAGACCTGCACCCAGCGCTCGAGGACGCGCCGCGCGTCGCCGGAGTCGATCGCTTTCGCGGCGAGCTCCACGCCCTGCGCCATCGCGTCGGCGCGTCCGGCGACGTGCAGGCCGGCCGCGGCGTTCAGGAGGACGACGTCGCGGTGTGCGCCTTCGGCGCCATCGAGGATCTCCTGCGCGATCGTGCGGTTGCGGGCGACGTCGCCGCCGGCGAGGTCGTCCTTCTTCGCCCGCTTCAGCCCCAGCGAGGAGGGATCGAGACTGGTCTCGCGAACCTCGCCGTTCGCGACCTCGTAGACCTCCGAAAGGCCCGTCGTCGTGAGCTCGTCGAGCCCGTCCTCGCCGCGGAAGACCTTCGCGCGCGTGCCGCGTCGCGCGATGACGTCGGCGATCAACGGCAGCATCCTGGGGTCGGAAACGCCGATCACCTGCGCCGCCGGCCTCGCCGGATTGGTGAGCGGTCCGAGGAAGTTGAACACCGTCGGAACGCGAAGCTCGCGGCGAACCGGGCCGGCGTGCGCGGCAGCCGGGTGGAACACCGGCGCGAACATGAAGGCGATGCCGGCCTCTGCGAGACAGCGCTCGACGCCCGCGGGGCCGAGGTCGATCTTCACGCCGAGGGCCTCCAGCAGGTCCGCGGAGCCGCAATGCGACGACGCAGCGCGGTTCCCGTGTTTCGCGACGCGAACGCCGGCGCCGGCCGCGACCAGGGCGCTCACCGTGGAGATGTTGAAGGTGCCGGCACGGTCGCCGCCCGTACCGCACGTGTCGAGGAGCGGCTCGTCGGAGCGGACCGGCCGTGCGAACTCGAGCGCCGTGGAGGCGAATCCGTCGAGCTCGTCGACGGTCTCGCCCTTCGTCCGGAGCGCCATGAGGAAGCCGCCGATCTGTCCCGGTGTCGCGTCGCCCTCCATCACCATGCGCATCGCGGCGGCCGCATCCTCCGAGGAGAGCGATCCGCCGGCGGCGAGGTGCGACAACACCTTCGGCCACAAGGTCTCGGAGGACTCGGGCATGGCGCGGAAGGTATCAGGTCGCGCTGCGCCGGAGTGGGCCGCTAGACTGGCGCGGCACTTCGACGGTTTCGCGCCGGCGAAGTCGCGCGCCGCGGGCGTGGTTCAACGGCAGAATGCAAGCTTCCCAAGCTTGAGACGGGGGTTCGACTCCCCTCGCCCGCTCCGTCGTCCGGTTTCGCTCGCCCGTTCGTCCCGCGTTGGAGGCAGTCATGAGGTTCACGCTCAAGTTCGAATTGGCAGCCGCTGACCTGGCTCGAGCCATGGCCTGGTACTCGAACGCGCTCGGCCTCGAGCCGGTCGACCGCGATGCAGATGCGCTCGTCTACCGAGTCGGAGAGACCGTGTTCGGCATCTACCGCTCGGAGAACGCGGGGACGAACAGGGGAACTTCGGTGCGGCTCGTCGTCGAGGACTTCGACGCGGCGCGTGCCGAGCTGCGCTCGAAGGGAGTCGCATTCGAGGACTACGACCTCGGCCCGGACTTCCGCACCGTCGACGGGGTGTTGACGTCTCCCGACGGCGAGAAGACCTCGTGGTTCACGGATTCGGAGGGAAACATCCTCGCGCTGGGCTCGTCCCTCTAACCGCCGGCCGCCGGCCGCCGGGCGGAGCGCTACGTCCCCAGGAACCGCGGGGCGTCGGACACAGCTCCTGGAGCCGGCAGATCTCGCACCGCGGGCGGCCGGGACGGCAGATCTCCCGGCCGAGTCGGATCAGGCCCACGTGGAACTCCACCCGGTCCTTCGCGGGAACGGCGGTCGCGAGGATCGCGTGCGCCGCGGCCGTCGAGGTTTTCGGCGGGAAGAAGCCGAGCCGCTCCGCGACGCGGTAGACGTGTGTGTCGACCGGCAGCGCCGGGCGCCGGAGCGAGAACGCCAGCACGCACGCGACGGTCTTCGGTCCGACGCCGGGGAGATCGGAGAGGTACTCGGTCACCTGCTCGTCCGTCGCGTCGTGCATCCAGGAGAGGTCGAGCGATCCCTGCCGCTCCTCGATCTCGCGGAGGATCGCTTTGATCCGCGGCGCCTTCACATTGGAGAGGCCGCCGGGCTTGATCGCCGCGGCGATCTGGGAGATGCGTGCGGCCGCGACGTCCTCCCACGCGGGAAACGTCGCGCGGAGCGAGGCGAACGCGCGGTCGCGGTTCACGTCGCTGGTGTTCTGCGAAAGCACCGTCAGGATCAGCTCCTCCAGCGGGTCGCGGACGAGCGGCGGGTCGAGTGGGCCGAACCGCGAGCGCAGCCGCCGGAGCATCGTCCGCACGGCCGCACGATCCGGCGGCGAGTCCCGCGCCTCGGCGCGGGCACGCGGGCTCACGGGCCTGACGTGTAGTTCTTGAACTGCGTCAGTTGCGGCAGGAACGTGAGCTTCACGGTGTCGGTCGGTCCGTTGCGGTGTTTCGCCACGATGAGGTCGGCGGTTCCCTTGGAGGACTGCTCCGAATCGTCGCGATGGATGAACATCACGACGTCGGCGTCCTGCTCGATCGCGCCCGACTCGCGAAGGTCGGAGAGCTGCGGGCGCTTGTCCTGACGTCGCTCCGGATCGCGGTTGAGCTGCGAGACGGCGATCACGGGGATCTCGAGCTCCTTCGCGAGGAGCTTCAGGCCGCGGCTGATCTCGGCGATCTCCTGCTGGCGGCTGTCGACGCGCGTGTGGTGCGACATCAGCTGCAGGTAGTCCACGATGATCAGCCCGAGCCCCTGGCGGCTGGAGCGGAGACGCCGGGCGCGCGCTCGGATGTCGACGATCGTCACGTTGCCCGCGTCCACCACGTAGAGGGGCGCATCGTGGAGCGCGTCGGCACCCTGCACGATGCGTGTCCAGTCGTCGGGTCCGGTCTTCCCGGAGCGGATCCGGTCCCACTGGACGCGCGCCTCTCCGCAGAGGAGTCGCATGCCGATCTCCCACCGCGACATCTCCAAGGAGAAGAGCGCAACCGGTTGCCGTTCGTGGCCGCCTTCGCCGATCGCGATGTTGCGCGCGAGGTTGGTGACGAAGGAGGACTTGCCCACGCCCGGGCGCGCGGCGACGACGATGAGGTTCTGCTTCTGAAGACCGGAGAGGAGCGCGTCGACGTCCCGGAACCCCGTCGGGAGCCCCGCGAAGGCGGACTCGCGCTGCTGTGCCTTCTCGAGATCCATCATCGCGGCGTCGACGAGCTCGGCGACGTCAACGACCTGGTTCTTCTCGTCGTGGCGCGCGACCTGGTAGATGCGCTGCTCCGCTCGGTCGGCGGCGCCCTCCGGGTCCTCCGGCGAGGAGTAAGCCATCTCCATGATCTCGGCCGACGCCTGGATCAGCCGGCGCATCAGCGCGAGCTGCGCGACGATCCTCGCGTAGTGCGGAGCGCTCGCCGGCGTCGGAACCTGCTGGACGAGCTCGTGGATGAACAGGGGACCGCCGACCTGCTCCAGGGTTCCGCGGCGCTTGAGCTCCTCCACCGTCGTGATCGCATCTACCGGGTCACCACGGCCGTAGAGGACGTGGATCGTGTCGAAGATCTCCCGGTGCGAGGAGGTATAGAAGTCCCCGGGCTTGAGCTCGATCACGTCGGCGATCGCCTCGCCGGACAGCATCATCGCGCCGAGGATGGACTCCTCGGCCTCGAGGTTGTGCGGCGGAACGCGCTCCGGTCGAAGCCGGCGCATCTCCTCAGCGGCGCGGGCCACGGTCCCCCTCTCCCGTGCGGTCGGAAGGCGTCACCCTGCGGCACGGGGCCACCCTCCGTGAAGGGGAAAGCCTTGTGGATTCGGCGGTGGAGAACCGTCCGGGCAGGTCGGCGCTCCAGGCACGCGGAGAAACCTTGTCACTCCCGGCTCGACCAGCGGTTCTGTCTGTGGAAGCCATGTGGACAAGTGTGAATCACATGGGTGACATTCGCACGCCCCGCGGGCCATCAAGTCGGTTACGCCTCTAGGTGTCCGGTCGGCGCGGACACCTCCGACGCTCCGATTCGCGCCTGCGTTGGTCCGGGGTCACGGTGGCCGGCCGGCGCTCATAGTCGCGTCTGCGTGTCCCCGCCTCCCGTTTCCGACGTCGCCAGACTCGCATCCGAACGCCCCGACCATGAGAACGGCCGCATCAAGGCTGTGATCGTCCGCCTCGAACGGCGTCGGCGCATCCGTTCTACGCCTTGCACCGGGCGAACGCGGGCGGGTCGTCGCTCGCCGCGGCGATCGCTACAGCGAGAGCGCGGGGCCCGATGTCGTCCTTCCGCAGAGTGACAGATCATGGATGCTTCGCGTCGGGCGAACGCCGGAGGGGCGACTATGAGGGGCCCGGAGTCCGATTCACATAGAGGAGAGTTGCCCCGAATCGGAGCCCCGAGGCGTCGCGCGACGCGGAACCAGCTACGAGGCGACGACCTCGACGGAGAGCGCTACGTCGACGTCGGCATGGAGCCGCACGCGCACATCGTGAGTTCCGGTCGAGCGGATCGGCTCGGGAAGCTCGACGTCGCGCCGATCGACCGCGATACCGGAGGAACGCTCGATCTCCTCGGCGAGATCGGCGGCGGTGATGCTTCCGAACAGCTTCCCTTCGTCACCGGCGCGAGCGGTGACGACGAGGGGGGAAGCCGTGAGCCGGCCCGCGAGCGCTTCCGCCTCGGCCCGGCCCTTGGCAACCCGCTGTTCGTGGGCGCGCCGCAGGCTTTCCGCGCTCTTGACGGCGCCCTTCGATGCCTTGATCGCGAGGCCTCGCGGAAGCAGGTAGTTCCGCGCGTACCCGTCGGCCACCTCCACGGCGTCACCGGGCGCACCCAGCTTCTCCACCTGCTTCTGGAGGATGATCTTCATCGGCTGCTGTACGGCAGGAGCGCCATCTCCCGCGCGTTCTTCACGGCCGCCGCAACGTCCCGCTGATGCTGCGAGCAGTTGCCCGACACACGCCGGGCGCGGATCTTGCCGCGATCGGAGACGAACTTGCGCAGCAGACCGACGTCCTTGTAGTCGACGTAGTCGATGCGCTCCTTGCAGAAGATGCAGACCTTGCGCTTCTGCTTCTTCTGCCAGGCCTTGTCGTCCTTCTCCTTGCGCGGCGGCCGCCGCTTCGATGACTTACCCGGCATCCAGAGGTGTCTCCTGTTCCGATCTCGCTCCCGCGCCGACCGCCACGCGATCGTTCCAGTCGCCCGAACCGCCGGCCCGCGGGGTCTTCTCCACCTTCGCCGTCGCCCACTTGAGGCTCGGGCCCACGTCATCCGCCTCGATCTCGATGGCGCTGCGCTTCTCGCCCTCTTGGCTCTCCCAGGAACGCTGCTTGAGGCGTCCGGTCACGACGACCCGCGTGCCCCGCGTGAGGGACTCCGCGGCGTTCTCCGCGAGTGCCCGCCAGGCACTCACCGAGAAGTACGAGGTGTCGCCGTCCTTCCACTGCCCGTTCTCGTCCTTGAACCGGGGGCTCACGGCCACCCGGAACTTCGCCACGGCCGCCCCGTTGGGCGTGTAGCGGAGCTCGGGGTCGTCGGTCAGGTTGCCCACGATCGTCACCTGGTTGTCACTCGCCACCTTCATCACCGCCTTGCTTGGTCTCCGCCCTCCGGTCGATGGCCAACCGGAAGGGGGGAAGGAGTCTCCTCTTCTACCGTGCTTTTGCCTGTGCCGCCGCGGCCGGGGCCTCAGCCGAGAGGTCGTCCCGAACCACGACCTTGAACCGCAGAACCTCGTCCGCGAGCGTCAGCGACCGGTCGATCTCCGTGATGGCGGCCGGATCGCTCGTGAACCGCACGACGACGTAGTAACCCTCGCTCTGTCGTGCGATCGGGTAGGCGAACCGCCTACGGCCCCAGCGGTCGATGTTCCTCACCTCGCCTCCCCGCTCGGAGAGGATCCTGGTGATCCGTTCGACCGCTCCGCCGACCGACGACTCGTCGGCCTCAGCGGGCAGGATGAGCATGACTTCGTACTCCCTCAACCCCACCTCCTCTGGTCTGAGCGGCCCCCACCTCGGCGGAGGGAGCAGGCTGTGGGTCGCTCAGAAGCATACACGCGGCGAGCGTAGCATCGGCCTCTGACAGCTACGCTGGGCGCATGCTGAGAGGCGAGCGCGTCCTGCTGCGAGCGATCGAGCGGGAGGACCTCTCGTGGCTCTGGGAGCACCACAACGACTACGACGTGGACACGCTCGTCAACGACGGGCCGCCCGAGCCGCAGTCGCTCGCCCGACTCGAAGCCGATTTCGACCGGGACACCGGCGAGGGCGGGCGCGACGGAACACGCTTCGCGATCGAGACTTCGGGCGTCCTGATCGGGCGCTGCGAGCTGTTCGACTTCGACGAGGTGGCGCGCAACTGCAAGCTCGGGATCTCCCTGTCGAAAGAGTACTGGGGAAAGGGGTTCGGGCGGGAAGCCGTGAGCGTCCTGCTCGACTACGCCTTCGACAAGCGCAACCTGGAGAAAGTCCACCTCGACGTCCTCGCCGACAACCAGCGCGCAATCCGCGCGTACGACGCCTGCGGTTTCAAGGAGGAGGGGCGCCTGCGCCGCCACGCCTGGCACGAAGGTGAGTACAAGGATCTCGTCGTGATGGGCGTCCTGCGCTCCGAATGGACCGACGCCTCCGGAACGTGACGGCTCCCGCTCGCTGAGCGGCTCGGCCTCCCGACCTGTTCTCCTTTCGGAGGGGCCGGGCCGTGCCTGGGAGCTACAATCGATGCCTGCCGTGCACTCACCAGAAGGAGGCGCGAGCGATGACCGTCACGATCCACGACCTCAGCGCGTGGAAAGACCAGGGCCGCCGGTTCGTCATGCTTACCGCGTACGACTATCCGACAGCGCGGATCCTCGACGCCGCCGGCATCCCGGTGCTCCTCGTCGGAGACTCCCTCGGCCAGACCGTCCTCGGCTACGAGACGACGCTCCCGGTGACGATGGAGGAGATGCTCCATCACACGAAGGCCGTGACCAAGGGCGCGGGAAATGCGCTCGTCGTCGGCGACATGCCGTTCCTCTCGTATCAGGCCTCGGTGGAGCAGGGCATCACGAACGCCGGACACTTCCTGAAGGAGGCAGGCGCGCACGCCGTCAAGGTGGAGGGCGCGCAGACGACGCTGACCGAGGCGCTCACGGATCTCGGCATCCCAGTGATGGGTCACCTCGGCCTGACGCCGCAGTCGGTGCGCGGGATGGGCGGCTACCACGTGCAGGGGCGCACCGAGGAGGCGGCGCGGATGCTCCTCGACGACGCGCTCTCTCTGGAGAAGGCCGGCGCGTTCTCCCTCGTCTTGGAGGGCATTCCGCGCGACGTCGGCCTCGAGATCACCTCCTCGTTGCACATCCCGACGATCGGCATCGGCGCCGGGCCGGACACCGACGCGCAGGTGCTCGTTCTCACGGACCTGCTCGGGCTCGGCGACAACCCGCCACCGAAGTTCGCCAAGGCCTATGCCGACGTCGGCGCCAGGATCACCGAGGCAGCCACCGCCTTCCGCCGAGACGTGGAAGACGGCGCCTTCCCCGACGACGCGCACTCCTATCACTAGGACGGCTACCGGAGGGCGCTCCGACCGGGCCTAGGATTCCGCTGTGGCGGAACCCCGAACGCCGGCGCTCGGCTCCGAAGAGGAACAGCGCGAGCGAGTCGAGCTGACCTCGATGATCGCCCACGAGCTCAAGAACCCGTTGATGTCGATCAAGGGGCTCGCCGCGACGGGCACGCGTCTCTACGAGATGATGACCGACGAGGAGCGCAAGGACTTCTTCCGGCTGATCGACTCCGAGTCGACGCGCCTCAAGCTGGTCATGGACGAGCTCTCCACCGCGCTGAAGATCGACGCCGGCGCCCTCGAGTACGACATCCGCCCCGAGCCGCTCGGGTCCGTCGTCGAGGAGACCGTCTGGCGTTTCCCGGCAGGCGACCATCCCGTGCAGGTCGAGACGGACGCCGAGCTCGTGGCGGCGATCGACCGAGCCCGCTTCGAGGAGGTCCTCACGAACCTGCTCGACAACGCCGCGAAGTTCTCCCCGTCCGACGCGCCGATCCGCGTGCGCGCCTTCCGGAACAACGACGCTGCCTCGGTGGAGGTCATCGACGCCGGCGCCGGTATCCCTCCCGAGCAACGCGCGACGGCGTTCGCGAAGTTCTCCAGGCACAGGCCACCGGGCTACGAAGACGTCTCCGGAGCCGGTCTCGGGCTGTTCATCAGCGCAGCACACATCAAGGCCCACGGCGGTCGGATCGATATAGAGGAGGGACCCGGGCACGGTACGATGCTGCGGCTCACGGTCCCATTGGGAGGGTAGTCACGCGTGGAAAGTGGCGAGCCTGGCGCGAATGAGGAGATCGGGCTCCTCATCTGCGATGACCACAAGATCCTGACCGACGCGCTCGCGATGGTCGTCGAGCGCAGCGACGGGATGCGCCTCGTCGCGTCACCGGTGCACTCGCCGGAGGAGGGCATCGCCCTCGCGGAGGAGCACCACCCCGACGTCGTCCTGATGGACATCGTCTTCAAGGGCGCGATGAACGGGATCGAGGCCACGCGCAAGATCAAGGAGCTCTCCCCCGCGACCAAGGTCGTGATCATGACCGCCCACGACGACGAGCGACTCCTCGTCGACGCCGTGGAGGCGGGCGCCTCGGGGTTCCTCGGAAAGGACGAGGCCGCGGACGAGGTCCTCGGAGCGGCGCGCGCAGCCGCCGAGGGCGAGGTCCTGATCGATCCGACCACGCTCACGCGCCTCCTTCACCAGGTCGCGCGCGAGCGCGAGGAGCACCGCGACGCCCGGATCCTGCTCGATCAGCTCACCGAGCGGGAGAAGGAGATCCTCCATCTCCTCGCCCAGGGCGAGCGCAACGACGAGATCGCCGCGAAGCTCTTCATCAGCCCCCAGACGGTCCAGACCCACGTCCGGAACCTCCTCGGAAAGCTCCGCGTCCACTCCAAGCTCGAGGCCGTGGCGTTCGCCGTCAAGCACGGCGCCATCACCGTCTAGGGCGGTAGCCCTCCCTCGAAACTCGCTCCAGCCGTTTCTTCCCGATGTGACCCTCAGGCGTCTTTCCGCACGATGCGCAACACGCTCGTTCCCACGCACGATCCAGGCACGGATCCGCTACCGCAACTCGGGTAGCGGCATTTACCGCCCCCCGGGAATGCGGGTTTCGTCCGCGCGAACCGACAAGAGATATGTGGCGCCAGACAGGCGCCTGGCCGGCTCAGCCGGCTCCGAAGGAGGAGGGAACCATGAGCACCACTCGGAAGACGCTTCTCACGCTCCTCCTGGTGGGCGTGGTGGGGGCCACGGCGGGCCTGGGAACGTTCTCGGCCTTCTCCAGCACGACCGACAACACGGGCAACACCTTCGCGGCCGGGACAGTGACGCTCAGCGACAACGACGCCGGATCCGCCCTCTACAGCGTCACGAACGGGAAGCCGGGCGACTCGACCACCAGCTGCATCCTGCTGACTTACTCGGGTTCGCTCGATTCCGACGTCAAGCTCTACACGAGCTCGTCGGTGAACGCGTTCGCGAGCAACGTCGATCTGACGATCGAGAAGGGCACCGGCTCCGGTTCCTTCCCTGCCTGCACCGGCTTCTCCGGATCCACGATCTACAGCGGAACGCTCGCGAACTTCGCGAGCACGAAGAACAGCTACGCGAACGGCATCGCCGCCTACCCCGGCTCGGCGACGAAGTGGAGCACCGGCGACACCGTCGTCTACCGCTTCACGGTCTCGATGAGCTCCGGTGTCGCGAACTCCGCGCAGGGCGGAACGACCGGCAGCCACAGCTTCACCTGGGAAGCGCGCAACCAGTAATCCCTGGCGCATGCGCGCCCCGGCACACGTGAGTGCGGGGGGCCGTCTCCCCCTCGACGGCCCCCCGCCCCACACTCCCGAGGGGGGAGTTGGCCAGATGAGATCTCGAGCTGACAGACGGACCAGGGGGATCGGATTCCTCCTGGGGGCAGGGCTCGCGGTCGCGGCGCTCCTCTCCTGGCGGATCCCTCCCGGACACACCACCCTCGGCGCCGCCGTCACCGTCGTCACGCAGCCGAGTGGCGAGCTCGCGATCTCCCCCGGCGGGACCCTGATCAACGCGACAGCGATGAAGCCCTCGTCGGCATCATCCGCGGAGACGGGCGAGCTCCACGTCCGCAACGAGACCGGCGCGAACCTCGAGGTGCATCTGCGGGGCGTCGCGTCGCAACCCGACCTGAACGACGCGCTGATGGTCGACGTCTCGTCGGGCAAGACCTCGATCTTCTCGGGAACGCTCGGCGAGTTCCGCTCCTGGAGTGACGACGGAGTCGCGGTCGATCCGGGCGCGAGGGCCTCCTTCCGCGTCAGCACCTGGCTCCCGCCATCGCTGAAGGAGGGCTACCAGGGGCGGACGACCTCGGTCGACCTGGAGTTCAAGTCGGTCCAGGAGGCATCCCGATGAGCGGAAGGCCGACCCGCCAGTTGCTGTACTCGATCCTCGTGGTGGCGATCGTCTCGGCGGTCACGGCCGCGGGAACGTACGCCGCGTTCTCGGGAACGACGGCAAACCCCTCGAACGCCTTCGCGGCGGGAACCGTCTCCATCTCCGACAACGACGCGGGAGGCTCGGTGTTGTCACTCTCCAGCGCGACGCCCGGGAACTCCTCCACGGGGTGCATCAAGGTCACGTACTCCGGATCGCTGAACGCGAACGTGCACCTCTACGGCAGCGCGAGCGGCTCCCTGCCGTCGTACCTGACGCTCACCGTGACGCGCGGAACCGACTCGTCGCCGTCGTTCGCCTCCTGCAGCAACTTCGCCGCCGACGCCACGAACTACATCGGCTCCGGAGCGGGCGTCGTCTATTCCGGAAACCTGAGCGCGTTTCCGGGCACGTACGCGGCCGGCGTGGTCGACCCCACCGCGGGGTCTCCCGCGACGTGGAGCACGAACAGCGCGCACTCCTACAAGTTCGTCGTCACGGTGCAGAACAACGCTGCCGCGCAGGGCCTCTCCTCGACCGCCTCCTTCACGTGGGAGGCGAGGAACACATGAGGACGCGCCGCAAACACCGACACCCGGTCGGACGGATCGCCTCGTCACGCTCGGGCGAGCTGCGCGACGAGATCGACGTCGCGCTGCCGGACGTGGGTGAGCCCGTGACGGGCGAGCCGCTCGCGCCGCGCGCGCTCCGGGAGCTCGATCCGGAGATCCTCCGAGACGACGACGCGGAGCAGTCCGGCCACACCGGCGAGCCCGCCACGGCGGCGGGCGAGGATGCACGGACTTCCGCCGGGTCCCCCGGGCTCGGCGCCGCGCGTCGCGCGTTGATGCTCGGCTGCTGGAGCGTCCTCGGCTTGGCCGTGGTGATCGTGCTGTCGGTCACCGTGCCGAACGCGTTCGGCCTCCGCGAGCTCACCGTGCTCTCCGGCAGCATGGAACCGACGATCCACACCGGCGACGTCGTGGTGGAGCGGCAGGTGTCCCCGCTGGACGTGCGCCTCGGCGACGTCGTGTCGTTCAAGGACCCGGAGGACGCATCCATCCTCATCACGCACCGCGTCCAGAGCATGGTCGTGCACGACGACATCGTCTCCTTCGTCACCAAGGGCGACGCGAATACCGGCGTCGAGCGATGGAAGGTCTCCGCCGACGGAACGATCGGCAAGGTCGAGTACCACGTCTGGCGTCTCGGCTACCTGCTGGCTGGGGTCCGCGGGCGCCTCGGACGGCTCCTCCTCGTGGTCGTGCCGGCGGTGGTCCTCGGCGCCTACGAGCTCGTCCGCATCTGGCGTCCGAACCCGCGCGAGGACGGGACGGACACCCACGACCCGGTCGACGGAGAAAGCGAAGACGCCGAGGAGGCGAGCGATGCCGCGCCGGCGTGAGATCCGCATCCTCGCGGTCCTGCTCGGCGTCGGTCTGGTGCTCGGCGTGGGTGGAGGGGTGACCTACGCGGCCTTCTCCGCGACGACCTCGAACGGGGGGAACTCGCTCTCAACGGCGGCGGACTGGACGCCTCCGACGGTTCCGAGCGCGGTCATCGCGCATTCCGCGGCCGTCGGCGGCTTCATCGCGCAGGGAAAGACCTACCGCGTCTACGCGAACGTGAGCGACTCCGGAAACCCCGCGAGCGGAGTCTCCACCGTGACGGCGAACGTCTCCAACGTCACGTCGGGCCAGACCTCGGCGAGCCTCTCCTCGGGGTCGTTCACGGTCGGCGGGACGAGCTACGGCTACCGCAGCAACTCCCTGACGGCGGACAACCCGCTCTCGGCCGGGAGCAAGAGCTTCTCGATCACCGCGACCGATGGCGCCTCCAACAGCGCCACCCAGGGAGGGTTCTCCGTCACGGTCGACAACACGACGCCGTCCGCGTCGGACGTCCAGACCGCCGATCACGGTGGCAACTCCGGCAAGGTGGAGCAGAGCGACACGATCACCTTCACGTTCTCGGAGGCGATGGACCCGGACTCGATCCTCTCGGGATGGGACGGCACCTCGACGAACGTCGTCGTCCGCATCGACACGAGCGGCTCGAACGACCCTCTGACCGTATACGACTCGACGAACGCGACGCAGCTCAAGCTCGGTTCCGTCGCCCTCGGTGCCAACTACGTCACGGGAAACCGGACGTTCGGTTTGACGGGAACGGCGTCCACCATGGTGATGAGCGGCTCGACGGTCACGGTGACCCTCGGAAACCCGAGCGGCGCGACGAAGAACGTCGCCAGCGCCGCGACCATGGTCTGGACGCCGTCGACGGCCGCGACCGACCGAGCCGGAAACGCGTGCTCCGCCGCGACGGCAAGCGAGTCGGGCGCAAGCGACGTGGAGTTCTAGCCGGCCGCATAATCCCCCGATGCATGCCGCCCCCAGGCGGACCGGGCTCGGCCTCGTCCTCCTCTGCCTCTCGGGAAGCTTGATCGTCGGCTTCGTGCTGAAGCAGCCGTGCGCCTCCGGCGAGTGGCAGGATGGGCGGCAGTACCGGCAGCTCTGCTATTCCGACATCGTGCCGCTCTACACGAGCGAGCAACTCGCCGGCGGACGGCTCCCGTACCTCGACTCCTGCCGGCCGAGCGCGTACCAGTGCGACGAATACCCGGTCGTCACGATGTACGTGATGCGCGTCGCCGCGTGGCTCGTTCCGGGCGGCCAGGGTCCGTCGCCGCCCGTGACGGACGTGGATTTCTCCACGTTCTTCGCCGCGAACGCTACGGTGATCGCCGCCGCAGCGTTCGTCACGGTTATCGCAACCTACGCGGTCGTGGGGCGACGAGCGCTGTACGTGGCGCTCGCTCCGACGCTGCTGATCTACGCGTTCGTGAACTGGGACATGATCGCGGTGATGTTCGCGACGCTCGGCGTCGTCGCGTATCTGCGGCGCCGAAACGTCCGGGCGGGCGCCTTCCTGGGCCTCGGAACGGCGGCGAAGCTCTTTCCGGGGCTGCTGGCGATTCCGCTCGTCCTCGGCCGGCTCCGCGAGCGAGATCCGGACGGCGCGATCTATCTCTCCTGGGCGACGCTCGGAAGCTGGCTCGTCGTCAATCTCCCGTTCGCCCTCGCGGGATTCGCGGGTTGGAGCACGTTCTTCCGCTTCAACGCCACTCGGAGCCCCGACTACGACAGCCTCTGGTACATCGGGTGCCGAACGCTGACCGGCAACACGTACTGCACGCACGTCCAAGCGATCGGCCTTGCGTCGTTCCTCGTCTTCGCCGGCGGATCCGTGCTCGTGTGGCGGCTCAAGGCGTCGCGATACCCTGACTTCCCCGCCTGGACGTTCGGGTTCCCGCTCCTCGTCGTATTCCTCCTCTCCAACAAGGTGTACTCGCCGCAGTACGGGCTCTGGCTCCTGCCGTGGTTCGCCTGGACGCTGCCGGATCTCCGCGTGTTCGCGGCCTTCGAGATCGCGGACGTCGGGGTCTTCGTGACGCGCTTCGCGTGGTTCGGCCACCTCGACCCACACATCGGCGGGTGGGTCGACGGGGTGACGTACACGATGTTCGAGGTCACGGTCCTCGTCCGAGCAGCGGTCCTGGTGTGGGCGGTCGTCGCGTGGGTCCGGCGGCAACCCGAGCGGTTACCGCTGACGGAGGCGGAACCGGCCGTGGCGCTCGCCGATGCGTGAAGCGTCACCCGCGCGCCCGGGCGTGAAACCGGCGTCGGCCTTCGTCGCGCTCGTGCTCCTGGCGACGGCGCTTTCCCTCGCGCTCGGCTACGCGCTGAAGGACAACTGCACCGACCAACCGTGGGACGGCCGGCAGTGGACGACGCTGTGTGCGAACGACATCGTCTTCCTCTACTCGATCGACGACCTGCAGCACGACGCGACGTTCCCGCCGCCGCACATCGAGTACCCCGCACTGATCGTCCTCCTGATCGGGCTGACGGGACGACTCGCGCACTCCGCGGAGAGGTTCCTCCAGCTCAACGGCGTCGTTGCCGCCGCCTCCGCCATGGTCGCCGCGGCGATCCTGACGCGGCTCGCACCCGGGCGGAGAGCGCTGCTGTTCGCGATCGGTCCCCCGCTCGCGCTCTACGCGTTCCAGAACTGGGACCTCATCGCCGTCGCCGTCACCCTGGGCGCCTGCTACCTCGCGGTGGTCCACGACCGCCCGCGGCTCGCCGGGCTCTGTCTCGGGCTGGGCGCGGCGGTGAAGATCTTCCCGGGGTTGCTGCTTCCGGCGTTCGTGCTGTTCGAACAGGGCGAGCTCCGGTCGCTGCGTCCGACGGCGCGAACCAAGACGCTCCTCGCGGGGTTCGCGATCGGGCTGCTCGTTCCCAACGCGATCGTGTGGGTGCTGTCCCATTCCGCGTGGGGCTACTTCTGGAGCTTCCAGGCCCACCGGTTCCCGAACCCCGAGACCTCGTGGTTCATGATCTTCCGCCATCTCCACGGTAGCGCCGTCGTGGAGGGGTGGTGGACGCGCGGCTACGTCCGCGTCGCGAACGTGCTCTCGCTCGTGCTGTTCCTCGTGGTCGGCGGCATCGTCACCGTTCGGGAGTGGAGGAGCGGCCGCCCGCGCCTCTTCGAGCTCTCTCTCGCGATCGTGGCGATCTTCCTGCTGACCGCGAAGGTCTTCTCTCCGCAATACATGCTCTGGCTGCTGCCGTTCCTCGCGATCGTGCGCATCCCCTGGAAGGTCGTTGCGGCCTGCCTCGTCACCGACGTGGCGGTGCTGCTGGCGATCAACTGGTACTACGCCGAGCTCGCGAGGGCCGGCGATTGGCAGACGATGCTCACATTCCTGGAGATCGCGGTGTGGGCGCGGTACACCGCCCTCGCCTGGGTCGCGTGGGTGGCGCTGCGCAGCGAGCGCGCCGCGGGAGCCGAGCCGGCCCTCAACGAGCCCGCTGTCGAGCGCGCCTGAGCTCGGTGTCGGCCGTTCCGTCCATCGCAGCGTCCTACAGCATCCGCGGAGGTGTGCCCGAGCGCGACTTCTCCCCGGCCCGATGGCTCCATACGATGGTTTTTCGCACCCGGGACTACACCTTCTGGCCCTCGGTGCCGACCCATACAATGAGGCGCGCACCAGGCGGGCCACGTCGCTGAGGAGGGCATGGGTGACGATCAAGGTAGCCATCGCGGACGACCACTCGCTCGTGCGCCAGGGCCTTCGCCGCTACCTCGACATGGCGGACGGCATCGAGGTCGTCGGAGAAGCCGCGAACGGACGCGACCTCCTCCAGCTCGTGCAGCAGACCGAGCCCGAGATCGCCCTCGTCGACATCCGGATGCCCGAGATGGACGGCCTGGAGGCCGCGCGGGAGATCCGGAGCCGCTTTCCGAAGGTCGGTGTGATCATGCTCACCGCCTACGACGACCGGCAGTTCGTCGTGGAGGCGGTCCGCTCGGGGGCTCGCGGCTACGTGCTGAAGGCCCGCGACGCCGAGCACCTGATCCAGACGGTCCGCCTCGTGGCAGGCGGCAACATGGTGATCGACCCGCAGCTCGTGGTGGCCCTCGCCGAGGAGCTCAGCCAGGCCAAGGAGCGCGATCGCCGCGCGGAGACGCTCACGGCCCGCGAGATCGAGGTCCTCCAGCTGCTCGCGTTCGGCCACACGAACAAGGACATCGCGGAGAAGCTCTACATCTCTCCGGACACCGTGAAGACGCATCTCGAGCACATCTTCGAGAAGCTCGGCGCCTCCGACCGCACAGCGGCGGTTGCGGAGGCGCTCCGCAGGCGCCTGATCGAGTGAACGACGCGCTCGGCAGCGGACGGGCCGCGTAGCTCGTTCGATCTAGGTGGAAACCACCCTTCCCGACCCGAACAGCCGATAGAGTTGCCCGGCGGTCCCGGGCGATATTGGAAGATCCACATGGCTTCTCGTTCCGACAGCCTGTCGCGCACGGACGCGCGCCCAGCCCTTGCCCTGGTCGGTCTGACCGCGGCGCTGGTCGTCGTCCTCGACGCTGTCGACTTCGGAACCGTTCGCGCTGACGCCACGGTCGGACATCTCTGCGTCTTCCTCGGCGCCCTGACCGCCGGCTTCGTGATCTATCCCTGGCGGAACCGCGCGGCAGCCTGGGAGAGCGCGCCGTTCATGGCGCTCGGCATGTTCGGGCTCGCAGCCGTGAACGCGACGTTCGTGGTGCTGGATCTGCTGCACGCGCACCCGTTTGCTCCGAGCTTCCTCGACCTGCTGTTCGTGCCGGTGGCGGCGTGCTTCCTCGTTCCGATCGCGATCGAGTTCAAGGGCCACTTTCCCGCGGAGGAGCGCAGGGAGATCGCGCTCGACGTCGGCGTCATCATCGCTTCGGTCACGATCACGACGTACCTGTTCCTGCGGCCCGAACGCGCCACGCCCGAAGAGATGGTCTCGAGCCTCGTGTTCGCCGCCATCGCGGTCGTCGCCTTCACGGGATACGCGGCGCTCACAGCGTGGGTCCCCTCCACCGCGCACCTCTGGCAGCTCCTGGTGATGGCGGCGTTCTCCGCGGCGACGATCGCGCTCGCGCAGCAATGGGTGCACGGGATCTACACGGGCGGACAGCTGCCGATCGACCTGCCGTTCGGCCTCGGCGCGCTCACACTTGCCGCGGTCATGACGGTCCTTCCGCGCAGGGACCCCGGCGCGCCGCTCACGGTTCCGAGCCGGCGCGGCCGGTCGCTCCTGACAGCGTTGGCGATCGCCCTCGCCTGCATCAGCATCTGGATCGTCGCGGCGCTCGAGAGCGAGGGACGGATCAGCTCCGGCGGCGCCCTGATCCTGATCGCGGTCCTCGCGACCGGGATCGCTCTCCGGATCCTGGTGAACCAGGTGCGCCTCTCCTCCGCGACGGAGGAGGCGCGTCGGGCGCTCGAGGCGAAGGACGACGCGCTCGGGGAGACGGACCGGGTGCTCGGAAGCCTGACGCGAGCGAACGACACGCTCCGCGCGTCGGAGGAGCGGCTGCGCCTGCTGTTCCAGGCGGCGGTGGACGGCGTCGTCGAGCTCGAGGGAGACGTGATCGTCCGCGGCAACGACGCGTTCTGCCGGATGGTGGGACTGCCGTACCGCTCGATCGAGGGCAAGACGTGGAACGAGCTCGCCGAGATGGTGGAGGGCGCGGACCCGTCGTTCGAGACGCTCCCGGCGACCGGACAGGCGGTCCTTCGCCGCGAGGGACACGCCTTCTACGTGGAGGCCCGCATCTCGGAGATCCGCGGCACGCCGCCGCGCCGGCTGTTGCTGGTCCGCGACGTCACGGCCGCGCGTGTGGCCGACCAGACGATCCGCTCGCTGTTCAAGTTCCTCCAGGACCGAGACGAGGACCGCACGCGTCTGCTCCGCCGGACGAACGCCGCGATCGAAGCGGAGCGCAACCGCATCGCGCGCGACCTCCACGACGGGCCGGTGCAGGGCGTCTCCGCCGCGTCCCTGTCGCTCGAGGCCGTCTTGCTGATGCTGCGGGCCGGAGACCTCGACGAGGGCATCGACATCCTGAGCAAGGTGCGGCTGGAGCTCTCCGAGGAGGCCGACAACCTCCGCCGGCTGATGACGGGCCTGCGGCCGCCGCTGCTGGAGGAACGCGGTCTCGTTCCGGCGCTCCGCGAGACGCTGACGCGGTTCGGCACCTCCAACGGGATAGAGACGTCGTTCTCTCCGCGGTCGCTCGTGGAGGTTCCACCGGACCTGGAGACGCTCGCGTTCCGCGTCGTGCAGGAGGCGCTCTCCAACGCCGGCAAGCACTCCGAGGCGTCGCACGTCGAGGTCACGGTGGAGGCCGTCGCGGGGCAGCTCAGGGTGGAGATCGTGGATGACGGAGCCGGATTCGACGCCTCGAGAACGCGCGAGTTCCTGGAGATGGGGCGCGTCGGCCTCGCATCGATGCGGGAACGAGTGGAGCTCGCGAACGGAACGTTCATGGTGCACTCGACGCCCGGGAAAGGAACGACGGTGCGCGCGACCCTCCCCCTGGAGCCCGTTCCGGCCCCGCGCGAGCTCGCCGCGAACTGACCCGCCGCGCCCGGCGTGGCGCTACCCGCTCTTCGTGTGCGTGGGCTTCGGCGACGGCGTGTGCTTCGTCGAGCTCGGAGACGGCTTTTCCGGCGAGGTCGGGGACGGCGCCGGGGAGTGCTTCGGCGTTGAGGTGGAGGTCGGTTGCGGCGTGGGTTGCGGCGCCGGAGACGGAGCGGATCCGCCCTTCGTGTATCCGACCTGCGACGGGCTGGTGAAGTTTTCCACCTTCATGTTCTGCGTCGCCTGCGCCATGAAGTCGTGCCAGATCTGCGCGGGGATCGTTCCGCCGAAGACCTCCGGCACGCCCTCGACGTTCACGAGCGGCTGGTTGTTGGCGAGGTAGCCGACCCAGACGCAGGAGGCGAGCTGCGGCGTGTAGCCGCAGAACCAGGCGTTCCGGTAGTCCTGAGCTGTCCCGGTCTTTCCGGCGGCCGGACGCCCGGGGAGGCCCTTTCCGGCCGCCGTTCCCTTCGTGAGGACGCCTTCGAGAGCCTGCGTAACGAGGTTGGCGTTGTTCTTGCTGATGACCTGCTCCCCGTCGCCGGGGAAATCGATCAGCTCCTGGCCTTTCCGCGACTTGACCGACTGCAGCGGCGTCGGCGCGTGGTGCTTTCCCTGGTCCGCGATCGTCGCATAGGAGTCGGTCATCTCCAGCGGCGTGACGTCCTGCGTCCCGAGCGTGATCGAGCAGTCCGGTTGGAGCGGTGAGCGGATGCCGAGCCGGTGCGCCATGTCGACGACGTCCTCCGGGCCGTTCTTGAGGTGCGTGACGAGCTGCGCGAAGACGGTGTTGACGGAGTAGGCCGTCGCGTCGGCGAGCGTGAAGGTTCCGGCCTCGCCGTCGCCGGCGTTCGACGGATTCCACGGCCCTGCCGCGCCCGCGCACCTCGGGTCGCTGATGACGATCGAAGAAGGGCCGTTCCAATAGCCGTTGAGGGAGAAGTGCTGTTGCATCGCGGCGGCGAGCGTGAACATCTTGAAGGCCGATCCGGTCTGGCGGCCGGGACTGCCGTAACCGGTCGCGACGTTCACCTGCGAGTGCGCATAGCTGTGACCGCCCGCCATGGCCTCCACCGCGCCGGTGCGAGGGTCGATCGCGACGAGCGCCGCGTCGGGATCCCCCTTCGCGCCGAGATTGCTCTCGATCGCGTTGTCTGCGGCGTCCTGGAACCTCGGGATCAGCGTCGTCGTGACGTGGAGACCGCCGCCGTAGACGAGTCGCGCTGCGGCCTCGCGGTCGCCGTGCGTCGTCGTCTTCGCCAGCTTGTCGATGAGCGAACGCTTCACGTACTCGTTGAAGAAGGAGAGCTTCGGCTGCACGCGCGCGACGTAGGGGTTCGTCTTGACGGGCTTCTGCTTGAGCTGTGCCGCCCTCGCACTATCCAGATACCCCTGGCCCACCATCTGGTCGAGGACGTAGTTCCGCCGCTGCTTCGCGGCGCCCTGGACGCTCTCCAGCGGGTCGTACCGGGACGGAGCCGCGATCGCTCCCGCGAGCGTTGCGGACTGCAGGACGGTGAGGTTCTTCGCGTCCTCGTCCCAGAAGGTCTTCGCCGCGGCCTGCACGCCGTAGGCGCCGCTGCCGAAGTAGATCGTGTTCAGGTACTTCTCGAGGATCTGTTGCTTCGTGTAGCGCTGCTCGAGCTTGATCGCGAGGAGCGCCTCCTTGACCTTGCGACCGATGGTGCGCTCGTCGCCCGTGTAGACGTTCTTGACGTACTGCTGCGTGATCGTAGAACCGCCCTGGGTGATCTGGCCGTTGGTCAGGTCCGCCCAGGCCGCCCGGACGATGCCGACCGGGTCGATCCCCGGGTGGTGATAGAAGCCCTTGTCCTCGGTCGCGATCACCGCGTGTTGCAGCGAGACCGGCATGTCGGTGAGCGGGATGATCGTCCGATTCACCGCGGCGTGGAACGTCGTGAGCAGCTTGCCGCGCGAGTCGTAGACGTAGGTGGTCTGCAACGGGGCCGCGGCCTTGGGAATCTCCAGGTGCTCGTAGAAGTACAGGAGCGTCCCTGCGGCCCCGAGCGCGCCGACGAGCGGGATCGCGAGGACGAAGGCCCACCACCAACGCCGGAACCAACCGCGCTTCTTGTAGCGGCGGCTCTCTTTCTTGAGCGCGCGACGAGACGCCCATCCGGCTTTGTGCTTGGGACGGCGCCTCGGCGACTCCTCGCGTGGGAGGTCGGTGTCGATGGCCACGTGGGCTCGATTCTACCGAGAGGGCCGTTCGCGCTCAGGCGCCTCGGAGATGGCGTTCATGTGGAGTGTTCTCGCGTTCGTGCGTGCGGTTGCGCGAGAACTAACCGACGCTGCGCGCCGAGTAGGCCTCGGAGAGGTGGTTCCAGGAGCAACCCGTGCAGACCTCCACGACGTAGCAGCAGGCGCCCTGGTAGGCGGCGGCCATCTGGAGCGCCGTCGGGAGCGCCCACACCCGCCCATTGTTGGCTTTGAGGCCGTCGGCGTAGACGTAGGCGAGGAGGCGGAGATTCTCGTTCTTGCAGACTGGGCACTCGCGCTCGGTCTCCTGCCCGACGTGTCGAGCGGCGCGCATCAGCTCTGGGTGGGCGTCGCAGATCTCCATGCGTGACAGGAGGCCGGTGCGGACGTCGCGGAGCAGCGCCCGCTTGGCGAGGGTGTAGTCGACCACTCCGAGAGAGCGAGACCCGATTCCTGAGCGTCCCCGAGCCATGAGGCGGCCATTGTAGCCGGGGGGTCCGTCGTCCGGGGAGCCCCACCTTGGGCCTAGGCTCCGGCCTGCGGAGATCCGACCACGGCGCGTGCCTGGGCGGTCACCGTCCGGTCCCCCGGAACGATCAGCATCGGACCCACCCGGACCTCCACGGCGACGACGGCCTCGGAAGCGCCCGGATCGCAGGAACACTCACGAGAGTCGCGCCGTTCCGTTCCGCATAGTCGGCGGCGACGGATGCCGGCAAGGCGCCGGTCGGGAGTGCGAGCTCCTGTGCGGCCGCCAGCGCGGCCGCGTCGGCCGCTGTATCGGCCCGGCCGACGGCGACGAGGGCGCGAGCGAGGTCCGCGCAGCCCATCGTGAGCGATGCGAGAACGGCGATCGCGACCGCCGCAACGATCGAGACGGAGCCGCGCTCTCGGTTCACGGATACTCCCGGCGGTCCGTCGCGCCGGCATCGAGGGAAACGCTCGGCGGGAAGAGCCACTCCACGAACGGCACCGCGATCGGCGCGTCGTAGGTCACTCCCACCGATACGGGCTCCCCTTGCGCGCTGCCGCCGGACACCTCGACGGCGAGACGACTCTCGTCGAGTCCTCCGGAGGCGCCGACCGCGGCAGCCCGGACGGAGTTCCCGTCCGGGCTGATCGCGGCCTGGCGAGCTCCGATCCGCGCCGCTTGCTGCACGAGCAGCTCGTCCTTCGCGAGCACACCGACCTGAACGAGGCCGAGCAGCACCACGAACAGGATCGGAAGGACGAGCGCGAACTCCACCGCCGCGGAACCACGCGTATCGGAGATCGGTTCGACGCTAGTTCGCACTACCGGCCACCTGGTCGATGATGTTGTTGAAGAAGTCCGGAAGCTTCCCGGACGACCGAGCCCACGCGATCAGCACGACCGCGATCGCTGCGGCGGCCAGGATCACGAGCGCGTACTCCGCGGTGGTCTGTCCCTCCTCACGCCGGAACGCCGAACCGAGGTCGGGAGCAACGACGGCCCGCAGGATCACGCCGACGAGCGCGTATACGGAAGCGAACATGCGCTTCACCTCCTCTCAGTGGATCGATCGAACGGTGCTCAACAGCACGGGCACCACCGTGAGGAGGAGGAAAGCCGGAAGAACCAGGAACACGAGCGGGAACAGCATCTTCACGGGTGCCGTTCGCGCTCGTTCGCTCGCCTTCGCTCGGCGCGAGGCACGCACGTCGCGGGCGAGGTCGGCCATCGCCTCGGAGAGCGACGAACCGAGCGTCTCCGTGCGCGTGAGCGCCGAGACGGCTCGACGCAGGTCCGGGAGTGCGATGCGGTCCGCGGCGCGGCGCAGCTCCTCGCGCCAACGGGCCCCGAGGTCGACGGCACGCACAACCGTCCCGAGCTCTTCGACGAGCGGACCGGTGACGGCAGCGAGCGCGCGTCGGAACGCAACGGGCGCGGCAAGCCCGGCGCTCGAGGCGCCGGCCAGGAGGTCCAGGAGCTGCGGAAGCTCCGCGTCGACGCGTGCGCGCCGCCTCCGCTCAGCCCGCGAGAGGAGGACGTCCGGCAAGCGGAACGCGATGAGAACGGCAACCGGCCCGAGCATAGGCAGCGGCGCCGGCAGCACAAGGAAGAGCACCAGAGCGACGCTCGCCGCGATCCGCTCGCGGCCGAGGAGGTCGACGGGGGAGATCCGCCAGCCGGCCGCGGCGACTCGCGGTTTCAGGGCCGCTCGTTTTCGTTCGCCGCGCACAAGTTGGAGCCGCCCGACCCGGACGGCAACCGTCTCCGCTTGCGTGCCGCCGCCCGGCCTGGAAACGGCCGAGGGAACGAGGCGCGCCGCGACGGCCGCGTCGAAGCGCGTCACGACGGCCGCGGCGACGCATGTTCCCGCGCCGGCGGCCGCGAACGAGGCGAGAACGATCGCCGTCACAGATCGACCCTCAGCAACGAGCGGATCCAGAGGAATGCCGCGGCCTCCAGCACGAGTCCGACGACGATCGCGCCTGCGCCGATCGGCGTCCGGTACGCGGCTGCGATGTCGTTCCGCGACGTCAGCGACAGGAACAGGAAGAAGCCGATCGGCAGACCGCCGAGGATCCCTCCGGAAAGGCGCGCCTGTGCCGTGTATCCGCGAAGCTCGCGCGCTGCGTCGGCTCGATCCCGAAGCGTTCCGGCGAGTTGATCGAGCACGCGCGGCAGATCGCCACCGGTCCGCCGATGAAGCTGGAGGATGCCGCCGACCAGCCGAAGATCCCTCGGGTTGTCCGGCTGCGTCCAACCCTCCAGCGAGGACGCGAGCGGGACGCCGAGCCGTTCCCGGTCGACGAGCTCTCGCAGGATGGAGCGGAGCGGCACGGTCGCCTCATCGGCGGCGAAGCCGATCGACCGTGAGAGCGACAGCCCGGCGCGCATCCCCGCGCTCATGTTGGAGACGGCATCGGGCAGTTGGTCCACGAGAGCCGCCGCGTCGCGCGCTGACCGACGTCGCCGCAACCAAACCGGCAACGCCAGCCCGGCGCCGAGGCCGAGCGCCGCGCCCGGCGGGCCCGCGATAAGGAAGCCGAACAACGGGCCGCCGATGGCGGCGCCGATGCGGAGCCCTTGCTGCGTGCGGAGTCGCTCCACGAGCGAGCCTCGTCGCGCGTCCGCGGTCGCCGAGGACGACAGCTGCCCGACCACGGCGTCGTGACGGCGTGCCTCGAAGACGCGGCCCGCAGCGAGCGCCGAAGCGCTCGCGCAGACGGTCGCGACCACCACCGGAGGATCGATCACGCGCTCTCCGTTCGTGAGGCGGAGAGACGCTGCGAGGCGGTGTCGGGTCCCTCGCTGAAGAGGAACTCCGGAAGGTGCTCCCCGCGTTCCTCCAGCATCCCGAGGAACGGCGGGACGATGCCGGTCGCGGCGAACTCCCCGTCGGAGCCGCGCCTCGGCCGGAAGCCGAACACCTCCGAGACCTCCGGTTCGTCGGTGCCGCGGGACTGCACGGTCGAGACCTGGAACACGACACGGCGTCCGCTCCGCAAGCGAGCCATGTGCACCACGACGTCGATCGCCGCCGCGACCTGGTCCCGCACGTGGTCCGCAGGGAGCTCCACGTCCGACATCAGCGCCATCGTTTCGAGCCTCCAGAGGAGATGGCGGGCGGAGTTGGCGTGAGCCGTGGAGATGGAGCCGTCGTGCCCCGTGTTCATCGCCTGGAGCATGTCGAGCGCCTCGCCGCCGCGGACCTCGCCGACGATGATGCGGTCGGGCCGCATCCGGAGCGCGTTCCGGACGAGATCGCGGACGGTGACCTCTCCCTTTCCCTCGACGTTGGCCGGCCGGGCTTCGAGCGAGACGACGTGTGGCTTCGCCAAGCGGAGTTCCGCGGCGTCCTCGATCGTGACGAGCCGCTCGGCGTCGTCGATGAACCCGGAAAGCACCCCGAGGAACGTCGTCTTCCCCGAGCCGGTCCCCCCGGAGACGATCACGTTGGCGCGCCCGCGGACGCACGCGGAGAGGAACCGCATCATCCGCGGCCCGAGCGTTCCCTGCGCCACGAGATCCTCGGGCGCGAACGGAACGACCGAGAACTTCCGGATCGTCAATGAAGGACCGCGGAGCGAAAGGGGCGGGATGGTCGCTTTTCCCGGCACCTGACCTGGGCGACGAACCCCGGGTGGCGGATGGCTCTTCCCGTTTGGGGGGGTGATGGCCCCCTTCGGGGGATGCCGCTGAAGAAATGCAGGCAATTCAGCCGATACCCCCTGAAGAGGGGGCGATGCCAGAACGGATCCCCGAAGTCCTCGTCCGCGACTTCGACGCGTGGATGCTCGATCGCCGGGGATGGTCGAAACAGACGCGCCGAACGCGACGGACGACGCTCGGCGCCGCGCGCGTCTTCCTCCACGACGCCCGGAAGGTGACGCTCCTCTCCGCCCACCAGGAGGACGTCCTCGCGTTCCTCGCGCAGGCCCGGCACCCGAGGACGCGTAACCGGAACCTCGCGGATCTCCGCGCGTTCTACCGCTTCGCGATCGAGACGGGCATCACGCGGATCGATCCCTGCGCCGGCATCGAACGGCTCCGTGAGCCGAGAAACCTTCCGCGACCGATCAACCACGGCGACGCCGTGCGGCTGCTGAAGGCCGCCGCGCTCCTGAGCGAGCGCGCATTCGTCGTCGTGGCGATCTTCCTCTACGCGGGCCTTCGGATCGCCGAGGTCTCCGGGCTCCAGTGGTCAGACATCGACCTCGAGGACCAAGGGATCCGCGTGTTGGGCAAGGGCGCGAAGGAGCGGATCGTCCCCATGTCGGAGCACCTCACCGAGATACTCGGCGGGTGGCGGCTCCGCGACGGTCAGGGCGGCACGTACGTGTTCCCGGGACAGCGCCACGGCCGGCCCCTGTCGACCGTGACGCTGTGGCGGGACGTGAGCGATGCGGCTCGGCTCGCGCGGGTGACGGTCTCGCCGCACCGCCTCCGACATACGGCGGCGAGCGAGCTCCTCCGGGAAGGCGCCGACATCCGGAGGGTTCAGGTCTTCCTCGGCCACGCCTCGCTCGCGACAACGCAGGTCTATACCCAGGTGCTCGTCGAGGACCTCCGGCCCGACGTCGCACGACTGGACTTCAGCGAGTGACGAGGCGCAGACTCCGCGTCGGAGGGAGGGGATCGAAACGCACGTCTTCGAGCAGGTAATCGCCTGGATAGGGATCGTCATCGTCGTGCTCTGGATCGTGATTGCGCGTCGCGAGGCCAAGGCCTCCGGCGTCAAGGTCGTGAAGGTGCGCGGCGGGTTCGCGGTTCGAACCGCGATCGGCTCGTGGGAGAAGCAGGGCTACAAGCTCGAGCACCAGCAACGGACGACCACAGGCGCCACGGTCCTCCAGTTCCGCCGACGAACGTGAACGCATCTCGCCGACCGCTTATCTTCGCCGCCCTCGGTGGCGCGGTCGTT
>JBJMLN010000012.1:0-2805 GCA_045805285.1 Actinomycetota bacterium | reverse complement strand
GTGCCGGGCGGAGCGCCGACGACGCTGCGCGGATCCGCTCCGACTCCGCCGGATCGCGCTGTACGTCTCCGACGAGCGTGAACCGAGCGTCGTCGAGGCCCGCGTCGCGGAACGCGGCGATCGCATGGGGGATCCCCTTCACCGGAGTGGCGTTCGCGACGCACAGGACGACCGGCTCTTCGTTCCGCTGAGGAGCCGACGCCCGGTCCCATCCCGGCGTCACGACAACGACGGGGGCATCGGTCCTTTCCGAAGCCGCCCGTGCGATGTGCTCGCTGACCGCGATGACGAGCGAGGAGCGTTGCAGGACCGTATCCTCCGTGGAACGCAACTCCGCCCGAGCACTCGCCTCGCTCGGCATCTGATGGAGCAGAGCGACGAGCGGCGCCTCCCCGTCGGGCGGGCCGGAGGCGATCGCAAGGCTGTCCTGGACGACGACGTCGGCGCCGGGTCGCGGCTCCTCGGCCACGTCGACCTGCCACCCGCGGTTCCGGAGAGCCTCGACCATGACGCCGTCGTAGATGTTGCCGCCGGTCAGGTGCTCGATCCCTCCGGGAACCAGCAGCGTTGCCGACAGGCGGCGGGACATCAGCGCAGATCGTCGATGCGGAACGTCTCGAAGCTCCCGGTGCAGGCGTGCCCGGCGGCGATCGTCAGCGAGCGTCGGGCGGGCTCCGCGACCATCGCGAACAGGATCGTCGAGCCCTCGTCCCCCTCCGCGGGGTCAGGATGCGCGCAGATGCTCTCCGGCTCCCCGTCGTGATCGGCGAGGATCGCGACGACGTTCTCGACGGTCGGTTCGATGGTGGCCGCGAGCGATGTCGTTCGCGATAAGCGGCGGACGCTTCCCGGCAAGGCCGGGAAGGTCACATCGGACACCGCGGAGTCGAGTGCGTGGTTCGTGTGCGTGCGGGAGGCGACGACGGCGTCCCGGGTCGCGGTGGTTTCCACGGCGCGCGCCTCTCCATCGGGAAACGCCATGAGATAGGAGTAGCCGCCGGCGCGTCTGGGTCGCGTCGCCCGTGCGGTCGCATCGTCCGCATCGGTTGCATCGAGCACGTCTCGGGCGACGAGCGCTCTCGGGATGCCTACCCGCTCGTCGCGTGCCGACAGCGACATCGCTCCGACGGCGACCCCGTGTTCGTTGATCCCGACGAGCGGGAGCGTTCCGGCTACCACGGGCGCGAGCACGACCGGGCCGTCGTCCGGCGTGTCGACCACGATCCCCACAGCGCCTTCATCTCCCGGGTACCACTGCTCCGTATGGCCGAGCAGCGGGCCTTCGGGACCGTCGACCACGAGGTCGGTGCATCGCTCGAGCGTCTGGAGCGATCCCGCGTCGAGTTCCATCTGGCCGTACAGCTCCTCGAAGGCGTTCGCCGCCATGAGTCTGGAGAACGGCTGCTCCGCTCCGTCGGCCATCCCCCTGATCTGTTCGACCACGGCCGGCAGGGCCGCTTCGGACGCCGCAACGTACGGAGCGAGGACCGCGTCGAGCGAACGATCAGGGATGCCGTGTGCCTCGAGGTAGCGGGTCACGAACCCGAGCGAGGTTTCGATCGCCTCCGCGAGTCCACGGCCGATCGCGCGCCCGCGCTCGAAGGGCCTTCCCGAGGCCCGCACGACGATGAAACTCAATGGCTCCTCCTATCCACTCGTCCGGCGTTGTGTTGCCGAGATTATCGCCCGCGTTTGCACGACGCCGCGGACGGGTAGGCGCGGCTGAGATAACGGAGAGGAGGCTCGCATGTGCTTGACGTGTGGATGCATGGACGCCCATCTCGAGATGGGGGAGAACAACATCCGGTACGAAGACATCAAGGCCGCGGCTGACGAGAACGGCAAGACCGTGGCCGAGACGCTCGATATCGTGAATCGCACCGTCGAGAAGGACCGCCAGGACCACGCGCAGGAATACGCCGACTAGTCTCCACTGACCTGGAGGCCAGCGCGCATCGAGGCGTCGGGCTTGTATGTAGTGACGTTCGAGGAGGGAACGGGCGACTCCGTCGAGTCAGGGCATCGTCACGACATTCAGTCCGTGTCCTCGGCGGCGTCGCGTGCCGCGTCGGCCGACCTTGCCTTCGCGAGCACAACTCGCCAAGCATCAACCTGGTCCTGAGGCACCATCGCCACTAACTCGCCGAACGTGATGAATGTGGTCCTTCCGTCTCGCTGTCGTTCGCGGAGCATCTCGATCAGGTCCTTTTCGCGCATCATTCGCACTCCAATCGTCGATCTTGCGCTGAACCATCACCTCGCAGAGGCACGGCCAGGGCTCACGCTTCGGGTTCGGTCCGACCGCCGAATGCCCGAAACACGGCGGCGACGGTGATCTGGTGATCCGGTCGGTGCGAGACCTCGATCGCGTCGCCAGCGGTGATGGCCCCCGGAGCGATCACGCGTAGGTACGCCCCGGGGCGTTCGGCCGCCGTAAACGTCTTGAGCCAGCCGGGCTCATCGATCCATCCTCGAAACGTCGAGCACGGGATGCGAGGGTCCCTCACCTCGAGCTCCACCTCTCCGCCGATGATCCACCGTTCGCCGATGAGCGCGGCGTTGACGTCGAGACCCTCGGTCGTCAGATTCTCGCCGAACGACCCGGATGGGAGCTCCCGCCGAAGCAGGTGCGCCCAGTGGGTGAGGTCCTCGCTCGCGTAGGCATACACGGCTTGATCGTCTCCGCCGTGGTTCTCCCGGTCGCCGATGTGGTCGCCGACCGGGAGATCCGCTTCCACGACCGTCGCTCTTGGAGCCAGGGGCGCGTACGCCGACGGGGCCCGTGACCGACCGCTTATCGATCCC
>JBJMLN010000011.1:0-5026 GCA_045805285.1 Actinomycetota bacterium | reverse complement strand
GCGCGTTCGATCGATACGAGGCGCCGCGGGCGGCGGCGCTCTCCGATGCGATCGCGGCCGCCACGGAGGAGGAGGCGGCGTGGTTCTCGCGGCTCGGCGGGCGACTCGTGCGCGTGATCCCGCCCGGCGTCGAGGCTGCCGATGCCGTGAGCCCGAGCCGAGTCGAGGCGTTCCGGCGACGTCACGGACTGCACGGCGAGCCGGTCGTACTCACGGTCGCGGCGCGGAACGAATGGCGCAAGGGGATGGACTTCGCATTGGAGGCGTTCCGCCGGCTGCAGCTGCTGATGCCGTCCGCGCGGCTGGTGACGATCGGAACCGCGTTCGAGGGCATGCCGCCCGACGGCGTCGTCGCGACCGGCCGCCTCTCGGAGGAGGACCTCGCGACGGCGTACGCCGCCGCCGACGTCGTGTTCGTTCCGTCGCGCTACGAGGCGTTCTCCCGCGTGGTGATCGAGGCGTGGCAGCGAGAGACCCCGGTCGCCGTCAGCGACGGCGTGGGCCTCCGCCGCGTCGTGGAGTCGCTCGACAACCCGGTCGTCGCGTTCGGCGACGCGGACGGAGCGGCCGAGCGGATCGCGACGCTCTTGGACGACCACGCGCTCGCGGCGAAGCTCAGCCGCCGCGGCTCCGAGGAGGTCACGCGCCACTACCTCCTTCCGGAGATCCTCGACGACACCGTCCGCCTCTACGAAGACGCCGCGGAGAGGGCTCCGAAGGCGTGATCGGCGAACACGTCTGGGTCTCGCCGGCGCCGAGCGTTCGCGAGCGGGTGGCGACGCCCGCCCGGTGGCTCGCCCACGACCATCCTCACATCGCGCCGCTCCTCGTGCTGTGGACGCTGACCGCGATCGTCATGCGGCGGTGGGTCTTCTCCGGGGCGCTGCCCGCCGGAGAGGACTCTGCGTTCCTCTACTCCTCGCTCCCGTACTTCGCTTCGCATCACCTCGGGATGTTCAACGCGTGGCTACCGTCGCCGCTCGGGCAGGTGCAGCAGTACTCGATCTATTGGTTCCTCGCGATGTGGGGCGGCATCGTTCGCAACCCGCTGACGCTCTACAAGGGAGCCTGCTTCGCCGTCGCCCTCCTCACGCCCGCCGCGATGTACGCGGCGTCGTACTCGCTGCTGCGGTCGAGGCTCTCCTCGGCCGTCGCTGCCGGCCTGTACGCGTTCTCGCCCCTCGTCATCTCGCACTGGCTCGCGGGACACCTCAACGTGGAGATCTCCTTCGCGGTCGGGCCGTTGGCGGTCTGGGCGCTCCACCTCGCACTTCGGAACAGGAGCATCGCCGCGATGATCGGCTTCGGGCTGTCGATCTCCGCGCTGTATCTGTTGACGACCGCGCAGGGCGTGTACTGGGGCGTCCCGCTCGCCGCGATCACGGCGTTCGAATGGGTGACGTGGGTCAAGGCGGGCGGAACGCATCGCGCGTTCGCAGCGCGGCTCGCGATGGTGGGCGGGGTCTCGCTCCTCGCGTTCATCGCAGCGAGCGCCGTGGAGCTGGTGCCGCTGATGCGCGGCGGTGCCGCTCCGTTCGTCGGCGGCGGAGAGAGCTACTACATCGAGCAACTCTCCATCCACCAGAAATACAGTCTGCCGTTCATCCAGGGCGTCGCCGGGATGCCGCGGGAGGACTGGCTCGACACGAACGTGAACTTCGCCGCCGGCGGGTTCGCCTCGATCTGGTTCATCGCGAGCGCGTTCTTCGTGGTCGTGACCGCCGCGTCGACGCTTTGGAGCCGCCACCGGCGCCTCGCGATCGCGTTCCTCGTCCCCACGGTGTTCGCGTGGCTCCTCGCGGCGGGCCCAACCGGCCCGTTCCGCGCGGCGTACCTCTTCCTCTACGACCACGTCGGCTATTTCCGACTGATCCGCGTGCCGAACCGCTGGCTGATCGTCTCGGTCTTCGGGATCGCGTTGCTCGCGGGAGCCTCGGTGCAAGCGCGCATCCAGCGTGAACGCGGTCAGGAACGATCGTGGCTCGAGCGGCTGCGCGGCCCATCGGTGCTGCGGCGCGTCGGGGCGCTCTCGGTCGCGGGTCTCGTCGTGTCGTCCTACGCGTTCGCGAACGGTCTGCCCACGTGGAGCCCGCCCGCCGGCTACGTGAACGCCTACTCCTCCCTCGCCGAGCAGCCCGGCGACTGGCGGATCCTGACCACGCCCTTCTATCAGGCGTGGATGTCGACCGGCTCGCCGTATGGAGACGACGTGAGCCTCGCGGCCGACCTCGGCTTCACGAGCACGATCTGGCACGTCCACGCGACGCTCGGCCGCGGCGGATGGGATCCGCGCGCGTCCCGGCTGGTGAGCTACCTGTACGAGCTCACGAAACAGGGCGCGAACCGGTCCGTCTCGAAGCTGCTCGGGGCGATGGGCATCCGCTACGTCGCGCTCGACCCGCATGGAGCTCTCGAAGTGATCCAAGGCCAGAACCATTTCTTCCGTGAACAGACGGGACTGAGCCTCTCGGAGCAGTCCCAAGGGGTGGAGGTCTACCGCAACGCGTCGTACCTGCCGCAGGCCTACGTGACGCCGCAGTGGTGCGTGGTCGCGGGCGGCCTCGGCGTCCTGGGCGATCTCGCGGAGGATCCGAGCTTCGACTTCGGGCGCGTGGGGATCGAGTTCGCCGACCAGCTCCGCGCAACCCAGGGCATCGGCGCGCTCCGCTCGGCGGTCGCCTCGTCCGGATGCGTGATCGCGGCGCCGAATGGCCTCGCGTCGCTCCGAGCACTCCTCGGCGCGACGGCGCTCACCGACACCACCGCGATCGCGGCGCCCGCGTGGACGCGCGAGGACGTCTCTCCCTCGCTCGACGATGCCGCCGAGGCGACACCGATGGTGGACGTCCCGCCCGGCGGACACGTGACGCAGACCGTCTCGGTTCCGGCCGCCGGAACGTACTCCGTGTGGCTGCGCGGGCCGGTCGGGCCCGACCAGGCCACCCCTGCCATCTCCGTCGACGGGAACGCGATCGCGGCGACTTCCCTTGCGTCTCCGCTCGCACATGGCGTGCGCTGGACGCCCTCCGCGCCGGTACAGCTGGCCGCCGGCACGCACACGATGAGCGTGGCCAATGCCGCGGTCGCCGGAGGCGCGACGCTCCAGCTCGTGCAGACGGCGCTGATGAGCCGCGGCGCGGCGGAATGGCGACCGTCCTCGAGCGTGCGAACGATCCGGGAGGACGTCCCGGGCAGCGGGAGCGACGAGCGACTCGATCCCGCCCGCCCGCTGATCGACAGCTGGCGCGCCACGTACGGTCTCCACGCACAGGTTTCGATCGACGGTGCGAACGCAGCGGTGTCCGACCTCGGCGACGGACGACGCTACTACACGCTCTTCCGCGCGCACCTCGCGCGTCCCATCGAGCCGTCGCGAACCCTCGGGATGGACTTCACCGGCACCGGAAGCGGTCAGTCCTTCTACCTCAACGTTCTGTTCGGACGAGGCGGATATCAGCGGATGTCGTTCCGGTTCCGGGACACGACGACGGCGCAGAGACTCCTGCTGTTCTCGCCGTTGCATCCGTCCTCGGTCACGCGCGTACCCGACTGGTCGAAGGTCACGGAGCTCACCGTCTCCACGAACTCCAAGCGCGGCTGGACCGGCGCGATGAGTCTCGCCGGACCGTTCCTGACGACGGCGTCCCGCGGCAGCCGGACCGAAACCGGCCCAACGTTCTCGCAGGTGGGCCACGCGGGTGATCCGTTCGCGAACGCGACACCCGGAGTCCACGCGCTGAAGCCCGCTGACCAGCTGATCGGCGACGGCGCGATGCTGGCCCAGGATGCCGGGCCCGGGCTCCTGACGTTCACGCAGTCCTACAACCCGACGTGGACGCTCCACTCCGGCGGCGGAGACGTCTCCCCGAGCATCGGCCTCGGCTTCGGCAATGCGTATCCGCTGTCGGGTCGAACGCGGCCGGAGTCGATCTCCCTCGGCCTCGCGCGCTACGGAAGGATCGGAACGGCCGTCTCGCTCGTGGCGTGGACGTTGATGCTGCTGGCGATGGCGCTCCTGTACCTGCGTCGACGGCGCAAGTCGGAGCCGCGTGTCTAGCTCGCTCGCTCCCACACGCGCGGCGGTGGAGTCGCCCGAGCTTCGGCGCGCCCCGCCGGGAACGAAGCCGCGGTTCGAGCCGCCCGTCGCGGGAACGGCATCGCGCTCGCGACGGGACGCGTGGATCGTCTCCGGCTTCACCGCGGTCCTGACGGTCGCGTTGTTCGCGCCGCTCGTCCGCGGCGGAACGCTGATCCTGCTGGACTACTCCGACTATCCCTACGCGCCCGGGTCGAGGCTCGGGAGCTACGCGTGGGGATTTCCGCCCGGCCTCACGAGCCGGGTGCCGGTGAACGCCCTGCTGCTGGCGCTGTTCCGAGCCGTCCCCTGGGAGCCGTTGAAGCTCCTGCCCTTCCTTCTGCTCGCGCCGCTCGCCGTGTGGGGCTTCCATCGGCTCCTCGGACGGAGCGCGATCGCCACGATCTCGGCGACGCTCCTCTACGCCGTGAACCCGTTCGTCCTCGACCGCATGCTCGCCGGCCAGATCTACCTCGTTCTCGGCTACGCGCTGCTGCCGCTCTTCCTCTCCGTGTTGCTCTCCGAAGCCGACGGCTGGATCGCACCGGTCGCGGCCGGGTTGCTCTTCGCGGTCCTCGCCGCGCTCGCGCCGCATTTCGTGTTCCTCGGCGGCGTGCTCGTCGGGATCGTCGCGGCCGCGTCGCTTCGGAACGGAGGGCGCCGCGCGCTCGCGCGAACCGGCGTCACGATCGCCGTTGCGGTCGGCGCATCCCTGTACTGGATCATTCCGATCGCAGCGCATGGAGCGGAGCTCGCGCGCGTCACGTCCGCAGATCTCGCGGCGTTCCGCACCCTCCCGGACTCGGCGTTCGGCCTCGCCGCGAATGTCGCCGGGCTGTACGGCTTCTGGCGACAGGCGTGGCCGCTCGCGAAGGACACGATCGGCGCGTGGCCGCTCCTGCTCGCGGTGCTCCTCGTCGTCGGCGCGATCGGCCTCCGCGCCGCCCGCTC
>JBJMLN010000010.1:0-2120 GCA_045805285.1 Actinomycetota bacterium | reverse complement strand
GAGAAGCGAGTCGTTGTTCCTGCGGTTCCGCCACGACGAGGTCGTGTTGGCGAAGTTGAAGCCGCCGAGGTTGATCCAGCCACAGCAGCTCGAGAGCTGCAGAAGGTCGCCTGAGAACTGCTGGTGGGAGTACAGGCAGAGATTCCCGTCGTCACAGTCGCTCCAGGAGGCCTTCGGCCTGAAGCGGATGACCACGCCGTGACGACGGAGCACCCAGGACCCGTGAGCTCTGCTCCCGGTCGAAGCCGCTCCGGCCGGCGCCATGCTCGAGACGAGCACCGAGCCGATCGCAAGAGCGAGAATTACCGCCCGAAGTCCTCGGGCTCGTGAACGAGTTGCCATGACCCACCCCCATTTCTCGGTTGGGTCAAGACGACTCCGCTCGGCCTCCTCCGGTCCCTAGAAATTCCTCTAATTCATCTCGGCGTCCTCGTATCAGGGAACCGGTGGTCCGGACATAAACCTGGCGAGGGGCGGCTTGTCTCGTGATGGCGATGGATCTCCGCTCGGCGTCGTCGGAACGCGGGTCTCGCTACAGCGAGAGCCTCGTCTGCCGACGGGTCCGCGCGCGTCCTCGCACGGGTTCGTTCCGAACCTCACCGAGCGGGAACTGCAGGTGCTCGAGCTCCTCGCGTCGGGTCTTTCGACCGAGCGGATCGCGGAAGCGCTTTGGGTGAGCCCGCAGGCGGTGAGCTACCACCTCGGAAACATGTACGCGAAGTTCGGCTGTGGGAACCGGGCCGGCCTCGTCGCCCGCGCCTTCGTCGGCGACGTGCTCGACGCGAGCGCCTGGCCGCCCCGCGCCAGATCGTTGGCAAAGAGAAATCGCGAAGAAGAGGGAGACGGTCGGTGAGAATGAGGCGTCCCCGGACATAAGACGAGAGGAAACCGGGCATCCCTACCGACGCCCACGGTCGCCGCGAGCGGTTCATCTTGGTGTTCGAGACCTGCTACGAACCCGTGCTCGCTTACGCGCGGAGGCGTTCACCGACCCCAGATGTGGCAGACGAAGTGGTAAGCGAGACGTTCACGACCGCGTGGCGGAGATTCCAGGATGTTCCTGAGGACGCGCTTCCGTGGCTCTACGGCGTTGCCCGACGGATCCTCGCGAATCGCTACCGGGGGATCAGGCGTCGACAAGCGCTCCTCGGCCGTCTCTTCGTCGAGTCGTCGCTGAAGCCGCCACCGGAGGACCCGGCGGAGCTCGTGAGCGAGCGGGACGTTCTCGCCCGAGCGCTCGCGGCGCTTCGTGAGGAGGACCGCGAGCTCCTCCTCCTCTCTTCCTGGGAGGGCCTTGAGCCCGCCCGCGCCGCGTCATCGCTCGGCATCTCGACCGATGCATTCACGGCACGGCTCTATCGAGCGAGACGGCGTCTCGAGACGGCGATCGAGAACGTGGACCAACCGAGGACGAAGCCTGATGACGGAGGAGACGAGTGAGCGAGGATCGAGACCTCATCGGACGGCTCGCGGAGCTGAACCCCGTTCCCATCGAGCGCGTCGCCGGCGAGGCAGACTCGCGGGCGGCGCGTGACCTGCTCGAGGGGATCCTCTCCTCGCCACCCATCTCGAGACGTCCTCGACGGATAGCGGCCTTGGCCGCGGCGGCGGTCCTCGCGGTCGGGATCGCGGTCGTGGCCGTCGTTCGACCGACGGAGCACCCCGAGATCGCGAACGAGACGACGCCTGCCGTCCTTCTCCACGTCGCGATGGTCGCTGCCTCCGAACCAGCCGACACGACGGGGGACGTGGAGTACACGAAGACCTCGGAGCGAAGCCTCATCACCTACGTCGGCGACCAGGGGAGCTACTCGGTGATCGTGACCGAGACGAACGAGCGCTGGGTCGCACCCGACGGATCGGGGCTGATCCGAACGACGTCGGAGCCCGATGCGTTCGCCTCGGAGGCGGACCGCGCGGCGTGGGAGGCGGCCGGGAGCCCGGACCTCGGTCGACCGGGTACGAAGCTGCACCGGTTCGACCCCGGCGAGCTCCACTACGCGGATACGAGCGCGCTTCCGACCGATCCGGCTGCACTCGCCGAGGTGATCAGGGGGCACGTTCGGAAGGAGCCGCTTCCCGAGTCAGCTGCCGTCCTTGACTACGTCGGCGAGCTGCTG
>JBJMLN010000009.1:0-100274 GCA_045805285.1 Actinomycetota bacterium | reverse complement strand
CAGTCGGCACCGACCTTGTCGATCTCGTCGAGCATGAAGACCGGGTTCTTCGTTCCGGCCTCTTTCATCGCGCGAACGATGCGGCCCGGCAGCGCGCCGACGTAGGTACGCCGGTGACCGCGGATCTCCGCCTCGTCGTGGATGCCGCCGAGCGACACGCGCACGAACTTGCGTCCGAGAGCGCGAGCCACCGACTCGCCGAGCGAGGTCTTGCCGACGCCCGGAGGGCCGATCAGCGTGAGGATCGCGCCGGACCCGCGCCCGGTCGCCGCGCCGAGCCCGCGCTCCTGACGGAGCTTGCGCACGGCGAGGTACTCCAGGATGCGGTCCTTCACGTCCTCGAGCCCGGCGTGGTCCGCGTCGAGGACCCGTCGCGCCTCGGTGATGTCGAGGTTGTCCTCGCTCCGCGTGTCCCACGGGAGCTCGGTCATCCAGTCGAGGTAGGTGCGGATCCAGCCGTACTCCGGCGACTGCTCGGACGTGCGCTCAAGGCGACCGAGCTCGCGCTCCGCCTCCTTGCGAACGTCCTCCGGCATGCCGGCCTCGGCGATCTTCGTGCGGTACTCGCCGACGACGTCTTCCTCGCCGTCCTCGCCGAGCTCCTTGCGGATCGCCTCCATCTGCTGACGGAGGAGGAACTCGCGCTGGTTCTTCTGCATCCCTTCGGCGACGTCGGTGCGGATCTTGTCCTTGAGACTCACGTCCGCGAGGGTGTCCTTCGCCCACGCGAGGACGAGCTCGAGTCGCTTCACGACGTCAAGCGTCTCCAGGACCTCGACCTTCTGCTCGAGCTCGAGGTCCGGGGAGTATCCGGCCGTGTCGGCCATCGCGCCGGGGTCACTGATGCCGCGGAGGAAGTCCGCGACGCCGGAGACGCCGCGCGCCTCCACGATCCCTTCGACGGTCGCGCGGTACTCACGCGCGAGCTCCCTCGCACGTGCGGTCTCCGCGCCCTCATCGGGCGCGTCCTCGATCTGGACCCAGGTGGCCTCGCCGGTTCCCGGAACGCCCAGCCCGACGCGGGCGCGGCCGGTTCCGCGGATCACGAGGGCGTCCATCCCGCTCGGGAGGATGCCGACGTCCTCCACGGTCGCGACGGTCCCGATCCGGGCGTAGGAACTTCCGACGCGCGGAACGAGGAGGAGTTCGCCGTCCGCAGCTCGCGCCGCGGCGACCGCTCGCTTGGCCTCGTCGCTCTCGAGGGTCAGGGTGACCACCATGCCCGGCAGCACTACGCCGGTGGTCAACGGGAGAAGAGGAAGGATCTTCGTATCGATCTCTGCCATGGATGGGCTCCTATTTGGTGGTTGCACTAGCAATGAACGCGGCCGGCCCGCCCGCTATTCCAGCCTAGGACAGGTCGCGGATTACTTGTAAGCAGGCGCCGGAATCCACCCGTCGGAGACTTCCCTGACCGCGGATCCCCCCTCGAGGCCTCGGTCTGTGACGGCGTCGTCCGCAAAGGTCGGCTCGCTCGTCGGCGCCTGAGCGTCACCGCCCTCGGAACTCGTCCACGGCCCGTCGTAGGCTCGAAGCTCCGATGGAGACGCTCCGGTTCGTCACCTACCTCGCTCCGAGTGTGCGGCCCGTCTACGAGTTCGTCGCAGATGCCGCTGGAGAGCGCCTCGGGATCCGGACCGAGCTCGTGGACGGAACCCCCTGCGATCGCTTCGCCTCCGGCGAGGGCGACGTCGCGTTCATCTGCGGCCTCCCTTACGTGGAGCTTGCGACGGGCCCGGAGCAGCCGTTCGAGCTCCTCGCGGCGCCCGTGCTGACCGGAGCGCGCTACGAGGGGCGGCCGATCTACTTCTCCGACGTGATCGTGCACGCCGGCTCGGACATCCACTCCTTCGAGGAGCTCCGCGGAAAGACCTGGGCGTTCAACGAGCCACATTCGCATTCGGGGTACTCCGTCACGCGAGCGCGCCTCGCTCGGATCGGAGAGCCGCGCGCGTTCTTCAAGCTGGTCGTCGAGGCGGGTTTCCATCAGCGCTCGATCGAGCTCGTCCGCGAGCGGCTCGTCGACGGCAGCGCGATCGACTCCCAGGTGCTGGAGATCGCGATGCGGGCGGATCCGTCGCTCTCCGAGGACCTCCGGATCGTCGACACGCTGGGTCCGTCGACGATCCAGCCCGTCGTGGCGTCCACGGCGCTGTCTCCGCTGCTTCGACGCGACCTTCGCGGGGTCCTGCTGGATCTCGGTCAGACACCCGAGGAGCGCGAGGCTCTGGCGCGCGGCCTCGTCGCCGGATTCGATGTCGTGGAGGATGCCGACTACGACGACATCCGCGCCATGGTCGCGGACGCCGAGAGCGCGGGGGTGGAGTGGTGCTGACCGCCCGCTGAGCCTCAATCGGGCGGCGGGATCCGCCTCCCACGTCGGAGCCCTGCGGTACCCTCCCTTGATACCCCGACGGAATACCCGACCGGCGACGGCGGTTGGCCCCCGGGAAGAGACCACCGAGGAAGGAGCTCCACGTGGGACTGCTGACGTTCGAGGGGGAGAACGCCCGGGAGAAGGCCATCGTCCTTCTGACGATGTGCTTCGCGCTCGCGATGGTGATGCTCGACAACACCGTCGTGAACGTCGCACTTCCGACGCTCTCCAAGGACCTCGAGGCCGGCGTCAGCCAGCTCCAGTGGATCGTCGACGGCTACGTGCTGGCGCTCGCGTCGCTGCTCCTGACGGGCGGGATCCTCGGCGACCGCTACGGCCGCAAGCGCACGTTCCTCCTCGGCCTCGCGATCTTCACCCTGTCCTCGTTGGCATGCGGCCTCTCTTCTTCGAGCGGCATGCTCATCGCGTTCCGCGCCACGCAGGGCGTCGGAGCTGCGCTGCTCCTTCCGGGAACCCTCTCGATCCTCACGGTCACGTTCCCGCCGAACGAGCGGGCTCGCGCGATCGGCCTGTGGGCCGGCGTCTCGGGCCTCGCGCTCGCGCTCGGGCCGACGCTCGGCGGTTGGATGGTCGAGAACCTCGGATGGCAGTCGGTGTTCTTCCTGAACGTCCCGATCGGCATCATCGGATTCCTCGTCGCGACCTCGACGGTCCGCGAGTCCACGTCGGACCAGGTCCGCCGCATCGACGTTCCCGGCCTCCTGCTCGGGACCGGCTCGCTGTTCTTCGTCACCTACGGTCTGATCGAGGCGAACCAGTTCGGCTGGAGCGATCCGCGCATCTGGGGCAGCCTCGTTCTCGGAGCGGTCCTGCTCGGGTCGCTCCTGACGGCGGAGCACCGCAGCGACCACGCGATGATGCCGCTGCCGCTGTTCCGCATCCCGGCGTTCTCCGCAGGCAACCTGGTGGCGTTCTCCATCGCGCTCGCGATGTTCGGAACGTTCTTCTTCCTGAGCCTCTACATGCAGCTGATCCGCCTGTACTCCGCTTTCGAGGCGGGCCTGAGCTTCCTGCCGCTGACGCTGATGATCATCGTCACGGCGCCGAACGCGGGCCGATACGCGCAGCGACACGGATCGCGCGCGCCGATGACGTTCGGCCTCGTCCTCGCCGGCACGGGGCTGCTGCTGCTCTCGTTCCTGACGCCCACGACGCCCTATCTCGTGATCGCGCCGATCCTGTTCATCATGGGCCTCGGCATGGGCGCGACGATGGCGCCGATGACGGCGGCGGTCATGAACGCGGTTGGTCCGCAGCGGGCCGGGCTCGGCTCGGCGATGACCAACACCTCTCGCGAGGTCGGCGGAGTGTTCGGCATCGCGCTCCTCGGAACGATCCTCACCACACGGCTCGGCAGCGCCTTCAACTCGGCGATCGTCGGGCTTCCGCTGACCCAGACGCAGACGGCCGCTTTGGAACAGAGCGCCAGCCACGGGACGCTGGAGCCGGCCGTCCTGCACTCGCTCCCCGCGACTGTGCAGGGATCCGTCGCGCACGTGTTCAGCGACGCGTTCATGAGCGGTTTCCACGTCGCGGTCATCGTCGCGGGCGTGGTCATGTACGTCGCCGCGTTCGCCGCATACCGTTTCATCCCCGCCGGCGCGCACGGGGCCGACGCCTCGCACGCCGCTGCCCAGGAGCAGGAACCGGTCGCCGCCCATTAGGGTTGCGAGAGGTTCGACGCCGCCGGATCGGGAGAGGAGCTCCTCCATGGACGACCAGGACGTGATCCAGAGCATCAACAAGCTCGCCACCGAGGAGCACGAGCTCTTCGAGAAGGAGTCGCGCGGCGAGGCGTCGAACTCCGAGCGGACGCGCTTGGAGGAGCTTCAGCTCCAGCTGGATCAGTGCTGGGACCTGCTCCATCAGCGGCGAGCGCGCCGGAACGCCGGCCTCGACCCGAACGAGGCCGAGGTCCGCGACCCCGGAACCGTCGAGGGATACGTCAACTAGGTCCGAGCGCGCTTAGCGCAGTGCGCGGCGCACCGCTTGAAGACGGAACCGCTCGATGTCGGCCTGCTGACGCTCGGCCCGGCCGATGCGGCTATCGATGTCGAGGCCCGCGAGGCGTCCGTCGTCGAGCTCCCGGAGCGATGCCAGCACCGCCCGTTTCCCCTCCACGCCGATCAACAGCGCCTCGAGCTCCTCGACGCGACTGAGCGGCGAGTAGCTCGTGATCCGCCCGTTGAGCTTCAGCCGGCCGGCGCGCTCAGCGACGGCGGCGCCCGCGAGCTTCCAACGCGTCCGCCGGACGCGGAGCCGGCGCATCGCTTGTTCGAGCCAACGCTGATCGTCGTCGACCGCTCGGAGGAACGACTCGAGGAAGTCCCCGAGCGGCGTGCCGCCGTTGTTCCCGAGTGAGCGTCTCGCGACGGCGATGCCCACGACCGATCCCGCGAGATGATCGTTCAGATAGATCTTCAGGAGCTTCCGGTCCATCGGGTTTCCTCCCGTCGCTCAGGCCGTGCGAGCCTCCATTCGGTTCGAGAGGCGATGACGTTCCCGGCCCGCGCGGATACGAATCCTTCCCTCACGTCACGTAACTCACGTCACGTAAGTCACGTCACGTCACGTCACGTGCCGACCCCTCGGTTCGCGATGGCTCACCCATCAGATCCGTGGAGAGTGCAACCGGCTCAGATCTCGATGAGCTCGCCCGCCTCGCCCGCATTCTCGAGCACCATCGCCGCGGCTGCCACGTCCTGAACGCCGACGCCGGTGAGGTCCGCGACGGTTCGCTCCTGCGGAGACGTCCTCCCGGGCCGTCGGCGCGCGGTGATCTCTCCCAACTCCACGACGTCGGCCTCCTCCAGCACTCCGGCGTCGAGCGCGTGGTGGATCTCTCCGATACGCGCGCACTGGTCCCGGCTGTCGGCGACGACGAGGTCGGCGGCGCCGAGGACGGCGGCGTCGACCTCCTGCTTGTCGGATCCGTCGGAGCCCACCGCCGTCACGTGGGCGCCGGGGGCGAGCCACTCCGCACGAACGAGCGGCTCACGGCTCGCCGTCACGGTGATCACGACGTCGGCGCCGGCGACCGCCTCCTCCACGGTGGCGGCCGTCCGCACGCGAGCGCCGCTCGGGAGCCACGGACTCGCGGAGACGTCCTCCGCGGCCGTCCGCGCGCGGCCGGCGTTCCTGCCCCAGATCCGCACCTCTTCGAAGGCACGCTCGCACGCCAGCCCCTCCAGCTGATAGCGAGACTGCGCGCCGGTTCCGATCACCGCCACGGCGCCGACGTCCTGCGGCGCGAGATGGCGGGCCGCAACGCCACCGGCGGCGCCGGTCCGAAGATCCGTGATGAAGCCGTGGTCCATCAAGAAGGCGGCGGGCGCGCCCGTCTCCGCGTCGAACACCACGACCATGCCGTCGATGACGTACCGGTCGCCGTTCGCGAATCCCGACGCGACCTTGAGCGCGTAGTGCGAGGCACCGCGGAGGTGCCCAGCCTTGATGTGGATCTCCCCCCCGTGCTCCGGAACGTCGAGATGGATCACGGCGGGAAGCTCCGCGCCGCCGGAGGAGTACGCCGTGAACGCGCCCTCCATCGCGTCGATGCACGAACGCATGTCGAGGGCCGCCCGCACGTCCGCCTCGCGGAGGATCCGAACCATCGAGGCAGCCTATCCCGACCCCGGGTCGCGCCCCCGATTGCGGTGGGCGTGCCCGTCGCCGTACGCTCCGGCGACCGCGTCCAAGGGAGCCGCCGTGCGGATCGACCTGTTCCAGATGGAACGCTTCCAGAGCCTCTACTGGAACGAGGTGGACTTCGACCTCTCGGAGTCCGGCGTGATGCCGCTGTCGGTGAACGAGCTCCTGGGCAGCGACCCTCGGGCGGCCGCGAAGCTGCTGGAGACGGGCCTCTGGTATCCGCTCTCGGAAGGCTCCGAGCGCCTCCGCGAGCGCATCGCGGACTGGTATCGCGGAGCCGCTGTGGAGAACGTCTCGGTCACGAACGGCGGTTCGGAGGCGAACCACCTGACGCTCTGGTCGCTGCTGCGGCCGCGTGACCGTCTCGCGTTCATGGTCCCGAACTACATGCAGGGCTGGGGCCTCGGACGGCACTACGCGAACGGCACGGACGTGTTCCGGCTTCGATTGCGCAGGAACGGCACCGACGGAAACCGCTGGGCCCTCGATCTCGACGAGCTGGAGAAGGCGGTCACGAAGCGCACGCGCGTGATCATGGTGTGCAACCCGAACAACCCGACAGGCTCGATCCTCTCGGAGGACGAGATGGACGCGCTGGTCGCGGTCGCGCGCAAGCGGAATGCGTGGCTCGTCGCCGACGAGATCTACCGCGGCGCGGAGACCGACAGCGACACCGCCGCCCCGACGTTCTGGGGCCGCTACGACAAGGTCGTCGTGACGAGCGGGCTGTCGAAGGCGTTCGGGATGCCGGGCCTCCGGATCGGATGGGTCGTCGGACCGGCCGACTTCGTCAAGGAGCTGTGGGTCCGCCACGACTACACGACGCTCACGCCCGGGGTCCTCTCCGACGGCCTCGGCGCCGTTGCGATGCAGAAACGGAACCGCGAGCGGATCCTTGCAAGAACGCGCGGCATCATCCGCGCACAGCTCCCGGTCCTCGAGCGGTGGGTGGAGCGTCAGGGCGACCGGCTGACCTACGTCCGGCCTCAGGCCGGCGCGATCGCGTACCTGCGGTTCTCCGGAAAGCTCGGCTCGATGGCCCTCGCGGAGCGCCTCCGCACCGAACAGAGCGTGCTCGTCGTTCCGGGGCAGGTGTTCTCGATGGGGCGGTTCATCCGCATCGGCTTCGGCTACGACCCGAAACGGCTGAAACGCGGGCTCGACCGGGTCGGAACGGTGCTCGCGAGCCTCTAGCGCTCCGCGGCTGGTGAGGCCGCCCGCTCGCCGCTCACGTCGGCGTCCACCGGCTCGCGGAAACCGACGACCCGGTGGCTGCCGTCACAGAACGGCTTGTTGTCGGACTCTCCGCATCGGCACAGCGCGACGCGGTTGCGCACCTCCCACGCCTGGCCGTCCTCGTCGACGACCTCCACCCGGCCGCGAACCCAGTACGGCCCGTCGCGAACCACAGCGACCGTCGGCTCCAGCTCGCGCTCCACGTCGGCTTCGTCGGGAGGCACGGCGTAGGTGAGCCTCCCGGAGGGGCACCGGTCGATCATGTGCATGATCCGGTCGCGGACCTCCGGGTCCTTCGAGCGCAGGAGGAAGCTCCACACGTCGCCGTCGGCCGCGTCGCAGAAGGCCGCGCCCGCACAGAGCGGGAGGTCGTCGCTGACAGAGATCCCGCTCGCCTTGAACGTCCTTCGACGATCCCGCGTCGGGGTGCGATCGGCGGCCTCGGCGCCGTCGAAGCGCGGCTCCAGCAGGTGGGAGTCGTCGCAGAACGGCTTCGTCCTCGAGCGGCCGCACCGGCAGAGCCAGTAGCTCTCCGCCTCCGGGAGCGTCTCGTCGAGCTGCCAGTCGGTGGAGACGCCGTCGTCGTCGTAGACGATCTCCTCGCGCGTGAGCGGCAGAGCGCCGGTGACGCGGTAAGGGCCGTCCTGCTCGATCGTGATCCGGGGCGCCTCGCTCATGGGAGGCCCATCCTGCCTCCGGGAAGCGAAGGCGACAACCCCCCGTCAGGCGTCGGTGGTGTGCAAGGCCTCGTGCTCGACGAGGTGGTCGGCCGTGTCGTACTCCTCGTGGCAGATCGGGCACTCGAATCCCGGGCCGGCGTGCTCGAGGGCCTCGACCAGCTCGTGGTCGTGGTTCTCGATCTGCTCGTCGGTCTGCAGGACCTGGCCGCACACGGGGCAGCGGATCGCCATTCGGTTCTCCTTTCGCTGAGCGCTCGGGAGGCGCCCGGAGAAGGGAAGCCTATCCGGCCGGTTCGGGAAGTCCTTCGACCGGCTGCCCCGCCCGGAACACGCGCGGTTCGGAGCCCGCGGCCGAGACCTCCACCGTTCCGGCTCCGAGAGCCGTCCATGCGCCGTCCTGCCACATCGCCGCCGTCCGCTCGTCGAGACCGAGCAACACGGCGTCCGCCGGCTTCGCGAGCTCCACGGAGCTCCGCCACCCGGCACCGAACGTGTCGTGGTGCGGGATCACCGCCACCCGTGGAACCAGGCTGAGCGCGGGCTTGAACCTCCGCTCATCGTGCTTCGGCCACCGGCCGGCGCGGATGAGCGACCACTCCCCGAACGCCATCGCCCCCGCGGAGGAGCCGGCGAGCGCCGCGCCGTTCCGCCATGAGTCCACGATGGCGCTCCAGACGCGCGAACCCTCGAGGACGTCGACGACGACGCCGGGATCGCCGCCCACGAGGTAGAAGAGGCCGCCCGCGCGCGCGACGGTCGCGGAGTCCTCCGATGCCGCGTCGGCGCGCGTCCGGACGCGGAGCTCCCGCATCTCGACGCCGAGGCCCTCGAACCAGCCGATCGCGCTCGCGACGGCGACATCGGGCTTGCCGCGCGCGGCGGCGGTCGCGAGAACATACGCGGGTCTCGGCGGCATCGCCCGGATCAGCGCTTCGTCCTGCGGCTCGTTCCCCGGGTTCAGCTCGTCGCCGCCGACGAGCGACAGAGCGCCGGTCACTCCCCGCCTCCTAGCGGGTGGGACGACGGCCATCAGGCGATCGGCTCGAGCGCGCTCCGGAGCGCCGCGGCGGCGTCCTCCGGCGCGACCGTGTTGATGCTCATGCCGGACGCGAGCTCGAAACCCGCCGGCGTCGTGAGCTTCGGAACGATGCGCACGAACCAGTGGAACGCGTCGGACGAGTCCTCCCCGTCGGCCGACATGATCATGAGGTTGTAGTCGGGATCGTCGCACGCCCGGCGGATCGCACGAACCGAACGGATCAACGCGCGCGCCAACTGCTCGACGCAGTCATCGCCGAGGTCTGCGAACGCTGAGCGGTGCTCCCGCGGAACGATCCACGTCTCGTACGGCGACGCCGAAGCGAACGGAGCGAGCACCGTGAAGCCGTCGGCCTCGTCGACGACCCGGACCGCCCGCGCCCGCTCCTCCTCCAACAGCGTCTCGTACACACAGCCGCCCTGTTCGTCACGGAACCGCGTCGCGACGTCGACACGGCGCTCGATCGCCGGGAGGGCAACCGACGTCGCGATGATCTGCGAATGCGTGTGGACGAGGGAGGTCCCGGCGAGCGGACCGAAGTTCTTGAACACGACGACGCCGCGGATCTCCGGACGCGCGGTGAGGTCGCGGGTCCGGGCGCGCCACGTCTCCACGACGCGGACGACGTCGTGCTCCTCCAGCTCGTCGAGGCGGGCGTCGTGGCGCGGAGACTCCACGATGACCTCGTGGCTCCCGGCGCCGGGGATCTCCTGGAAGACGCCCTGCGTGGTCGCGTGACCGTTGCCCGTTTCGGAGCCGAGAGCCGCGAACAGGTTCGGAACGACGCGGACGTTCCATCTCGCGCCGTCCGGATAGCGGGCGATCTCCGGAGGCGTCTCCTCCTCGTTGCCGGGACAGAACGGGCACGTCGGGTCGCGCTCCGGGAGGGGTGAACGCTCCATCGCGAGGGCGGTGTGAGGGCGAGCGCTCCTGCGCGGCGCGAGGACCGCCCAGGAGCCCGTCGTTCGGTCGAGTCGAAGCGTGGACATCTCGAGAACGCTAACGGATGCGGAGTTCCATTCCTGCGCACGCGGCCTTGTTTCGCCCCGCGCCTCCGTGAGAGAACCTCGGCAGCGAGCCGCCCATGCCTGAGCCCATCGGACCCTACGACTCGCTCGACCCCGAGCCCTCCGAGGCTCGGCCCGAGCGGGACTCCCCCGGAGTGCTGCGCGCCGTCCTCCGGGGTCTGTTCAAGCGCTGCCCCCGTTGCGGCGCCCGCGGGATCTTCGACGGCTGGTTCACTCTCCGAGAACGGTGCCCGCGGTGCGGGCTCCAGTTCCAGCGCGAGGAGGGAGGGTTCCTCGGCGCGATGACGATCAACTACGCCGTCGCCTCGATCATCTGGATCCCGGCGCTGATCGTCGGCTTCGTCGTGACGTCTCCGGATCCGCCGGTGCTGGCGCTGACGCTGATCAGCATCGCGATCATGGTGATCGTTCCGCTGCTGTTCTATCCCAACTCAAAGTCGATCTGGGCGGCGGTGGAGTACCTCGTGAGCGAGAGCGAGGGGCTCCACGAGGATCCGGCGGAGCCGTTCCCCGGCGACGACGGATCGGCGCAGACCTAGACGGAGCTCTGCGCAGCCTCGAGCTTCCGCATCGCTTTGGAGAACGACGCAGCGACGGGCTTTCCCTTCGTCCGCACGATGACGAACACGGCGACGCGACCCTTCATCGACGTCGGCTCACGGTTCCACTCGATGTGGACGCCGGGAGCCGCCGCGCGTTCCGGGGCGGATCGTCGCGCTGACGTAGCTCCCCGGCGCGCAGAAGTTGCTCTCCTGCACGGTCCAGCGGATCGTCTCGGGATCCGACCGGTCGTAGCGCTCGCGCGCCCAGACCGTCATGCCGGGCGACTTGGTCCCCTCCTTGACGTCGGCCGTCGTGTCGCCGACCGAGTAGACCTCGTAGAGCGACCGCGTGATCCCCGGCCAGATGTCCGGCCGGCGGTCGGAGAAGTCGAGCAGCGCCTCGCGGACGCGCTCCGGCGACAGTGTCGTCTCCACGTCCATCTCGACCTTCGGCATCCGCGACCTCCTGTGCTCTGGACGTCGCCAACGATGCCACGACGCCGCCCCCGGGTCGAGGGCGGCGTTTCCGTGCCCGAAGAGCCGGGAAGGAGGCCCGCACGGAGGAGGACTGGCCGATGGCCTTCATCGACGATCGTTGGCGCGACGAACCCGGCCTCGCCGAGCGGAGCGTGGAGGCCGGCGGCCGGGCGCTGCTGTCGGCGATGTTCATCTCCGGCGGCCTGCAGGCGTTCCGGGAGCCCGCAGGACGCGCCAAGCGCGCCGAGGCGATAGGCATCCCCTTTCCCGAGGTCGCCACGAGGCTGAACGGCGGCGCGATGGTCGTCGCGGGCGTCGCGCTCGCCACCGACATTGCCGTGAAACCCGCCGCCGCGGTGCTCGCTGCGAGCCTCCTTCCGACCACGGTCGCGGGGCACCCGTTCTGGAAGGAGACGGATCCGACAGCGCGAGCGCAGCAGCGGATCCATTTCCTGAAGAATCTCGCGATGCTCGGCGGGCTCCTCGTGCTGCTCTCGAAGCGTCGCTGAGCGCGCGACGATCGCGGCCGTCGCGCGCGTCAGGCTCCCGGCTTCACCACCATGTCGAACACGACGAGGATCAGGAACACGAGCTCGATCCTCGATACAACGAAGATCCGGCGGATCCGTCGTTGAACCTCATCGGACGAGGGGCCCTGCGCCTCGATCAGCTTGCCGATGCGGCCGGACTCCGGGCCGATGAAACCCGCGCCCAGGGCGAACGAGCCGCCGAAGACGATCAGCGCGAACAGGATCCAGGTCATCCCGAAGCTCCACGGCCCGATGATCACCATCCAGATGCCGAGGAGTAGCAGCACGAGCGACGCGGAGGTGAACATGCGCTGGCCGAGGAACTCGACGTCCCTCGTGAACGCCACGAGGCGCTGCGGATCGTGCGCGCGCGTCGTCCGGATCGCGAAGGCCTGCGTCATGATCGCGCCGCCGACCCAGGTGATCGCGGCGAGCACGTGGAGCGACTTCAGCGTCAGATAGAGCGTGATTGCCAGCACGGCCGAGGAGGATGCACGCCGAAAAGGACCCTGACAACCGCGCAGCTCCCGCCGGGGGCGGGAGCCGTGCGGAGGAGCCGGCGACGGGCTGAGGGGGAAGCTAGGCGCCGACCGCCTGTTCCAGGTGGGAGCTCTCCACGACCGCACTGGCGGTGCCGGGGTCGGCGCGCCGCTCCGAGCGGCGCGAGTTCGTGAGCGGCATCATCGAGACGATCATGCCGCGCGGGATGTGGGTGACGGCGCGGTAGCCGTCGCCTTCGGGGAGGAGCTCCTGTGCGACGGAGACGAGGTCAGGCTCCTGGCGAACGACGAAGCCCACCGTCTGGACGAGGTAATCGTTACGCCAGTCCTCTGCGTCCTGCTGGTCGGCGTCGAACCAGGCGTCCTGCCAGCGGACGAGGACGAGCGGATGTGACGGACCGCTGTCGAGAGCTGCGAGATCGGGCGGAGCGAGGTCCGCGAGATCGCCGTCGGCCGAACCGCCGACCTCCGGCTGGGGCTGGATCATCGTTCCGTCGCCGACCTTGAGGACCCGCATCTCGACCACTTCCTTCCCGTGGAGGTGTGTCTCTCCTTGGGTTGAGCATCGGTTCTGCCGTAGGGCGAGCGCAGAAGCAATCGTGGTCATTTCCGGTGTTGCGCCGGGTTAGGTCTTTCGGACGCGGCTGCGGTGTGGGCTCCGCCCTCGATCGAGGCGGCCCCGTGGATCAGGAGGGCAACCCGGAACCGTCCTCGCCGCTCAACACCCACAGTTCTCGGAAACTGCCCTGCAGATGCCAGTCGTCACCGAGCCTTCCGGCATCGAAGCAGCGTCACCTGCACGGAGCTCGAGCGTGGGACCGCCCTCGATCTCGATCCGCGCGGAGCCCTCGAGGACGACGATCACCTCGCGAGCCGGGAGCGTCCAGCGCACCGGATTGGGCGTGACGCCGGGAACGGAGGGCCACAGGCCGGCCTGGAGCGCGCCGTCGGAGACGAGGAACTGCACCTCGCCCGGCGGGTCGTCGTCGAGCTCCCACGCTCCTGACGTCGGCGAGACGAACACACCTGGCGCGATCTCCGTGCCTGTCTCCCTTCGTCGGCCGGCTACCGGACGAGTCGCGAGAGGCGCCGGTCGGCGAGGATCTTTCCGCCGGTCTGACATGTCGGGCAGTACGTCACCTCGTGCGACTCGTAGGAGACCCGTCTCAGGTCGTCGCCGCAGCGCGGACACGGCGTTCCCGACCGGTTGTGGACCGTGAAGTGATCGCCGATCTTCGTCGGGAGCCCTCCGGTGCGCTTGCGTTCCTCCTCCAGCGCACCGTTCAGGACCTCCTGCGCGGAGTCGAGGAGCGCTTGCCGATCCTGCCCGCTTAGGCTCGCGAGCGAGGCGTAGGGAGAGAGCTTCGCGGCGTGCAGGATGTCGTCGGAGTACCCCCGCCCGATGCCGGCGACGCTGCGCTGATCGCGCAGGATCGTGTGGACGCGCCGCGTGTCGGTGCCGTGGAGGACCAGATCCTCGAACTGCTCGGAGAACGGCTCCGGCCCGAGCTTCGCGAGCGGCCCGTCGTCGCCCGGAGCGACGAGCCACCACCCCGCTTTCCGCTGCGTTCCGAACTCCTTGACGAGCACGCTCGGCCGGTCCCGGAAGCGCAGCCGCGCGACCGCTCCGCGCGGCTTCGTCTTCTTCGGCGGGCTCTCGACGTCGATCCGCCCGCCCTGCGACAGGTGGATCAACAGGCGCGGCGCGTCGGCGCCCTCGAAGCGCATCACGAGGAACTTTCCGCGGCGGCCGACGCCCTCGATGACCCGGCCGGTGAGCGAGTCCGGACGCGGGTCGAACGTCTTCAGCGAGGAGAACTGCAGCGCGTCGATCCGTTCCAGCGCCGCTCCGGCGAGAACCTCCTCGAGGCGCTCGGCGAGCGCCTGGATCTCCGGTAGCTCGGGCACGACATCGAGTCTAGGTGCCTTCCGCGGGAGGCTCGGCGATCTCCGGAGACGGCGACGAGCCTCCAGGGCGGCGCCGCTGCTGGCGCGACGAAAGCCCTGGCACCCCCGCGACCAGCGCGATCGTCCACAGCACGCAGAGCCACAGGCCGCCGAGGGCGACCCCCGCGACGACGTCGGTGAACCAATGAACGCCGAGGTAGATCCGCGAGAAGCCGACGACCAGGACGACCACCGCCGCCACGACGCCTGCGACGAGCTTCCAGCGGAGCGAGCGATCCGCCGCGAGGAGCGTCGCCGCCATGCCGAAGCACGCGGTCACGGATGTCGCGTGCCCGCACGGGAACGAGAAGCTCGAAACGTGCACGAGATGGATCGCGACCGGCGGCCGCGGCCGGTCCACGATCGGCTTCACGATGCTGTACAGGGCGTCGGCGCCCGCAAGGGCCAGTGCCGCCAAGAGCGCCTCCCACGCGTTTCGCCGAACAACGCCAACGAAGATCACGAGGAGCGCGACCAGCGGGATCAGGACCGCGTTCGAGCCGAGCCACGTGACGCCCCGCATCACCGCATCCAACCCGTCGCTGCGGTGATCCACGAGGAATCGCGTCACGCCCGGATCGAGCCGGACCGCGCCGTCGTTCGCGACGACGTCGTGCAGGAGGAGGCCGAAGAGACACGCGCAGACCACGCCCACGAGCACCACGATCGTGAGCCGGAGTCCACGCGGAGCCGTCGCGTCGACCCGGCGTTCGAACCACGCTGCGTTCCCCTCCTTCATGCCGGCACTATCCCCGAGCGGGCCGGGCTCGAGCCGAAGGCAGCTTCGGTGCCATCCCGGCCGCCAACGGCGGCGGGCCTATACTCCTCGAACGCATGTTCGACTCCGAGTCCCTCGAGCTCAACCGGGCGCAGCGAGACGTCGTCGAGCACGAGCACGGGCCGCTGCTGGTCGTCGCGGGCGCCGGAACGGGAAAGACCTGGACCCTCGCCTGCCGGCTCGCCCGGTTGATCGAGCGCGGAACGCCGGCCGACCGCATCCTCCTGCTGACGTTCACGCGGCGCGCCGCGCGGGAGATGCTTTCGCGGGCAGAGCGGCTGCTGTCCGGGCCGCGCCCCGATGACCGCGCCCGAGGCCGCGTCTGGGGCGGAACGTTCCACGCGGTCGCCAACCGGTTGCTGCGGCTCCACGGAGGCGTGATCGGCGTCCGTCCCGACTTCACGATCCTGGATCAGTCCGACGCGGCGGACATGCTGAACCTCGTTCGGAGCGACCTCGGCGTCGCGGACGGCGAGCGGCGCTTCCCGAAGAAAGAGACGCTCGCGTCGATCTACTCGAGGACCGTGAACGCCCGCCGCCGCCTCCCCGAAGTGGTTGCGGAGGAGTTCCCGTGGTGCCGCGGCGAGATCGACGCGATCGCGTCGATCTTCCGGACCTACACCGAACGGAAGCGGCGCGCCAACGTGTTGGACTTCGACGACCTGCTGCTCCTCTGGCACGCGCTCGCGGGTCGCGCGGGCGACCGCCTCGGCGCGCTGTTCGATCACGTGCTCGTCGACGAGTACCAAGACACGAATGCGCTCCAGGCGGAGATCCTCGTCGCGCTGCGGCAGGAGAACCGCGACATCATGGTGGTCGGAGACGACGCGCAGGCGATCTACGCGTTCCGCTCGGCGACCGTGCGGAACATCCTGGAGTTCCCGCAGCGATTCCCGGGAACGCGCGTCGTGAAGCTGGAGGACAACTACCGCTCGACGCAGCCGATCCTCGACGTGTCGAACCGCGTGATCGCGCTCGCGCGCGAGCGCCACGAGAAGGAGCTCCGAGCGACCCGGGCCGGAGAGGCCCGGCCGGTGCTCCGGACATGTGACGACGAGATGTCGCAGAGCGATGCGGTGTGCACGGAGGTGCTCGGGCTCCGGGAAGCCGGCACACCGCTGCACGAGCAGGCAGTGCTCTTCCGGGCGGCTCACCACAGCGACCTGCTGGAGGTGGAGCTGTCGCGGCGAAACATCCCGTTCGTGAAGTTCGGGGGCCTGCGGTTCCTGGAGTCGGCGCACGTGAAGGATGCCCTCGCCGTCATGCGCCTGCTGGACAACCCACATGACGAGATCGCGTGGTTCCGGGTCCTGCAGCTGCTGGAGGGCGTCGGCCCGGCGACCGCGCGACGGGTGATGGTCTCACTCGGCGTGCAGGGGAACGGCGTGGCCGCGGCGGCAGGAGCAGCGGCGGCAGATGCATCCGGCGCTTCACCGGTCCGCCGGGTGATCGACAGGCCCCCGGCGGTTCCCGCGATGCTCGGGGCAGACGCTCGGTCGTTGCGCGAGACGCTCTCGGACTGTCTCGAAGCGCGGCTCCCGCCTGCCGCGGAGCTCGAGCGCGTCCGTCGGTTCCTCGCGCCGATCCTGGCGCGACGCTACGAGGGCGCGGACGCGCGGTTGCGGGATCTCGAGCAGCTCGAGGCCCTTGCGGGCGAGGGCGGGAGCGGGACCGGCGAGCGGGCTCGCTTCCTCGCCGACCTGACGCTCGATCCGCCTAGCTCGACGGAGGATCTCGCGGGTCCGCCCGGCCTCGACGACGACTACCTGATCCTGATCACGATCCATTCGGCGAAGGGCGGAGAGTGGGACGCGGTGCACGTGATCCACGCCGCGGACGGCAACATCCCCTCCGACCTCGCGACGGGGACGGCGGACGGAGTCGAGGAGGAGCGCCGCCTGTTCTACGTCGCGCTCACGCGCGCACGGAACGTCCTCAACGTGTACTTCCCGCTGCGGTACCACCGCCGCCCGCGAGGGCTGGACGACGCGCACGGCTACGCGCAGCTGACACGCTTCCTGGCGCCATCGGTGCTGGAGACGTTCGACCGCGCGGGTGCCGAGCCGTTCGGACCCAACTCTCGGGCCGCCAACGGCGACGGCCCGGACCCGGCGTCGCTGAAAGTGCCGGCGGTCGACGCGCTCCTCGAGGAGCTGTGGAGCACGACCGCCCAGTAGTCTGGACGAGACTAGTTCGGCGAGGCGACGGTTTCGGCGCCGACCGCTTGGAGGAGCTTCTCCGACGACGCGGCGATCTCCCGAACGGCCCGGTCGAAGGCAGCCTCGTTCGCCCGCGAGGGCTTCCGATAGCCGCTGACCTTTCGGACGAACTGGAGCGCGGCAGCGCGGATCTCCTCGTCGGTCGTCGGCTCCTCGGCGCGGCGGAGCGTCTTGATGCTTCGGCACATGCCCACACGATACCGAGCGGCTACGGCGGTGCGTGGTGCTCGAGGATCGTGCCGTCGGGTCTACAGAACGCGTCGATCGCGAAATGGAGTTCGCTCATGACACGGACTCACGAGATGGGTCTGACATTCCCGGCGACGCAGAACTGCCGAGAACGGTGGCGGCGCAGCTACTTGCCGGCGCGCTTCTTGAGATCCGAAAGCACCTCGCGGGCAGCGTTCGCTCCCGGCCCACCCGTGATCCCGCCGCCGGGGTGCGCTCCCGGACCGCACAGATACAGACCCGGCAACCCCAACCGATAGCGCGCGTGTCCGAGCAGGGGACGCCACGCGAAGAACTGATCCAGCGCCGGCTCGCCGTGGAGCGGATGCCCGCCCGTCACTCCGTACTCGCGCTCGAGATCGACCGGCGTCAGCACCTTTCGCGCCGTCACCAGATCCGAAATCCCGGGGGCGTAACGTTCCAACGTCTTCAGCGCGACGTCGCCGAGTCCGTCCCGCTCGGACGACCAGTCGCCGTCTCGCAAGCAGTACGGCGCGTACTGCAGCAGCACGCTCATCACGTGCTGCCGTGCTGGGGCGAGCGACGGGTCCATCACGGACGGGATCGTCGCCTCCAGATACGGCTCTTCGGAAACGCGTCCGTACTTCGACGCGTCGAACGCGTGCTCCAGGTAGTCGATCGACGGCGCGATCACGATCCGCCCCGCGAGCGCCTCGTCATCCGTCACCCCCGAGAACCGGGGCAGCGCCGACAACGCGAGATTCACCTTGGCGACCACGCCGGGCGTGCGGATGTTCCGGGCGCGCCAGACGAGCGAGGGCCCGAGCTCCACGGGGTCGACGAGCGAGAGCAACGTCCGCTTCGGATCCAGTCCAGAGACGACCGCCCGCGCGCGGATCTCCTCTCCGCCCTCCAAGAACACGCCGCGGACACGGCCGTCCTCGACGATCGTTCCGACGACCTCGGCACCCGTCCGCACCTCCGCCTTGAACGACGTCGCCGCGTCCTCGAGCGCCCGGGAAAGCGAAGCAGGCCCACCGCGCGCGTACGCCGTTTGTCCAGCCGCACCGCCGTCGTTCCCGGCCGAGTCCATCAGCAAGACCGACGTCGTCCCGGCCGACCACGGACCCATCGCGGCAAGCTGCACCGCGCGCGCCGCCAGAGCGCCGCGCATCGCATCGGTCTCGAACGACTCGGCCACGAAGTCCCCGACCGCCATCGGCAGGACCCGCGTCGCTTCGCGACCGACCTTCGCCCCGAGCCGGCGGAAGTTCTGGCCGAGCCGCATCCCCGTGATCGCGTCGGAGAGCGACGGGCTCTTGAGGTCCGGCGGCGTGGCGACTTGGAGGTAGGCGAGGAAGCTCGCGATCGAGCGGACGTGTCGGTCGAACTCCTCGTACGCGTCCGCGTCGTGCGAAGAGCGCGCGCGCAGCTCGGAGGCGGTCCGCGCCGCGTCGCTCCACAGCATCAACGGAGCACCCTCCGGCTGTGGCGCCAGAACCCGCACGTCGGGCCGCAGGACGTCCAGCCCGCGCTTGCGCAGGCCGAGATCCGCGATGACCGAGCGCCGGAGCCGCCCGATCGTGTGCAGCACCGCAGGGGCCTCGACGCCGGGAGCGACCGAGGCGTTCGACGCCAACCCGCCGACGCGGTCGCGCTTCTCCAGCACGAGCGTCTTCCGGCCCGCCTTCGCGAGGTAGGCCGCGGCCACGAGGCTGTTGTGACCGCCGCCGACGAGGATGGCGTCCCAGCGCTTGGGCATCGCTACGCGACCCCGCTCATCGCGACCGCCCTCGTCACGCGACCGCCTTCTTCGCGCCGGAGGAGCCCAAGAGCTCCATGGCTGCGATCCTTCCGGGAGCACCCATGATGCCGCCACCGGGATGCGTCGCCGAGCCGCACATCCACAGATCCTTGATCGGGGTCCGGTAGCGCGCCCATCCCGGCACCGGTCGGTTGAAGAACAGCTGCTCGAGCGAGAGCTCGCCCTGGAAGATGTTCCCCTCCGTCAGGCCGAAGTCGCGCTCGATGTCGAGCGGTGTCAGCACCTGCTTGTGGAGGATGATGTCGCGGATGTTCGGCGCGCGCTCCTCGATCGTGTCGATCACGGTCTCTCCGAACGCGTCGCGCGCCTTGTCGTCCCACTCTCCCTCGGCGAGGTGGTACGGCGCGTACTGTACGAAACAGCTCATCACGTGCTTCCCCGGCGGCGCCATCGACGGATCCACCAGCGTCGGCATGATCATGTCGATGTACGGACGACGGCTGAAGCGACCGTACTTCGCGTCGTCGTACGCGCGCTCCATGTAGTCGACCGCGGGCGAGAAGCTGATCGCCCCGCGGAGATGCTCCCCGACGCCGGGGAGACATTTGAAGTTCGGCAGCCCGTCGAGCGCGAGGTTCACCTTCCCCGACGACCCGCGGAACTTGTACCGGCGCACCTCCTCTTCGAAGTCCGACGGGAGATGTCCGGGCTCGAGCAGGTTGAGGAACGTCTGGTGCGCGTCCACGCTCGAGAGCACGGTCGAGGCGGAGATCTCCTCGCCGGACTCCAGCACGACGCCAGTCGCGCGATCGCCCTCGACGCGGATGTGGTCGACGGGCGCCTCGAGTCGGATCTCCACGCCGGCCGCGCGTGCCGCCGAGGCGATCGCGTTGGAGACGCCGCCGGTCCCGCCTCGGGGGATGCCCCACGCGCGGAACGCGCCGTCGATCTCTCCCATGTAGTGATGGAGGAGCACGTACGCGGTTCCGGGGGATCGCACGCCCTGGAACGTTCCGATGATGCCGGAGGCCGACATCGTCGCCTTCAACGGATCGGTCTCGAACCACTGATCGAGGAAGTCCGCCGCGCTCATCGTCATCAGTTGGACGAACACGGCCTGCTGCTTCTCCGGAAGGTCGCGGAACTTCTTCGCGAGGCCCACCAGCGGCAGCCATTGCATCGGGTTGACCTTGCCGGGGTCCGGCGGCACGACCGAGAGGATCGGCTTGATGAAGCGCGCCATCTCGACCATGAGCTGGCCGTACTCCTCGTAGGCCTCCGCGTCGCTCTTCGACCAGCGGCGGAGCTCGCGCATCGTCTTTCCGTGATCGTTGACGCGCCAAAGGTAGTCGTCGTCGAGAGGCGTGAACGTTCCGTCGAGCGGGAGGATCTCCAGGCCGTGCTTGGGAAGCTCCAGCTCGCGGATGATCTCGGGCCGCAGGAGGCTGACCACGTAGGAGGCGACGCTGAAGCGGAAGCCGGGGAAGACCTCCTCGGTGGTCGCGGCGCCGCCCAGGATGTGGCGCTTCTCCAGGACGACGACCTTCCTGCCCGCACGAGCGAGGTACGCGGCGGTCGTCAGGCCGTTGTGTCCCCCGCCGATCACGACGGCGTCGAATCGTCTGGTCATCCCGCCCTCCGCGGCCGTTGACTTGAAGTCAAAGATCGGAGCGCGCGCGGAGTCAGCGTGGACCCCCATCAGCGCGACACGCATGGTAAACGGACCCCGGAACCCCGACCAGCACACCCTTGACTTCAGGTCAACGCACGGCATCGGAGCGGCGGTCGCCCGGAACCCGGAACGTGCATACTCTACGCCGTCCGAACTGCGACCCAACCTGCAGGAGACGTCGCTTGAGCGTCGGCACAGCCTTCCATCCGCGGACCTCGGCCCTGAACAAGAAGCTCGCCTGGGGCGAGTGGGCCGGGTACTTCGCCGCGGCCGTGTACGCGGACTTCCACGACATCGAGTACAACGCGATCCGCGAGGCTGCCGCGGTGATCGACGTCTCTCCTCTGTTCAAGTACGTGGTCAGGGGGCGCGACGCGACCGAGCTGGTGGACCGGGTGATCACCCGGGACGCGACGAAGATCGCCGTGGACCAGGTGATCTACACGCCCTGGTGCGACGAGCGCGGCAAGATGGTCGACGACGGGACCGTCACGCGCCTGGACGCCACGAGCTACCGCTGGACCGCCGCGGACCCCTCCTACCGCTGGTTCGAGCTGAACGCCTCCGGTCTCGACGTGGAGATCTCAGACGTCACGGAGACGATGGCGGCGCTCGCGCTCCAAGGACCGAAATCGCGCGACGTGCTGGAAGCGGCGACCGAAGAATCGTGGGCCGACGTGAAGTACTTCCGCCGGCGACGCACGAAGATCCGTGACGTCGACGTCGACGTGACGCGCACCGGCTACACGGGCGACCTCGGCTACGAGCTCTGGATCGACGCCGAGGGCGCGCTGGAGGTCTGGGACGCGCTGTTCGCCGCCGGCGAGGCGTTCGGGATCCGTCCCGCAGGGATCCAGGCGCTCGACGTCACTCGGCTCGAGGCGGGCCTGATCCTGATCGAGGCCGATTACACGAGCGCGCGCCACGCGATCATCCCGGAGCAGGAGTACTCCCCGTACGAGCTCGGGCTCGGGCGGCTCGTGGACCTTTCCAAGCGAAGCTTCGCCGGCAAGCGCGCACTCCAGGAGGAGCAGGACGCGGGTGGCCCTCCACGCCGGCTGGTCGGGCTGGACATCGACTGGAGCGGCATCGAGGCGATGTTCGCCGCGCAGGACCTCCCTCCGGCCGTCTCTCCGACGGTCTCCCGGGTGCCGGTCCCGCTCTACGCGAACGGCCAGCAGGTCGGGCGCGCGACGAGCAGCGCATGGGGACCGACGCTCAAGAAGATGATCGCGCTCGGCTCGGTCGACGCGAAGCAGGCGCGAACGGGGAACCGCCTGCAGATGGAGTGGACGGTGGAGGCGCGACGCGGCAGGGTCGGCGCGACGGTCGTTGACCTCCCGTTCTTCGACCCGCCGAGGAAGCGCTCCTAACCCGGATCGCAAACCGGCTCCGTCTGGGAGAATTGCTCGGACGTGCCCGATCGCTCTCCCTCCACCGCAAAGGTCCTGATCGCGTTCGCCGTCGTCGTCCTGGCGGCGGCGCTGACGACGTTCCGCTACGGCCTCGCCATGGGCCTCGTCGTCGCGGTGGTCGGGTCACTGATCGTCTGGGCCGGGCTCGCGATCGCACGGCGCGGCGCACCCGCGGAGGATCCGAGCCGGCGGCGGTTCCTGGCGGTCTCCGGCCTCGTGGGACTCCTCGTCGCGCTCGGCGGCGCGGAGCTCGGCCGCTACGTCCGCCGCTGGACGCGTCCGGACCCCGAACCGGTCCTGCGCGACATGGCGAGCGGGCTCGGCTCCGAGGCGATGGAGTACCTCCGCCGGGGGCACTACCCCGCGCACTCCGGAGAGCTCCAGCTCGTCGTCGCGCCGTTCTCGAGCTCGAACTACGCGCCGGAGTCGGCGCACCTGGTGAAGAACGATCCGCGCACGAGCCACGCCGCTGTCTGGCCCTACCTCGAGCGCGTGCCGATCGTCGTTCACGCGCCGGGCATCCTCAACGGCGCGGAGACGCGAGAGGACCGCGTGTCGCTCGCGGATCTCGCTCCGACCGCGGCGAAGCTGATGGGCTTCGACTTCCCGGCCCCGGACGGCGTTCCGCTTCCCGGCGTTCCGGAGCCGGCGAAGCCTCCGAAGGTGATCGTCACGTTCGTGATCGACGGCGGCGGATGGAACGTGCTCCGCCACTGGAGTCCCGAGACACCCGGGAACGACCTGTCGTGGAAGCACCTCCATGATCTGCTCGGAAGCGACGGCACGATCGCGTACACGAACGCGGTGATGGGGTCGTTCCCGTCGGTGACGGCGTGCGCGCACGCGACGATCGGCACGGGCGCGTTCCCGCAGCATCACGGCATCTCCGGGCACAACGTGCGGATCGGACGCGACGTCGTGAAGGCCTACGGCGTGGAGGGTCACGCCGAGCCGCAGAAGTACCTCAAGTCGCCGACGCTCGCGGAGGCGTGGAGCGAGCACACCTCCGACGGCGCCTGGATCGGCGAGATCGGCTACCAGATCTGGCACCTCGGCATGATCGGGCGCGGCGGAACGCTCCCCCTCGGCGACAAGCCCGTCGCGATCTACTGGAACGACACCGACGCCGGACACTGGGCGCCGCAGAACCCCGAGCTATTCAGGATGCCGAACGGCGTGCCTTCGCGCGACACGCTGTCGTCGAAGATCCACGACTACTTCCCGCCCGACGAGGCGCCGGCGATCGACGGGAACGGCGTGAAGCTCTGCTGCTCTCCACCGATCGTGGAGTACATGGGGGACGTGATCGAGAACGCGTTCAAGATGGAGCCGATCGGGACGCAGGGCCAGACGTCGCTCCTGTATATCAACTTCAAGTCGCCCGACTACACGGGCCACGTCGTGAACATGCTCGATCCCGATGAGGCCACGGTGCTCTCCGCCGTGGACGCGGAGATCGAGCGCGTCCGGACGATCCTGGCCGAACGGTTCCAGCCCGGGGAGTATGCGCTCATCGTCACCGCCGACCACGGCCAGTGCCCGCTCCCCGACGCGGCCGGCGGCGTGCGGCTCGACCCGATCCAGCTGGAGAACGACCTGAACCGGGAGTTCGGCACGTCCGTGTTCCACCTCCTCGACTACGTCGCGCCGTCGGAGCTGTTCGTGAACCCGCGGGCGCTCGCCGACGCCGACCTTCGGCTGGAGGACATCGCGGCGTTCCTCAACGACTACCGATACCGCGACAACATCGGCCACTACGTGCCGCGAGACGCGGTGGAGTGGAACCACCTCGACGAGAAGATCCTCGCCGCGGTGATGCCCTCGACGTTCCTCGAGGGGCTCACCGACGAGAGCGTGCAGCGGTACGGAGACGGCAGGTACAACCAGCTCCCGAACGTGGAGCCGGGGCCACCGCAACCGACGTGGATCGAGGCCCAGGGAGCGGAGTGAATCGCGCCGCCCGTGCGAGCTGTGTGCAGTCTTCTGTCGACGATTGACAGGCATTCTCGGGCCTCCATAGGATTGGCCGTCACTCGGGCCGCGTACGCGGCCGCCGCCGCTCCCCCGAGCCCGAGCGAGAGGGAGGCGATCGTGTCACCCGATTCGGAGCGCCCCGTCGTGCCGTTCGAGACGATGACTCCGTGCGAGTACGTGCGCAGGAAACGCAGTCGTCGCGAGATCCTCAGATCCGGCGTCATGCTGGCCGGCGCGCTCGGTCTCGCTCCGATGCTGGAGGCGTGCAGCGACTCGAGCTCCACCCCCCCGGCCGGATCTGGGGGAACGCCCGGCGCGAACGAACCGCTTTCCGGAAGCGTCAGCGTCCTGGCCTACGAGGACGGGCTCACGCCGGGCGTCCTCGGTCCGTTTGAGAAAGCGAACCAGGGCCTCAAGATCAAGTCGGCGACGTTCGGGGCGGACAACGAGGCGATCACGAAGATGCAGGCGGGATTCCAGGTCGATCTCGTCAACTCCTGCACGGAGGACGCGCCGCGGATGTACAGCCTCGGCCTGATCCAGCCGATCGACACGAGCCGCATCGCGGACTGGAGCACCCTGTTCCCGGCGATCAAGGGCCTCGCCGGCGTCACCGTCGACGGGAAGGTGATCATGATCCCGGAGACGGGAGGGACCTCCGGCATCGTCTCGAACCCGAAGGAGGTGTCCACGCCCGTCTCGTCGTGGACGCAGCTGTTCGAGGACCCCGCGCTCACCGGACGCGTCGTGATGGAGGACGACCCGCTCTCCGCTATCCCGTCGGCCGCGTTCGCGCTCGGCCACACCGACCCCTGGCATCTCTCGACCGAGGACCTGACCGCGGTCAAGAACTACTACCTCCAGCACAAGGCGCAGATCCGAACCTTCTTCGGAGGCGACGCGGAGTTCCTGAACCTCTATCGGAGCGGCGAGATCATCGCGGGCTTCGGCTACCACGACTACCGGTGGACGCTCTCGCAGCAGGGCATCGACGCGAACTTCGTGCATCCGCAGCAGGGATGGCTGATCTGGGAGTGCGGCTACTCCCTCGGGTCGCATGCGCCCGATCCGGAGAACGCGTACGCGCTCCTGAACTGGTACACCTCGGCGAAGCCGCAGGCCTACTACGCGAAGAGCTACACGTACGTCATCTCCGACCAGAAGACGCTGCCGCTGCTGAACAACAAGATCGTGGACGCCATCGGGCTGCAGGACCCGACGAGTGCGTTCCAGGGCGGCATCCCGCTCCAGATCCCGGAGAACTACCCGGACTGGATCACCACGTACCACGACATCAAAGCGGGGATGAGCTAACCCGCCCATGAAGCGTCCAGGCGACGGGGTCGCCCTCGAGACGCGATCCGCCGCGCCCACGCCGAAGGGCCTCGACGCCGGCGAGCCCGCCCAGCCCGAGGCCGATTCGAGGCAGGAGCCCGCGGTCGGGAGCAGCCGCTGGGCGAGGGCCGGCGGCTGGACGTTCCTCGGCTTCGTGCTGGCATTGCTCTACGTTCCGCTGCTCTTGCTGATCCTGTTCTCCTTCAACGACTCGATCATCATCGCCCTGCCGTTCAAGCGCTTCACGCTCGAGTGGTACCGCCAGGTCCTCGCCGACCCGCGGGTGCTCGGGGCGCTCGGGAACTCGTTCCTCCTCGCGGCGACGGTGACACCCGTGTGCCTCGTCCTGGGAACGCTCGCCGCGGTCGGCCTGACGCGATTCCGGTTCCGTTTCCGCGCGGTCGCCGCGGGCATGATCGCGGCGCCGCTCGTCGTTCCCGACCTGTTGATCGGCGTCGGCGCGCTCCTCCTGTTCATCCGTCTGCATCTCACGCTGTCGCTTCGGAGCATCTTCCTGATGCACGTTGTCGACTTCTTTCCGGTCGTGACCGCGATCGTCTCCGCTCAGCTCTTCCGCTTCGATCGGAGCCTCGAGGAGGCCGCGCTCGACCTCGGCGCCACGCGGCGGGAGGTGCTCCGCTACGTCATCCTTCCGCTCCTCGGCCCCGCGCTCGGCGCGTCCGCGATCATCGTGTTCAGCTGGTCGTTCAACGACCTCGTCGTCGCGTTCTTCACCGCCGGGTTCCAGACCACGTTCCCGATCTGGGTGTACGCGACGCTCCGGCACGCGGTGAACCTTCCCGTCGTCAACGCGATCGCGACGATCGTGACGCTCGGGCAGATCCTGATCATCTACGTCGGATGGCGGCTCGCCCGGCGCTTCTCGGCGGCGCGTGCGGACGCGCGCGGCGAGACCGCCGGTCTGTTGACGCTCGAAGGCCTCACGGGCGGCCGATGAGCGCGCGCGGAAGACGCGAGAGCAGCGGGAGCGGATGGCTCCCTGCGATCTACCTCGCAGCTCCGCTCGCCTGGCTCCTGGCGTTCTTCGTCGCGCCGATGGTGATCCTATTCGTCGTGAGCTTCCAGAAGGCCGACGTGTTCACCGGCCTCGGGTCGTTCGCCGGGTGGTCCAACTACACCGCGTTCTTCTCCGACCACGCGCAGCTGCGCGTCTTGCTCAGCACCGCGATCATCACGACCGCGTCGATGGCGCTGATGCTCGCGCTCAGTGTGCCGATCGCGTATCTCTTGGCGTTCCGCGTGGGCCGCTGGGAGCTTCCGTTGCTGCTGCTGCTCGTCGTCGCTGACGAGCTCAACCCGCTGATCCGCGTCTACGCCTGGCGCATGCTGCTCGGACGCGACGGCGTCTTGAACTCCTTCTTCCAGCTCGTCGGGCTCACCGACCATCCGATCGCGATCCTGCTGTTCAGCAAGTTCGCGGTCGTGCTGGTGATGTCGATGGAGTTCCTCACCTACACGATGATCCCGATCTACGCGGCGCTGAAGACGGTGGACCCGAGCCTCCTCGAGGCCGCGAACGACCTCGGCTCGCGCCTCCCCGTGACGCTCCGCAAGGTCCTCATCCCGCTCGCGGCGCCCGGGATCTTCGTCGCGATCATCCTCGTCGGGATCCCGATGCTGACCGAGTTCGTCACGCCTGCGCTCGTCGGCGGCACGAGCGCGTACATGATCGGGAACTCGATCGAGGACCAGATCCTCGAGAGCGGGAACTGGGGCGTCGGCGCGGCGATGAGCTTCCTCATGCTGGTGATCTCCGCGGTGCTCGCGCTCGTCGCGTACCGGGTCGGAAAGCTCAATCGTCTGGAGACTGCCGCATGATGCCGGAGACGGCCAGCATCCGGGTCGAGGACCTCACCAAGCGCTTCGGAGAGGTCCTCGCCGTCGATCATGTGAGCTTCGACGTGGGGACGAGCGAGTTCTTCTCCCTCCTCGGCCCGAGCGGGTGCGGAAAGACCACCACGCTCCGGATGCTTGCGGGCTTCGAGCGCCCGACGGAGGGACGGATCCTTCTCGAGGGTCGGGACGCGACCAAGCTCGCACCGTTCAAGCGCAACGCGAACATGGTCTTCCAGAACTACGCGCTCTTCCCGCACATGACCGTGGCGCAGAACGTCGCCTTCGGCCCGCAGCGCAAGCGCCTGTCGACGAAGGAGGTCCAGGTCCGCGCCGGCGAGGCGCTGGAGGCGGTGCAACTCGGCGCGTACGCGGGCCGCTACCCGAAGGAGCTCTCGGGCGGCCAGCAGCAGCGGGTCGCGCTGGCGCGCGCGCTCGCGAACCGGCCCGCGGTGCTCCTTCTCGACGAGCCGCTCGGAGCGCTCGACCTGAAGCTCCGCGAGGGGATGCAGTTCGAACTGAAGCGGATCCAGCAGGACGTCGGCATCAGCTTTGTCTACGTGACGCACGACCAGAACGAGGCGATGACGATGTCGGACCGGATCGCGGTGATGAACCGTGGACGGGTGGAGCATCTCGGCTCGCCCGAGGAGATCTACCTGCGCCCCTCGTCGCTCTTCGTCGCGGGCTTCATCGGCCAGACGAGCTTGCTGCCGTGCACCGTCGAGCGGACAGGTTCCGATGTCGAGGTCCTTCTCCCGGACGGGTCGCGGACGGGCGCAGGCGGAGCGGACGCGCGATGCGCGACGGGCGACGAGGCGGTGATGGTGCTGCGCCCCGAGCACATGCGACTTTCGACGAAGCGTCCTTCGGACGGCGCGGTCTCTCTGGAGGTGCGCGTCGGCCAGGAGGTGTTCCAGGGGGCCGTCATCCGCTACCGCACGAGAGCCGTCGACGGATCGGAGCTCTCCGTGATCGCGCGGCTCGACGAGCGTCTGCCCGCGGAACGCTCGAGCGACGTGGCCTGGATCAGCTGGGATCCGGCGTACGCGTACGTGCTCCCGGGTGGCGACGACGTCCGGGAGGACGACGCAGCACCGAACGGCTAAGCAGTCCGGCTTTCCGCGCGCTCTCCCGATCCGCGGAGCTGGTCCCGTGGCACTCGCTCGAGCCACGATCCCGCGGCAAGCGACGTGATGATCGCGAGCAGGACCAAGAGCGCGTAGAAGGGCTCGTTGATGATGCCCGCGCCGAACGCGACGGACGCGAGGACGATGCCCGGCCCTCCACGCGCGTTGAGCGCGACCGCGAGGTTGAGCGACGCGCGCGGCGACTCTCCGCCGATCCGCGCCCCGAGGTAGACGGAAAGTGCCTTCGCGACGCACGCGAACACGACAAAGCCGATGAAGAACAGCGGCTCGAAGCCGTGGATCAGGTCGAGCTGAAGCCCGACGATCGCGAAGTACACGGGGATGAAGAACGCGAACGAAAATCCCTTCACCGCCTCGAGCGCGCTCGCCGGCTCCCGTTTCCGCGTCCCGACGACGATACCGGCGAGGAGGGCCCCGAAGAACGCCTCAACGCCGAGGAAGAGACAAAGGATCGTCGAGAACAGCAGGAAGACGAGCTGGTACGCGACTGGGCTCCCCTTGCTGATGGGGTTCAGCTTCGAGCGCGAAACCACGCGGTACGCCTTCGGGCCGAGCGTGAGGAAGAGCGCGAGAACCGCGAGCGTCGCAACGACGTGATAGGCGATGTCCGCGGCCGACCCGGCCTCAAGGCCGAGGAGCGCCGGAAGACCGAACGCCTCGCCGCTCGTTCCGGATACGATGCCGAGCGCGATCGCGAGCAGGACGTAGAGGACGACGTCCTCCAACACGGCAACGCCCAGGACGACTCGCGCGAACGAGGTATCGAGGATGCCGAGATCGTGCATGATCCGCGAGATCACCGGGATGCTCGTGACGGCGACGGCGACGGCGAACACGAGCAGGAACGCGCCGGAGCTCTGCGCCGTCCCCCAATAGCGGTGCAGGTCGAGGAAATGCAGCGCCGCCAGCCCGGCGAGGAACGGCAGCAGCATCCCCGCGATGGAGATCGAGGTCACGGCCTTGCCGTCGTCCCGGTTGAAGGCGCCGTGGATCTCCACGCCGGAGACGAACAGCAACAGCAGGAGGCCCAGCTGGTAGACGGCCCCGAGAACGTGCGCGGTCGGCCCGTCGGGCGGGAACAGCCAGGCCTGGACGCCCGGTGCGAACTGTCCGAGCACCGTCGGCCCGAGGAGGAGGCCTCCGAGGATCTCTCCGATCACTCGCGGCTGGCGGAACCGGGCGAACAGCGATCCGCCCAGGTGAGCGGCGATCAGGAGCGCTCCGAGAGCGAGAAGGACGTGAGCGATCTCGGTCGTGGTCAGGCTCATGCGGGTATCAATCCTGCCACAGGGAAAGGCGGGCAACCTCCGTCGAAGGGCTCAACGGGTGCTGGAATCCGACCGTCCCTGCGGGCATCATTCCCCGGGGAGCCCGGCGTGCGGCGCCCCGTCGGCCGGGAGGAGGGCCTCATGTTCAAGGTGCTGCTGTTCATGCTCGCGGTGTTCCTGATCGCAACGTTCCCCGCGACCTGGTTGCTGATGCTGTTCCTCGGAAACGTCGGCGTGAACGTCTCCTACTGGGGAGCGCTCCCGCTCGGGATCATGGTCTCGGTCCTGCTGGCCGGAGCATCGGCTCGAAGCGCAGGCGTCTAGCGCAGCGCTCGGCCTGACGCACCTCAGCAAGTCGGTCGCATCTGCTGAGCTCTGATGGTGGAGGTGGCGGGAATCGAACCCGCGTCCTCGGACGACCTTCCGGGTCTTCTACGGGCTTAGCCTGCGGAGAAATCTCGCCTCGAGGCTCCCACAGGCGGAGGACCTCTCGGCCAGCCCGGGTTCGATGTCCGGCGGAGGCCCCCGGGCGGAGCCTCCTCCGTGAGCCTGCTCACGACGCCCGGCCCCCGATCGCAGGCGGATCGGGGCGGACGGCTACCTAACTAATTAGGCAGCGAGCGCGTAGTTATCGGCGCTTGTATTGATTCCGGCTTTTAACGAGGCATCCGGAAACCTCGGCCCGCTTCTCCCGAACGGTTCTCGCCCAAGTCGAAGCCAGTGCACCCCCATATGCGGTTGTCTCATCGAGTATATCGGCCGTCGCCGACGCCCTCGAGCGGTTATTGCCGGCGGCCGAGGGAGCGCTCCGCCTCACGTCGCATCTCCCGCTCCGCGATCGTCTGGCGCTTCTCGTACTGTCGCTTGCCCTTGGCGAGCCCGATCTCCACCTTCGCCAGCCCGTGGGCGAAATACAGCCGGATCGGAACGAGCGCGAGCCCCCGTTCCGCGGTCTTGCCGATCAGCCGCTCGATCTGCGCGCGTTTCAGCAGGAGCTTGCGTATCCGCTTCGGGTCGTAGCCTCGCTTCTCGCCCTGCTCGTACGGCGGGATGTGCATGTTCTCCAGCCACACTTCGCCGTCCCGGACACGCGCGAACGCCTCCGTGAGCGAGGCACGGCCGGCGCGCAGCGACTTCACCTCCGAGCCCGTGAGGACGATGCCCGCCTCGAGACGCTCGAGGATCTCGTAGTCGAACCGCGCGCGGCGGTTCGTCGCGACCGTCTTCTGGCCCTCCTCGCGAGGGCTCACCGCGATGGCCTCAGACGTCCAGGAACTTCCGCATCGCGAGCAGGCTCGCGACGACCGCGACGAAGGCGCCTGCTCCGATCAGATACGGGATCGTGGTCACGACGTCGGTGTTCTGGATCAACGGCATGAACCCGATCTGTCCTCGCAGCGGGTCGATGAACGCCACCTTGAGGATGAACAGCGCGAGGATCGCCCCGGCGGCGCCGAGTAACCCCTCGAAGAGCGCCTCCACGATGAACGGGATCCGGATCCGCCAGTTCGTCGCGCCGACGAGCTTCATGATGCCGATCTCCTTGCGCCGGGCGAACAGACCCATCCGGACGGTGTTCGCGATCAGCGCGGCCGCCGCGATCATCATCACGATCGCGACAGCGCCGACGCCGACACGGAAGACGCGGATCACCGCGAAGAGGCGCTTGAGCGTCTCCCGCTGGTCGACCACCTTGTCGATGCCGGGCTGCGTGCACTGGAGATCTCCCGCCCCCGCCTCGGTGCACCCGAGCGCCGCGGAGACCTCCGCGAACTGATCCGGCTGGGCGAGCTTCACCCGGATCGACGCCGGCAGCGCGTCGGCCGAGACGTTCTGGAGCATCGCCTTCTGGTTCGCGAACAGACTCTGGAACCGCGCGTACGCCTCCTGCTTGGACTCGTACGTGACGCCGTCGGGATCCACCGCCGGAACGTTCCGCAGGATCCCCTCCAGGCTCTGGACCTGCGACTGGCTCACGGTATCCTGGAGATACACGGCCACCTCGACGTTGGCGGTCGTCGCGTCAACGACGAGGCCGACCTGACGACCGATCAGCAGCGCTCCGCCGAGGAGGAACAGCGAGATGAACACCGTCGACATCGCCGCGAAGCCGACGAGGCCGTTGCGACGAAGGCCTGTGACGGTCTCCCGGAACAGGTAGTCGACCCTACGCGCCATAGCCGTACACCCCCCGCTCCTGGTCGCGGACGACGCGGCCGGTGTCGAGCTCGATCACTCGGCGGCGCATCGCGTCGACGATCGCGTGGTCGTGGGTCGCCATGACGACGGTCGTTCCGATCCGGTTGATGCGATCCAGCAGCCTCATGATGTCCACCGACGTCGCCGGGTCGAGGTTCCCCGTCGGCTCGTCGGCGAGCAGGATCAGCGGTCGGTTCACACACGCACGCGCGATGGAGACGCGCTGCTGCTCGCCGCCGGAGAGCTCGTCCGGATAACTGTTCAGCTTCTCTCCGAGGCCCACGAGCTCGAGGATCTCCGGCACGCGCGCGTCGACGACGCTCTTGGGCTTTCCGATCACGTCGAGCGCGAAGGCGACGTTCTCGAACACGGTCTTGTCGGCGAGGAGCTTGAAGTCCTGGAACACCGTTCCGATGTTCCGGCGCAGGTGCGGGATCTTCCAGGAGTTCATGCGGTCGAGGCGCTTTCCGGCGACGAAGATCTGGCCCTTCGTCGGCTCCTCCTCCTTCAGCAGGAGGCGGATGAAAGTGGACTTGCCCGAGCCGGAGGGGCCGACGATGAAGACGAACTCGCCCTTCTCGACCTCGACGTTGACGCCGTCGAGGGCCGGCACCGAGCCCCGATAGACCTTGGAGACGTGTTGAACGCTAATCATCGCGTACGCAGGGGAAGTTGGATGACGGCGCAGTCTATCAGAGGGTCTCGCGCTCATGGATGAAGCAAGCACAAGACGTCCGCACCGTCGCACCGGCGGGAAACCGCAGGCGATCGGGCTCGCCGATACCCTAGCGCCGCGATGACGATCCTCACGCGACGAGCGCAAGCGGAGCCGGGCGCCGGGGAGACGCCTCCGCCGAGCGAGCGTACCGAGCGACGGCGGCGGATCGGACGCGCGCTCGCGGGCCCGTCGCTGATCGTGGCGTCGGTGCTGTTCGCGATGCGCGGGTTCGCGTTCGAGCCGCTCCTCACGAACCGGCACCCCGACATCCTGGCGTTCTGGCTCCCACAGTACTGCTTCCTCGGCCGGAGCCTCGCGGCCGGTCACATCCCGGCGTGGAACCCCTTCCAGTTCGCCGGAACGCCGTTCGCCGCGGACCCCCAGTCCGGCTGGCTCTACGTCCCCGCGATGGCGCTGTTCTCGCTGTTCTCGTGTGGCACCGCGCTGCGGCTGTTCATCGTCGTGCAGCCGCTGCTCGCCGGGCTCGGCATCTACTGGTTCCTCCGCAAGGAAGACGTCGGGCGCATCGCCGCGACGCTCGGCGGGCTGTCGATCGCCGTGATGATCGCCGTGTCGCAGATCGGCATCTCGCTTCCGTTCGCAGGAACGCTCGCGTGGACGCCGTTTGTCCTCGTCGGCGCGGCGGGGTACCTGAGGGCGTCCCGATGGTCGCGGCGGCTCGCGTGGATGGCGTTGTCGGGGTTCGCGTGGAGCCAGGTGGCGAACGCGCACATGAGCCACGGGCTCGCGATGTGCACGCTCGTCACGGCCGCCTACGTCGTCGCGCGCTCGCTCCAGGACGTTCGTCGCGGCAGGGTCCGGCCGCTCCCGGCGATCGGGCGCGTCCTGCTGTTCCTGGGGTTCCTTCCGCTCGCGACACTCGCGGTGTTCGTTCCGCGGCTGTCGGTGATCGCGCGCTCGAGCCTCCGCGGCGGCTACGCGGCGCTCGGAGCACGCCTCGCGCAGGTGGCGGGCATCCACGACCGGCCGCTCATGACGAACGGCGTCTTCAGCGGATGGCCGTTCGTGGTCGGAAGCGCTCCCGGTGCGTACGCGGGCGCGGTGACGCTCCTTGCGGTTCCGCTCGCGCTCCGGACGCCACGCTACCGCTATCTCGCGATGGCGTTCTTCCTGACGGGCGTCATCGCCTACGTCCTGACGCTCGATGCGCTGATCACGGCGTCGTGGTTCCGCGCATTCGTGCTGCGCCTCCCCTTCGGTGACGTCTACCTCCACAACCCCGGGAGGCTTCGATATCTGATCTTCCTCGTCGTTCCCGTGCTGGGCGCCGTCGGACTCCAGGGATTGATCGAGCGGCCGCTGCGCGTCGGTCGCAACGGGATCGCGTGGATCGCCTCGGGAGCGATCGTGTTCCTCGGCCTGCCGCTGCTGTTCGGCGCGGACCTCGTGCGGTTCGTCCCGCTCGCGATCGGGATCGCGATCGCCGCTCCGCTCCTGCTGCTGATCGGGCGGTGGAGGTGGATGCCGCTCGTGATCGTCGGTGTGCTCGCCGTGGAGCTCTTCGCGGGCGCGATCTATGCGCAGGTCTACTCAGGCGGAACCGTGTTCCTCGGGCTGGAGGGGACGACGGGTCCGAACCTGCTCGCCGGACCGGTGCGATGGCCGGACGTCTCCATCGCGGATTACACGACGCCCGGCCCGATCGCGCGCTACCTGCAGACGCATCCGGGGCGGTACCTGACGTGGGCGCCGGACGCCTCGTACTTCGAGAAGGGCTATCTGTTCAATCAGCAGCCGCAGGACTGGCCCGCGCTCGCCGACGGACGCGGAACGCTCTTCGGGATCGAGGACGCGCTCGGCTACAACCCGTTGCAGCTCCCGCGCTACTGGTCATACGTGCGCGCGACCGACGACCTGTCGATCTTCTACAACGCATCGGTGATCCAACGGCCGACGCTTCAGAACGCGCAGCTCCTCGGCGTGCGCTATCTCGTCGTTCCGTCGGGGATCCCGCCGCCGGTCTCCGGACGCGTCGTCGCCCGGGAGTACGGCTACGACCTGTACGCCATCACGGGCGCAGAGCCACGCGCGTCGGTCGTTCCGGCGTGGTCGGTCGCCTCCGACGGCGCCGGAGCGCTCCGCCGCATCCTCGTGCCGGGCTTCGATCCCGCAGCCACGGCGGTCGTGGAACAGCGTCCGTCCCTTCCCACCGGTGTTCCTGCCGCGACGGATGGCGCCCCCCCGGGCTCCGCGGAGACGCGGCCGAACGGCACCTCTGAGGTGGACGTCTCCGTCCGGTCGGAGGAGCCGGCGCTTCTCCTGCTCCGCGAGCCCTACGACCGCGCGTGGCACGCGACGATCGACGGTCGGCCGGCGCCGATCCTGCGCGCCGACTACTTCTTGCAGGCCGTCGCCGTTCCTGCGGGAAACTCAACGGTGCGGTTCACCTACGACGACCCGCGCATCGGAGAGGGACTCCTCGCGTCCGGCGTCGTTTGGCTGCTGCTGCTCGTCGGAATCGCGTTCGCCGTCACGCGGGAACGACGACGGGAACGACGCCAGCTCGCGTCGCGAGCGACGCGTTCAGACGGCTACGCCGCTTGACCGCCTGCACGCCAGCGGAGGTACGCCGCCATGAACCGGTCGAGGTCGCCGTCGAGGACGCGATCGACGTCGCCCGTCTCCAGGCCGGTGCGATGGTCCTTCACCATCCGGTACGGATGCAGGACGTAGGAGCGGATCTGCGAGCCGAAGTCGATGTTCTGGTGCTCGCCGCGGAGGCTCTCCAGCTTCTCCTGGTGCTCCTGGCGAGCGCGCTCCGCGAGCCGGGCCTTCAGGATCCGCATCGCGACCGCGCGGTTCTGCATCTGGGAGCGCTCGTTCTGGCACGCCGCCGCGATGCCGGTCGGTAGGTGCGTGATCCGGACCGCCGAGTCCGTGACGTTCACGTGCTGTCCACCGGCGCTCGAGGAGCGGTACGTGTCGATCCGGAGCTCCTTGGGATCGATGTCGACGTCGTCGTCTTCCTCCTCCAGGAGCGGGATCAGATCGAGGCTCGCGAACGACGTGTGCCGCCGTTTCGCGGCATCGAACGGAGAGATCCGCACCAGCCGGTGCACGCCTCGCTCGGCGGAGAGCAGCCCGTAGGCGTTCCGGCCGTGGACGATGAACGTCGCGCTCTTGATGCCGGCCTCCTCGCCGGGGAGCACCTCGTCGAGCTCGACCTCCATGTGCTCGCGCTCCGTCCAGCGCAGGTACATGCGCAGGAGCATCTCCGCCCAGTCCTGCGACTCCGTGCCACCCGCGCCGGCGTGGAGCGTGACCACCGCGTCGTGGTCGTCGTACTCCCCGCCGAGGAGCGCCGCCGCCTCGAGCTTGTCGAGCTCCCCCTCGAGCTGCCTCGTCGTCGTCTCGAGCTCCGCCGCCAGCTCCGCGTCCGAGCCGTCGGAAAGGAGATCGTCGATGGCGGCGGCATCGGAGAGACGCCGGTCGAAGGAATCCACTCGGTCGAGCTCATCGCGCAGGCGCGCGAGGCTCGTCGTCACCTTCTGGGCGCGGGCCTGGTCCTCCCAGAGAGACGGGTCCGACGCTTGCTCCCCCAGCTCGATCGCGCGCGAGCGCTTGGCCTCGACGTCAAAGGAACTCCTTCGCGGCCGACACGCGGGAGGAGAGCTGCTTGAGACGCTCGGTGTACTCGCTCACGACCGGGATGCTAGCGGTTCGCGGAGCTCAGGCCGTCGCGCCGTGGCACTTCTTGTACTTGCGCCCGGAGCCACACGGGCAGGGAGCGTTCCGGCCGACCTTGTCGCTCCTCGCCTCGGGAGCCTGCCCCGCGTCGTCGTCGTCGCCGTGGCTCTCCACGACGCGCTGCGGCCGCGGGCGCGAGGGCTCGTCCTGGCGGACGACTTCCACGCGGAAGACGTACTTCACGAACTCGTCGCGGATGCCGGTCTTGAGCTCCTCGAACATCTCGTAGGCCTCGCGCTGATACTCCGTCAGCGGATCGCGCTGCCCGTACGCGCGCAGGTGGATGCCCTCCTGGAGGTAGTCCATCTCGTAGAGGTGCTCGCGCCACATGTTGTCGGTGATGTTGAGCAAGACCATCCGCTCGAGGTCGCGCATCACCTCCGGGGTGAGCGCCTCCTCCTTCTCCGCGTAGAGCGAGGCGGCGTCCTCGGAGATCGTCTCCAGCGCGTCGTAGGCGGAGACGTTCTCGAAGTCACCGGCCGTCACGCGCGTGGGATAGACCGTGCCGAGGGCGGTCACGAGCCCCTCGACGTCCCAATCCTCCGGAAAGACGTCCGGGGAGACGTACTGGTTGGCGACCTCGGAGATCGACTCGGAGACCATCTCGAGCGCCTCGTCGCGCAGGTCGCGGCCCTCGAGGATCTTCGTGCGCTCGTCGTAGATGACCTGGCGCTGGGTGTTCATGATGTCGTCGTACTTGAGGACGTTCTTGCGACGCTCGAAGTTCAGCTCCTCGACCTGTCGCTGCGCGCTCTCGATCGCGCGGCTGACCATCTTGGCCTCGATCGGCTCGTCGTCCGGCCATTTGAGCTTCTCCATGATCGAGGCGATGCGATCGGACGCGAACAGCCGCATCAGATCGTCCTCCAGGGAGAGGTAGAACAGCGACTCCCCGGGGTCGCCCTGTCGGCCGGAGCGGCCTCGCAGCTGGTTGTCGATGCGGCGCGACTCGTGGCGCTCGGTGCCGAGGACGTAGAGGCCGCCGCGCTCCACCACCTCGTCGTGCTCGGCGTCGGTCTGCGCCTTGAACTTCGCGTAGATGGGCTCGTACTCGGCCTCGTACTCCTCGCGCTCCTGCTCGTCCATCTCGAAGAGCAGGTAGCGGTCGTTGTCGAAGTCGCGGCCCGCCATCTCCTGCCGCGCGAGATACTCGGGGTTGCCACCGAGGAGGATGTCGACGCCTCGTCCGGCCATGTTGGTCGCGACCGTGACGGATCCGAGGCGGCCCGCCTGCGCGACGATCGACGCCTCCTTCTCGTGGTTCTTGGCGTTCAGGACGTGGTGCGGGATGCCGCGCCGGTTCAGGTAGCCCGAGAGCACCTCGGACTTCGCGATCGAGACCGTGCCGACGAGGACCGGCTGGCCCTTCTCGTTGCGTTCGGCGAGGTCCTCGACGACCGCGGTCCACTTCTCGTGCTCGTTCTTGTAGATCAGGTCCTGCGCGTCCTTGCGGACCATCTCCCGGTTCGTCGGGATCTCCACGACGCCGAGCTTGTAGACCTCCTCGAACTCCGTCAGCTGTGTCTTCGCCGTACCGGTCATGCCGGCGAGCTTGTCGTACATCTTGAAGTAGTTCTGGATCGTGATCGTCGCGAGCGTCTGGTTCTCCTCCTTGATGCGGACGCCCTCCTTGGCCTCGATCGCCTGGTGGAGACCCTCGGAATAGCGGCGGCCCTCGAGGGTCCGCCCGGTGAACTCGTCGACGATCTTCACTTCGCCGTTCTGCACGACGTACTCGACGTCGCGCTTGTACAACTCCTTCGCGCGGATGGCGTTCTGCATGTGATGGACGAGCGGCGTGTGCACGTGCTCGTACAGGTTCTCGATGCCGAGCGCGTCCTCCACCTTGGAGACGCCCGACTCCGTGACAGCGATGGTCTTCTTCTGCTCGTCGACCTCGTAGTCGTCGTCGCGGCGGAGCTTCGGCACGAGCCGCGCGAACGTCTGATACCACTTGGCGGAGTCGGCCACCATGCCGCTGATGATCAGCGGCGTTCGCGCCTCGTCGATCAGGATCGAGTCCACCTCGTCCACGATCGCGTACGCGTGCCCGCGCTGGACCATGTCCTCGGCCCGCATCGCCATGTTGTCGCGCAGATAGTCGAAGCCGAACTCGTTGTTGGTGCCGTAGGTGATGTCGGCCGCATAGGCCGGGCGCCGCTCCTGCGGGCTCATCTGCGACTGGATCAGGCCGACGGAGACGCCCAGCTGCCGGAAGACCCCGCCCATCCACTCGGAGTCACGTTTGGCGAGGTAGTCGTTGACGGTGACGAGGTGCACGCCCTCTCCGGTGAGGGAGTTGAGGTAGGCCGGCATCGTGGAGACCAGCGTCTTTCCTTCACCGGTCTTCATCTCGGCGATGTTGCCCTCGTGGAGGGCCGCCGCACCCATCACCTGGACGTCGAAGTGGCGCTGGCCGATCGCCCGCCAGGCGGCCTCCCGGACGACGGCGAACGCCTCCGGCATGAGGTCGTCGAGCGACTCGCCGTTGCGGAACCGCTCGCGGAGCTCCGGCGTCTTGGCGGCGAGCTCCTCGTCGGAGAGGTCTTTGACCTCGTCCTCGTAGGTGGCCACGAGGTGGGCGACGGAGTCGAGCTTCTTTCGCTTTCGGCCTTCGCCGAGATTGGTGAGCTTGTCGAGGACCACGAGGTCAGGTCTCCTGTGGGGGATTTCCGAGCGTCGTTCCGGCCTTTCCAGCCGATTCTACCGAAGCCCCTGCGGCAACCCTCGGCAGCTCGACGGGACGTCTGCAGCTGGAACGCTCAGGCGGTCGAGGATGTTCCCGGCCGGCCGGCCCGGGGCGCTACTTGATCTCGATGACCCCCTCGCGGATGCCGTACGCGACGGCCTCCATCCGCGAGTGGAGGTGGAGCTTCTCCAGGATGTTGCGGATGTGGTTCTTGACGGTGTTCTCCGAGATGAAGAGCTGCTTCGCGATATCGCGGTTGTTCATCCCCTGGGCGACCAGCTGGAGGACCTCGAGCTCGCGCTCCGTGAGCTTCGGTGCCGGCACCGACCGTGGCTCGTCTGCACGTTTGCTCATCGTCGCGAACTCCGACAGGAGCTTCGACGCCATGGAGGGCGAGATGCGCGACTGCCCCGCCCACACGGAGCGGATCGCGTCGGCGACCTCCTCGATCGGGATCTCCTTGAGCAGGTAGCCGGAGGCACCGGCCTTGATCGCGTCGTAGAGGTCGGCCTCGTCGTCGGAGATCGTGAGCATCAGGATCTTCGCGTGCGGAAGCGTGTCCTTGAGCTCGCGCGCGGCCTCGATCCCGGAGCGCCGAGGCATCCGCACGTCCATCAGGACGACGTCGGGCATCAGCTCCTGCGCCCGCTCGATCGCCTCCGCGCCGTCGGCCGCCTCGCCGACGAGCTCCAGGTCGCCCTCCTGGTCGAGGACCATCTGGAGGCCGCGTCGGAACAACGCGTGGTCGTCGACCACCATGACGCGGAGCTTGTCCTGCTCGGCCGGGCCTTGCTTCTTGCTGTCCGCCAACGCCTTCACGCTCCTCGAGGGAGAACGCACCGGGGCCCGGTCCGCTATCCAGCGGATTCTAGTCGATTGCCCGTCGCGCCCTTGTGTTTCGCGCGCTTGCCGTGGTGGTCGCGCAGCTGGCGTTCGAGGCGTTGCACGATCCGATCGAGCGCGTGCTCCACGTCGGGTCCCTCCGCGTGGGCGCGGAACGTCTTCCGGGGAATGCTGAGCGCAGCCTCCAATCGTCGGTGACCCTCCGGGCGATGGCGCTCGGCGATCACCTCGATCTCGACGCGTTGGATCCGTCGCTCGAGCCGTGCGAGCTTCTCCAGCTTGTGGAGCGCGAGATCGTGCAACCGGTCCTCGACGACAACGCCGCGGGACTTCACGATCAGATCCACGCCGCCCCCTCGGGCCTCGTCGACGCCCCCGCCGTGCGCTCCCTATCCGCCGCCGGAGCGGAAAGGCTCTCGTCCGGCTGACCTGGTCTTTGGCCCCACACTCGCCTGCTGAGGGGTTCACCGCCCGAGACGGACCGCTTAGCTCCTTCTCCCGCGGAGGCGTGCCCCCGCGAGGCAGGTCTTACGTCTAAACCGCACCATGCTCAGCGACCAAGGGTCGCCTTACGTGGGTCGTTTCGCCTGCGACTGGCATCGACTACCGGGGACGATCCCCGGGCAACCACAGACCCAGACGAGAGCCGGGCCGAGTATATCGAGCGGGTATCTCGCCGGATATCGCCCGACCGGCCGTCAGCAACCCGACCTCCCTCGCGCCGTCGTCACGCAGGATCCGCGCGCACGCGGCCGCCGTCGAGCCCGTGGTGAGCACGTCGTCGACGAGGAGCACCCGCTCCGGCGGCGAGCGTCCGGCCGACCCGAACGCGTCGAGCATCGCCGTCCGTCGGTCGACGCCGCTCCGCCGGGCTTGCGAACCGTCGGAGTCCTTGCGCCGGAGGAACGGCTGGACGGGCGCGTCGAGATGGACGCCGACGACGAGGGCGAGCGCTCGCGCCTGATCGTAGCCGCGCTCCGCGAGCCGGAGCCTGGAGAGCGGCACCCACGTGACCGCATCCGGCGAGAACACGTTGACCGCGGCCATCGCGTCGCCGAGCGCGTCGGCGACGCCCCTCCAACCGGCGAACTTCAGCCGATGGATCGCGGAACGCACCGGCCCGGCGAACAGGAACGGCGCGCGCGCCACGGCGATCGGCGGAGGAGGGCAGTCCATGCAGTACGACATCGCGACGTCCGTCGGGCGACCGCACCGCCGGCACATCGGATCGTCGATCGCGGCGATCCGCGGAACGCACGACTCGCAGAACGGCCATGCGCCCCGTCCACACCCCGCGCAGCGCGGCGGAAAGAACAGATCGAGGACGGACCCGAGCACGCACGAACGCTAGCGCGCGCGTACGACATCGTTACGGGAGCGGAACGTCCACCGTCGTCTCCTTCGACCGGCCGCGTTCCGTCTCCGGCCCGACGTCGACGCGCAGCATCGTCTGGGACCTGAGGATGGGCGTCGCGGTGATCCGGCCCTTGCCGGTCTCGGCTTCGAACTCGCGCTCGAGCTCGTGGAGCGGTTCGCCGTCCGCGGAGAGCCGGATGCGAACGTCGACCGGAGGCTCGACCGCGTAGGAGATCTTCACCGAATCGAGCGCGCACTCCGCACGCTCGATCGCGACCTTGGCGCCGTCGGCGAGCGCGACGTTCGCGTCGATGCGGACCTCTCCCTTCCGCACGCTCGCGCGCGGCCACGGGACGAAGAACCGGCGCTCGCCCGCCATCGTGGAGGGCATCCCGTCGACGTCCAGGTCGCACTCCAGTCCGTACCAGCCCGGAGGAAGCTCCGTGACCGAGAGCTCGAACGGCACGAACACGTCGCGGCGCGGAGCGACGTCGAGCGTCGCGCTCGCGAGCGGGAGATCACGCTGCTCGTCGTCGCCGACGGAGCGCACGCGCGCTTTCTTGACGACCACCTGATGCGGGTTCGGGTCGGCGCCGCGGAGGACGAACGCTCCCTTCACCGTCGCCGGGAACCGCTCGAAGTGGACGCGGAGCGAGAGGAGGTCGGCCGGGTCTACGTTCCCATCTCCCAGGACTTGAGGTACGTCTCCTGCTCGTTCGTCAGCTCGTCGATCTCGATGCCCATCGCGCGAAGCTTCAGACGGGCGACCTCAGAATCGATATCGGCGGGCACCGGATAGACCGCCGGCTTCAATCCGTCCGCGTTCTTCACGACCCACTCGGCGGAGAGCGCCTGGTTCGCGAACGACATGTCCATCACGGCGGCGGGGTGGCCCTCCGCCGCGGAGAGGTTCACGAGGCGGCCCTCCGCGAGGAGGTAGAGCTTGCGTCCGTCCGGCATCGTGTACTCGTCGACGAAGTCACGGAGCCGCCGGCGCTCCACGGAGAGATCCTCGAGCGCCGCCTTGTCGATCTCCACGTCGAAGTGGCCGGAGTTCGAGAGAACTGCGCCGTCCTTCATGACCTCCATGTGCTCACGGCGCAGGATCGAGGTGTCACCGGTGACGGTGACGAAGATGTCGCCGATCCGCGCTGCCTCGAGGAGCGGCATGACGGTGTAGCCCTCCATCACCGCTTCCAGGGCTGGGAGCGCCGAGACCTCCACGACGACCACGCGCGCGCCGAGTCCGCGGGCGCGAGACGCGACGCCGCGGCCGCACATGCCGTAGCCGCAGACGACGACCGTGCGCCCGGCGATCAGGAAGTTGGTCGAGCGCATGATCGCGTCCATCGTCGACTGTCCGGTTCCGAAACGGTTGTCGAACAGGTGCTTGGTGTCCGCGTCGTTGACCGACACGATCGGGTACTTCAGCACCCCGGCCTCCGCCATCGAGCGGAGACGGATGACGCCCGTCGTGGTCTCCTCCGTGCCGCCCATCACCTCGGAGATCTGGCCGGCTCGGTCCTTGTGGAGCCGTCCGACGACGTCGGCGCCGTCGTCCATCGTGACCTGTGGGTGCCGGTCGAGGACCGAGTCGATGTGGCGGTAGTACGTCTCGTTGTCCTCGCCCTTGATCGCGTAAACCTCGACGTCGTCCTGTTCGCAGAGCGCCGCCGCGACGTCATCCTGCGTGGAGAGCGGGTTGGACGCGCACAGGATCACCTCCGCGCCGCCCGCCACGAGCGTCTGGACGAGGTTCGCCGTCTCGGTCGTCACGTGCAGACACGCGCCGATCCGGATGCCCTCGAGCGGGCGTTCCTTCTCGAAGCGCTCGCGGATCAGCTGCAGCACGCGCATCTCCGCGCCCGCCCACGCGATGCGCTCGCGGCCCTTCGGGGCGAGCCCCAGATCCCGTACGTCGCAGTCCATCTCGCTCCTTACGTCGTCGCTCTTCAGGCTTCCGAAGCCGGTTCCCCCTCGGCGAGCCGCGGCAGCACCGCCGCGAGCACCGAACCGATGGCGTCAGCGCCTCTCCGGCCGGCCTTGAGGACGGCGTCGTGGCTCACTTCTACCCCAACCGCGTTCGCCACGGAGAGGAGGCCGAGAACGCGCAGGTCAAGGGCTCGCGCCGGCACGGCCTCCGGCACCAACGACATCCCCACGACCGCCGCTCCGATCCGCCGGAGGTACTCCGCTTCGGCCCGGGTCTCGAACGACGGTCCGGGCACGGCAGCGTACACGGCACGCTCGAGGCCCGCTCCCGCGACGGCGGCGTCCGCGAGCTCCGCGTCGTACACGGCGGAGAGATCGACGAACGCGGGCGAGCCGTCCTTGCGCGTCCAACCGCGCAGCACGTCCTCGCGGAGCAGATTGATGTGGTCGGCACAGACGGCGACGGAGCCGGGCGGGATCTCCGCGACGAGCGAGCCCACCGCGGCTGTCAGTACGATCGCGCGCGCTCCCAGCGCCCACGCGAGGACCGACGGAAGCGCCGACGCCGCGGCGCCGTGTCCCTCGTAGAGATGGATACGGCCGCGGAAGACGAGTACAGGGATGCCATCCGCCCGTCCGAACGCGAGTCGGCCCGCGTGTCCGGGAACGGTCGGCTCGGGGAACCCGGGAAGCTCCGCGTAGGGGATCTCCATCTCGATGTCGATCGCGTCGGTCGCGCCGTCGAGGCCGGACCCGAGGACGAGCGCCGCGACCGGGCGCTCCTGGAGACGCTCACGGGCCGCGTCGGTCGCGGAACGCCACGCGTCGCCGGGAGGAACCGGGGGCGGCACGTCAGCCGCCGTCGAGCGCGGCCTTCAGCCGGACGATCGCCTCAATCGGCGTCGGATCGACGCCGCGCAGCAGCCCCGAGTACACGCTGGTGAAGTCGCCCATCGCGAGCAGCGACATCAGCTGCGCGAGCGGCGAACGGCCCGCAGCCGCCACCTCCTCCGCATGGGCGCCGGCCGACTCCGCGATCTCGATCGAAGCGGCGAACCGGAGCGCGACGTCGGGGTGCTCCCCGTCGTGGCGGAGCGCGACGAGGGCGAACGCGGCGCCGGACCCGGGCGCCCATCCGACCACCTCGTTGTGGTCGAGCTCCGGAAGCGCGGAGGAGAACGACGGAACCTTGGCGTTCTCGTTGAACTGGGTGCGCCACCGAGCGGCGGCGACCGAGCCCAGGCCCTCCGCACCCCACATCACGGGCATGCGATCTCCGATCGAGGCTGCGAGCCGCTTCGCGGGATTGTCCTGTGAAGGCGTCCCTGCGCGGATCCGCTCCACGACCTCGACGAGGACCTCGAGCGTCTCCTCGACGTCGGCGTGGAGCGGCGGCAGGATCCCGACGTGCTCGAGCGCCCCGAGGACGCCGAGAGCGAAGTAGCCCAACGACACGCGAGGCATCAACAGACCGGAGGGGATCTCCACGATCGGGAGATTCCGCTCGCGGCTCCGTTCGCGGAGTGCGCCACCCGACGCGATCGAGAGCACGCGACAGCCGCGGGCGACGGCCTCGTCGAAGCACGCAAGCGTCTCCGCAGTGTCGCCGGAGTAGGAGGACGCGACGACGAGCGTGTGCGGGCCGCAGTATTCCGGAAGCTCGGGCGAGCGCACGACGTCCACCGGGATCCTGATGCGGTCGCGGAACAGCGCACGAACGAGATCGCCGGAGTGCGCGGAGCTCCCCATCCCACAGAACGTCAGCGAGGAGATCCCCTCGCCGGAGGGAAGCTCCTTCGTCGCGCGGCCGAGCTCGTAGCCCTCGCGACAGTCGCCGGGGAGACGCTCGATCGCGCCGAGCATCCCCGAGGGGTCCCCCTCGCGCAGGGACGCCGCGTCGTCGAGGTTCACGAGAGCGTTCCGCCGGCGCCGGTCAAACGGCTAGGGCTTCTCCGCCTCGTCGATCAACATCACCGGGATGTCGTCGCGCACCGGATACCGGTACCCGCACTTGGTGCACACGATCACCGACTCCGCCTCGCGGTACTCGACGTCTCCGCGGCAGTTCGGACACGCCAGGATCTCGAGCAGGTCCTTCTCGACCGCCATCACCGCTCTCCTTCGGGTTCTTCGATCGGCCCCGCGTCACCGCCGATCAGTTCGAGGACACGCCGCGTGCCCTCTACGAGCTGCGTCTCATCCTTCGCCTCGACGTTCAGTCGCAGCAACGGCTCGGTGTTCGACGGTCGCAGGTTGAACCACCAGTCGTCGAACTCTACCGTGAGCCCGTCGGTGCGGTCCTGCCGGCCGTCGGCAAAGGCTTCCGCGACGCGTTCGGTCGCGGCCGTTTGGTCCTCCACCTCGGTGTTGATCTCGCCGGAGTCGACGTAGCGGCGGTATGGCGCGAGGAGCTCCGAGAGTGGTCGCTCCTGCGACGCGAGCCGCTCGAGCACCACGACCGCGGCGATGAGGCCCGAATCGGCTCGGTAGTTCTCTCGGAAGTAATAGTGGCCGGAGTGCTCTCCGCCGAACACGGCGCCGGTGTCGGCCATGACCTTCTTGATGAACGAGTGACCGACCCGTGTGCGGACGGGCTTTCCGCCGTGCTCGCGGATCACCTCCGGCACCGTCCAGGAACAGATCAGGTTGTAGACGATGGAGGCGCCCGGGTTCCGCTCAAGCATCGCCTCCGCGACGAGCGCGGTCACGAGGGAGCCGCTGACGTCGTTCGCCTGCTCGTCGATGAGGAATACGCGGTCGGCGTCGCCGTCGAACGCGAGTCCGACGTCGGCAGAGCGCTCCTTCACGACGCGTTTGAGGTCGCGTTGGTTCTCCGGGTTGATCGGATCCGCGGGGTGATTCGGGAAGGTGCCGTCGAGATCCGGAAACAAGTGGACGAGCTCGAACGGCAGGCGCTCGAATACCGCCGGTACGACGAGGCCCCCCATGCCGTTCGCCGTGTCGGCGACGACCGTGAGCGGCCGCATCGTGGAGACGTCGACGAAGGAAAGGACGTGCTCGACGTAGGCATCGAGCATCCGCTCGCGGTCGATCGTGCCTCTTCCCGCTGCGGGCTTCGGGGGCGCCTGCTCGGCGAGCGCGCGGATGTCCCGCAAACCCGTCTCCTCCCCGACCGGCGCCGCTCCGGCGCGGCAGAACTTCAGGCCGTTCCATTGCGGCGGGTTGTGGCTCGCGGTGAGCATCACGCCTGGGACCTCGAGCGCCCCTGAGACGAAGTAGAGGAGATCGGTCGAAGCGAGCCCGATATCGAGGACGTCGGTCCCCCGGTCCGCGGCGCCGCTCCGGACCGCCTCCGCGAGCGCCTCGGAGGACAGCCGGCAGTCGTAGCCGACCGCGATGCGGGGTGCGCCGACCCACTCGGCGAACGCGCCGCCGATCCGATAGGCGACGTCCTCGTCGAGGTCGTCGGGCACGACGCCACGGACGTCGTACGCCTTGAAGATCCGGTCGAGATCGCGCTCCGCACTCACGAGGAAGCGAATCCTACAGACGCGCGGACGTCACCGATCGGAAACGCACGGCCGGCCGAGCCGGAGCGGCGGGGGGCTCGGTCAGGCGGTCGGACGGACGACGAGGCCGATGACGCTCTGGAGGGGGACGGCCTCACCGTCGCGGTACCACCACTTCGCTTCGCACAAGTGGCACGTCGTGAACGCGAGATCGCTGCCGTTCACGGCCATCGTGATCGAGATGAGCTCACCGGTTCCGCAGGCGGGACAGGTTCCCTCTGGCATGTCGCTCATAGCGACCATGGTCCTCTGCCGCGACACTCCCGGCCATAGCTCGCCGTTCCCATTTGGCAGACCCTCTCGACCGAGGGAGCCATCGGCCTACCGGTGGATGGGTTGCATCCCCCGAGGTGCGTCCGATCCGTCGGCCGGACCGTCCGAACGGTCGTCGCGAACGACCCAGCCGATCGGAGGGACGAGACGTGTGATGTGCTCGTCGCAGAGGTCGACGAACCGTGGATCGGGCTCGCGGATCAGGTCGACGAGGCAGACCTCTCGCGCTCCGTAGAGGAGCGACGCCGTCGCGGCAGGCGACCGCTCACACCGTGTCTTCGAGCATCGACGCACGCCGAGGATGGTAGATCACATGCGTGTAAGTTCCAACGACGCGCGGAAGTGCGGGGATCGCTCGGGGGCGGATCGTTCGCCGGGATCGCTACTGGGTGATGAGGACGGTCGAGCCGACTGGCACCCGCGGATACAGGTCCTCGGAGTCCGCGATCGTCATGCGGATACAACCGTGCGAGGCATAGGTGCCGATCGAGCCCGTGTCGTACGTGCCGTGGATCCGGATGCCCGGAGCGTTGAGGTACAGGGCGCGCGTTCCGAGCGGGTTTCCGGGGCCGGGCGGGATCGTCGCGGGCTCTCCCGCTCCCCAACCCGTCGGAGCAGGGTTCACCCACGTCGGGTTCTCCACCTTGTTGACGATCTGCCACGTGCCGACCGGAGTGGTGAATCCGGGCATCGCGGTCGCGACCGGGTAGGTCTTCTCCAGGTTGAAGCCGTCGTAGAGATACAGGCGGTTCTCCGAGAGGCGGACGACGACCGTGACGCCGGCGTCGTTCGACTCCGGCTGGACCTTCTTCACCGGCAGGGTGACGGACGTCTGCTGGTGCTCCAGAGCGTTCAGCACGCGCTGCGCGCCGAACGGGGCCTTCAGCTGCTGTCCCGGCTTGGCCTTCTGGTGGACGACCTTGCCGTCGACGAGGGCAAGGCTCGCGCTCTGCGGCTGCTCCTCCACCTTGCTCGCGATCTGGTGGACGAACTCGTCGACCTTCGACTGGTCGTAGTCGTAGTGGACGGGGGTCGAGGAGTGCACGGGCTTGTCGGCGATCCGGTGGTACACGCGCTGCCACCACGGAAGCGACTCCGTCTGCCGCATCGCCTGGGTCACGGACTTGGAGATGTTCGCCTGGACGCCCAGCTGCTCCGGAGTGACCTGCCACTGCTGACCCGCGGAGGAGATCGACAGACCCGTCGTGAGCGAATGGTCGACCTGGCTCCGGACGGCGGCGATCGCCTCCTTCCGAGTCATCCCGCCGACGTCGACGCCGGAGATCTCCGTTCCGGGCAGGAGCTTGTGCTCCGTCGCCTGGTCGTAGCGGTAGGCAGCGAACGCGGACCCGCCCCCGGCCAGGAGGACGACCCCTGCGATGACCAGCAGCACCACGAGCCAGGTGCGGCCGAAGAACCTTCGTTGGACGTGTCGTCCCTTGTTCAGCACGCATGCCTCCGCCAGGAAAGTGCCGCTAATAGTAGACGCATGGAGAACCGCTGCGGTATCAGCTGTTGTTCCCATCTCCCGGTTCGACGACACCGGTTGCGAGGGCGAAACCACCCACCCCGTGTTGCCCTTCGGAGAACGCCATAGAAGCCGCCACGATCGGCGGGCCGGAGGAGACCGCAACCACGCTGGAGGTCGCCGCGGCGGAGACGAACTTCGTCGGAGCCGAAGCGCTCAGGCCTGCAGGAACAGTCACGGTGACCGGCTTGGGCGCCTTGGCCTTCCCGGACGGCAGCGCCGTGAGCGTCACCCGGGCATCTTGCGTTCCGGCGTCGAGCAGGACGATCGAGGGCCTCGCCGGCTCGGACGCCGCGGCAGGAGGAACCACCCAGGCAGGCGCCGCGACCACGCTCCCGGACGTGCCGCCGCGATCGTGCGAGGTGTCCGACGCGAGCGTCCGGACCGCCGCGCCGACTCCCCCCGAAGCCGAGAGCTGGTAGGTCGACGGGCCCTGGATCGAGCCGTCGACCGCGGCGGAGGTTCCACCTTGCTGCTGGCGGTGGTCGAGCTCAGCGACGACCTGGGGAGACTGAGGCCCGCGGAGTCCCCCCGTGACCTCGACGCCCTGCGGCGCGGGCGCCGTGACCGCGAGCTGGGTGGCAGCGTGCCCCGTTCCGGCCGGAAGGAACATCCGCTGTGGGGGAGTCCCCGGGATCCCCTCCGACGACCGGATGCCGTTCACGAACGAGGTCGAGAGGGTCGCGGCGGCGACGCGCCCGACGGAGACGCGCACCTGCGCGCCGAGCGCCTCCGGCCCGACGACCAGCTTCGCCAGCGGGATCGAGACGCTCCGCATCGCGGGCAGGACGAAGTCCGTGAGGTCCTTGGTGGTTGTCGGCCGCTGGCTCGCGTACAGGACGACGGAGAGGGCCGCGTCGGTGGCGAATGGGTTCATGATCACGAGATCGGTGTCGTTGCCTTCCTTCGGCTTCGCCCCCTGCGGCAGGCTGGTGTCGCCGTCGGCGAGCGTCCAGGTACGGTCCGCCTCCGGCGTGCACGACTCCGCGGCGACGCCGGAGATGGGACCCTGCGCTCGCATGACCCAGCCCGCGGAAACCCAGCCGCCGAAGTACTCCACGAACGTCGAGGCGGCCGGGGAGCTCACGGGAACGTCGAGGAGGATCTCCCGGCCGGGCGGTACGACGGACGCCTGGGACGGGCCGGGTTTCTCCTCCGCCAGCTCCGTCACGCGGACGCGGACCGGGCTGGAGCCGGGGTTCGCGACGGCGAGCGTCGCCTTCCAGTCCTTCGTCCCCTCCGGCGCGCCGCCGTGCGGGCAGAACCACGCTCCCGACGTCGCGGTGCCGCCGACGGGAGCGGCCTGCGCCTTCGGACCGAGCTGGCGCTCGAGGTACACGCCGGCGGCGACGACGACCACGACGACGAGGAGCGTTCCCAGGAACTGCGCGCGCGCCCTCATCGCGCGCCCGCCGCGTCAGAACGCCTTCGAGTCATCCACAGCGCCGCGAGCCACAGGACACCGAGGAGGATCATCTCCGCGGTCCGGATCCATTGCAGGCTGTAGAACACGGAGAATGCGCCGGGCGGCATCGGGAACCCGACGGCCCAGCCGTACAGCTCTCTCGGAGCAACCTCGTCCGCATTCGAGCGTAGGCGCCAGCCGTCCGCGAACTGGTCTCCGATCGACACGACTCCGCCGTCGCGCCCGGTGCCGATCCAGCCGCCCGTGACCTCTTGGAGGGCGGTCGCCGGGGGCGGCGGTTGCGCCGCCAGCACGCTCGGGTCGGCCCGCACAGCGGCGTTCCGATACGCGTCGGAGGAGATGACCGCCGCGGGCGGAAGCTGCGCGGCGTTCCGATAGATCTGCAGGCCGCCGAATGGCACCAGATTGAGATCGAGCTGGTGACCGAGGGCCGTCACCGCCCCTTCGGGGAGGTCTCCGTCGCCCGCGATCACGTACCGGATGCCGAAGGGGCCGAGGAGCGCACCCGCGTGGCTCGTCGTGCCGGAGAGGGCGAGGTCAAGGATGTGCTCGACGCGGTCGTAGCCGGGACCGACTCCCGCCCGGCCGACGTCGAGCGCCGTTCTCCCCTGTCGGTCGGTGACCCCGTACCGCAGCGACGCGTCTCCCGCCGGGACAAGGCCCTCGGGATCGCCGCCCGGCGCCGGGAAAGCAGATCCCGAGGAACGTCCGATCCACAGGACCCGGAAGTCGCCGCCGCCCTTGGATGCGATCGACGGCCAGGCCGGCGGGAGCTTCCCGGGGCCGATCGCCCAGCTGCCGATCATCGCCGTCGCCGACTGGAGCACCAGACCTCCGGCGAGGAGCGTTCCGAGCACGAGCCCGGCGACCTGGCGCAGACCGAACGACTGTCGCCCGATCCAGGAGAGGAGCGACGCGACGCCGTAGCCGATCAGCAGGACCTCGGCGACGGCCGCCGCCGCCGTGTAGGCGACGGGGTTCGCGAACCCGGCCGGCAGCCATCCCGCGGCCGCGCACCAGGCGAGCACGGTACTGGCCCCGGCGGCGACGAGCATCCGGAACGCTCGGCCGCGGAGCTCCGGCGCGGCAAGCATCGCGGAGAGCACCGCGGACGCCGGGATGAACCACGACACCGCCCACGCGCCCGGGGCGGGGCCGAGAACGAGCCGAGCCAGCGAGGCGAAGTCCGCGCCGCCGACGCGCAGCGCGAACGCGGATCCGGCTCCCGTGACGAACGTCGGGACCATCGGGAACACCAGCACAGCGCCGGCGAGAACGAACAGGACCGTCAGCCGGACTCCGGTGACACGGCTGCCACGCGCGAACAGCAGCTGCGCGGCGAGGAGCGGAAGGGCCGCGAGCGCGACGCCGGGGAAGAAGGCCGCGCCGACCGCGAGGACGACCCCGGTGCCGATGACGAAGCGCCACTCCCGGTACGGCGGGTCCTCTCCGAACGCCCACTCGAGACGGTCGGCAAGGATCGGGAGGGCGGCGAGTGCGAACAGGACGGGGATCCGCCCCTGCGAGAACGACCAGAGCATGACCGGCGTCAGCGCGTAGCACGCGGCCGCGACGACGCCCGCGAGCGTGCGCTCCGTCTGTCGGAGAACGGCGCGGTAGACGACGACGGCGCCCGCGAACGGGAGCACGCCGAGGAGGACCTTCTGTGCGAGGGAGGTGCTGCCGAACAACAGCGAGGAGAGCCCACCGAGGAGACCGAGACCGGGGCTCGCCGCCTGCGTTCCGCCGAGACCTGTCGTCCGGACGGCGGACAGGAGCTCCGTATAGAAGGACTGGGCGTGCGCCGGAAAGACCGGCAGGGCGCCTCCGTCGAGGACCGTTCCTCCGAAGAGCCGCCGCATCGCCACCACGGCAACGAGGATCCCGACGGTCCATCCGACGAAGACGGGACGCGAACCCGCGAGCGACGCGGCCCTCGAGCGGAGCGGCACCGCTGCCGGTTCGTCGCCGTCGGCCGCGACGATCGGCTCGACCAGCTCCCCCGCGGCTTCGAACCACCGCCGCACTCGGACGCTGCTCGGCGCCATATAGCGCCGGACTTCGCGGTCGGGGACCTTCCGCGCCGACTGGGTCCTGCGACGGCGGGCGAGCGTTCCGGGGAGGCGCCTGATGTTCCATCCCCACGCGGAGAGGATCTGCCAGACGTCCTCGAACCGGCGCTCGAAGGTGAACAGCAGCAGCTTGCCGATCCCCTGCAGCAGGTAGAGGGGCAGCACCCAGAGCAGGGTCACGAGACCGTAGTTCTTGAGCATCGACGCGAGCGCGGCTCGTTCGGCGAAGTAACGTCCGCGCTTCGCCGCGCGGCGGTCGGCTCGCTCGCCGCGCATCGACGAGCCGCGGTGACGCGCCGTTGCGAGCGGGGTCATGACGACGCGGAACCCGGCGAGGCGCGCTCGCCAGCACAGGTCCAGATCGTCGTGATGCGCGGCCAATCGCTCGTCAGGGAGCCCCGTGCGCTCCCAGGCAGCGCGGGAGATCAACATCGCGCAGGAGGAGACGAACAGCACCTCCCGCACGCGGTCGTACTGGCCCTGGTCGAGCTCCCCGTCCTCGAGAGGCGAATACGGGAAACCAAACCGGTCCGTGGAGCGCCCGACCTCGCGCAGGACCCTCGGGTCATCCCAGTCGACCACCTTCGGGCCGACGATGCCGACGTTCTCGATCTGTTCGGCGGCGTCGACCATGTGGGAGACGGCGTCGGGCGACAGGACGGTGTCGTCGTGCAGCAGCAGGAGGTAGTCCGCCTCCCGGACGGCCGGATGCTCGAGCGCCGCCTTCATCGCTCCCGGAAGGCCGCGGTTGTCCGGAAGGGCGATCACGCGCTCCTCCCCGAGCGCTTGGCGAAGGAGCTCGGCCGATCCGTCGCTGGAGGCGTTGTCGACCGCCACGATGCCGAGCCGCGGATGGGTCTGCGACGACAGTCCCTGGATGCAATCGCGAAGCCAACGCGCCGCGTCCCGCACGACCAGGACGACGGCGACGCTCTGAACGCTGACGGTACGCGTTGAGGAAGGACGGTCGGCTCGAGAGCGCTTCATGGAAGGGCGCGCCGTACGCGCCGAGGCAGGGTAACACGCACCTCCGCGCGTCCTATCTCATCGTTGCCCGGAGAAGCGGAGAGGGGGCCGATGGCCCCCTCTCGCGGTCTGGCAGACGGCCAGGCGTTCAGCGACGCTTCGCCGTCGATCTGCGTGCCGTCGACTTCTTGGCAGCCGACTTCCTTCTCGTCGACTTCCGTGCCGTCGACTTGCGTGCCGTCGACTTGCGTGCCGGCGACTTCCTTCTCGTCGACTTGCGTGCGGTCGACTTCCTCGCCGTGGACTTGCGTCCCGTCGACTTGCGTGCGGTGGACTTGCGTCCGGTGGACTTCCGCCGCGTTGCGGCGGCCTTCCGTCCCGCGGTCTTCCGGCGAGCGGTCGTCTTCCGCCGCGTTGCGGCGGCCTTCCGTGCCGCCGACTTGCGCGTCGTCGACTTGCGTGCCGTCGACTTGCGTGCGGTCGACTTGCGTGCCGTGGACTTCCGGGCGGTGGACTTGCGCGCCGTGGACTTCCGGGCCGTGGACTTGCGTCGTCTGGTCGACTTTCTGGCGGTGGCCATCTGTCACCCCCTTTCGCGAGTCAGGACGCCATGCGCTTCAGGCGTCGTCTCTCCCGTTCGCTCATCCCGCCCCAGACCCCGTAGCGCTCGTCGCGCCGGAGGGCGTAGTTGAGGCATTCGATGCGGACGGGACACTCCGCACAGATCCGCTTCGCTTCCCGAGAGGAGCCGCCCTTCTCCGGGAAGAAGACCTCCGGGTCGTATTCCCGACAGCGGGCCCGCTCCTGCCAGGGGATGTAGTGATGCACCCTTTTCCTCCCCCCAAATCACACGCGTGTGATTCTGAAGGAAAGGGGCCCTCGTTGGCAAGTCCCGATCTTGCATTCCGATGGTCGAGCGATCCGACGACTCGTCGTCCGCGCGCTCGACGCGGTCGGTCCGTTTCACCATCGCGCAAATGCTCCCTGGCTTCTTTCGACGTTGCAAGGGATTCGCGCAGGAAATTTCGCCATCAACTAGATTGACCATCTCGGTCAATCACATTGACGTATTACGACCTCTCGGACAGGTTTTCCACAACGTGCGCGTTTGTGAGCGACGCGTTGCGAACGCCGGTTTCGTGCGTGCGAACGACGCGTTCGTACGTCGTCGTACGTTCGACGGGCGTTCTACCGATCGCGTGGATCGCTGCACGGAACTGCGCGGGTTCCATGCGGATGCCCCACTCCGCGCCGGCCATGCGACTGATCGTTTCCTCCATCAGGGTGCCGCCGAAGTCGTTCGCGCCGCCGCGAAGGATCGACTGACACGCGGCCTCACCGAGCTTCACCCACGACACCTGAACGTTGTCGATCAGTCCACGAAGGAGGATCCGCGCGACCGCGTGCATCCGCCGGTTGTCGTCGAACGACGGACCGGGACGCGCCTTTCCGGCGAGGTAGATCGGCGCGTTCTGATGGATGAACGAGAGCGGGACGAACTCCGTGAAGCCTCCGGTGTCCTGCTGGATCGAGGCGATCCGGCGGATGTGAGCGACCCAGTGCGGAGGTGCGTCGACGTGCCCGTACATGATCGTCGAGGAGGACCGGATCCCGAGCCCGTGCGCGGTCCGAACGATCTCCTCCCAGGTGTCCGCCGGCAGCTTCCCCTTCGTGAGCAGCCAGCGGACGTCGTCGTCGAGGATCTCCGCGGCCGTGCCGGGGATCGTTCCGAGACCGCGGCGCTTGCATTCGGAGAGGAACTCCGCGAAGGAGATGCCGAGCCGCGTCGCCCCGTTGAGGATCTCCATCGGGCTGAAGGCGTGGAGGTGGAGCTCCGGCGTGCGGGACTTCAACGCGTCGAGGAGATCGAAGTAGAACGTGCCGGGGAGATCGGGATGGATGCCGCCCTGCATGCAGATCTCCGTCGCGCCCCAGTCGCGGGCCTCCTCGGCGCGGTCGGCCACCTCGGAAAGCGTGAGCGTGTACGACTCCGCGTCGACCTCCCGCTGGGCGAACGCGCAGAAGCGGCAGCCGACGTAACAGACGTTCGTGAAGTTGATGTTCCGGTTGACGACGTAGGTGACGTCATCGCCCACGACGTCGCGGCGGACGTCGTCGGCGACGCCGCAGAGCGCCTCGAGGGCGTCGCCCTCCGCGCGGAAGAGGGCGAGCGCCTCGTCGTCGGAGATCTCACGGCCCTCCGATGCGTTGCGGAGGGCGCGCCGGACGTCCTCGTCGAGGCGCTCCGGCGAGCGCTGCTGTTCGGCCCAGGCTTTCGTGACCGGGAGGGCGTCGAAGTCTCCGTAGACGGCGAGTGCGTCGTCGCGCAAGCCGCGACCGGCCGCCTTCGCGAACGTGAGGTCGGTCGTCCGGGGCTTCCAGCGAACCTCCTGGTGCTGCCAGGCGACCGGCTCCGGGGCGAGGCCTTCGCGCGCGAGGCCGTCGTCGGTGGAGAGGGCGGCGACGGCGCTCCGCATCGTTCCCGCGATCCACGGATCGGGCCGCTGCGCGAAGGTCGGGTAGATCGTGAGCCGCTCGCGGAGCTCGAGGCCGCGTGACGCGGTCGTCTCCGTGAGCCGGCCGATCTCCGGCCACGGCCGTTCGGGGTTCACGTGATCCGGCGTCACCGGAGACACGCCGCCCCAATCGTCGATCCCGGCGTCGAGAAGCCGCAGCCGCTGCTCGACGTCGGAGAGGTTCGGCGGAGCCTGCACGCTCATCTTCGGACCGAGCACTATCCGCGCGGTCGCGACGGCTGCGAGGAACTCCTCCTCGTCCGGCTCCGGCGCGTTCCGCATCGCAGTGCCGGGCTTCGCGCGGAAGTTCTGCACGATGACCTCCTGGACATGGCGGTACCGGCGATGGAGATCGCGGATCGCGAGCAGCGACTCCGCACGCTCGACCTCCGTTTCGCCGATCCCGACGAGGATCCCCGTCGTGAACGGGATCGAGAGCCGCCCGGCGTCCTCGATCGTGCGGAGACGGCGCGCCGGCTCCTTGTCCGGCGATCCGAAGTGCGGACCGCCGCGCTCGGTGAGTCGCACGGAGGAGCTTTCGAGCATCAGCCCCATCGAGGCGGAGACGTTCTTGAGCCGCGCCATCTCCTCCCACGTCATGACGCCGGGGTTGAGGTGCGGGAGGAGTCCGGTCTCCTCGATCACACGGATCGCGACCGCGCGGACGTAGTCCAGCGTCGAGCGATATCCGCGCTCCTCGAGCCAATCCCGCGCGACGGGATAACGCTCCTCCGGACGGTCGCCGAGGGTGAACAGCGCCTCCTTGCAGCCGCGCGCGCGACCGGCCTCCGCGATCGTCACGACCTCCTCCGGAGTGAGGTAGGGGTGGTCCAGACGCGCGGGCGGCTTGGCGAACGTGCAGTAGTGGCAGTGATCGCGACAGAGCATCGTCAGCGGCACGAAGACCTTGCGGGAATAGGTGACGCGAGTGCCGTGACCGAGCTCGCGGAGCCGTGACGCCAGCGCCATCAGTCGCTCGAGGTCGTCGCCGCGCGAGGAGAGAAGATCCGCGACCTCCGCGACGGAGAGGCTCTTGCCCGACTCAGCCCGCGCGAGCGCGCGGCGGATGTTCCGCGACTCCGGGCTCGACTCTGGCTTCGACTCCGTGCTCGGGGCCTCCCGGAGCTCCATCGGGCGAGCGTACTACGGGCTCCTCGGACGCCCCGCCGTCGCCGGCGCGTGGGTCGGTATCGTGAGCGGATGCAGGTCACCGCGCTCGCGGGCGGCATCGGGGCAGGGAAGTTCCTCCGCGGCCTCGTCCGCGCCGTTCCGGCCGAGGACGTCACGGTCATCGTGAACACGGCCGACGACGTGGAGATGCACGGCCTGCGGATCTCCCCGGACGTCGACTCCGTTCTCTACTGGCTCGCCGGGCTGATGGACCGGGAGCGCGGATGGGGCCGCGCCGACGAGACGTTCCGCGGGACGGAGGAGCTCCGCCGGATGGAGGCGCCCGACGCCTGGTTCGGCCTCGGCGACCTCGACCTCGCGACGCACCTGTACCGGACGGCCGCGCTCGGCCGCGGCGACGGAGCCGCCTCCGTGACGCGCGCGCTCGCGGAGCGCTTCGGCGTGCGCTCGCAGGTGCTGCCGATGACGGAGGACACCGTCACGACGCGGATCGACGCCGTCGACGAGCAGGGGCGACCGCTGGATCTCCATTTCCAGGAGTACTGGGTCCTCCGCGGTGCGCGCGACGACGTCAAGGGCGTGCGCTACTCCGGCGCGTCCGAGGCGACCGCAGGGCCCGGCGTGCTCGAGGCGATCCGAGCCGCCGACGCCGTCGTCGTCTGTCCCTCCAACCCCGTCGCGTCGATCGGACCGATCCTCGCCGTTCCCGGGATCGCCGATGCCGTGCGCGAGCGACGAGACAGCGCCGTCGGCGTCTCCCCCATCGTCGCGGGCGCACCGCTGCGAGGGATGGCGGATCGCCTGATGCCCGTCGCGGGCCTCGAGGTCTCCGCTGCGGGTGCGGCGGAGGCGTATCGCGGTCTGGTGTCCGGCTGGGTCATCGACGAACGCGACCGCGAGCTGGCGCCGCGGATCGAGGCGCTCGGCATGCGTTGCGCCGTCACCGACACCGTGATGGAGAGCGACGCGGTCGCGGAGTCCGTGGCGCGCGCCGCCCTCGGTTTGCTGTGACGATCAGCGTCCTGCCCGTCGAGGGCATCCCGGAGATCCACCCCGGCGACGACCTCGCCGCCGTCGTGAGCGCCGCGATCCCCGCCTCGGAGCTCCGGGCGGGCGACATCGTCGCGGTGACGCAGAAGGTCGTCTCCAAGGCGGAGGGGCGCCTCGTGCAGTCCGACGACCGCGACCAATGGGTCCGGCGGGAGACTCGTCGAGTCGTCGCGTCGCGTGAGGACGTCGTCATCTCCGAGACCGCGCACGGCTTCGTCTGCGCGAACGCGGGCGTCGACGCGTCGAACGTGGCGGACGGATGGCTGTCGCTCCTGCCGGAGGACCCCGACCGATCCGCGGAGGAGCTCCGCAAGCGCCTTTCGGTGGAGGCCGGGGTGGACATCCGCGTCGTCGTCACCGACACGTTCGGGCGCGCATGGCGGCGCGGCGTCGTCGACGTCGCGATCGGTGCGGCCGGGCTCCCGGCGCTGATCGATCTCCGTGGCACCGCCGACCACACCGGCCGCACGCTCGATGCGACGATCGTTGCGCTCGCCGATCAGGTCGCGGCGGCGGCCGGGCTCGTCATGGGCAAGGCGGCGCGTGTGCCCGTGGCGATCGTCCGCGGAGTCGTCACCGCGGGCGCGCAACCGACGAACGCCCACGAGATCGTCCGGCCTCCCGAGGAGGATCTGTTCCGGGAGTCGCCGCTCCAAGCGATCTCGGCGCGGAGGACGATCCGCTCGTTCGGCTCCGGGAAGGTGCCGACGGGCGCCCTCGAGGAGGCGGTTCGAGCGGCGTGCACCGCCCCGGCGCCCCACCACACGCGGCCGTGGTTGTTCGTCGCCGTCACCTCAGCCGCCGCGAAGAAGCGGCTCCTCTCGGCGATGGCCGTCGCGTGGCGCGCCGACCTCGAGCGGGACGAAACGCCGGAGCACGTCATCGCCAGGCGCATCGCGAAGTCCGATGCGGTGCTCGGCGCGGCGCCGGTGCTGATCGTGCCGCTGATCCGGCTCCGCGGAGCGCACTCCTATCCCGACGCCGAACGGAGCGCCGCGGAACGCGACATGTTCATGCTCTCCGGCGGCGCCGCGATCCAGAGCCTTCTCCTCGGGCTGCACGCGCAGGGCATCGCCTCGAGTTGGATCTCCTCCACGCTGTTCTGCGCGCAGGAGACGCGCGACGACCTCGGCCTCGACGACGACTGGATCCCCCTCGGGTCGGTCGCGGTCGGTCCTCCGCCGCGGGGGAACCCTCCCCCGAGACCGTCGCTCGACCTCGGGGAGCATCTCCTCGTTCGTTCAGACGACGCCGTGGATGAAGTACCAGAGGAAGACGGCTGACACGACGTACATCAGCGGGTGCACCTTCAGCGCCCGGCCGCGGAGCACCTCGATCACGGTGTAGGAGAGGAACCCCGCACCCACGCCGTTGGTGATCGAGAAGGTGAACGGCATCACGACCATCGTGAGCAGCGCCGGGATGCCGATCCCCGGATCGTGCCAGTCGATGTCGCGGACGAGCGTCATCATGAAGTAGCCGACGATGATCAGGACCGGCGCCGTCGCCTCCGGCGGAATCACGCCCGCGAGCGGTGAGAAGAACAGCGAGAGCAGGAACAGCACGCCGACCACGACCGAGGTGAGTCCCGTGCGGCCGCCCTCGGAGACGCCCGCGGCGCTCTCGATGAACGTGGTGTTCGACGACGCCGACGCCGCTCCGCCCGCGACGGCCGCGAGCGAGTCGACGAGCAGCACGCGGTTGATGCCGGGGAGCCGGCCGCGCTCGTCCAGCAGTCCGGCCTCTCCTCCGATGCCGATCACGGTGCCCATCGTGTCGAAGAAGTCCGACAGCATCACGGAAAGCACGACGGCGATCGCCGTCCACCCCCCGAGAGCGCTCCAGAAATGGAACGAGAAGTTGCCGACGAGGGTGAAGTCGGGCGCCGCAACGATCTTGTGCGGCACCGCGGCGACGCCGGGGGTGCTCGCCCAAAGACCGAGGTTCCCCCAGATCTCGTTGATGACCGTCGCAACGATCGTGGTGACCGCGATCCCGATCAACAGCGCTCCGCGGACCCGGCGCGCCACGAGCGCGGCGGTGATCGCGAGGCCGATGGCGAAGACCAGGATGCGGAGGGTGCTGAGGTCCGAGGCGATCGTCACGATCGGCTCTCCGCCCGCGGGGTGAACGACGATGCCGGCGTTCACGAGGCCGATGAACGCGATGAACAGGCCGATGCCGATCCCGATCGCGCGCTTGAGGTCCATCGGGATCGCGTTGAGGATCGCCTCCCGCAGGCCCGTCAGCACGAGGATCGTGATCAGGATCCCTTCTGCGACGATCACGCCCATCGCATCGGGGAACGACAGCCCGTGGCCCGCGACGAGGCCGAACGCGACGAACGCGTTGAGACCGAGCCCCGCCGCGAGGGCGAACGGATAGTTAGCGTAGACGCCCATGGCGATCGTCAGGACGCCCGCGACCAGCGCCGTCACGGTCAGCACCTGATCGAAGGGGAGGCCGTGGCCCTGCAGGCCGGGGATCCCCAGGAAGCCGAGGATCGTCGGGTTCACGAACAGGATGTAGGCCATGGTCAGCCAGGTGGCGACGCCCGCGATGACGTCCGTGCGGATGGTCGAGCCTCGCTGGCTGATTCGGAAGTAGCGATCGAGTCCGCTCGCCGCTCCCGGCGGAGCTTCCGTCCGTGCCATTGCGGCGCCCCCTCACTCCCGGCTTCTCGGCCACGGTCAAGCGCCGCGACGGCACCGGGAACTCCCGGCCGACGGGGAAGGCGCGCACAGGATAGGAGGCTCCTCCGCCGGCGCGCAATGCGGGCCGCATCGGAGCCGCGCTCGCCACTATCCTCGCGCCGGACGTTCAGAACCCGTCAGGAGGCACCGATGAGCGACCAGCGCAAGGACACCGGGGAGCTCTCCCCGATCGGACGAGCCGGGCGGAGCGCGGGCCGCTACTCGCGGGAGTTCGTCGCGACCGTGATCTCGCTCCTCACGACCGCACTCGGGGTCGTGGCCGCGCTCGCGTGGAACTCTGCGCTCACGGCGCTGTTCACGCACTATCTCGGCCCGGGGGGGCGTGTCGTGGCGCTGTTCCTGTACGCGATCCTCATCACGGTCATCGGGGTATTCGTCATCTTCGCTCTTGGCCGGATCGCGACGCGCATCGGCGCGGACCCGCTCGAGTTCAAGTACCCGCCGGCGAAGACGGAGGAGTAGCTCGGGCTACGCGCCCGGGATCTGAGACGGGATCGGGTTCGGCAGCTCCGCCTTCGTCCCGTAGGTCAGCACGATCTCCTGCGAGAGCGGCTCGAGGCTGAACGAGACCTTCGTTGGGTCGCCCGTCTGAAGCTTTCCGTTGACGTAGACCTCGATCTTCTTGTCCTTCGTCTCGCAGAGGCTCCCGAGACACTGCGGCGTGAACTTGACGCCCCACACGTCGAAGAACTCCCCCAGCGTGTACTGCGTCACTGACGGGGCCTCGACGTGCACGGTCCCGCTGGTGTCGTGTGTGTGCAGGATCGAGATGAAGTCTGTCGGGGTCGTTCCCGGGTCGCCTCGATAGCCGGGCGGTATCCCGATCCCCTGCGGAATCTGGACGGGGCGCCCGTCGACGTAGATGTCGAGATGCTGGTCCGAGTGGAGCCCCTGCCCCTCGACCGCTTGGGGGGGGAGGCCGATCGCCTGGAGCCGCTGGTACAGCCCGTCGAGCTTCGCCGGCCACGGCGGCGGGCCGGTGCTCAGGCCGGTCAGCTGATCCGGCTGCGCCTTCGGAGTGGACGTCTGACTGTTGTTGCTGACGAGATACGCGATGACACCGACCAGGACGATCGCGACGAGCGCGATGCCTCCCTGGCGCGTGCGGCGACGGCGAGACACCTGACGGCGGATGCGGTCGCGCTGCTGACGCGCCTCCTCCTTACGTGCCGCGCGCGGGGCCTGTCCGGGCCCGGCCGGACCGTCGGCGCTTCCGCGCGAGGGGCCTGAGTCACGCTCCTCGCGGCGGCCGCCCTCGCCTCCGGCCTGGCGGTCGGCCGGCCGAGCCGCGCCGGCCTGCGCCGGAACCGTCCGGGGACGGCGTTGCTTCCGTTTCTTCGCCATCGGTCGATCCTCGCGTCGTCCTGGAAACGCTTCGCCGGCCCGACCCGGCGAAGGGAAGGGTCATGCTACCGCCGCCGTAACCCGACCGAGCCTCGTAAGCTCTTTCCTCGAGAGACGGGCGCGCCCAGGCGCCGACCCGCGTTCCGAGGTTCTCGTCCATGGCCAAGAAATCCAGATCAGGCGACGGCGACCGGCAGACGCCGCCGCGCGTCCAGGTCCGTCCCGCCGACGAGGAGGGCGGCCCGAACCGGAAGGCGCGCAAGGAGGAAGCCCGGCTGGAGCGGGAGCGCCTCCAACGCCGGATGGTCCGCCGGCGCCGGATGCGCTGGACCGGCATCGCGCTCGTCGCCCTGATCGTGCTCGGTGGCGCGACCGCTCTCATCGCGGCGACACAGGGCTCGGGATCCCAGGAGCTGCCGGGGATGCTCACCTCCAGCGCTCCGTGGCCGGCGAACACCGCGGATCTCCTCGACCGCCTGAAGGCGATCGGGCTCCCGGCGCTCGGACAGTCGATGGCGATCAAGCAGCACATCCACGCGCACCTCGACATCTACGTCGACGGCAACAAGGTGGCGGTTCCCGCAGACGTCGGCATCGGCAGCACGTACAGCTCGCCGATCCACACGCACGATTCGACGGTGACGACGACGTCGGACTCCGCGACGATCCACGTGGAGGCGCCGACGAACGACGCGTACACCCTCGGACAGTTCTTCGACGTCTGGGGCGTTCGGCTGACGGACGCGTGCGTCGGCGGCTACTGCACGAACGGCAACCAGACGCTGCAGGCGTTCGTGAACGGCAAGCTCGTTCCGGACCCGCGAGCGATCCCGCTGAAGGAGCACGAGGAGATCGTCCTCGCGTACGGGGCTCCCTCCGACGTCCCGTCTCCGGTGCCGTCGTCGTTCCACTTCATCAAGGGCGAGTAGCGCCCTCGCGTGGCCGGGAACAAGAAGTCACGCCGGCGCGGAAAGGCCGGCCGCGCGGGAGCGGGACCCCCCGCCGGACAGAAGCCCGCGGAGAAGAGCGCTCCCCGCGGGCAGACGCCGAAGCGCGACGAACGGCCGCGCCGGGGCCGAGCGTCGCGCGACGGCCGCGAACGAGGACCGCTCCGTGGACTCCTCGTGATCGGCGTCGTCGGGCTTATCGGCTACGTGCTGTTCTTTCCCGCGGCCGGTCCGAAGCCGGTTCCGGCATCCGCGGTCGCGGCCGCGAAAAGCGCGGGCTGTTCCGTCGTCACGTCGCCGATCCCGCAGTCCCAAGCGGTCGGCGGCCTGCATCTCCAACCCGGAGAGGCGTACGACTACGCGCGCCATCCCGCGACGTCCGGCTACCACGATCCCTCGCCGCTCCCGTTCGAGCCGAAGGTGTACACGCGGCCGCTCGTGGAGACGCGAGCCGTGCACAACCTCGAGCACGCGTTCGTGATCGTGTACTACCGCCAGGTCGGCCGTGACGCGCTCCCGAAAGACGCCGTCGACGCGCTCGGAGCGTACGTCCGGTCGCAGGACCGGATGCTGATGGCGCCGTACCCGCAACTGCCGCAGGGCGCCGCGCTGGCGCTGACGGCGTGGAACAAGATCCAGACCTGCCCGGCCTCGGTGAGCGCCGATCAAGCGAGGACGATCACTGCCGGATTCGTGGAGGCGTTCCGCGGAACCTCGAACGCTCCGGAGCCGCCGAGAGGCCTGGTCGGTCGGCTGCTGGAACCCTGAGCATCACGACAGCGTGCAGCCGCTCCCCTTCGCGCACGTGATCGTTCCGTCCGTGAAGGTCGCGTGCGAGGATCCCGAGCCTCCGCCGCCCTTGATCCCGGACGTGGGGAAACCGGCGCCTCCTCCCGGGCCGCCGATCGAGCGGTAGTAGTCGTACACGGGCCCGTGGAGCCACACGGTCTTCGGCGTCGAGGAGTCGTAGATCGCGCCGTGCTCGAACCGCTGACGGGTGCCGCCGGGAACGCTCCGCTCCGCGCTCTTCGCCGCGCCGGGCGCGCACATCGAGTGGTCGTAGCGCGCGCGGATCTCGCCGGTGATCAACCGGTCGTGGCCGATCCACACACGGTCGTCGCGGAGACCCAGCGCCGCCTTGAGCTGCGAGCCCGTGACGTCGTCGGAGCCGCCGGTTCCGGAAACCGCGACGCTCATGATGCGGCCGGACACGCCCCGCTTGGCCTTTCCGAACGACGTCACCGTCCCGATGTCGCCGGTGTACGGCCGCAGACGTGACGTGAGCGTCGCCGCCGAGAACGTCGCGGTCCATGCGCGCGAGGAGTTCTCCGGCACGTAGTCGCCGGGATCGCAGACGCCGCGGAGATACGGCAGCGGCGTGCCACCCCAGACGTTCTCGTTGCTCTCGGTGTATCCGCCGCTCGAGGCCATGTAGAAAGCCTGGATCGGCTGGCCGCCGTACTCCACGACCTCGCCTGCCGTCGCGTCCACGGCGGAGACCCACCGATCGCCCATGACCTCGGACTCCTTGCCCCAGCCGGCGTAGACCTGGTCGGCGGTCGTCGCGTAGAGGCCGCAGTCGCATCCCGGCCGGTGCTGGCCGTACGTGAGGATCTTGCGCAGCGCGTAGGTGCGCGCGGCGTCCGCTTGAGCCTCCAGCGCCTCGGTCGGCCAGCTGTTGCTCACCTCGGCGATGCCGTAGAGGTACTCCTCCATCGGGACGACCGCGAGGAGACGGAGCTTGCATCCGGCGCAGTCGTAGAGACCGAGCTGGAGCCGTCCGCGCGCGTACGTGTGTGCGACCTCGGGGACCGTGGCGCGAGCCGCCGGAGACAAAGCGATGACGACGTCGTCGGCCTCTCCGCCCCAGAGGTGGCCGCCGACTTGGTTCCCGTGCTCGTCGAGGATCCGGTACGCGTTCTGCGCGGCGGTGAACGTCCACGCCGCGCCGGAGGGGATCTCGCCGACGCTCGCGTCGCTCGTCGCGAGAGAGACGGGAAGCGGGCCTCCCTTGGCCTCGACGTGGATCGTCTGGCGGCCCGACGTCAGGCCGACGCGCACCTGCGGCATTGCCTTCGTCCACGTCGTCACCGTGGTGTCGGAGTAGTAGTGCGTCAGGATCTGCTGATGTGTCCAGCCGTCCTGCGCCAGGCCGAAGGCGCCCCACTGCGACATCCCGAGACCGTGGCCGAATCCGGCGCCGTAGAACGTGAAGTTGGTGTCCGCAGACGCCGTGGCGGGCAGCGCTGCAAGGGAAGCGAGCGACGCGACGACCGTCATCACGACCAGGAGGGAGAAGCGGATGCGCACGGCATCTCCATCGACCGTGCGTGCCGGAGTCTTGAGGAACGGCCTTCAGCTGCCGGAGAACCGCTCCCCCGGACCGACCTTCTGGCCCTCCGCGCGGGCCCCCTCGGCGATCTCCGCGCCCTCCGCGAGCACGACGCCTTCGACGATCGCGTCGGCGCCCACCCGGCTCCCGGGCCCGAGGATCGACGCCGACACCGTCGCGTTCCGCTCCACGACGGCGCCCGCGTGGAGCACCGAGTCCTCCACCCAAGCGTCCTCCTCCACGACGCCGCCGGGCGCGAGCACCACGCGGGTGCCGATCCGTGCGGAGTCGTCGACGCGCGCGTCGTCCGGCACGAGGGGCGCGTCGTAGCGGCGGCCCGCCAGCCGCCCCTCCAGGAGGTCGAAGTGCGCGCGCAGGTACTTCTCCGGCGTTCCGAGGTCCATCCAGTAGGCCTCGGAGAGGAACCCGTAGACGGGGACGTCGCGCTCGATCAGGGCCGGAAAGACCTCCCGCTCGATGTTGACGCGCTGCCCTCGTTCCCACGCGGCAAGCGCAGAGGGCTCCAACACGTACGTGCCGCTGTTGACGTCTCCTGCGATCGGATCCGCGGGCTTCTCGCGGAACTCCCGAACGCGCGCGTCGCCGTCGGTCGTCACGAGGCCGAACGCGCGAGCGTCCTCCACGTGCGAGAGCGTGATCGTCGCCGCGGAGCCGCGCGCACGGTGGAATCGAAGCAGGGCCGTGAAGTCGAGGTCGGTGAGGATATCGCCGTTCAGGACGAAGAACGCCTCCTCGCCGAGGAGCGGAAGCGCGTTCACGATCGCGCCCGCGGTGTCGAGCGGCTCCGTCTCGGTGATCCAGGTGATCCGCGGCGCGCTCCCCTCGCGAGAGTCGATGAACGGCCGGAACGTCTCCTCCAGATACGGAGAGCTGAGGACCACCTCGTCGACATCGTGCTCCGCGAGCCGGTCGAGCACCTCCGAGAGGAATGGCCGGTTGACGAGCGGCAGCAGCGGCTTCGGGATCGTTTCCGTGAGCGGCCGCATGCGCGTTCCCTCTCCGCCGACGAGGACGACCGCCTTCACCGGAGCCCCCCTCCGGTCACGCGGCGCTCCGGCCGCCCGCGGCGCGGCGCTGTCGGAACGCGACGAGCTCCGCTCGAGCCCGGAGAGCGATCCACGCGAACGGAAGCAGCACGCGGCGCCATCCGCGCGCCCGGTGCTTCGTGTAATAGCGATAGATGCTCATCGAGTGCATGACCGCCATCCTTCGCGACCGCCCGGTGGAGACGGCGCCCTCGTGCACGACCTCGAGCTCCGGGGAGAACAGGACGCTCCACCCGACGTCGCGCAGCCGCGTGGAGAGGTCGAGCTCCTCCCCGTAGAGCCAGAAGCCCTCGTCGAAACGGCCGACCTCCTCGAACGCCGAGCGGCGCACGAGCATCGCCGCGCCGCTCACCCAGTCGACCTCGCGCTCGGAGCGGCGGTCCCAGTCGGTCTGGCGATACGCGCGGCTGAACCGGTTGTCCTGGCGGAACGGACCGAGGAACGCGTGCCCGACCGCCTGCGCGACCGTGGGGAACACGCGGCCGCTTTCGTAGATCGAGCCGTCGGGGTTGCGGATCAACGGGCCGACGACCGCGACGTCGGGCCGCCCCCCCGCCACCTTCAGGAACGTGGAAAGCTCCCCGGCCGAGATCTCCGCGTCGGGGTTCAGGAACAGGATCCACGGCCCCGAGGTCTCCCGCGCTCCCTGGTTCCACGCCGCGGAGAGGCCGCGGTTCTCCGCGTTCTCGATCAGGCGCGTCCGCGGCTCCGCAGCCGCTGCGGCGGCCGCGCTCCCGTCGTGCGAGGCGTTGTCGACGACGAGCACGTCGACGTCGATGCCGCTCGACGCGACGAAGACCGATGCGACGCACCGCGGGAGATAGTCGCCCGCGTTGTAGTTGACGATGACGACGGAGAGATCGGAGCGCGTGCCGGCCATCTACGCGTTGTGCGGCGTCCGGGAAACGAGGACGATCCCGGTGACGATGAACGCCACTCCCGCCCAGCGGAGCGCCGGCACCGACTCGTGCAGCACGAACCGATCGACGGCGATGATGAAGACGTAGGTCAGCGACACGAACGGGTACGCGAACGACAGCGACGTGCGCGACAGGACCGCGACCCAGGCGACCGCGGAGCACGCGAACAGCACGATGCCGACCCAGACGACGGGCGTCCCGAGCATGTTCTTGATCGACGCGCCGTCGAGCTTGAACGTCGCCGGCGGCGGGAACGCGAGGTTGACGCCGTGCTTGAGCGTGAGCTGCGCCCCCGCCGCGAGCGTGACGGAAACCAGGATGAGTCCGATCAACATCGTCTTGTGTCCCTCCTCGGCGGCGGCGGCGGCGGCCGCGGTCCGCTCCATCGCGTCGTCCGGCTGCACGATCGGATCGGGCGCCACGGCTAGAGCTCCTCGACCTCGACGTCCACCGGGATGAACACCTGACCGGCGGTCGCCTCCCCGACGCTCACCTCGAACCGGTAGCGCTGCTCCTGCACGTGGTAGACCCGGCTCGAGTCGCGCGAGTGCACGCCGAGCGTCACCCAGTACCTCCCGCTCACGAACGGGACGTTGCGGAGCCGGAAGCGTACCCGGCGCTTCCCCTCCAGCCCGCTCAGATCCACACCGTGCTCGTCGGTGTTGGAGCCGAACACGAACCGGTTGTCCTGGTCGTGGAGCGCGAAGGAGAGCACCGGGTCCGCGACCGGCGTCACCGAGCGGAGGTCGACGACGATCGTGAGCTCCTCCCCGGGACGGATCACCGATGCGCTCGCGCCGTCGCCACCGACGAGCTCGGCGGAGACGATCTCGATCTCCTTCGTGCCTTCGTCGGTCGCGTAGTCGAGGTCGTGCTGGAGCATCACGAGACGGAAGTCGCGAACGACCTGGTCCGGCACGCCCTGCGAATGGATCGAGCCGTGGTCGAGCATCACGGCGCGGTCGCAGATCTGGCGAACGAGGTCGACGGCATGCGTCACGAAGATGATCGTGCGTCCGTCGCGCTGGAACCGACGGATCCGGTCGAGACACTTGTGCTGGAACGCTTCGTCGCCGACCGCGAGCACCTCGTCGACCAGGAGCGTCGCCGGGTCGACGTGCACGGCGACCGCGAATCCGAGGCGGACGAGCATGCCCGAGGAGTAGAACTTCACCTGGTTGTCCATGAAGTCCTCGAGCTCTGCGAACGCGACGATGTCGTCGTAGACCGCGTCGGTCTCCTTGCGCGAGAGGCCGAGGAAGGCGGCGTTCAGGTAGACGTTCTCCCGACCGGTGAGCTCCGGATGGAACCCTGCGCCGAGCTCGAGGAGGGCCGCGATCCGCCCGCGCGTGATCACGCTCCCGGAGGTCGGGCGCAGGATCCCGGCGATCATCTTCAGCAGCGTCGTCTTTCCGGAGCCGTTCGGACCGATCAGGCCGACCGACTCTCCGGGCTCGATGTCGAAGCTCACGTCGCGGAGCGCCCAGAAATCCTCGGCGCGCATCCGCGCGCTGATCAGCCGGGCTTTGAGCGAGCTCGGCTTCTCCTTGTAGAGCCGGAACTTCTTGCTGACGTCGCGGATCTCCACCGAGGGCGTCGCCACGTCAGAGCTCCTCGGCGAAGTCGCCGGACATCCGGAAGAACAGTTTCCAGGTGAGGTATAGCAACCCGATGGATCCGACGCACACGGCGAGGAGCAGCCCGAGGATCCACGCGACGCTCTCGTCGACGAGGATCTGTTTCGGCACGCCGTTCACGAGGGGGGTCGCGACGCCGTACAGCGCGCGCTGGAAGCCGTACATGATGTCGGCCAAGGGGTTCAGCAGGTAGATGTGCCAGAGATTGACTCCGAGGATCGCGCGCTTGCTCGTCTCCTGCTGGACGTAGCCGCTCGGATACACGACCGGCGTGAACCAGAACCACACGAGCAGTAGCAGCGCGAGGAGGTGCTGTGTGTCGCGGTAGTGGACGTTGATCGCGGCGACCAGCAGCGACATCGCGCACGTGAACAACAGCAGCGCAACGATCGCCACCGGGAGCAGCACGAGGTTCTCGGGATGGATCGGGTAGCGGAACGCGAGCATGAACAGGATCAGCACGGCCCCCTGGAGCGCGAAGTCGACGAGCGCGGAGCCGATCGACGCGAGCGGAAGGACCTCGCGCGGGAAGTACACCTTCTTGACGAGGTTCGCATTGTCGATCACTGAACGGACGGCGCTCGAGACCGACGTCGAGTACAGGTTCCACGCGAGCAAGCCGGACAGCAAGTAGACGGGAAAGTTCGGAACGGGGGTGGCGAGAACGATCGTGAACACCAGCCAGAACACACCGAGGAACACGAGTGGATTGACCATCGACCACACGGCGCCGAACACCGACGACGTGTACTTCACCTTCAGCTCCTTGCGTATGATGTTCAGCAGGACCTCGCGGAAACGACGAAGATCCCGCAGCCGCGATCGCCAATGGAGCTGAGGCGGCTCGGAGCTTCGGACGATCACGTCGGAGTCGGCAGTGGCCACGGTTACCCTCGGATCACGCCGGACGGCGCCGGAAGTGGATGGAGTCTAACAAGGCGCTTTCCCGGTTCTCCCGCTATCCGACCGACCGCGCGAAGGTGCTGAGCGCCTGGATGTAGGACAGGCCGAAGCCCTCCTGCATCTCCTCCTCCGACACGCCGCAGTCGAGCAGCGCTCCCGCCCACCGGGCGAGCGCTTGGCGCGCCGGGTCCTGGAGGAGCCCGAGGGTCTCGGTGATCGCGCGCTCGTAGCCGCGCGCGGTCGCCTCCGAACGCGCCAGATCGCGCATGTGCTCCCGCGCGCGAGCGCCGAGCGCGTTCCGCGCGGGCTCGTTCGCAGCGAGGTCGCCGAGGACGCGCACCAGCTCGCTCGCCCGAGGTGGTCCTCCGTCGATCCGTCGCACGACGTCGTCCGGAACGTCGAGATATGTGCCGGTGGCGCTCACGACGGTCGCGCGGCCGGCCTGCAACGCGCTCGTCAGCGCGCCGCTCACCTCTCCCCGGTGCGGAAAGCGCAGGTTCACCACGACGTCGGCCGCGAACATCCGCGCCTGGAACTCCGCCTCCTCGACGTCGGTGGCGAGCGTCGTGATGGCGCTGCGCCCGCTCCGCTCGATCACCGCGTCGATGTCGTAGCCCTCGATCCGGCGGCCGACGAGCTGGACGTGCACGGGCGTCTCGATCTTTCCGACGGCCTCGAGGATCGCCTCGATGCCCCTCGACGCGTTGAGGTCGCCGAACACGCCGACGACGACGGCATCGCGCGGCATCTCCGCGCGGTATCGCGGCGCGGCGGCCTCGGCGCGACGGAGGGCTGCCTCGGTCCAGACCGGTGGATGCGGAACGACGAAGACCGGCGTCCTGCAACCGAACTCCTCCAGATAGCGCCTGCCGAACTCCGAGTGCACAATCACGCCGCGGGATCTCCGGACGGCGTGCGCGCACCACGGGATCCGCAGCGGCTCGTTGGAGATCACGTCGCGGGACGTCATGCGGCCCTTGAGCTGGATCGCCTCCCGATGCGCCGCGAAGCCGAGCGGATCTCCGACGGCGAGCATCCCGCGGACGAAGTCGTCGAGCGCGATGTCGTGGAGGACCACGAGCCCCGGCGTCTGGATGCAGTGCCGGTAGATGTCGCGGTGGAACTCCACGTTGTTGCCGAGGTGATAGATCCCGATGTCGTACCAGGGAAGCGTGGCCTCGTATCGGCGCTTCAACGGCCAGAGCACGTCGATGTCGTTGCGCTTGTCGAACCCCGTCCGGTGCAGCCCGGCGAGGACGGCGCGCGAGTACGTCGCGATGCCGGTCCTGGCGGGCGGCATCGGCGACAGATAGGCCATCCGCGTGACCTTGCGCGAGAGGGCCTTCGCCCGCAGCCGGGCGGCCCGCGAGAGGATCAGTCGACGAGGCGTGCGACGATCTCCGGCCAGGTCGGCATCGATGCGGAGAGCTTCTCCGAGCCCGCGTTCCCGAGGCGCTTCGCGAGCGCGCGGTCCTTGGCGAGCCGGTCGAATGCGGCGGCGATCTCCGCCGGCTCGGGAGGCGCGACGAGGCCGGTCTCGCCGTTGGCGACGAACTCGAGCGGTCCTCCGGCGTCGGTGAGCGTCACGATCGGACGCCTCGCGGCCATCCCCTCGAGCGTCACGTAGCCGTAGTCCTCATCGTACGGCCCGTAGTAGACGCCGAGCGCATTGTCGTAGAGGTCGACCAGGCGCTCGTCCGACACCGCGACCTCGATCGAGATGCGGCTCGAGAGTCCCGCCTTGGAGATCTGGCGCCGGAGCGCCGGCTCGTCCGGACCACTTCCGACGAGGACGAGGCGCACGTCGGAGCGCACGTGCCGCATCGCCTCGACGACGAGCGTCTGGCGCTTCAGACCTTCGAGGCGGCTCGGGAACAGGATGTAGTCGCCGAGGTCGCGCGCCTCGGTGCGCAGCAGCATCTCCGTCAGCGGGGACGGGTGGTACAGCGCCTCGGACGGAAGCCCGGTGCTGTTGTACAGCCGGTCGCGGACGTTGATCGAGTTCGTGAAGACGCGCTTCGCCTCGCCGAGCGCGATGCGGTCGGCCTGCCAGATCATGTCGCGAACCGCCGGCCCCTCGTCCTGCTTCGAGAGGTCCGCGTAGACGGGGTGATCCCACAGCTCGTACGCGGAGCGGTGTTGATGGATGAGCCAGACGACCATCCGTTCGTGCTTGACGAGATAGGCGGGGAACTTCAGCGCGATCACCATGTCGATCGGGAGGCCGTTCGACTCCGTGAGGTCGATGCTCCGCCACACCGCCATCTGATGGACGATCTCGGTCGCCGGATACCACTTCCCCGCGACAGAGACCACCTCCGCCTCGTGGCCGGCCTCGTTGAGCGCGCGAACGAGCGCGTTCGTGTGCGTCTCCGCGCCCCCGCGGACGAACGCCGTCTGCGGATGGCAGACCGCGATGCGCATCAGCGCGGCTCCGGTTCGGTGGATCGGCCGGCGGGCTCGTCCGCAGTCGGCGCGGCGCGACCGGTTGCGGCCCGCAGGCGCCCGAGCTCCGCCTCGGTCTCCCGGAGGCGCTCGGCGAGGGAGAGCGTGAGGCCCGCGAGCTCGGCGATCAGGCGGTCGTAGCGCCGCGTGACCGGACGGAGGAACCGGTAGACCCGGAGCTTCAGCGCCCGGCGCGACTTCGAGCCGGCGGCGAGGTTCGGCTCCGCGCGGGGGAACATCGCCTTCTCGTCGTCGAGCATGAGCGCCTCGAACTCACGGAGGGCCTCCCGGAGCTCCGCGATCGTGTGAACGGTCGGCCCTCGCGTCGTGCGCTGCTCCGCCCAGTAGAGCTCCCGCTCGAGCGCGTCGTCGGCCCAGCCTGCGTCGTCGAGGCTCCCGGAGGAGCGTTCCTCACCCATGATGCGGGCGAGTCTACCGGCGCTCGAGGAGGTCCTTGAGGGAGAGGTCGAGCGAGGGCATGGGCTCGATGCCGATCCCGCTCGCGTAGAGGCTTCGGAGGGCGGCGTTCCGCGGGCGCGGAGCCGGAAGCCCGAGGTCGGCGGCGCGCTGCTCCTCCACCCGGCCCGGAAGTCCTCCGAGCTCCTTGGCCCGGGAGAGGACCTCGAACCAGCTCGCTGCCTCGGGCCCACTCAGGTGGTAAGTCCCGAACCGCCGGGTCAGCAGCAGCGGGACCAATCGTGCCGCGAGCTCTGTCACGGAAGTCGGCGTTCCGACCCGGTCGACGAGGCCGCCGGCGGTCTCTCCGCGGCGCAGGGCCTCGACCGACCGGGAGAGGTGGTCCGTGCCGCTGCCGAACAGGTGGCCCGTGCGGACGATGAAGTGCTCCGCGAGAACCTCGCGGACGAGCCGCTCTCCTGCCAGCTTGCTCCGGCCGTAGACCGAGATCGGGCGCGGCTCGTCCAGCTCGTCGTAGGGCGCGTCCTTCTCGCCGTCGAACACATAGTCGGTGGAGACGTGCAGCAACACCGCACCGACCTCGCGTGCCGAGAGCGAGAGGCTCTGCGGCCCGAGGGCGTTCACGCGGAACGCGGCCTCCTCGTCTGACTCGCATGCGTCGACGCGGGTGAATGCGGCGAGGTTCACGACGGCGTCGGGCTCCGCGTCGAGGACCGCGGACATGACGGCCGAGTGGTCGCCGATGTCGAGCTCGTCGTGGTCGAACGCGTCGACGCGATGGTGCGGAGGGAGCGATGCGAGGAACGCACGGCCGACTCCTCCTCGAGCGCCCGTAACGAGGAGCTTCATGTGCGCGCGGGCCTCACGCCCCGGCGGCCCTCGGCTCGGTGACGACCGGACCGGCGTGCGCTGCGCGCAGCCGATCCGCGTGCGTCCGGTACCACGCAACGGTCTCGGCGAGACCGTCGTCGAAAGAGATCTCCGGGCGCCAGCCCATCGCCGCGAGCTTGCCGTTGTCGAGGCCGTAGCGGAAGTCGTGCCCGGGGCGGTCGGCAACGTACGTGATCGCGGAAGCGTCGACACCGGCGAGAGCGCAGATCCGCCGCGCAAGCTCCACGTTCTCGAGCTCGAAACCGCCGCCGATGTTGTACGTCTCGCCGTTCACGCCGCGGTCGAGCCCGAGGAGCGCGGCGCGCACCCAGTCGCGAACGTGGAGGAACTCCCGGCGCTCGCGCCCGTCGGCGTAGACGGGAACGGGGCGGCCCTCGAGCGCGGCGAGCGCGTACGTCGGGACGACACGTTCGATCTGTCGCGGACCGTACGCATTGGTGCCGCGCACCACCGTTACGGGAACGCTGTACGTCGCGGCGTATGCGACGCACAACAGGTCCGCGCCGGCCTTGCTCGCAGCGTACGGGCTCCGCGGCCGCAGCGCGTCGTCCTCCGAGAACGCTCCCCCGTCGGGACTCCCCTGCCCGTAGACCTCGTCGGTGGAGAGCATCAACATCCGCGTGGAGTGCTCCCGGCACGCGTCGAGAACCACTGCGGTCCCGAGCACGTTCGTTCCGACGAAATCGAGCGGCGCGTCGACGCTGCGGTCGACGTGCGCCTCCGCAGCGGCGTGGATCACGGCGTCGGCCTCGTCCACCAGCGGACGGACGATGGCGTCGTCTCGGACGTCCCCCTGAACGAACGCGAACCGTGCGTCCCGTTCGTGGTCCTCGAGATTCACGCGGCTGCCGCCCGTGGAGAGCCGGTCGAGCACCGTCACACGCGTGTCGGGATCGAGCAGCAGGAGATCGACCAGGTGCGACCCGATGAAGCCGGCGCCCCCCGTGACGAGGACGGAACGTCCTCCGCTCACTTGAACTCGATGTCCCAGCTGTACGGGATCTCGGAGGCGTCCCACGGCATCCGGAACTCGTCCGGCGACGCGTGGTTGTACGGCTCGCTCGCGGCGTTGATCACGATCGCCTCCTCGGTGGAGACACACTTCCATCCGTGGTGGACGCCCGCGGGCACCCGAACGAGCATCGCGTTGTGGTCGCCCAGGAAATACTCCGTCAGCGTTCCGCGCGTCGGAGAGTCGTCGCGTCCGTCGAAGAGCACGAGCTTCACCATGCCCTTCACGCAGCAGAAGTTGTCGTCCTGCACCTTGTGGAGATGCCACGCCTTCACGACACCGGGATACGTCGTCGTCATGTAGATCTGGCCGAACTTCCGGAAGCCGTCGTCATCGGCGCGGAGGATCTCCATCAGACGGCCGCGCTCGTCGGGATGCACGGTCAGCGGTTTCTCCCACACGCCGTCGATCCGGTCCGCCACGTCGCCTCCCTCGCAGGACCTGCGAAGTCTACCGTCCGGCCTCCGCCGCCACGGCGTGAAGCGCCTCCGCGGTCTCCCGCGCCGTGCGGTCCCACGTGAAGGAACGCGCACGCTCGAGGCCGGCTTCGCGCAGGCGGGTGCGAAGCTCCGAGTCGGTCAGCAGGCGCTCGATGCCGCGGGCGATCTCCTCCTCACTCGAGGGGTCGACGAGGAGCGCCGCATCACCGGCGACCTCGGGGAGCGACGAGCGATCCGACGTCAGTACCGGGGTTCCCGCGGCCATCGCCTCCAGCACCGGGAATCCGAACCCCTCGTAGGTGGACGGATACATGAGGGCCTCGGCCCCGGAAAGGAGAGCCGCCTTGTCCTGCTCGGAGACGTAGCCGGTCGCGACGACGCGGCGCCCGACGCGTTCGGGAAGTGCTCGCACCGCGGCCTCGAGCTCGCGGCTCGCGCCCGGATCTCGGGCGACGGCTCCGCCCGCGAGGACGAGGGAGATGCCGAGGTCCTGCCGGAGCGATGCGAAGGCGCGAACGAGCGCGGGGAGATTCTTCCGCCGCTCGATGCCGCCGACGAAGAGCACGTACGGGCCGTCGATCGAGAACCTGCGCCGGACGCGTTCGACGTCGGCGTCGTTCGTTGCTCGAGCCGGCTCGACTCCGAGCGGGATCACACGCACCCGGTCGTTCTCGACGGCGAACCGTTCCACGAGGTCGTCGCGCGTCGCCGCCGATGGAACGAGCACACGGCCGGCGCGCTCGATGCCGCCCCGGAAGCCCGCGTGCCACCGCGGGCTGAGATGCGTCGCCGTCTCCGGGAAGAGCGTGAATGCGATGTCGTGCACGGTGACGACGAACGGTCGCTCCGTCGGCGGCGGGATGAAGTTCGGCGCGAACAGGACGTCGAACGCGGCGAGCCACTCCACTCTCGGAACGTGGAGACGCGACGCGACCGGAGAGAACAGCCGCGCCGGGAATCGGGATGCGTACTCCGCGAAGTTCCTCCGCGCCGCCTCCGGGAAGAACCGCTTCCGGCCGAAGAGACCCTTCGCGTGGAGGTACCACGCGAGGTACTGCGTCTCGGGATCCACCAAGGGCAGTCGATGAAGGAGATGCCACGCGTACCAACCGACGCCCGTCTTCTCGGCGTCGATCGCGGGGCGAGCGTCGATCGCTACGCGCATCGCGCGCGTCAGGAGAGCTCGAGCTGGCTCTGGTCTCCCACGATCAGCCGGTGGGCACCGGCGCTTCCGCTCGGGCGCACCGCCACGTGGCGTCCGAGGATCGAGTCCGCGAGGTGTCCGACGCCCTCGATCCGGCATCCCTCCAGCACGATGGAGTTCTCCACGCGGCTGCCGACGACGCGACAACCGCCGGCGACCGACGTGCAGGGGCCGATCGTCGCGTCCTCGATCACGGTTCCGCGACCGACGATGACCGGGCCCTCCAAACGCGACCGGACGACCTTCGCGCCCTCCTCCACGACGACGCTCCCGTTGAGGGAGGAGTCCGCGTCGACCTCTCCGTCGATCCGGGGCTCCTGGTTCGTGAGCATCATCTTGTTGGCCTCGAGGAGATCCTCCGGGCGACCGGTGTCCTTCCACCAGCCGCTGACCATCTCCGCGCGGACCGTCTTTCCCGCGTCGATCAGGAGCTGGATCGCCTCGGTGATCTCGAGCTCGTTCCGCCACGACGGCTTCAGCTGGTCGATCGCGTCGAACACCGTCGGATCGAACAGGTACACACCGACGAGCGCGAGGTCGGAGACGTAGCTCTGCGGCTTCTCCACGAGACGGACGACGCGGTCGCCGTCGAGCTCCGCGACGCCGAAATGCTCGGGCTCCGGCACCCTCGCGAGGTAGATCTGAGCGTTCGGCCGGTAGCGCTCGAACTCTTCCACGAAGCCGGCGACGCCCTGGAGCAGAACGTTGTCGCCGAGATAGACGACGAACGGATCGTCGGCAACGAACTTCCGCGCGAGGCCGACGGCGTGGGCGATGCCTCGTGGATTGTCCTGGTGCAGATACGTGACGGAGAGTCCCCACGCGTCGCCGTAGCCGACGGCGTTCTCCACCTCCGGCGCCGTGGAACCGACCACGATGCCGACCTCGTCGATCCCGGCGTCACGGATTGCCTCCAGGGCGGAGAACAGGATCGGCTTGTTGGCGATCGGGATCAGCTGCTTGGCGTTCGTGTGCGTGATGGGGCGGAGCCTGGAGCCCTCCCCACCCGAGAGGACGACCGCTTTCATGCGGGGCATTGTGCGGCGGACGCCCCTCCACCGCCACCGCCTCCTCCGGACGAGGCGCCGGGCTCGGCGGCCTGATAGCCGGAGGAGATCACCGCGGCGACCGGAGCGTCAGGCAGCGCGGAGTCGGGGACCGCGACGAGCTTCAGGTTCGGGAGGTAGCCCGCGACGACGTCCGCCATCGCCTGCGCGGACTGCCGGTAGAGGAGGACGGAGCCCTTCACCGGCTTCTTGAGCGAGGTGTACGGCGACACCGTCGTCGGCGCGAGGAACCCGCTGTCCTGGAGCGTCTTTAGCGCGATCGCGGCGGTGCCTTGAGAGCCGTGGTCGAAGACTTGGACGGAGATATTCGCGGGCGACGGAGGCGTGTCCTGCTGCTCCTTGCCCAGATCTCCGAGCGGCTGGTTGTTCAGGATCCGGTGGAAGAGCTCGTTCGCCTGAGGCTGGATCGGACTCACGATCGAGAGGCGGTAAGGAGGGTAGTTCACGTTCGCCCAGCCCACCTTGGTCGGAACCGTGCGGAAGTCCGCCGCACCCGTCGTTAGGCCTTGAAGCTGCCCGACGAAGTAGGCAAGGTCCGCAGGGTTCAAACCCTTGTCGACGACGAAGTTCTGAAGCAGCTTCGGCATGATGTTCTGCACGTGGAGGAGCTCCGATGGCGAGAGCACTTTCGCGAAGATCGCTCGAAGGAACTGCTGCTGGCGCCCGATCCGCGCAAAGTCTCCGATGACGTCGCACTCGGGTGCCGTCGGCGACGGAGACGCTTTCCAATGTCGCGTTCGAACATACGCGAGGGCCGTTTGACCGCTGAAGTCCTGGCAGCCCGGCTTCGGGATCGAGAGCGCAGTCAGCGGATCGTACATCGGCGACGGAACGCACATGTGCACGCCACCGAGAGCGTTCACGAGCCCTTCAAACCCTGCGAGGTCGACGTACATCCAATGGTTGATGCGGAGCCCGCTCAGCTTGTAGAGCGTGCTCGCGACGACTTGCGCGCCTCCGCCGTTCACGCCACCCTCGAAGGCGGCATTGATCTTGTCGACGCCGTGGCCCGGAATATGCACCCACAGGTCACGCGGGAACGAAAGGATGACTGCCTTCTGGTTCCCGGGCGGGACATGCACAACCATGATCGTGTCGGATCGCTGGGACCCGCCAATGTCTTTGTTCGTGCCGAACTCCTCTTGCTGTTGCTTGGAGAGTCCGGACCGCGAGTCGCTTCCGAGGAGCAGGAAGTTACAGCCACTCTCTTGGCACTGGTCGACGACCTTGCTGCCGGGTGCGTTTTGCTCTGCGTGCTTCTCCCGCTGGATCCCCGTCGTGGTCTCCGTCGGATTCCGGATCGAGCCGTATAGATGGAAGTAGTACGCGAAGGTCGCTCCGGAGCCGGCCGCGACGACCAGAGCGAGCGCCGCTCCGACGACAAGCAGCAACCGGCCGAGGCGGCCAGCGTGGAGATGATCGGGCGGCGGTGTCTGCTGCGCCATATCGTTAGCAAGCGTACCGAGGAACCTCGAATCGATGGAACGGGGCGCGATGGCGATCGTGTGGAGACCGTCCGCCCGAACCCGTTTCGCCAAGATCGTCGGGCGCGCCGCCCCTCCTCTAGGCAACGGGTTCTGCGTCGCTCCGGCACGGACCGGTTCAAGTCCGAGCGGGTGGCGCCCGAGCAGTAGGAGAGTCATGAGGGGGCTGAGCCAATGCCGAGCGACTTCCGCCTGACGATCGTCCGGCTGCCACCGGGATGAGCGCGATGAACGGAACGCATCTCACGGTGCTCGTGGTGGAGGACACCCTCGGGGACGCCCGTCTCATCGAGCGCGCGCTCGAGGAAGCGGAGGGTGCCTTCGTCGTGGAGCATGCCGACCGGATCGCCGGCGCGATCGACCGGCTCGCGAACGGCGGCGTGGACATCGTCGTGCTCGATCTCTCGCTCCCGGACAGCTCCGGGCTTCAGACGTTCGCGCTCGTGCGCTCGTGCGCGGAGGACGTTCCGATCGTCGTTCTGACCGGCCTCGACGACGAACAGGCCGCGACCGCCGCCGTCCAGGCGGGAGCGCAGGACTACCTCGTCAAGGGAACGTTCGACGCCGAGGTGATCGCGCGATCGCTCCGCTACGCCGTGGAGCGCCACCGGATGCAGGAGGATCTCCGCAGGCTCGCAACCGTGGACGACCTGACCGGGCTGTTCAACCGCCGAGGCTTCCTTCCGCTCGCGGAGCACCACGTGAACCTTGCCGACCGCAACGGGGAGCCCCTCGTGCTGCTGTTCATCGACCTCGACGGCCTCAAGAAGGTGAACGACGTGCACGGCCACGCGGAGGGCTCGAGGATGATCCAGGACACCGCCTCGGTCCTGACGAAGACGCTGCGGAACTCCGACGTGATGGCCCGTGTCGGCGGGGATGAGTTCTGCGTCCTGCTAACCGGGGAGGACGCGGTCAACGCACAGCGCGTGCTGATCCGCCTCGTCGAGGCGGTCGCGACGCACAACGCGCGAGCCGGACGCTCCTACGAGCTGTCGCTCTCCGTCGGCGCCGCGCCCTACGACCCGAAGGAGTCCTGCTCGATCGAGGAGTTGATGGAGCGAGCGGACGCGCTGATGTACGAGGAGAAGCAGCGCCACCACCGCGCCCGCGAGGCGGGGTAGCTCGGCGCCCTTGTCGCACTCCGGAGGGTTCCGCTAGCTTCCCGGGGTCCCCGGATACCCAGGAGCCGTTCCCCGCGTGACCCACCGAATTCCTCTGCCGAGCCGCGGCCGGAGAGCCGCGTTGATCCGCGACGGCCTCCACTCCGAACCGAGGGCGGGAGACGATCGATCGGACGGAGGCGCGGCGGCGCCCCTGGAGAGGGGTTCTCGCCATCAGGAGCTCGGTCGTGCAGACGGTTGACCTCTCCGGCGCTCGCGATCGCGAGCTCGTTCGCCGCGTCGGGGACCGCGACGAGGAAGCATTCCGCGGGTTGTTCCGGCGCTACGGACCGACCGCACTCGCCGTCGCCCGGCGGATCGTCCGCCAGCCGTTCCTCGCCGAGGAGATCGTCCAGGAGGTGTTCCTGGCCGTGTGGAGGGATCCGGGGGGCTATGACGACGAACGCGGCTCCGTCAAGGCGTGGCTGATGGGGATGACGCATCACCGAGCCGTCGACGCGGTCCGCCGCGAGGAGGCAAGCAAGCGCCGCGCCGCGGAGTCGCTCCCGGAGATCGACGAGGAGGACCCGGCGGTCGTCGTCGTCGAGGAGCTCGGCCTGCCGGAGGAGCGCAAGGCCGTCCGCTCCGCGTTGGAGACGCTCCCCGCCGAGCAACGCCAGGTCATCGAGCTGATGTATTTCGGCGGGCTCTCGCAGTCGAGGATCGCGGAGCGTCTGCAGCTGCCCCTGGGCACCGTGAAGTCGCGCACGCTCCTGGGCATGCGCCGGCTCCGCGCCGCACTCCTGGGGATGGAGCGATGAGAGACCACGCGGCCATCGAAGAGCTGATCGCGCTCCACGCGCTCAACGCGCTCGACCCGTCGGACGAACACGCCCTCGCGTCGCAGCGCTCCGATCACGGGGCGGGCTGCGCGGAATGCCTCCACCTCGAGTCGGCCTACGGGGAGGTGGCCGGACGCCTCGCCTTCTCGCTCGAGCCCGCGGAGATCCGAGAGGGGTTCGAGGACGAGCTCGTCACTCGCGCGCTCGGCGATGCGCAGGAGCCGCGGTCGTCGGGTGACCATGCCCGCGAACGGCGCCGGTTTGCGACGCCAGTGCGGGCGGTCGCGGGCTTCGTTGCCGCGGTGCTGATCGTGGCGGCCGGGATCGGCGGCTACCTGCTCGCGCCGCGTCAGGACACGGTCGCCGAGGCGCTCGCCGAGAAACTCGAGCAGCCCGGAACGCAAGCCGTGCAGCTCAGCGGATCCGGTCCGGGAACAATGAAGGTGGTCTACGGACCGGGCGACTCCGACGTCTTCCTCGTCGGAGCGGGCCTCGAGGAGCCCCCCAGCGGCAAGGCCTACGAGCTGTGGAGGTTCGAGGGGAAGACGCCCGTCTCGACCGGTTGTTTCGCGCCGCAGGAGGACGGAGACGTGCTGCACGAGGTGAGCGCCAACCTCTCCGCGTCGAACGCGATGGCGATCACCGTCGAGTCGGAGGCCTGTCCGGCGGCGCCGACGTCACAGCCGGTGATGTCCGCACCGCTCTAAGGGCTCGAAAGGGTCGCGTCAGCGCGCGACGTGGAGCTCCGTCGCGGTTCCGGCCTCGCCGGTTCCGCTCTTCGTGACCGGCGATGCGTCGGCAAGGAACGCGCGGAAGCACGCGCCTCCGCCCTCTCGCTCGACGACGTCGGCCCATCCGTCGTGGAGCGCCGCGAAGCGCGCGACGAGCGACAGACCGATGCCGAGCCCGCGGCCGTGTCGCTCTCCGCCTCCCTGCCGGAACGGTTCGAAGATCTCGCCGCGCGAGTCCTCCGGAACTCCCGGGCCGTCGTCCTCCACGACGATCATGACGCCGTCGCCCTGCGCGTGGACGCGGACCCAGACGTGGGTCCCGGCGGGCGTGTGACGGCCGGTGTTCGTGAGGAGGTTCTCGACGATCCGCTCGACGCCCGTCGGATCGACGGAGGCCTCGATCGGCTCGAGGTCGAGCTCCACCTCGCGGTTGCGGAGCTCCTCCACGTCGGGAACCACCGAGCGGACGATCGCTCCGATGTCGGTCGGCTTGCGATTCGGCTCCACGATCCCCCGGTCGAGCCGGTCGAAGTCGAGAAGGTCGGTGACGAGGCGGTTGAGCTTCCGCGCGCTCGCGGAGATGCCGTGCACCAGCTCCTGGCGCTCGTCGGAGGAGAGGTCGTCTCCCATGTGGTCGAGCACCTGCGCCGACGCGGTCACCGCCGTGATCGGGCCACGGAGGTCGTGCGAGACCGCGTGGAGCAACGTGTTCTTGAGCTCGTCGAGCGCGCGGAGATGCTCCGCAGCGGTGCGCTCCCGCTGCCAGGCGAATTCGAGCTCCTCCTCGACGCGCTTGCGCTCGGTGATGTCCATCAGGACACCCTGGACGAGCCACGGCTCGCCGTCGGAGTTGCGAAGGATCGCGGCGCGCTCGCTCACCCACACGATGCGTCCGTCCTCGTGGAGCATCCGGTACTCCACGACGTACGGCTCGCCCGTATCGCGGCAGCGCTCCCACTCCTGCCACACGCGCGGCTCGTCGTCCGGATGGACGTGCGTGTGCCAGAAGTCCATCTGACGGAGCCACTGCTCCTGCGTGCAGCCGAGAAGCTCGGTGATCTGCGGGCTGACGTAGATGCTCAGCTGCTCGGGATGAACGGGATCGATGTAGGTAACCGTCGGGACGGCCTCGATCAGCGACCGGTACATCTCCTTGGTGTCGCGGAGCTCGCGGTCCGTTCGCGACCGGTCGGCGTCGGCCTCCTTGAGCTCGGTGATGCTCCGCCGGAGCTCGAGCTGGGTCATCACCTGCCGCGTGAGCGCCCAGAGCCCCGCGGCCTGCGCGGCGTCGAGCGTTCGCGGCTTGGTGTCGTAGACGGAGAGCGCGCCGATCGCGACGCCCTCCGCGCACAGCAGCGGCGCTCCGGCGTAGAAGCGCACATGCGGCTCATCGGTGACGAGAGGGCTTGCGACGAAGCGTTCGTCCTCCAACGCGTCGCGGACGACCGTCAGCCCGCCGGAGGCGATCGCGTGGCTGGAGAACCCCTCCTCGCGAGACCATTCACGGAACGGGAATCCCATCCCGGCCTTCGCCCAGATGCGGTCCTCGTCGACGAACGCGACCGTCGCCATCGGCGCCTCGCAGACGTGCGTCGCGAGGCGTGCCAGGTCGTCGAAGGCATCCTCCGGACCGGTGTCGAGGATGTCGTACCGACGCAATACCTGCAGCCGCTCGGGCTCGAGCTCGGGTCGAGGCACGGACATGGTCTGCTTGGTCTATCGGTACGGATGCCACCGCCCCTTAGCTCGCGACTACCGAGCTTCGGGTAGGTCTCCGTGGGCGAACGGGTGTCCTCAGTCCTCCGCCGCGAGCAGCTGACGCAGGACCATCCGGAGGATGCCGAGGTTGCGGAACGAATCGAGCTCCGCGGCGCCGTCGATGCGGACCCGCGCGCGGAACGTCGCCGTGGAACCGTCCTCACGGCCGACCTGGACGTCGATCTGCTGCCCCGGTTCGAGCTCCGCGAGGCCTCGGATCGTGAACGTCTCGGTGCCGGTCAGGCCGAGCGAGCTGCGCGACTCACCTCTCGGGAACTCCAGCGGGAGGACGCCCATCCCGACCAGGTTGCTCCGGTGGATCCGCTCGAAGCTCTCCGCGATCACCGCGCGGACGCCGAGGAGCATCGGACCCTTCGCCGCCCAGTCGCGGGAGCTCCCCGAGCCGTACTCCTTGCCGGCCAGGACGACGAGCGGCGTGTCCTCGCTGCGGTAACGCTCCGCGGCGTCGAAGATCGTCATCCGCTCACCGTCAGGCAGGTGCGTCGTCCACGGCCCCTCCGTTCCGGGAGCGAGCTCGTTGCGGAGCCGCACGTTCGCGAAGGTCCCACGCAGCATCACCTCGTGGTTGCCGCGCCGGGCGCCGTAGCTGTTGAACTGCGGCTGCGGAACGCCGCGCTCGAGCAGGTACCGTCCCGCCGGCGAGTCCGGCTTGATCGCCCCCGCCGGGGAGATGTGGTCGGTGGTGATGGAGTCGCCGACGACGACGAGGGCTCGAGCGCCGACGGGATCGGCCGGCGGCTCGAACGACCCGGAGACGCCCTCGAAGAACGGCGGCTCGCGAACGTAGGTCGAGTCCGGATCCCACTCGTACATCGGCCCCTCGGGCGAGGGCAGCGAACGCCACCGCTCGTCGCCTTCGAAGATGCGGCCGTACTCGCGCGCGAACTGCTCCGAGGAGACGCCGCTGCGGATCGCCTCGCGAACCTCCTCCGGAGACGGCCACAGGTCGCGGAGATACACGGGCTCGCCCTCCGGCGTCGCGCCGAGGGGATCGGTCGTGAGATCGAGGTCGACGTGGCCTGCAAGCGCGTACGCCACGCAGAGCGGCGGCGACGCGAGATAGCTCGCGCGCACCTGCGGATGGATGCGTCCTTCGAAGTTCCGGTTGCCGGAGAGGACCGCGACGACCGCGAGGTCGCGCTCGTCGACCGCGTGCGCGACCTCCTCGGGGAGAGGGCCGGAGTTCCCGATGCACGTCGTGCAGCCGTAGCCGACGAGGGAGAAGCCGAGCTTCTCGAGGTACGGCATCAGTCCCGCCTGTTCCAGATAGTCGGTCACGACGCGGGATCCCGGCGCGAGGCTCGTCTTCACCCACGGTTGCGTCTGCAGGCCTGCTTCGACGGCCTTCCGCGCGAGGAGACCCGCAGCGAGCATCACCGACGGGTTGGAGGTGTTCGTGCAGCTCGTGATCGCCGCGATCACGACCGAGCCGTGCTTCACGTCAACGGCATCGATCTTCGTCACCGGGTCGACGAGGTCGAACTCGTCACCGAGCGTGACCTCCGGCTCCGCCGTGCCGCCCGCGGAGCCCCCCTCCTCCACGAATCGGCCGACCTCGGTCGGCTTCGGCTCGGGCTCCAGGTGGTCGCGGAACGCCTCGACGAAGGAGTCCCACACGCCTGCGAGCGGAACGCGGTCCTGCGGCCTGCGCGGACCCGCGACGCTCGGCTCGACCGAGGAGAGATCGAGGTCGAGCACCTCGGAGAACACCGGCTCCGGATCCGCGTCGGTGCGGAAGAGGCCCTGCTCCTTCGTGTAGCGCTCCACGAGGTCGACCGCGTCGCGTCGGCCGGTGAGCTCCAGGTAGCGGAGCGTCTCCGCGTCGACGGGGAAGTATGCGGCGGTCGCTCCGTACTCCGGACACATGTTGGAAAGCGTCGCGCGGTCGGCGAGCTCCAACGTGGAGAGCCCCTGGCCGAAGAACTCCACGAACCGTCCGACGACGCCGTGCGCGCGGAGCATCTGCGTCAACGTGAGCACGAGGTCGGTCGCGGTCGTTCCCGCGGGAAGCGCGCCGCGGACGCGGACGCCGACGACGTCGGGCTTCGGAAGGAACATCGGCTGGCCGAGCATCGCGGCTTCCGCCTCGATGCCGCCGACCCCCCATCCGAGGACGCCGAGGCCGTTGATCATCGTCGTGTGCGAGTCGGTGCCGACGAGGGTGTCCGGCATCGCGGTTCCGTCCCGGACCTGCACGACGCGCCCGAGGTGCTCGAGGTTCACCTGATGGCAGATGCCCGCCCCGGGCGGAACGACGCGCACGCCTTCGAACGCCTGCTGCGCCCATCGAAGGAGCGCGTACCGCTCGCCGTTGCGGCGGTACTCCCAGTCGATGTTCGCCTCGTACGCCTCGGGGCTCCGGAACAGGTCGACCTGGACGGAGTGGTCGATGACCAGGTCGACCGGAACCTGCGGATCGACAGACGCCGGATCCCCGCCTGCGCGCGCGACCGCCGAGCGGAGCGCCGCGAGGTCCACGACCGCGGGAACGCCGGTGAAGTCCTGCATCAGCACGCGCGCCGGCATGAACGCGATGTCGCCGGGCGGCGCGTCCGGCCATCCCGCGAGCGCTCGGACGTCGTCCTCGGACACGTCGCGCGTGCCGGCGCGCCGGAGGAGATTCTCGAGCACGATCTTGACCGTGTGCGGCAACCGGCTCGGGTCGGGCGATCCGTTCTCGGCGAGCCAGCCGAGCCGCACGTACCGGATCGGGCCGCTTGCCGTCTCCAGCGTCGCTGCGGCCCCGCGCAGCTCCGAGCGGAGGTCGCTCGATCCGTTTTCGCTCGCCACGTTGAACGTCCTTTCCGTGCTCGGTCAGTGGAGGACGCCCTCCGTATCCATCCTCCCAGATGGCCGCGATGCGCCCGACGTCACGCTCCGGAGACGCGGCCCTCCGCGATCGCCTGCTTGTGGGCGAGCCGCACGTCGCGACGGAGCTTCGCCTCACGTTGCCGCCGCAGCTCGTCGTCGGTCTGCGGCACGACCGGCGGAACGGGCCGCGGACGGCCGTGCTCGTCGAGCGCGACGAACACCAGATACGCGCTGGAGGTGTGGACACGCTCGTGCGTGACGTAGTTCTCCGTCTCGACGCGGGCGCCGACCTCGAGGGAGGTCGTTCCGACGTCGTTCACCGACGCCTTCACCGTGACGACGTCGCCGACGTGGACGGCCGCGAGGAAGCTCATCTCGTCGACGGAGGCCGTGACGCACATCCCTCCGGCGTGCTTGATCGCCGCGAGGCCGGCCGCGGTGTCGACGAGCTTCATGATCGTGCCGCCGTGGACGATCCCGGCGACGTTCGTGTCGACGATCGACATGAGCTCCGCGAGGAGGACCTGCGAGTCGGCGACGGGCTTCGGCGTGAGGTTCCAGTCCGTCATCGCGCAAGATGCTATCCGGCGGGGATCCGCGGCGTGCTCCGGCGGCGCCGAGGCTCTATTCGGCGGCGACGACGGTGAGACGGCTCCCCCGCGGCGACTTCTCCACCTCGATGCGCGCCGGCAGCCGGATCGCGAGCTCCTGGACGTGCGTGATCACGCCGACCATCCGCCCGTCGCCCCCGAGCTGTTCGATCGCGTCGACGACCACCTCGAGCGACTCCGGGTCGAGCGTTCCGAAGCCCTCGTCGAGGAACAGGGAGTCGATCCGCGCCTTCTCCGAGACGGAGAGCGACCGGACCTGCTCCGAGAGCGCCAATGCGAGCGCGAGTGATGCCAGGAACGTCTCGCCGCCCGACAGCGTGCGGACGCTCCGCCGCTCCTCGCCGTTCCACGTGTCGACGACGAAAAACTCGTCGCCTTCGAACGCGAGCCGGTAACGGTCCGACGACAACGTCGCGAGGCGCTGCGAGCCCGCGGCAGCAAGGAGCTGGAGCGCCTCCGCCTGCAGGAACGAGATCACGCGGTCGGCGCGGAGCTCCTTCGCGAGCGCGTCGAAGCGGATCAGACGCGAGCGCTGCTCGGCGATCTCCTCCGTGAGCGTTCCGACGTGCTCCAGCTTTCGCTCCAGATCTCCCGCGCGGTGCTCGGCGCCTGCCAGCTCCTTCGCGGATCGCGCGCGCGCGGCGGCGACGCCGGACACGTGCCGCTGCGGCGTATCGCCGGGTTCGACCAGATCCTGCGTCGCCGCGTGCATCTCCGTGAGCAGAGCGGAGGACTGCTTCGCGCGTCGTTCCGCGAGCTCGTGGAGCCGCTCCGAGAGCGCGGAGAGATGCTCCGCCGCCGCTTGCGCGTTCCGCCGAACGCCGGCGACGTCGGATCCCCCGCCGACCGACGGTGGCTCCTCGACGGCGAGGTCGGCTCCGCCCGCGGTCCTCGCGCGTTCGGCGATGCCCGCCGCGTTCAGGCCCTCGGCTCGCGCGCGGAGCTCCTTCACGCGCGCGGCGATCGCATCCCGCTCGCGGTCGGCGGCGACGGCCGACTCCTTCGCTTCGGCGACCGCGTCGTCGGCGACGTCGCACGCCGACTCCAGGTCGTCGAGCTTGCGGAGTCGCGCGTCCACCGCAGCGACCGGATCAGACGCTGCCTTCGGCCCGAGCGCTGCGGAGAGCTCCTTCGTGATCGCGGCGAGCGCGGCGGCGAGCTTCGTCCTGCGCTTCTGCTCCTCGCCGACGGCTCGGTCCGCGGCCTCCGCGTTCCGCCTCGCGTCGTCACGAGCGGCCTTCGCGCGGTCGATCGCATCGTCGGCCTTCGCCGCGACCGCCTCGGCCTTCGCGATCGCGGCGTTCGCCTTCTCGAGCGTCGGCGCGCGTCGCCCCCTGGGAAGCCGCTCGATCTCGCGGCCGCAGACCGGGCACTCGTCGCCCGCGTGGACGCCGGAGCGGAGCGTGGCCGCCATGTCGGCGTGCTGGGCGGCGTGGAGATCCTCCCGCGCGCCGGAGACGGCCAGGATCGCGGCCTCCGCATCGGCGGTCGCGACGGCAAGGACCTGTTCCGCGGCGTCGAGCGCCTTGCGAGCGAGCGGACGTTCGCGCTCCGCGGCCTTCACGTCAGCTTCCGCCTCGTCGAGCTCTGCGCGCGCGGCGTCGACGCTCTCGGCCCTCGCGCGCATTCGGCCGAGCTCGGCCGCGGTGCCCGACTCCTTCTCAGCCCTCGCGAGCGCCGACCTCGCTTTGGCGGCGTCCTTCTCCTTCGCGGCGAGATCCTTCGCCGCAGTCTTCGCAACCGCGTCGGCGTCGCCGATCGCGTCCTCCACCTCCTCGAGGGACGCCGCAACCGTCGCCGCCGTGGATGCCGCGCGCTCGGCCTCGCTCGCCACGGAGCGGAGCTCCTCCACCGAGCGCTCCGCGTCGGCGCCGCGCTGCGCGAGCTCGCGAACGGCCTCCTCGGCGTTGGCGAGGATCGCATCGCGTTCGGCGAATCGCTCCACGAGCCGGACGGCCGCCTCTACCGCCTCGGGAGTCACGCCGGCGTATTCGCGCGCGAGCACGGTCTCCTTAGCGTTCACCTCCGCGTCGGCGGCGCGCTTGAGATCTCCCGCGCTTCGTGCGAGCCGTTCGAAGAGCTCGAGGCCGAGGAGCTCCGTCAGGATGTCGCGGCGCTCCTTCGCGTCGCCGGAGAGGAATTGCGCGAACTTCCCCTGCGGCAGGAGCACCGTCCGCGTGAACGCGTCGTAATCGAGACCGAGCGTGTCGCGGATGATCGCGTTGGCGCCGAGGACGCGGTCCGCTCCCTCGCCGACCTGCTGCCACTCGTCGCCGTTCCAGCGCGCGAGGAGGATCTTCGTCGCTCCGCTCGCGGGCGTTCGCCGAGTGACCTGGTAACGGTCGTCGTTCACCGCGAACTCCAGCAACACCGACATCGCCGGCTGCCCCTGGCTGATGAGTTGCCCGACCTGTTTTCCGACCCGCTCGACGTAGCCGAACAGCGCGTACGTGATGGCGTCGAGGATCGAGGACTTACCGGACCCGGTCGGGCCGGAGATCGCGAACAGGTCGAGGCCGTCGAACTCGAGCGTCTGCGCGTCGCGGAACGCCGTGAACCCCTTGACCTCCATCCGGATCGGCCGCATCAGGCCTCCACCGTCTGCTGCGCGGGGTGGAGCTCGAGATCGAGCACCTCGTCGAACGCCGAGAGGATCTCCTCCGGCACCTCGGCCTCGTGCTGGCGCCGGTAGTACGCGACGAACTGCTCGCGCGGCTGAAGCGAGGACACCGGCGTCTCCGACGCGTGGTATTCGTCGCGGTCATAGACGAGATGAATGTCGAGGGCGTTCGGAAGCTCCTCCCGGATACGGTCCGCAAGGCCGGGCACCGGTCCGTCGGTCTGCACGTAGACCCGCAGGTGCGCGTCGCCGGCGGCGGCGCCCTGCGCGACGACCTCGTCGAACGTTCCGCGGAGGTCGGTGAGCGGCCGCCCGGAGGTGAGCGGCACCTCCGTCACCTTCGCGGGCACGCCGGGCTTCACGTCGACGATCGCGACGGATTTCCGCTGCCCCGCCTCTCCGAAGTCGAGCTGCAGCAGCGAGCCCGCGTACCGAGCCGGCACGGGAGACCCCTTCACGGCTTGCGGGAGGTGCACGTGGCCGAGCGCGACATAGCTCACGGTTCCGGGCAGCCGCGACGGCGGCACGGCGTAGGCCATCCCGATCGTGAGCTCGCGCTCGCCGCCGCCCGGCGTCACCAGCGCGCCGTCGGTGAAGAAATGGCCGAGGATCACCGACGCGGCGCCGGGCGTGAAGCCGGCCGCGATCGCCGCCAGGAGATTTCCCATCCCCTCGACGTAGGACTGGTACCAGGACTCGCTCGCCTCGAAGAGTGCTGCGGCGTCACCGAACCGGCGCTCCGGAACGAAGGGGACGCAGGCAAGCTCCAGCTCCTCGGAGCCGTCGCGGGACGGCAGCCGGAGGATGCCGCCGTCCTTCGGCGGCACGACCTGCGGAACGAGGAACGAGCCGACGCCACGCACGAGACCCGCGAGCGATCGGAACAGCTGGGGCGAATCGTGGTTGCCCGGGATGAGCACGGCGCGGATCCCCGCCTCGTGGAGACGGATCGTCGCCTCGAACACGGGGCCCGCCGCTTCGGGAGAGGGGACGCGGTGCTCCCAAACGTCACCCGCGACGAGCACCCAGTCGACGCGCTCGTCCACGGCGATGCCGATGACCTCGTCGATCGCGGCCGCGAACTCGTCGGAGCGAGAGCGGCCGCGGATCGCCTTTCCGACGTGCCAGTCCGCGGTGTGCAGCAGCCGCAAGCGGCGCTCAGTCCCCCTCGAACGCGCCGAACGGATCGGCGCTCGTGTCGGAAGCTGCCTCGTCCGCACGCGTCGCCCACGACGGGAACGGGAAACGCACCTGGATCGGGATCGGGATGTGCGGCTGCTGAAGGATCATCGACCCCGGCTTCAGGATCGACGCGCGCGAGCGCGTGACCGCCGGCAGGAACCCATACTCGCCGCGTTGCGCCTCCGCGGTGTCGAGCCGTCCGACGACACGGAAGGCGGAGTTCGCGATCACGCGCCGCTCCACCTCGCTCGCGGTCTGCTCGGCGCCGATCAGGATCATGCCGAGGGAGCGACCGCGCTCCGCGACGTCGAGGAGCACCTCCTTGATCGGACTCCATCCGTCGCGCGGCGCGTAGCGGTTCAGCTCGTCCAGGACCAGGAACGTGAGCGGCTCCCGCCGGCCCATCCGCTCCTTGTGCTCGAACAGGCGCTTGATCACGACGCCGGTGACAAAGCGCTTCGCGCGGTCGTGGAGGTTGTGGATGTCCACCACCGTCACCTGGTTCGCCTCCCAGTCGATCCGGTGCGCGCGCGGGTCCTCGGCCTCGCGGCCCCAGATCAGATGACCCATCCGATACCGCGCGGCGTCGAGGCGGCGGACGAACGCGGCGACGGTCGCGTCGGAGAGCCGTCCACGCCACGGAGAGCCGTCGTCCTCCACCTGCGAGCGGATCAGGTCCGAGAGCTCCTCGAAGCTCCGGACGGGGTACCCGCCATGGGAGACGGTGGCGTCGTGCTCCGGATCGTCCTCGCACTCCTTGTCGAGATAGGACTCGACGCGCGCGACGAGGTCGGCGATCTGCGAGCGCTCGTCGTCCGCCTCCGCGAAAAGGAACCGCAGATAGCGCTCGCGCACGAACTCCCGAACGGTCCAGTAGTACGCGGTGACGCCGGTCGCACGACCCTCCACCTGCGGAAGCGCGTTCCCCGCCGCATCCGGACGCACCGGCGCCCACAGCCCCACGGAGTCGAACGCGCCCGGCTCGAGCCCGATTCGGCGGTAGTCCTCGCGGTCCTCCTCCGACAGCCGAGCGTTCGGCGTGTCGAGCCACATCAGATCCTCGCCCTTGACGTTGAACACGATCGCCTTCGTGTTCGCGCGGTACGCGCCGAGCACCGGAGAGTGGAAGAGCGCGTACAGCAGGAACAGCGCGTAGGTCGTCTTCGTCGCCACGCCGGAAATCCCGGAGATGTTCACGTGCGCGCCGCGCGATCCGTCGAGGAAGTCGAGGTCGAGGAACACCGGCTCTCCGTCACGCGTGAGGCCCGCGACGACGCGGCGCTCCATCTGATCGAAGTACATCGCCTCGTCGCGGTCCTTGCCGCGAGCTCGGAGCGCCTGGAGGCCCGGCATCGGCGGAACGAAGATCTCCGGCTCGAAGCGCGTCGCGACGATCTCCGCCGCGACCGCGGTGTCGACCGGCAGCACGCCCTCCTCCACCAGGAACACATCGGAGTCGAACTGCGCTCCCTCGTGCCGGGCGCGGACGTCCTGCACGATCCCGGCGATGCGAACGATGCCCCGTCCGGGCACCTCCGTGTCGACGATCACGGCGTCGTCGAGCTGGAGATAGGAGTCGGCCGCGACCCCGACCCAGAACGTGAGCGGCGTGGAGTCCTCGGTCCCAAGGACCATCCCGACCGGCTCGGAGACCTCCTGGGGTTCGATCATCCGTCCCGTTCCGCCCTCACGCGGCCTCCAGCGTCAGATGGCGGATCAGGCTCCGGCGCACGATCGCGGCGTGGCCGAGGCGGTGACGGAGCCACTCCTCCAGCCTTCCGACGACCGAGAGGTTCTGCGGATACCGGGGATCGCTCGGGCGTCCCGCGAACCGCGGGAGCACCGACGTCACCCGGTCGGCGATCTCGACGGCCCGTTCGAGACCGAGGTCCGAGCGGAGCTCGCAGCGGACGACGCCGGCGTGATCGTGCCAGTGCGGCCGCGACGGAACGAGGCGCGCGTACCACGCGTATCGATCGAGCGGGCCCTCGGCGCGGCCGAGCCCGAACAGCGGCGTGCGCTCACCCGCGCCGAGCTTCGCGAGGAGCGCATCGTGCTCCCCATCGAGGTACGCGCGCACGAAGCGCTTCACGACGCCGACGACCGGACTCTGCGTCGGATCGGAGAACATCAGCGGTCCGTCGACGAGCACGAGCTCACCCTCCGCGGCGGCGACCCGCGCGGCGACACCGGCCTCAGCCTTGCGCATCAGCTGTTGAAGGCCCATCAACGGCACGTCGGGATCGTCGCCCGCCTCGGTGACGGGCTCGAAGCGGAGCGTTCCGTTCGGGGCGCGAACGTCCACGGCCTCACCGCGCACACCGCCACCGAGGATGACGAATCGCGCGATCGCTGCGTCGGCGAACGTCGCGTCTCCGTCGCAGCGAACGGCGCCGACGGCGGACGAGCCGAACAACCCCGGGACGCGCCTGCCCTGCTGCTCGGCGATGAGACGGAGTTCCACCCGCCGTACGCCGTCGACGAAATGCAGTGGACACTCCTCCACCGCGCCCAGGCTGCGCGGAAGCGACCAGTCGGCGGTCTCCACGGCGGGATCGACGCGCGGCGCGATCTCGTCGGTGACCGCCTCGAAGCCCATCCCGTGGTCGGGCGCCCACGGATCGGCCCGAAGACGGACCGGGAGGAGGCTCGGTCGGACGACCATGCGCCGAAGGATAGTCGCCTCCACCGACACCTCCGGCGGGATGACTCCACGGATCCGGCGGATCGCTCTCGGAACCCCGAACCCGACGGGCCCTCCGGAAGGTCGCCCCACTGGCGGCAAACAGCGAGGACGAGGCAAGATAGCGCGGTCGGGGAATGCCCCGCCGCAGCCGATACCCTCTCTGACCTATGTCCTCGAGCCCGAAGAAGCTGTCGCCGAAACCGGACGCGTCCGCCTCTGCCCGACGGAGCGGCAGGCTGCTGTGGATCGGCCTCGTCGCGCTGTTCGCGATCGGGACGGCGGTCTCGCTGTACATGGCCCTCACGGCGCCGTCGCGCGTAGAGGATTCCGGGAACGCGTACGCGGTCTCCCTCGTGCGCAACTCCGTCGAGCCAGTGCTGCAACCATCAGACGTCATCAAGCCCGTGAGCGGCACTCGCTATCAGGAGCTGGACACGCTCGCGCGGAACCACATCTTCACGGACGGCCGGACCGTCCGGATCACGCTGTGGCGCAAGGACAAACTGATCACGTTCTCGACCGAGAAGGTGCTCGTCGCGAAGAAGCCGCACGTCGCGACGTCGAGCGTCGACGACGCGTTCCAAGGGACGGTCGCGAGCTCCGTCTTCGATCCGTCGACGAAGCAGCAGCACCTCCCGGGGATCAGCGAGAAGACCCTTCGCACCTACGTTCCATTGGCGAAGACCTCCTCGGGCGTCGTCCCGGGCGTCGTGGAGGTGGACCAGACCTATTCGCAGATCCAGCCCTCGATCGACAAGCTGTGGTGGCCGCTCGTGGCGGTCTTCGCGGTCGGCCTGGTCATCTGCCTCATCGCGACGCCGTCGATGCTCTCCGGCTCGCGGAAGATGCCGACGCTCTCTCGAAAGGAGCCCGCGACGCCGGGTGGATCGCCCGCGCCGCAGACCGGGCTGCCGGGGACGCGCCACGTGGGAACGACGCGATCGCCGCCGAAGCCCGCAGTGTCTCCGCCGGGAGGAGGAGCCCCCGTCGAGACCGGAACGGACGAGGGCTCCTCCGCCGGCCTCGAGCGCCGTCTCCGCCAGGCCGAGAAGCGCGCCGAGCTCGCGGAGGAGCGCGCGCGTCAGACCGCAGCCCTCGGACTGCAGGACAAGGAGAAGCTCCGGGCGCTCGAGGCGGAGGTGAAGCGCCTCCGCGGCGGCGAGCCGGCGTCACGGCCGCAGCCACTCTCCAGCGCGCCGCCGAAGCCGGCCGGCGCAACCGAAGGGACCGCCGCGGGCGCTGGAGCTGCGGCGGCTGCTGCCGCTGCCGACGCGCGGAGCAAGCAGCTCCAGGATCAGATCGCGCAGCTCGAGTCACGCGTCAAGGCGGCGGAGGACCAGCGCAAGGTGGTGGAGTCGCAGGCGAAGCAACACGAGACGCAAGCGCGAAGCGCCGCCGATCGCGTCCGACAGCTCGAGTCGAGTCGCGCCGAGCTGGAGACGAAGCTCGCCGCCGCCGAGAAGAAGTCCGCCGCTCCGGCGAAGGAGATCCCCGACGCAGCGAAGGCCGCGGCTTCTGTTGCCGCGACCGCCGCAACGATCGCCTCCCTCGAGACGAAGCTCAAGGCCGCGGAGGACCGACAGCGTGAGACCTCCGACCGCATCGCCCGTGCGGAGGCCTCCCGCACGGAGTCCCAGCAGGGGCGCGCGGACCTGGAGAAGCAGCGCACCGCGTTTCAGCAGCAGACGCGGTCGCTCTCCGACCGCCTCGCGGACGCGGAGAAGCAGCTCGGCATGCTGACCGCGGGCCTCGAGAGCGCGCAAGCGGGCGCCGCTCGTGACCGGGCACAAGCCGACGCCGGGCGCGACCGGGCCACGGCCGAGTCAAGCCAGAAGGCTGCGTCCGAACTCAAGGCCGCGAACGATCGCGCGACCGACCTGGAGCAGCGCGCGACGAAGGCCGAGGCGGACCGCAAGACCGCCGTGGAGCGCGCGACGAAAGCGGAGGCGGATCGCAAGGCCGCTGCGGAGCGCGCAGCGAACGCTGAGTCCCGCGCCGCGAAGGCCGAGGAGACCGCGAAGTCCTCCGCCGTCCGGCTCGAGCAGCTCCAGCCGCCCGTCGAGGCAGCGGAAGCGAAGCTCCTCGACGCCGAACGCCGCCTGACGGAGATGAACAAGCAGACTCGGGTCGCGTCCGCGCGGGCCGAGGCCGCTCAGCACGATCTCTCCTCCGCCGAGGTCCGGGTGAAGGAGGCGATGGACCGCGTCAGCGCAGAACGCGAAACGGGCTGGGAGACTCGCAAGCAGCTGGACGAGGCGAGGAAGCGGCTCCGGGAGCTGGAGGGGAAGATGGGCGAGGGCGACCAACAGGTCCAGGCGGCGGAGCAACGAGCGAAGACGGCCGAGCAACGGGTCAAGGCCGCGGAGGAGCGCGCGACCGAGGCGACGAAGCGGCTCGCCGACGCCGAGACGCTCCTGAAAGAGGCCGAGCGCACGACCGCACAGCTGGACGCTCGCGCGAAGGAGCTCGCCAAGGCCGCGGCTGAGAACAAGGGCGGCACGAGCGACGCCGATCTCGCGGGGGTGCGCTCCGAGCTCGAGACCAAGCTCCGACAGGCCGAGGAGCGCAGCAAGGCACTCGAGGTGCAGGTCGCGGAGATCCAGCGCGGCCGCAGCGACCTCGAACAGCGGGTCGCGGACGCTGAGCTCACGCGCGAGGCGCTCGACCGTCGAGCGAAGGAGGCGGACGACCGTCTACGCGGGCTCGAGGATCCGATCATGACCGCCGTCGCACGCCTCGAGGAGGCGGAGCAGAAGCTCACCGAGATGCAGGAGCTCCGTGAGGCGCTCCCGGGCGTCGAGGAACACCGCTCGAAGGCGGAGGACGAGCTGCGGGCGACGCGCTCGAAGCTCGCCGACCTGGAGAAGCGCGTCTCCGCCGCGGAGGCAGAGCGCCCGCGCCTCCAGGAGCGCTACAAGGCCGCCGAGACCGAGCTCGCGAGGGCGCGGGAGAAGCTCCTCCAGGCCGAGGAGCAGTTCCACGTGATGGAGGAGCGCGCGAAGCACGCCAACGAGCTCGCGCAGCGGTATCAGGCGCAGATCAAGCAGATCGAGGAACGCGCCGCGAAGGCGGAGGGATCGCTCGCGGTCACCGAGGACCGCATCTCGATGGCCGAGAACGAGTTCCGTCAGCGCCAGGACCAGCTGCTGGAGAAGCAGTCCGGCCTCGAGAAGACCGCCGCGTCCGCCGGGCAGCTCCGGTCGCAGCTCGAGCGTCTGGAGGTCTCCCTTCCCGCGACGCAGGAGGGCCTCTCCAAGGCGGAGGAGCGCCTCAAGCAAGCGGAGAGCGCGCTCACGCAGATGCAGCAGCGCCTCTCCTCGGGCGAGGAGGAACTCAAGAAGACGGAGGCGTTGCGGCGCGACCAGGAGGCGGAGGCGAAGAAGCTTCGAACCGAGATCGCCGAACGCGACCGCAAGGCGGAGGAGCAGCGGAAGAAGGCCGAGGAGGAGCGCAAGAAGGCGGAGGCAACCCCGCCGACGCCCCAGCAGCTCGTGGAGGAGCGTCTCCGCCAGGCCGAGGGAGAGCTCCGGGCCGCGCAGGAGCGGAGCATCTCCGCAGAGACGCGAGCCAAGGAGCTGGAGTCACAGCTCGTCGCGATGGGAGCACCCGGCGGCGCCGAGGCCGGAGATCGCGTCCGCGACGCCGAGGAGAGACTCCGCATCTCCGAGGAGGAGGTTGCGAAGCTCCGCCAGCGATTGAACGAGGACTCCACGGGCAGCCCGAGCTCGGAGGGCGCGCTCGCGGAGGAGCGTCTCCGCCAGGCCGAGGGAGAGCTCCGCGGCGCCCTCGACCGGATGCGCATCGCAGAGGATCGCGCGCGCGAGCTCGAGGCTCAGCTGATCGCGCAGACCAAGCTCTCGGGCGGCCGCGCCGCGGAGGTGCCCGGCGACCTCCCGCAGGCGAGCGGAGAGGGAGAGGCCGATCTGCTCGCGCGACTCGCCCGACGCTCCAAGCCCGCCGAGGGGAACTGACGCGCAGATGTTGCTCCGTCGTGCCGCTCGCCGTTCGGTCGTGGCGGTCCTTGCGCTCGCGGTGTCGGCGCTGGTCGCGTTCGGGCCCGCGCCGGCCTCCCTCGCAGGAGATCGCCCGTTCGTCGTCCTGGACCCCGGGCACGGCGGAACGTATCCCGGCGCCGTCAACTGCGACCTCCGCTTCGCCGGCCGGAGCTGCATGCGGGAGAGCGACGTCAACCTCGACATCGCGCTGCGTGCGGCGCACCTGCTAAGGCGGCGCGGATATCGCGTCGTCATGACGCGGCACACGGATTCCGACGTGAACCCCGGGACCGACATCGCGACGCACAACCAGAAGCACGACGGCAGCTACGTGTTCAAGAAAGACGGCGTCTTCGACATCAAAGACGAGCTCCAGGCCCGCGTGAACGTGGCCAACTGCGGAACGATCACCGCGTGCGCCCCGGGGAGCGACATGCAGGCGGACGCGTACCTGTCGATCCATCAGAACGGGTGCGCGTGCCAAGCCGGCGGAACCGCGACGTTCGACTACCGCGACACGAAGCTCGCGCAGGACGTCCAGCGTGAGGTGCTCCAGCGCACCGGCCTGGAGAACCGCGGCGTGGAGAAGGCCGACTTCTACGTGATCAAGTGGACGCGGATGCCGGCGGCGCTCCTCGAGGACGCGTTCATCAGCAACAACCACGAGGCGCGGCTGCTCAAGAAGGTCGCCTTCCGCCGGAAGATCGCGAAGGGCATCGCGGCCGGCATCTCGGATTTCCTCGGCGATCCGACCGTCGATCCCACCCCACCGTAGGCGTCACCGCTTCTCACGAGCTCCGGCGATCACGACGCGCTGGGACTGGTCGCTCCCTTGTCGCTCGGGTGATCGTTCGTCTCGCCGGCGGATCGCGTCTAGTCTGGCCGAGACTAGCTTTGCGCGTTCGGGTTCCGGATGATCAGCGCGTCGCCCTGTCCGCCACCGCCGCAGATGCCGGCGCCGCCGAGCTCCACGCCGCGGCGTCGCATCTCGTGCGCGAGCGTCACCACGAGGCGCGCGCCGCTCGCGCCGATCGGATGGCCGAGCGCGACCGCGCCGCCGTTGACGTTCACGAGCTCCTCGGAGACACCGAGCATCCGCGTCGCGTTCACCGCGACCGCCGCGAACGCCTCGTTGATCTCCAGGAGGCCGAGGTCGTGGACGTCGAGGCCCGCCTTCTTGAGCGCGTTCTGGAGCGCGATCGCGGGCACGGTGTGGAGATACGCGAAGCGCTCCGCTGACATCCCGTGGGCGACGATCTCTGCGATCGGCATGCGGCCCTCCGCCTCGGCGCGCTCGCGGCTCATCACGACGACCGCGGCGGCGCCGTCGGAGAGCTGCGAGGCGTTCCCCGCGGTGATCGTGCCCTCGGGGTGGAACGCCGGCTTGAGCTTCGCGAGCGACTCCGCGGTGCTGTCGGAGCGGATGCCCTCGTCGCGGTCGATCGTGATCGGATCGCCCTTGCGCCGGGGAACCTCGACGGGAACAACCTCTTCAGCGAGACGGCCCTCGGCCCACGCGCTTACGGCGCGCTGGTGGCTGCGGGCGGCCCATGCATCTTGCTCTTCGCGGGAGAGGCCAAGCTCCGCGTTGACCTCGTCGGAGGACTCCCCCATCTGCTGCCCGGTGAAGGTGGACCAGAGCCCGTCGTGGATCATCGAGTCCACGAGCTCCGCGTTTCCGAGCCGTGACCCTTCGCGAGCGCGCGGTAGGAGGTACGGCGCGCGGCTCATCGACTCCATGCCGCCCGCGACGACGACCCCCATCTCGCCCGCGCGGATCAGCTGATCGGCGAGCGCGATCGCGTTCATGCCGGAGAGGCAGACCTTGTTGATCGTGATCGCGGGGATCTCCTTGGGGATCCCGGCCTTGATCGCGGCCTGCCGCGCGGTGATCTGTCCGGTTCCCGCCTGGATCACATGGCCGAAGATCGTGTAGTCGACATCGCCCGGATCGACTCCGGAGCGCTTCAGCGCCTCCGCGATCGCGATGCCGCCGAGGTCGACGGCCTCGAGATCGGCGAGCGCCTTCCCGAACTTCCCGATCGGCGTCCGCGCGCCGGCGACGATGACGGAGGAGGGTGGCATGAAGCCAGTTTACGACCGCCTACGGAGCGACCGTGACGTCCTCGCAGTTCGCCGAGACGTCGTCGGACGCGTCCGCGTCGACGGAGTCGTCTCCCGGTCCACAGCTGTCGATGTCCGGGATCCCGTCCGCAGTCGAGAGGTGGTCGTCGCCTGCTTCACCGCGCACGATGGTCGAGGCTCCGGACGCGATCAGGTTGTCATCTCCGTGGCCGCCGAAGATCGCACCGCCGACCGCCGTGCTGAGCGTGTCGTTGCCGTCGTTCCCGAAGAGCCGAGCGGGCGCGAGCACGTCGATCGAGACGGAGTCGTCGCCGCTTCCGCCGAGGACAGCCTTGACGACCGTGACGTCGTCGCGTTCTCCCGTCACACCGTCGTTCGCGATCCGGTCGTCGGTCACGTTCACCGGCCGGACGCGACGCGAGTAGTCGACGGTGTCACGACCGCTCGAACCGCCACCGTTGATGAAGTCGCTTCCCGGATCCGCGCGGAAGACGTCGCTCCCTCCGCCACCGTCGAGCGAATCGCTGCCCGGGCCGCCGATGAGACGATCAGCCGCAGGGCCTCCTTCGAGCAGGTCGACGCCGAGTCCACCCTCGAGTACGTCGGTGTCGGGACCGGAGGGTGTTCCTCCGATGTTCCCCGCGTGGAAGCCCACCACGAGATCGTTTCCGCGCCCGCCGAGGAGGTGGTCCGGCCCGGCGCGGCCGATCAGGCCGTCACCCCCGTCGCCGCCGATCAGGGTGTCGGGACCACTGCTTCCTCCGAGGAAGTCCTGTCCAGGACCGCCTCGCACGATGGCCTCGTCGCTCACACCGGCATCGACTTCGTCGTCGCCCGCTCCTCCGCGGAGGACGTCGTGTCCGTATCCGCCGAAGAGTCTGTCGTTGCCGGAGCCGCCTTGGACGACCCGTCGAAGCGCACCGGAGTCCACGCCAAGTGTGTCGTTGCCGCCTCCGAGGAAGATGGCGGCCGAAACCACGCCGGAGCAGGTGACGCGGTACGCACCCACTCTCATGCAGCCGGCGCCGGCATGCATGACGGTTGCGCTCGCGACGTCGACATCGAACGTCTCGCCCGATGATGCCGTGGACGTCAGGAACACCGAGTCTGCGCGGCCGGGAGCGTCGCGATACGTCAGGACGCCGTCGACGACGCGCACCGACGCTCTGCCCGTCTGCGCTGGCGCAACCGAACCCGGCACGAACGCAGCGGTCACCAGGACCGCGACGAGGCTCGCGTGCATGATCGTCATGCGTCCGAGCGTAGCGACCCGCGCCGCGGAGGGACGAGAGGTGAATGCCTGATTCCGACTGCTGGAAGTACCCAGCTACGGCGCCTTGTCGAGCCCCCGCTGGATCGCGTAGCGCATCAGCTCGTATCTCCGCCGCAGCTGGAGCTTCGACAGGATGTTCTGCACGTG
>JBJMLN010000008.1:0-19454 GCA_045805285.1 Actinomycetota bacterium | reverse complement strand
TCGCATCGATCCTCGACGGCGTCGACGGCGAGACGGCGCGCCTGCAGCTCCGCGCCGGCCCACACGGAGCGATGCTCGACGGCGTTCTCGATCGCGTCGTCGACACGGCGATCCTCGCCGGCATGGGAGTCTGGGCACTCTCCGAGGGCTCGTCCGGTCGGTCGGTCGTGCTCCTGACCGCCGCGGCGATCTCCGGAGCGCTGCTGTCGATGGCATCGAAGGATCGGGCCGCGTCGCTCGCTCTTCCGCCCGCGCCGGAGCGGCCGATCGGCTACACCCTCGGTGGCCGCGACGGACGCCTGCTGATCGTGGCGGTCGCAGCGGTCCTCGGAGCGCCGTTCGTGGGGCTCGTCGTGGTGGCGGTCACGGCCGCCGTCGCGCTGGCGATTCGCCTCGTATTCGTGTTGCGCTCGGGACTCTAGCTCCAGCCGCCCGCGAGCCGGTTCTGCAGCGTTAGGGCTTCAGCGTTCGCGCGAGCCAATCGAGGATGACGTCGAACCGCATCACTCGATGCACCGGAGATCCCGACCGGCTGAGCTCGTGGCTCTCGTCTGGGAAGCGCACCATCTCCACGTCCCGCTTGAGGAGACGCAGGGTCGTGAACAGGTGCTCTCCCTGCTCGATCGGGCAACGGAGGTCGTTCTCCGAATGCAGGATCAGCAGCGGGGTATGGATCTCCGTCGCGTAGGTGGACGGAGAGATCTTCAGCCACGCGTCGACGTCTTCGAAGACGAACTTCCCGATGTACCCCTTGTCCCACCCGACGTCGCTCGACCCCCATTGCGAGACCCAGTTGTTGACCGACCGCTCGGAGATCGCGGTCGTGAACCGATCGGTGTGACTCACGATCCACGACGTGAGGAACCCGCCGTAGGAACCACCGATGACGCCGAGGCGCTCGCCGTCGCAGAAGGGGAACCGGCGGAGAGCCTCGTCCGTGACAGCCATGACGTCGTCGTAGTCGACGGAGCCCCATCCGGGCCCGTCGATGGGCCCGCGGATCGCGCGAGCCCACTCCTCGGTGTACCCGGAGGAGCCGCGCGGGTTGCAGTACACGACCGCGTAGCCGGCACCCGCGTAGACCTGGAACTCGTCGAACAGGCGGTTGCCGTATTGGGCGAACGGTCCCCCGTGGATGTTCACGAGCACCGGATACGAGCGGTCGGCTTCGAAGCCGGCCGGACGGATGAGCCAGGCTTCCACCTCGGCGCCGTCCTCCGACGTGGCCGTGAAGCGCTCCGGAGCGACGATCTCGCGGCGCTCGACGAACGCGTCGCCGACCGAGGTCAGCCGCCGGTCGCCGACGAAGAGCTCGGAGACCATGGTCGCGGAGGATGCGGTGTGGACGATCGTGTTGCCGACCACGTCGACCCCGGTGAGAACCTGATCGCCCCCGATCAGCAGCTCCGGCTTCTCCGTGCCGTCGGCCCCGACGGCGTAGAGATGGGTGTTGCCCGCGTCCTCGACGCCGAAGACGAGACGGTCGTCCTGCCACAGCGGCCGGCGAAGCGACGGATACGGGCCGCACTGGCGATCGAGCGAGGCCGTGAGGACCTCCGGGGCGCCGCCGCTCACGTCGATCACGGCGATCTGCGTGTGCCGCGGGTCGTCGAAGATCCCGGGCGTGTACTGGAGCGCGATACGGGTGCCGTCCGGCGACCACGACGGCTCCTCGCACATCCCCTCGGTGGGCGTGAGCCGCTGCGGCTCTCCGCCCGCGGCGTCCACGACGTAGATGTCGCGCGCGGCCGAGAGGTCCCAGTCGTCATGACGGGCGGAGGCGAACGCGATCCGCTGGCTATCGGGTGACCAGGACGGATGCCCGTCCTCGAAGTCTCCGTCGGTGAGCTGCTTCGCCGGAGCGGAGCCGTCGGCGGCAACCGTGAATAGATGCTGGCGCCGGTCGCCCGTCCACCCCTCGGAGTCGAGCTTGTATTGGAGCCGGGTGAACCGGCGCGGCTTGCGCTTCTTCTGGTCGGTCTCGTCGTACGCCTGGTCGCGGACCCGCGAGGTGAACGCGATGGAGCGGCCGTCGGGAGACCACTCCGGCTCGGAGACGCCTTCCTTCAGCTCGGTCAGACGTTGTGCCTCTCCGCCTGCGACGTCGATCACGTAGAGCTGTCCGGCCTTCTCCTCGTCCTTCGTCTCCTTCTCGTCGGTTCGGTTCGCCCGCTCGGAGACGAATGCGAGCCGGGTCCCGTCCGGCGACCACCGCAGGTCGCCGTCGCGCTTGGGTCCCCAGGTGAACCGCCGGGGCGCGGCGGAGCCGTCGGCCGGAACGAGCCATATCGAGCTGCGGTAGCCGTTGTCCTCACGGTCGACGGAGGACACGACGTACGCGATCGTTCCACCGTCCGGAGACAGCCTCGGGTCCGATACCGCCGTCAGCTCGTAGACGTCGTCGGGAACCATTCCTGGCACGGGCCGTCTCCTTCCTACCTTCGCCGCGGGGGATGCGGCCGCTATCCTAGCGGCGCCCGCCGTCACGCTCGCCGGCGTTCCAGTCGGTCGCGCGCGTCGACTCGGGCGCGGCGCCGAGGAGCCTCGCCGGCCGCCGCCGCACCGTCGGAGCGAGGGTGACGGAGATGAGCTCGTGGGGATCCTGTTGAGCCTCGCCGCCGCGGTCACGTACGGCTCCGCGGATTTCCTCGGCGGACTCGTCTCCCGGCGCGTGAACGTCCTCGTGGTCGTGCTGGTGTCGCAGGCGCTCGGGTCCACGGCGCTCGCCGTCTGCCTGATCCTGTTCTCCAACGAGCCGATCTCCGCCCGCGCGTTGGAGTGGGGAGGCGCCGCCGGCGTCGCGGGAACGATCGGGATCGTCCTGTTCTATCGCGCCCTCGCGGAAGGGCGGATGAGCATCGTCGCTCCCGTCACGGCGGTGGAGGCCGCGTGCGTTCCGGTCCTGTTCGGGATCCTGATCGGGGAGCGGCCGAGCGCGATCGCGCTCGCGGGCGTCATCCTGTCGATACCGGCCGTCGCGCTCGTCTCCGCCGCGGAGGATGTCGCGCCGGTCGTCGACGACGACGTCTCGGCGACCCGTCGCCGGTGGTCGCATCTGGTCACACTGGGCATCCCGCAGGCGGTGGTCGCCGGACTCTGCTTCGGTGCCTTCTTCGTGCTGGTGGAGCGCGCGGGACCGGCCGCGGGCCTATGGCCGATCGTCGGCGTCCGCATCGTCTCCACGATCGCGATGCTCGCCGCAATCGCGATCGCGCGACCGTCGTTCCGCAACGTCCGCCCGAACCTCGCGCTCCTCGCCGTGGTCGGATCGTTGGATGTGACCGCGAACGTGTTCTTCCTCGTCGCCACGCACAAGACGCTGCTCTCGATCGCCGCGGTGTTGACGTCCCTCTATCCTGCCGTCACGGTGGTCCTCGCTGCGGCATTCCTCAAGGAGCGTCTCCGAGCGATCCAGCTGGTCGGGCTCGTCGCCGCGATCGCGGGGATCGCGCTGATCTCGGTCGGCTGATGAGGACGTTCCGGAAGATCGTCGCTGCTGCGGCCGCCCTCTCGGCTGTGGCGATGTGGCCGGCCGCCGTGGCGTCCGGCGGCGCCAGGACACCGAACGAGCCGCGGCCGAACATCATCGTGATCGTCACCGACGACCAGGAGTACAAGACGCTTTCGGCGATGCCGACCGTGAGCGCGCGGATCGTCGGGCAGGGGACCCGCTTCTCCAACTACTACGTCGTGAACCCGACGTGTTGTCCGAGCCGCGCGAGCATCCTCACCGGGAACTACGCGCACACGACGGGCGTCTACAGCAACACGACGGGATTCCAGCAGTTCGACGACTCCTTCACGGTCGCGACGGCACTCGACGCCGCCGGGTACGACACGGCCCTCGTCGGTAAATATCTGAACGGCTACGCCGGAACCTACGTACCCCCGGGATGGGACCACTGGGTCGGAAAGACGACCGGGGGCGGCGTCTACTTCAACTACCACGTCAGCATCGACGGGCACCTCCACCATTACGGATCAAAGCCCCGGGACTACGTAACCGATGTGCTTTCCCGCGAGGCCGTCTCGTTCGTCCGGGGCGCGACGGATCCGTTCTTCCTGTACTTCGCCCCGAACGCACCGCATACACCGGCGATCTCCGCGCCGCGCTACAAGGGCCGGTTCGCACACCTGCGCCGGTACCGACCTCCGAGCTACGACGAGCGCGACGTCAGCGACAAGCCGAAGTGGATCCAACGCAGGCCACCACTGTCGGCCCGCAAGCAGCACGTGATCGACACGTTCCGACGCAAGCAGTACCGGACCCTGCTGCCGGTCGACGACGCCGTGAAGGCGCTAATCGACGTGCTCCAGTCGAGCGGACGCCTCGACGACACGATGATCGTGTTCACCTCCGACAACGGGTTCCTGTGGGGCGAGCATCGGCTCGAGGGAAAGGCCGTCCCGTACGAGGAAAGCATCCGCGTCCCGTTCGTGATCCGCTACGGCGCCCTCGGAACGGACCCGCGCACGGTCCCGGAGCTCGCGCTCAACATCGACATCGCACCGACGCTCGCGGAGCTCGCGGGCGTCGTGAGCTACGACGCCGAGGGGAGGAGCCTCGTGCCGTTGCTGGCGCGGCCTCCTCCGTCCGGCTGGAGGACGGACTTCCTCGTTGAGCACCGACGACATCAGACGATGCCCGCATACTGCGAGCTCCATACGACGTCGCGCGTCTTCATCCTCTACGCCGACGGGGAGAAGGAGTTCTACAACCTCGATCGCGACCCCTACGAGCGGGAGAACATCGCGCCGCACGTAGACACGGGGTCGTACCGGCATCGGCTCCGTGAGCTCTGCGATCCGCCGCCGCCGGGGATGCCGAGGCCGTAGGCGGCGAAAAGCGCGATTTTGGGGCCGACGGACGTGGGAACTCGCGGCGATAGCTGATTTCGGCTAGACAACGGGGGAGGACGAGACGAGAGGGGTCTCCATGCTTGGACGTCGACGCCGCGGACGGATCCGTGCCGCCATGCTGGTCGGGTTCGTCACCGCATCCTGGCTCGTCATCGGTGTGCTCCCTGCGGGAGCGTTGACCGGGACCGACGTGCAGCTCCTCACCTCCCCCAGCCTCGAGATCCTGCCCTCCGCGAACGACACGATGCTCGCGTGGTCGCAGAACTCGCGGAAGCATCCGCGCTTCTTCAACGAGTACGTCAAGCCACTGTCGGGCGGGAAGCCCAAGCGATTGAACGCCGAGGGGAGCCGCGGCTTCAACGGAGGCTTCGACGGGACGAAGCTGATCTTCCAGCAGATCTCCCACCAGGGTCAGTCCGACCTGGTGATCTACGACACCGCGACCGACCAGTACGACCCGGTGCCGTCGGGCGTGAACACGAATCGCTGGGAGGCGAGCCCCTCGATGTCCGGCGATTCTCTGCTCTTCAGTCGCGAGACACCGCGCAGGACGGGTTTCGTCGACCGGCTCGTCCTCCATCAGGTCTCGACGGGTCACGAGCAGGTGCTGCGGAAGCTCTTCTCCGACTACCAGCGCGGGCCGTTCATCGATCCGGGACAGGTGAACGGGAACTACGCCGTTTGGGACGTGTGTTCACGAAGCGCGGGCTGCAACGTCTTCCGTCATCAGATCTCGACCGATCACACGCAGATGCTTCCCGACCGGCAACAGGAGTACGCGAGCTCGGTCGCGGCGGACGGCACGGTGTTCTTCATGCGCGCCGCTCCCGGGTGCGGCCGCAAAGCCCGGTTGATGCGGTTCTCCGGCATCACCGGCGAGCTCGTGGAGGCGCTGGCGCGGAACCGAGACACGTTCTCGACGTTCGCGGTGGACGCCTCGCACCTCGTGCGCGACGCCGTGAACTGTCGTACGCACGACATCAACGTGAACCTGACGACGGTGAGCCGACCCCGTGATGCCGGGCCGGCTATCTGGAGCTAGAGGGATCCTCGGTCACCGATTCGTCACCGGTGTCTGCGCCTTCGTCGTTGCTCTCGTCCTCCTCGGAAACCAGGCGGGCGCCCTGGTTGCCTCGGACCACATCCTGATCAGCTCGCGCAACGATGATGTCCTTGCCGCCGCGAACGTGTCGATGGTCGCCTGGTCGCAGAACACGAAAGCTCATCCGGACCGCTACAACGCGTACGTGCGACCCCTTCACGGAGGGTTCACGCAGCGGCTGAACGCCTTCGGTACGACGGGATTCGCCGGGGGATTCGACGGGACGGAGGTCATCTTTCAGCAGATCCACGCCGGACAGTCCAACCTCCGGATCTTCGATACGGCATCGGGTTACGTACAGACACCTCGCGAGGCGTGAACACCTCCCGCTGGGAGCGCGCTCCGACCATGTCCGGGGACTACTTGCTCTTCAACCGAGACTCCTACCGGGCGAAGTGGACGACGGGGCGCATCGTGCTCCATCAGATCTCCACCGGCCACGAGGAGATCCTCGCGAGGTTCAGCGGCGCGTACCGCGACGGCGACGTCTACTCCGGCCAGGTGAGCGGCGATTTCGCGACCTGGACTCGTTGCGCGCGAGGAGTAGGCGCTTGCGACGTCTACATCCACCGAATCTCGACAGACCACACGATGCGCGTTCCGAACCGCGCGCGAGAGTATGCGGCCTCCATCTCTGCGGACGGCACCGCGTTCTACATGCGGGACGATAAGTATTGTGGCCGACACGCCAAACTCATCGAGCTCTTGAATGGGCACGAACACGTCGTGAAGTCGTTCGCTCGGAATCGTGACGCGATCGACACGTACGCGGTGAGCGAGTCAGTGCTCGTCCACGATCTGTTGAACTGCAAAACGCACGTGAGTGACGTATACGAGACGCGGATCAGTTAGCGGAAGCTGCGACGGGCCTCGCGGAACCGATCGCCTCGCCCGAGGACCGATCGAAGAAATAGAACCGCGACGGATCTACGGAGAGCCGCACCATCTGTCCGGGCCTAGCGGAGCTCCTGGCGTCCACGCGCGCGACGAACTGCGTCGTCCCCTCGTCCAGGAACGCGATCGAGGTGGCGTCGGGCTCGTCGATCGTCGCTGCAATGATGTCGGACGCGACCGGGGGAGCGTCGACCCCGAAGAGCACATTGATCTCCGAGCCGAGGTTCTCCGTCACGTCGGCCCGCACGTCGATCGTCGGTAGCGTCTCGTTGCGCCAGACGGCGGCGTCCTCCATGTCGGAAGGGCGGATCCCGAGGATCACCTTGGACCCTTCGAGCTCCGCGGGCCGGTCCGCGGCGAGCGGGATCTCCACGTCGCCGAAGTGCACCCGTCCGCCCTCGATCGACGCTTCGACGAGGTTCATCGGAGGCGATCCGATGAACGCCGCGACGAACAGGTTCGCGGGATGCTCGTACAGGTTCTGCGGGACATCCACCTGCTGGAGGACGCCGTCGCGGAGGACGGCGACCCGTTCTCCGAGGGTCATCGCCTCGACCTGGTCGTGCGTGACGAAGACCGTCGTCGTTCCGAGGCGCTCGTGGAGTCGAGCGAGCTCGGCCCGCATCTGGACGCGCAGCTTCGCATCGAGATTGGACAGCGGCTCGTCCATGAGGAACGCGTGGGGCTCGCGCACCATCGCGCGGCCCATCGCGACGCGCTGGCGCTGGCCGCCCGAAAGCTCTGAGGGCTTGCGTTGCATCAGCGTGTCGAGCCCGAGCACGTGCGCGACGTCCGCGACGCGGCGTCGCTGCTCCTCCTTCGGCGTCTTGCGGAGCTTCAGCCCGAAGCCGAGGTTCTGCTCCACCGTCATGTGCGGATAGAGCGCGTAGTTCTGGAACACCATCGCGATGTCGCGATCCTTCGGCGGAAGGTCGGTGATCTGCCGGTCGTCGAGGACGAGCTCTCCCGCCGTGACGTCTTCGAGGCCGGCGAGGATCCGCAGGATCGTCGACTTCCCGCAGCCCGACGGGCCGACGAGAACGATGAACTCGCCGTCGGGGATCTCCAACGACACGTCGTTGACGGCGACGACCTCGTCTCCGAAGACCTTGGACACGTGATCGAGCACGATCTTCGCCATCTCAGCGCTCCTTCCGAGCCCTTCGTTGTCGAGTGTGGGCCGCCAGTCGAGATCGGGTCAAGGCCGCACGTAGCCGCTCCTTCGCCGTGGGGCCTGCGTTGACGCGGTCGAGGGCCGCGAGCGCGGCTCCCACGACCGGCGGCGCCGACAGGACCACGATCCGCGCCTGCGGCGCAAGGGAATGGATCCCCTCCTCGATCCGGTGGAAGAACGCGGGAACGCGATTGCGGAAGATCCCGCCGCCGAGGACGACGTCGACGTCGAGCGAGCGGAGACGGAGCTTGCGGATCGCAGCGCCCGCCATCGTCACGACCTCGTCCGCCTGATGATCGACGATCGAGCCGGCGACGGCGTCTCCGTCGGCAGCGGCGGAGAACACCACGGGTACGAGCTCGTTCAGTCGGCCCCGCGCGAGCCGGTCGAAGTAGATCGCCTCCGTCACCTGTCGAGGGCGAGTCAGGCCGAAATGCTCCGGCACGAGCGCCGCGAGCGCCGTGTCCGCGCCGCGTCCGTCGCGCGCCCGCACCGCGTGCCAGAGCGCGGCGTAGCCGATGTCGCCGCCGCCTCCCCAATCGCCCGAGATCGCGCCGATCGCCGGGAGCCGGTAGGTCCTGCCGTCCGGAGCGACACCGGTGCAGTTGGTTCCCTGTCCGCACACGACGGCGATGCCCCACGTCCGATCGGTGCCGGCTCGAAGGACCGCGTAGGTGTCGTTCTCCAAGACCTCGTCGCGCGCCCAGCCGTTCGTCCGGAGCCAGCGTTGCAGCCGGCGCCCGTCCTGCGGGAAGTCGAATCCGGCCAGCGAGAACACGCCGACGTCGGCGACCGGGAGTGAGTCGGCGTCGAGGCCGGCCTCGCGCGCCGCGTTGGCCACTGCCACGCCGACCGCGTCCAGATGTCCCTCGCTCGGAACGGGGCGCCTCGGCCGGATCAGCTCGGAAGCGCGGGCGCGGGCGAGGCCGAGGACCTCTCCTCGCCGGTTCGCGAGGACGACGTCGGTCTTCGACCCTCCGGCGTCGACGGCGAGGACGGCAGCGCGGCTCACGGAACACGCTCCAATCGGTCGAGGTGCACCGTCTCGGTTCCCGATGCCGCGAGCAGGGCCAGGAGCCGCGGTACCGCGTCGGCTGTCCCGTCCGGCCACGTGTGGAGGAGGACGACGGGCGGTTCCCGGGAGGCGCCGATCTGCTCCAGCGCGTCGTCGCTGATCGCGCCGCCGTCGCGCCACGGCTCCCAGTCCTCCAGCACGATCCCCCAATGAGCGTTCCGATAGCCGAGCTCCTCGAGGATGCCGAGCACGCGGACATCCTCGCTTCCCTCCCCGAACGGGCAGCGGAACCACGGCTTCGGATCGACATGGAGGATCTCGTTGATCACGCCCTCGGCGTCGCGCACATCCGTGCGGATGCCGTCGTCGGACAGCAGCGGCATCCGCGCGTGGTAGAAGGAGTGGTTCCCGACGAGGTGACCCTCCCGCGGGATGCGCTGCGCCGTCTCGGGATAGGCCTCGGCCCAGCGTCCCTGGACGAAGAACGTCGCGGTCGCCGATGCGTCGGCGAGCGCGTCGAGGATCCGGTCGGCATTCCCCGGCCTGCAGCCCTTCCGATCCGGGTGCTCGGCGTCGAACGTCAGCGCGGCCTTCTCGGGAAAGCCCCTGTCAGGAAACTTTCCTAACGATTCCACGGCGCGGAGTGTACGATGCCGCGGCGGTGGGTGTGAAGGTCGCGGTCGTCGGGGGCGGGAGCACCTACACGCCCGAGCTCGTCGAGGGCCTCGTGAACCGCGGCGACCGTCTTCCGACCGATGAGCTCGTCCTCCTCGATATCGATCCGGAACGCCTGCGTGTCGTGGGCGGTCTCGCCGAACGCATGGTGCGCAAGGCCGGATGGAACGGGCGATTGCTCCTGACCGATCGTCGCGAGGACGCGCTCGAGGGCGCCGATTTCGTCCTCGTGCAGCTTCGGGTCGGAGGGCAACAGGCGCGTTTGACCGACGAGACGATCCCGCCGCGGTTCGGCTGCATCGGCCAGGAGACGACCGGCCCCGGCGGTTTCGCGAAGGCGCTCCGCACCGTTCCGGTGGTTCTCGAGCTTGCGGAGGAGACGGCGTCGCGCGGCGCTCCCGGCGCCTGGTTCGTCGATTTCACCAACCCGACCGGCCTCGTGACGCAGGCGCTCCTCGACGACGGCCACCGCGCGATCGGGCTGTGCAACGTCGCGATCGGCTTCCAGCGGCGCTTCGCCGAAGCGTTCGGCGTCCGGCCGGACAGCGTCCAGCTCGACCACGTCGGCCTCAACCACCTCTCCTGGGAGCGGAAGGTGCTCGTCGAGGGGGTGGACAAGTTCGCGCAGATCCTCGCCGAGCACATCGACCTCGTCGCCGACGAGACCGACATGCCGGCCGACCTGGTGCGGCTCCTCGGCACGATCCCGTCGTACTACCTGCACTACTACTACCTGACGGGGCAGGTCCTCGAGCAGCAGCGGTCGGGCCGCACCCGCGCGCAGGAGGTCATGGAGATCGAGGCGGGCCTCCTGAAGCTGTACGAGGATCCCGCGCTCGACACGAAGCCGAAGCTCCTGGAGGAGCGCGGTGGCGCCTTCTACAGCGAGGCGGCCGCCCAGCTGATGGCGTCTCTCCACGCGAACTCCGGCGACGTGCAGGTCGTGAACATCCGAAACGACGGAGCGATCCCGAACGTCGGCGACGACGCGGTCGTGGAGATCTCGGCGACGATCGGGAATGAAGGCGCTCGCGGCGTGCCGACCGAGCCGCTTGCCCCTGAGCTCCTCGGCCTCGTGGAGCACGCGAAAGCCTACGAGCGCCTCGCCGTCAGCGCCGCGAAGAGCGGAAGCCGCCGCGCCGCGCTCCTCGCGCTGATGGCGAACCCGCTCGTGCCTGACTACACCACCGCGGTCCCGCTGTTGGACGCGCTCCTCGAGGCGAACCGCGCGTATCTCCCGCGCTTCTTCGCGGACGCCGCGCCTGACGGGGCACCGGGGCTGCCTTGACCGCGCGTTCCCGACCGGCATAGCATTTCCGCGGTTTGTAGTTAGGAAAGTTTCCTTATCGGTTCTCGAGGGAGGGAAGCCGCGAGCGCGGACCGGACGTTTTCGGCGGGAACCCCGAGCCTCCTTCGCGCGATCAACGAGCGCACCGTGCTCGATTACATCCGCGAGATGGGCTCGACCTCGCGGGCGCAGATCGCGCGCGGTACCGGCCTGTCCAAGCCGACGGTCTCGCAGGCTCTCGTCGCGCTCCACCGGGGGCGGCTCGTTCGTGAGGCCGGGAAGAGCTCCGGCGGGAAGGGGCCGGCTGCGGTCCTCTACGAGCTGAACCCCCGAGCGGGCTGGGTCGCCGGGATCGACGTGGGACGTCAGTGGGTCCGGGCGGCGATCGCCGATCTGAACGGCAACGTCGTCGCGCGCCGGGACGAGCGCTCGCGCATCAAGAGCGCTGACGCGCTGATCTCGCAGATGGCCGATCTCGCACACGCGCTCGCCGCCGAAGCCGGCATCCTCTGGCGGCAGGTGACTGTCGCGACCGTCGGCAGCCCCGGGGTCTTCCAGCCCTCCAGCGGACAGGTCTCCTTGGCGCACAACCTCCCCGGGTGGGGCCGCCGCGGGCTGGTGGAGGCGCTCGAGGCGGAGCTCCGCACCGAGATCACGTTCGAGAACGACGTGAACCTCGCGACGATGGGGGAGCAGTGGCGCGGCCTCGGCAAGGATTGCGAGAACTTCGTGTTCCTCCACGTCGGAACGGGCGTCGGGATGGGCATCGTCCTGAACGGAGAGCTCTATCGCGGCTCCGGCGGCAACGCCGGAGAGATCGCGTACCTGCCGCTCGCAACGGCGGACCCGCACGACCCGGACAACCTCCGCCGCGGAGCGTTGGAGGGCGCGGTCGGCGCGAACGGGATCGTCGACGTCGCCCGCCGGGTCGGCATGAAGGCGCCGCGGACGCCGAAGGCGATCTTCGCCGCCGCGCGGAAGGGCGACGCCTCGGCCAGGACGGTCGTCGACCAGGTTGCGGAGCGCATCGCGCTTTCCGTCGCCGCGGTCGTGTCGGTCGTCGACCCGGAGCTCGTGATCCTCGGCGGCGGCGTCGGGCGGAACGGAGACCTGCTGCTCGAGCCGGTGCGCCGGGAGCTCGCGTCGCTGTCGCCGTTCCAGCCGAGGATCGAGATCTCCGCGCTCGGGGAGGAGGCTGCGCTCAACGGTGCGGTCGCGACGGCGCTCCAAGCCGCACAGGATCGATTGTTCGTACGGACGGGATGAGGGCAGGATGACGCGCTCCGACGCCGTGCACGAGGGTGCCGGAGCCCGAACGGAGGGGGAACGATGCGACGTCTGTTGATCGGGGTCGCGGCCACGATGCTGGTCGCCGGAGCCTGCACCGCGGGGAACGGCGACTCCTCGTCGTCCGAGCCGGTCACCGCGAGCTCCAACGTTTCGCACACGCCGACCACGCTCACGATGTGGGTGCACTTCTCCGGCCGCGAGCTCGACACCCTGAACTCGATCATCGACGACTTCCACAAGCAGTACCCGTGGATCACCGTCAAGACCGTCGGCGCGAAGAACGAGCAGGAGACCCTGCAGGCGATCAACAGCGGCACCCCTCCGGACATCATGTCGACGCAGGGACCCGACCAGGTCGCGCAGTTCTGCTCCTCGAACGCGTGGATCGACCTCAACCCCTACCTCAAGGCCGACGGCGTCGACCTCGCGAAGGTCTCGCCTCCGGCAGCCACGACGTACACGGAGTTCCAGGGCGATCAGTGCGCGCTGCCGCTCGAGACCGACGCCTACGGGCTGTACTACAACAAGGATCTGTTCGCGAAGGCGGGCATCGCCGGACCGCCGAAGACGTTCACGGAACTCGAGGCCGACGCCCAGAAGCTCACGGAGTACAACTCCGACGGATCGATCAAGGTCGCCGGCTTCGATCCGCTGTCGGACTTCTACGAGAACTCCAACATGTACCTCGGCGTTCCGTGGAACGCGACCTGGTACAACAGCGACGGCCAGTCGACGCTCGGAACGGATCCGACGTGGGACCAGGTCCTGCAGTGGGACGAGCACATGGTCGGCCTCTACGGATCGGACGGCTATTCGAAGCTGCAGGAGTTCTTCGCCGGCCTCGGCGGCGCCAACTCGGAGTGGTCCTCGGCGCACGGGTTCGAGACCGGCAAGGTCGCGATGCTGTTCGACGGCGAGTGGCGCACCGCCTTCATCAAGGACGACGGGTCGAAGGTGAACTACGGGACGGCGCCGTTCCCGACGTCGGACCCGTCGCGGTACGGCTCCGGGCAGATCGGCGGGACCGTGGTCGCGATCTCCGGGACGTCGCCCCATCCGGAGCAGGCGTGGCTCCTGGTGAAGTACCTCGCCCTGACGACCGAGCCGCTGCTGAAGCTCGCGCAGGAGCTCGGGAACGTTCCGACGACCTATGCGGCGCTGAAGGATCCGACGCTGCAGAAGGACGAGCACTTCAGGCCGTTCCTCGACATCTTCTCGAACAAGTACTCGCGGTTCAATCCACCCCTCACCACGATCGGCACCTACGCCGCAGATCAGCAGGGCGATTTCCTGACGAAGTTCGAGGCCGGCAAGATCTCGAACCCCCAGACGGGGCTCGATCAGCTCGCGCAGGAGATCAACAACCAGATGCAGCTCGGAGCGTGAGCGGGAGGGGATCACCGTAGCGACCGCCATACCGTCGCGGCAGCTCTCTCCGGAGCGTGCTCGCGCGCGCCGGAAGGCCCGCCGCCGAAGCAATCTCACGGTGCTCGCGTTCATGTCGCCGTGGATCATCGGATTCGTGGCGTTCAATCTCTATCCGGCGATCGCGACGCTGTACTACTCGTTCACGAAGTACGACCTCGTGGGGCAGCCGCAGTGGGTCGGGCTCTTCAACTACAAGTTCATGTTCACGAAGGATCCGAACTTCTGGCTTGCGATGCGCAACACGATCTGGATCATGGCGGTCTCGATCCCGCTGCAAGTCGTGTTCGCGATCGGATGCGCGTACGCCCTGACCAAACCGAAGCGCGGCATCGGCGTCTATCGGACGATCTACTTCGTTCCGACGATGATCCCCGCGGTTGCCGCCACGCTCGGTTTCGTGTTCCTGCTGAACCCGAAGGGTCCGATCGACGCGATCCTCGGGTTCCTCCACCTGCCGCAGCCGCTGTGGTTCCAGGATCCGTTCTGGGCGAAACCCGGCCTTGTGCTCCTCGGGCTCTGGGGCGTCGGGCAGATCATGATCATCTTCCTCGCAGCGCTGCTCGACGTTCCGGCGCAGCTCTACGAGGCCGCCGACCTCGAGGGGGCGAGCGGGTGGCAGCGGTTCCGGCACATCACGCTGCCGATGATCTCGCCGGTCATCTTCTTCTCGGTGGTCACCGGTGTGATCTACGGGTTCCAGTACTTCACGGAGGGATACGTCGCGTCGGGCGGTCCGCAGAACGGTCTCGGAGCGCCGCAGGGGTCGTTGCTGTTCTATCCGATCTGGCTGTACCAGCAGGGCTTCCAGTACTTCCACATGGGATACGCCGCGGCGATGGCGTGGGTGCTGTTCGTCATCATCATGGTGTGCACGTTCGTGCTCATCAAGACGTCGAATCGCTGGGTCTTCTATCAGGGAGGCTTCCGATAGCCACCATCACCGCCCCGCGCGCCGTGGAGCGTCCGGCGATCGCGCCGCGGCCGGTTCCACCCACCGTGAAACGGCATCGCTTCCTGATGTCGGTCGCGAACCACTCGATCGCCATCGCCGTTGCGATCATCTTCATCACGCCGTTCTTCTTCGTGATCATCACGGCGCTCATGACGCAGCAGCAGGCGCTGACCTTCAGTCTCATCCCGCACCCGCTCACGTTCGGCAATTTCACGACGGTGCTGCACTCGGAGCACTTCCTCCTCTACACGTGGAACACCGTCGTGTACGCGGTCCTCTCGACGGTCGGGACGGTAGCGTCGTGCATCCCCGTCGCGTACGCGCTCGGGCGGATGCGGTGGCGTTTCCGGGAGCCCGCGTTCCTGCTGGTGCTCTCCACGCTCATGCTGCCGAGCCAGGTAACGATCGTCCCGCTCTACATCATCTTCGTGCGGCTCGGTTGGACGGGATCGCTCAAGCCGCTCATCGTGCCGGCCTTCTTCGGGGACGCATTCACGATCTTCCTGCTGCGCCAGTTCTTCAAGACGATCCCGGAGGAGCTTCTGGACGCCGCGCGGGTGGACGGCGCGAGCGAGTGGCAGATCCTGCGCCGCGTCGTGATCCCGCTCGCGAAGCCGGCGATCGCGGCCGTCGCGCTCTTCCAGTTCCTCTACGCGTGGAACGACTTCTTCGACCCGTTGCTGTACGCGGCAAGCAACAGCAACGCGTGGACGCTCTCCGTCTCGCTCGCGAACTACTCGGACGTGCACCGCGGGGTGTTATGGAACCTGCAGATGGCTGCGTCGCTGATCTTCATGATCCCGGTGCTGATCATCTTCTTCCTGGCACAACGCGTGTTCGTGGAGGGCGTGACGCTCACCGGCGTCAAGGGCTGACGGAGCCGGTTCGCGCCCGACCGTCCTTTGCCGCAGGATTCCAGGGCATCCGGCCGACGACCCGGAGGCGCTATGGATCGAGATCTGCGAGGAACGCCGCACTTCGAAGAGGTGAAGGAGCACTACCGAAGGCTCTACGAGCCGATGTTCGGTCGCGTCCACGCGCCGGCGGAGGGATGGCCGTTCGGCCCGGCCGTTCCGCAGCCGTCTCCGGACGGAGGCCGGGTCGCGTTCGAGGGAGAACGCGTTGACGGGCTGGAGGCGGACCCGGTCACGCGCATCATGCTCGCTTCCTCCGACGGCTCCGGGGCGCGGGAGATCACGACGGGCCCGAACGACGACGTCTTCCCCAGGTGGTCGCCGGACGGCACGCGCTTGAGCTTCCTGTCCGACCGCGTGCTCGGCGGACGCAGGCAGCTGTATCTCGTTGACCCCGATCACCCGGAGGAACCGACGGCGTTGCCGGAGATCCCGGGAACGATCGAGTTCCACGTGTGGTCGCCGGACGGGACGCGCATCCTCATCGGTGCCGCCGGCGTCGGCGCCGACCACTCCGGCGCGTCGGGCTCCGGCACCGTCCTCGTCGACGCGGAGCTCCCGGTGTGGATGCCGGAGGTTCAGTCGCGCGAGAACCCAGACGTCGAGGCGCGGCGTGCGTACCTCCTCGACGTGAAGAGCGGGGAGGTGACGCGCGTCCGCCCGGAGGCCTTGAGCGTCTGGGAGGCCTCGTGGTGCGGGAACGACGCCCTCGCGGTCGTCGCGACGGAGTCCGCAGCCGAGACCGACTGGTACCACGCGTCTCTGCGTGTGATCGACCTCGAGGCGGGGGAGGAACGAATCCTCCTCGAAGGCGACGCCGCCTTCGGACTGCCGACGGGATCACCGGACGGGCGTCTGATCGCGGTCGTGGAGGCGGTGTGCAGCGATCGCCTCCTCGTCGCCGGAGACGTACTGCTTGTCGACGCCGGCACCGGTGACACGAGGCGCGTGGATGCCGACGGCGTCGACGTCACGCACCTCGCGTGGCGCGACGACTCGCGCCTGCTCGCTCTCGGCATGCGAGGGCTCGGTCCGGCCGCCGTCGAGGTCGACGTGACGGAGGGCGTCGCGCGCGAGACCTGGCGCTCCACTGGCGGGTGGGGCTACTGGTGGGTTCCCGCCGGAGGTCCGGTGGGAGACGGCGACGCCTTCATCGCGGTGGTTCAGTCGCACGAGCGCCCACCCGAGGTGGCGATCATCGAGGGCGGTACCCAGACGGCCATCGCGTCCTTCGAGCACGAGGGAACCCGCTACACGCAGCGTGTCTCCGGCAGCTCGGCGCGGATGACGTGGCAGGGAGACGACGGCCTGCAGATCGAGGGTCTCGTGATCACTCCCGCGGGAGAAGGCCCGTTCCCGCTCGTCGTGAACGTCCACGGCGGGCCGGAGTGGGCGTGGTCGAACTCCTTCCCCGACGCGCCGACATCGCTCCTGGTCGGTAGGGGGACGCGATGCTGCTCCCGAACCCGCGCGGCTCAACGGGACGCGGCCGGGAGTTCGCCGAGCTCGTCAACGGCGACCCCGGCGGAGCGGATGCCCGCGACATCCTGCGCGGCATCGATCTGCTGGTGGAGCGCGGCGTCGCGGATCCCGAGCGGATCGGCGTCATGGGTCTCAGCTACGGAGGGTTCATGTCGGCGTGGATCCCGGTGGTCGGCCAGCGTTTCGCCGCGGCCGTCCCGCAGTCGCCGGTGACCGACTGGTACAGCCAGCATTTCGACAGCAACATCTCCGCGTGGGATGAGCTCGCCCTCCAGGTGGATCTCCACGTTCAGGGCGGGCCGTACCACGAGCGGAGCGCAGTCATCCAAGCGGACCGCGTTCGCACTCCGGTGCTCGCGGGCCTACGCGATCGATGCTGCCCGCCGGGACAGGCGGTGGAGATGTATCGCGCGCTCCGCGAGTGCGGAAATGTCGAGAGCGAGGTCGCCGTCTATCCGGAGGAGGCGCACGGGAACACGAACATCGGCGCGCAGATCGACGAGAACGCGCGCATCATCGCGTGGTTCGACCGGTTCATGCCCGCAGGCGGCCGCTCGGGAACCTGATGTGCTTGCTGGCCCGCCTGGATTCGAACCAGGACTAACTGCTCCAGAGGCAGTCGGGCTACCGTTACCCTACGGGCCAGTGCGTGACGTGCGGAAATGCTATCCGCCCGCGCGCCTCATCCCAACTCTCGAGAGGCGTGCCTGCGGCGCCGGTCACGGCCGAAAGGGTAGCAGCGCACACGCTCCGGATTTGGCATGGATATCGAAGCTGCCACTCCGCCGACGGTGGGATGTCACGAACGCCCTGGATGCATCGCTCCCTCCCCGGCCGCCTCGTTCGGGCTCGGCCACAGGCGTTTCCGGCTTGACCACCTCGGCTCTTCCTCGCTAGGGTCCCGGCGCCGAGGGACGGTTCCCGTCCCCCGGCGCTACGGGGGAGGAGCCGTGAACAAGAACAGCCTCGTCGCGGAAGTCGCGAAGCGCACGGGACAGAACAAGACCGACGTCGGCCGGGTCGTCGATGCGGCGATCGCGACGATCCGCGAGACCGTCTCGGCGGGGGAGCGCGTCTCGCTCGTCGGGTTCGGCTCGTTCGAGAGGCGCCGCCGTGCGCGGCGAGTCGCTCGCAACCCGCATCAGCCCGACGTCGCGATCAACGTGCCCGCGCGCGACGTGCCGGCGTTCGTTCCGGGAACCGCTTTCCGCGAGGAGACGGCTTCGAAACGCAAGCGCGCCCCTGCTAAGCGCGCTAAAAGGTGACGAGCCGGAGTCCCCGGGCGACCTTGCGTCCGCCCTCGTCGACGAGGTCGAACTTCACGCGTTGACCGATCCGGAGGTAGCGCGCCTCCGACCCCTCGAGGGAGGTCGCGTCGATGCGGACCTCCGAGCGGTCGTCGAGCAGAAGCGCTCCGTCTCGCGTGTCGGGATCGAAGTCCTTGATCGTTCCCTGTGCCATGGGGGTCTCCTCCTCGTTCGCTCGGTCGTCCGCGCAGCCGCAGCGCTCGGCGTCGCTGATCGTCAGGCCAGGATGCGCAGTCTGGCGCCGAGGTCCATGTCCAGGCAACTGCTCCGCGTGCGCGTGCCGCGGCCGAGCTCCAGAACGGTCGCGACGTCCTCGGGAACGTCGAGGTCGAAAGCGAGCTCCGGCCGTTCGACGACCGAGGCCGGGATGCCGCGGGCCTGCGCCCCGTGCACGTGACGGTCGAACGACGAGGGGCCGAAGCGAGCCGCGATCGCGCGCGGCGGACGTCGCAGCAGGAGGTTCGTGCCGCCGCCGTGGCTCGAGCGCGCGAGGACGACGGAGCCGAGCGTCCGGAGTGCGTCCTGCAGCGCCTCCGCCGAGACGAGGGGCGTGTCGCCGAGCAATACGGCGAGCGAGTCGGCGCCGCGCTCCTTCGCCTCCTCCTCGACCTGTCGCACGGCGGACGCGAGCGTCGGCTTCTCCTCGGTGAGCGGCTCCGCTTGCCGGCGCGCCGCGATCTCCAGGACGGCCTCGTCGGGCGAGATCACCCAGGTCTCCCACGACGGCATGGCGAGGGTGGCGTCGAGGACGTCCTCCAACATCGCAAGGGTCAGGGCCGCGCGCTCCAGCGGCGACAGCAGCGGCGTGAGCCTGGATTTCGCGCGGGACAGGGATTTGATCGGGACGGCGATGACGCGCATCCCTTCCAGCCTATCCAAGGACGCTCCGGACGCGTCGGGCGCGGTTGCCCCCGATAGGATGCCCGCGAGCGAAAGGAGCGTCCGCGCTGGAGCCGTGGTTCCGTGCCGCGAAGGCCGTCGTCGTCCCGCCGCTGAAGCTCTGGTTCAACTGGCACATCGAGGGCCTCGAGCATCTCCCCGCGACCGGCCCGGCGCTCGTCGCCTGCGGCCAG
>JBJMLN010000007.1:0-2042 GCA_045805285.1 Actinomycetota bacterium | reverse complement strand
TCCTCTCCGTGGACGATGCCGTCGGCCACATCGTCGCGGCCCTCCGCAACGCCGGACGCCTCGACAACACGATGATCATCTTCACCTCCGACAACGGCTTCCTCTGGGGAGAGCACCGTCTGGACGGCAAGCAGACGCCGTGGGAGGAGAGCATCCGCGTTCCGTTCATCCTGCGCTACGACCCCGTCACGGCGAACACCGCAACGACGAACGACAATCTGATCGCGAACATCGACATCGCGCCGACGATCGCCGCCGCCGCGGGCGTGAACCCTCCGCGAACCGACGGCTCCAACATCCTCGACCTGTTGAACGGCGGTCAGTGGCGAACACAGTTCCTGATCGAGCATATGGAGGGGACATACTCCCCCGCCCCGACGTACTGCGCGATGCGGACCCAGACGGAGATGTACGCCGTCTACAAGACGGGCGACCGGGAGCTCTACGACCTCACGAATGACCCGCTGGAGCTCCACAACCTTGCGAAGGACCCGTCGTACGACCAGGAGATCAACGGACAGGGCGGCCTGAACGACCAGCTGAGGCAACTCTGCCAGCCTCCGCCGCCGAACTGGCGCGGCCCGTAGGCCGGCGCGCTACCTCCGGGCCCAGTCCGGCTTGACGTCGTACGTCTTCGCGGAGCCGACGACCTTCTGGAGGTTCCCTCCCTGGGCCCCGATCGTGAAGATGTCTCCGCCGCGCGCGCCGCCGCGGATGCCGACGAACGCGATCCGTTTCCCGTCCGGCGACCACGTCGGGTCCTGGTCGTCTCCGGCGCCGTGCGTCAGCTTCCGTCCCTTGCCGCCGCGGTGCGCCGGAACGACGAAGAGCTTGGAGTTCGCCTCGCGGAGCGCCGAAAAGCAGATCTTCTTCCCCGAGGGAGACCAGGTCGGCTCCTTGTCGACGCCGTCGTTGCTCGTGATGCGCTTCACCTCGTGACCGGTGGGCGACATCGTGTAGATGTCGCCGTGCCCCGTCTTCGTGCTCTGGAACGCGATCTTGGTGCCGCTCGGGTTCCACGCGGGCTCGAGCTCGTCGGAGTTGTCGTGGGTGATGCGGTGCTTATGCGATCCGTCGCCGTTCATCACCCAGATGTCGTAGTTGCCGCTGTGCTCGCTCGCGTAGGCGATCTTCCCCTTGCGGCTGTACGACGGGTCGATGTCCTGGCCGTGATTGTTGGTGAGCCGCCTGGCGCCGGTCCCGTTCGCGTTGATCGCGTAGATGTCGAAGTTCCCGTTGTTGCAGCACTGCGCGTACGCGATCCGGCTCCCGTTCGGCGACCACACCGGCCCGAGCTGGAGGAACGGATCGTTCGTGACTCGGTGAACCTCGTGTCCGTTGGGGAGCACGGTGTAGAGGTCGAAGAAATGCGATCGGTCGCTCGCGAACACGATCTTGCCGTTGTGGCCGGGAAACGTCGCCCCGGCCGGCTGCGCGAAGACCGGCAGGAACGCGGCCGCGAGCGCGAGCAACGCTGCGAGGGCGAACGAACGACGGCGAGACGCTGCGGGGAAGCTCATCGGAAGTGACCGACCCTACTGAGGCCCGCGCGGCTCCGTCAACGCCGCCGCAAATGACGCGGGAATTCCTCCGCGCGTGCCTGGAAGCCTTTGCCGTTCATGCCCTATCGGCGCTAGCCTCTCCCGTCTATGGCCGGGTCCGTTCCACGCTTCCCCATCCTTCGGCATGGGGTCTACGCGCTCGTCGCGCTCACCACCTGGGTCGCCGGCTCGGCGCTCGGGGCGATCCCGCCGGCTGCATCGCACGCCGCTCCGGCGTATCCGCAGATGATCCTCCGCGCGGCGCATCCCAACGCACCGGTCGGCGGTAGCGGACCGATCTTCATCCTCGCGCTCGGCAGCGACTCCCGTCCGGGAACGCCGATCACGCGCGGGCACTCCGACGTGATCCAGCTGATCGGCGTGAACCAGCAGCAGAAGAAGGCCTCCGTCCTCGGCTTCAACCGGGACTACGAGGTGCCGATCCCCGGCATCGGCTTCGACAAGATCAACGAGGCGATGAGCTCGGGCGGCCCCGACCTC
>JBJMLN010000006.1:0-8360 GCA_045805285.1 Actinomycetota bacterium | reverse complement strand
CTCCGCGCGCTGATAGCCAACCCGGAGATCGTGGCGCTCCGCGAGCGCAGGTTGGACTTCGGCAAGGACCTGCTCCCGTGGCTGGTGGGGAACGCTCATCCGGTGCAGGCCCACGTCGTCCGTCGGATCGGCGATCTCGGCAACGTCCAGGACTACCTCGAGACGATGGTGGACGCGCTGAACGGGAACTTCCAGTCCGTCGACCGGCTGCTCGGCCCTCCGTTCGATCCCGACACGAACGTCTGGATCGAACCGGAGTCGCTCTCGATGGTGGATGCGACATCCGGCCTGTCGCTCGCGGACAAGATCGTCTCCGGATCGGTCCGCATCGGGCCGGGGGTGCGCATCGGGCGCTTCTGTGAGATCGGCCCCGATGTCGTGATCGAGCAATCCAACCTGGACGACGACGTGGAGGTGCAGCGAGGCGCCTCCATCTCCCGCTCGCAGATCCGGGACGGCGCGATCATCGGGGAGGGGGCGACGCTCGCTGACGTCGTGATCGGCTCCATGAGCGAGGTGCGCTCCGAGCTGATCAATCCGACGTTCCTGAAGGAGTTCGTGGCACTCGGTGACGAGGTGACGGTCTATCCGGGAGTGCGGATGTCGGGTCACATCTCCGTCTATCCGCGTCTGAAGATCCCGATCGGGCTCCGGGTGCCGGAGGAGACCGACATCACCGGCCCGGCGGACGTCCTCCGGTATCTCTAGTGCGCTTCGGGCTCGCGCTTCCGCACTATGACTTCTCGCTCCCGGGCGAACAGCCTGCGACGCTCGCGCGCGTGGTCGAGTTCGCGCAGGAGGCGGAGCGGCTCGGGTACGACTCCCTGTGGATCTCCGATCATTTCTTCCTGTCGCTCGAACGCTACGGAGGACCTCTCGATCGCCAGGGTTCGCTGGAGCCGATGACGACGCTGGCGGCGCTCGCGGTGCAGACGTCGCGCGTACGGATCGGAACGCTGGTCGCGTGCGCTCCGTTCCGGCATCCGTCGATCCTCGCGAAGATGTCGGCGGCGCTGTCGCTGTACTCGGGCGGCCGGTTCGACCTCGGCCTCGGTGCCGGATGGTACGAGGAGGAGTTCGAGGCGTTCGGCGTTCCGTTCGGCACGGTGGGGGAGCGGTTCCCCGTGCTGGAGGAGACGCTGGAGGCCGTGCGGCTGCTGCTGCGCTCAGAAGGACCGGTGACGTTCCAGGGGGAGCGATTCGAGCTCCGCGATGCGTTGCTTCGCCCGCATCCGGGCGAGGTTCCGCTCTGGCTCGGCGCGAAGGGCGGTCCGCGCTCGCTCCGACTCGCCGCGCGGCTCGCGGACGGATGGAACACGGTGTGGCGGTGGACGCCATCGGCCTATGAGGAGCGCGTCGGGGAGCTGCGGCACGTCTGCGAGGAGAGCGGGCGCGATCCGTCGACGATGCGTCTCTCGCTCGGGCTCTCCACGTTGATCGGGCGCGACGACGCCGATCTCCGGGAGCGCTACGAGCGGTTCCGTTCGTGGTCGCCGGGCGGAGGCCTCAGCGACGTCCCGCTCGAGGAGTTCGGCAAGGACACGCTGACCGGAACGCCGTCACAGGTCCGCGAGCGGATCGCCTTGTTCGAAGACCTAGGCGTCGAGGAGATGATCGTGAACCCCGGGCCGACGCCGTTCGCCTTCCCGGATCCCGAGATCGTCCAGGTGTTCGCGGAGGAGATCATCGGCTCGCGCGCGCCGGCCGCGTAGCGAGGAACTGGTAGCGAGGAACTGGTAGCGAGGAACTGCTAGCGAGGAACTGGTGGAGTTCCGACAGGCCGCACTGACCGTTCTCCGCGAGGAGGGAAAGCCGCTCCACTGGACGGTTATCCAGGACCTGGCGCTCAAGCGCGGCTATCTCGATCCGTTCACGCAACCGGACATCCGCCAGAACCTTCTCAAGGCCCTCGCGGGGGCGGCAAGACAAGGTGAGGTAGAGAAGGAGTCCACCGGCGTCTACGCCCTGCCCGGGGGGTAGAGTCGGGCGATCACTCCGGAACCGAGGGGGAAGCATGGCGAGGTTCTCGTTCCGTCCAGGATTGGATCTCCGCGGCCGGAAGTTCAAGGGGCTCCGTGGCTTCGTCGGCAAGCCCTTGCATCCGCCGCTCACCGACATCCCGATCGGGGCCTACGTGATCGCGCCGCTCCTGGACGTCATCGCGTTCCTCTGGAAGAGCAACGAGCACGCGCTGGCTTTCCACCGCGCCGCCGGGTACGTCCTCCTGGTCGGAGGGATCGTCTCCGTCGCGACGGCGATCACCGGCTACGCCGACTGGCTCGACACGAAGAAGGGGACGCAGATCCGTCGCATGGCGAACTCCCACGCCTGGACGATGATCACGCTGACCGTGGTGGTGATCATCGATCTGATCCTGCGGTTCCCGGGCGGATTCGATCATCCGAGCGTGCTGATCGCGCTCCTCGGGATCGTGATCTTCCTCCTCGCCGTGATCGGAGGAACGCTCGGGGGAACGATGGTGTACGACTTCGGCTTCAACGTCGTGAACTCCAACGACAACCCCGTCTATCACCCGAGCGAGACGGATATCGTTCACCCATTCGACAAGCCCGCCGGCTCGTAGCTCCGGATGAAGGCCGCGGAGTCGTTCAAGCGCGGTGTCGGCGCCGGCATCTGGCAGGCGAAGACCCTGATCGCGGAGCATCCGTCGATCGCGATCCCGCTCTCTCGTCTGCGCGGCCACGGGCAGCTCGTCGACGAGAACGCGGACCTCGTCGTGGAGGCGTTCGTCCGGAGCGCCCTCTCCTACGCCGTCGCCGCGTTCCGGCTCGCACAGGAGCCGGACCCGGTGAACGTCGCCCACCACACCCACTCTCCCTCGGCGCTGATCGACGGCATCCGTCACCGGAAGCCGACGCTCCTCATCGTGCGCCCGCCGGAGGATGCCGTCCTCAGCTATGTCGTGAAGACGGCCGACGTCTCCGTCCGCGCCGCGCTGCAGGGATACGTCCGTTTCCACCGTCCGCTGCTTCCGTACGGAGGCGAGCTCGCGGTCGCCCGCTTCGAGGAGGTGACGACCGACTTCGGCCCTGTGATACGCCGCGTGAACGTGCAGTTCGGAACCGCCTTCAAGGAGTACCTCCGCACAGAGGAGAACGAGACGCGCATCCGCGGCGAGATCGACGCCGACTGGAGGACTCGCGCGGGCACCGACGAGGAGCGCGAGCGCGCTGTTCCGCGACCCTCCGCCCAGCGGGAGGAGCTGAAGACGCGGATGGCGGAACGGTCAAACGAGCGGTCACTGCGCGGAACGCTTGAGCGGGCGAGGCGCTTGTACAACACGTTCGCAGCGCTCGCCGTCGATCGCTAGGACGCGCAGACGCCGGTCGGCTCCGGCGCCGGATGCCTCGTGACCGCGACGTTCGGATAGAGCGTTCCGGCCTGGCCGGCCTGCCAGACGGCGATGTAGCCGGCGCATCCTTCCGCGCCGTGGAAGACCGCGTCGAGCTGCGTCCGGTCTCGCCACTCGAGGCCGTTCACCGGACACGCTCCCGTCTCCCGGCAGATGAACGCGTCCGAGGAGAGGATCCACACCGTCACCGGCACCGTGGAATGGAACGAGAGCTCGTAGGTGAACGTGTCGGGAACGCCGCCGATGTACTCCTTCCCCGGAACGAGCTGGCATCCGGCATCGGGGCCCTGTGCGCCGCAGCTGTTCCACAACACGAAATGCGGCGCGTCGAGAGTTCCGACGGCCGACGAAACGTCGGATTGGAGGCTCGAGAGCTGCCCCTGCACCCTTCGGCTCCGCTGCTGCCATCGAGCCGAGTCGGTTTTCCAGCGACTGACATCGTTCACCGCCGCGCGGTAGAGCGGCTGCCAATGGTCCCGCTCGTGATGGATGCCGAGGAACACTCCCGCCGTGAGGCCGCCGGCGATCAGCACCGTCGACGCCAGCACGAGGAGGAGCACGCGCGGCCACCGCGATAGCTGCTCGCTCGGCGGCGCAGGGGCGGGAGAAAGCCCCAGCTCAGGTCCTGAACTGTTCATCTTCCGTCCATCCCGTTCACACGCGGGCGCGTAACACTAGCGCGTGAACACGCCGGATCGAGCGTGACGACGTTCCGAAACGGGAATGGAGTCGGTCGATGATCAACTGCGTGATCTCGATGGAGGACGGAAGCGCTCTCGTCGATCTTCGCGGCGGAGGACTCGACTTCCCTGACGCCGAAGGGCTCCTCGAGGCGCTGCAGCCGTACTCGCAGGGCCGCCACGTAACCCGTATCGTCGTGGACGTTCGCGGTCACGATCTGCTTCCTGCGCCGGTGGAGATCCTGCTGATGGGCCTCCACTCGCAGGCCGAGCGATACGGAGCGGTGGTGGAGGTCCGCAGCGGCCGTCTCGGGACGCTCGAAGCCGCCTCGTAGACCGCTACCGCCGGTACGGAACTCGGGAGAACCGCTCCAACTTGGAGAACTCGTGCTCCGCTTCCACGATGCGGACCGTTCCGCTTCGCGAGCGCATCACCATCGAATACGTCGTCGCCCCGTCGGGCCAATACTTCACGCCCTTCAAGAGCGCGCCGTCGGTGATGCCCGTCGCCGCGAAGAAGACGTCGTTGCCCTTCACGAGGTCGTCGGTCGTGAGCACCTTCGAGATGTCGTAGCCGTCCTTCTCCAAGGACGCGCGCTCCTCGTCGTTCCGCGGAAAGAGACGCCCCTGCATCGCTCCGCCGAGGCACTTCAGCGCCGCGGCAGCGATCACGCCCTCGGGCGTTCCTCCGATGCCGAACAGCAGGTCGATGCCGGACCGCCTGGTCGATGCCGCAGCGATCGCCCCGGCCACGTCGCCGTCGGTGATGAGAAAGACTCGAGCGCCGACGCTGCGGACCGACTCGATGATCTCCGCGTGCCGGTCGCGGTCAAGGATCGTGACGGAGATCTCCTCGGGCCGCGACCCCTTCGCCTCCGCCACGCGGCGCACGTTCTCGGCGGGGGAGAGCGTGATGTCGATCGCGTCGGCGGCCTCCGCCCCCGTCGCGACCTTCTCCATGTAGACGGCCGCGCCCGGAAAGAACATCGTTCCCTCGCCGCTCAGCGCGATCACGGCGAGCGCGTTCGGCTGGCCGATCGCCGTCAACCGCGTGCCGTCGATCGGATCCACCGCGACGTCGACGCCCGGGCCGTCTCCGTTGCCGACGACTTCGCCGTTGTAGAGCATCGGCGCGCGATCCTTCTCGCCTTCGCCGATCACGACGGTTCCGCGCATCGACACCGAGTCGATCATCAGGCGCATCGCGTCGACCGCTGCGCCGTCGGCCGCCTCCTTGTCGCCTCGTCCGACCCAGCGGCCGGCGGCGAGCGCGGCCGCCTCGGTCACGCGGACGAGCTCAAGGGCGAGGTTCCGGTCCGGGCGTTCGGTCGAGCTCATCGGAGCACCTCCAGGACGTCTCGTGGATCGGCGCCCTCGAAGAGGACCCGGTGGATCGCGAGGTGGTACGGAAGATCCAAGATGTGTTGCCGAGCGAGCCGCTGCACGTCGCGGGTGGAGTCGACTCCCTCCACGGTCATGCCGCGAGCTTCCATCTCGGAAAGCGTCGCCTCGGGAGGGTTCCCCGCGCCGACGAGTTCTCCGTAGAGCCGGTTGCGGCCGCCGAGCGACGTCACCAGTGCGTCGCCGAGGCCGGCAAGACCGAGTGCCGTCTCCACCTGTCCGCCGAGCGTGATCACGAGCGCCGCGAGCTCCTGCGCGGCCTTCGTGAACAGTGCGGCCTTGGCGTTCTTGAAGTCCTCGCCCGTCGGCTTTCCGAGGCCGTCGAGCATGCCGAGCCCGATCGCGGCGACGTTCTTCATCATCGAGCAGTACTCCACGCCGGCCAGATCGTCGGTGTAGGAGATCTGGTAGGTCCGGTGCTCGAACGGAGCGCCGGCGCCGCGGGCCTCCTCCACCGTGGCGGAGGCCCACACGGCCGCGCAGGGGAGCCCCTCTGCCAGCTCCGTTGCGAGGCACGGTCCTCCGATGCCGATGACCGTCGCGCCGGGGAGCTCCTCCGCGTAGACCTCGGAGATCCGTTTGCCCGTCGCAGTCTCGAGTCCCTTCGCGACGGAGATCACCGACGTCGCGCCCTCAACGGCGCCGACCACCATCCGCGCAAGGGAGCGCGCGCCGTGCGAGTTCGCCGCGAGGACCGCGATCTCACAGCCGTCCGCGGCTTCCGCCAGCTCGTCGGGCGCGCATACCCGCAGGTCCGCGGGAAGGTGCTCGGTCAGCAGCGGATGGCGTCCGTCGCGGCGGATCGACTCCAGAGCGCGGCTGTCGAACTCGTTGGCCCACAGAGAGGTCTTGAGCCCCCGCCGCGCCGCGTGCATCGCGAAGGCCGTGCCCATGGCTCCGGCGCCGAACACCGTCACGCCCGTCACGGGCACACCTTAGACAACTCGGCCTCAGCGGGGCCGCCGAATCAGCCGTCCGAACCCGCGATCGCCCCGCGGATCTCCTCGGCGGTCTCTGGCGCCAAGAGCGCGTCTCCAGCCTCGGCGTTCGCCCGGGCGTGCTCGGGGTTCCGGCTGCCGGCGATCGCGGCCGTCACGCCGTCGGTGGAAAGGAGCGCGCGCAGCGCCAGGCTCGCGAGCGGGAGGTCCTCCCGCTCGGCGATCGTTCGAAGCCGCTCCACGGCAGCGAGATTCCGCTCGAACGCGCCCGAAGCGAACAGCCGCTCGTAGTAGCCGAGCTGCCATCGCTCGCCGCTTCGCCAGTCGTTCTCGGAGAACCGTGTCTCCTTTGTGACCGCTCCGGTGAGCAGGCCGTATGCGAGCGGGCCGTACGCGAGGAAGCCGACGCCCTTCTCTTCCAGCCACTCGAGGAACGCGGGGTTCTCCGGCGCGAGGAGCGAGCACTCGTTCTGCACGGAGTCCACGTGGCGGATCGCCATGCAGCGCTCCACGAGCCGGCGATCGAAGTTGGAGACGCCGATCGCGCGAGCCAGCCCTTCGTCGACGCATTCCGCCATCGCGCCCCACGTCTCTTCGACGGGAACGCGCTCCTCGTCCGGCCAGTGGATCTGATAGAGGTCGATCGCATCGACGCCGAGCCGCTCGAGGGAACCGCGGATCGCCTTGTGGATCTCCTCGGGGCGGGTCCCGCTCGCGAACGGCGCGACCTTCGTGAAGATCAGGACATCGTCACGGTGATCGCGAACGACGTCGCCGGCGAGGATCTCTGACCGCCCGTCGCCGTACGCCTCCGCGGTGTCGATCCAGTTGACGCCGGCCTCGATCGCGGCGCGCATCGCGTCACGCACTCGTTCCGAGGGGACCTCGTCGCCCCACATCTCCCCGCCGGCCCCCCACGCGCCGTAGCCGACGACGGAGATCTCCGGACCGTGTGAGCCGAGGCGTCTTCGTTCCATGGCGAGGGTCCATACCCAACCCCGGCTTTTCGGAAGCAGTCGAAAACAGGGAGCGTTTCCGACGGAAAGAAGGCTTGGGCCGGACACTTCTGGGGTACTACGGTTCCCGTCCAATCGCCGGGTCATCGGAAGGGGGGATCTCGAAGCATGGCCGTATCGCTCGAAGCACAGTCCGCGCCTGCGATGACGGCGGTGACGTCGCCAGTGGACGTGATCTGTCTGTCCCATCTGCGTTGGAACTTCGTGCAGCAACGCCCGCAGCACCTCCTGACACGGTGTGGCGCGGAGCGTCGAGTTTTCTACATCGAGGAGCCGGTCCTCGGCGGCGCGGAGGCACGCCTTGACCGCCGCGACGTCGGCTCGGGAGTCACCGTCTGCGAGCCGCATCTGCCCGAAGGAACGGACGAGGCGGCGGCGAACCTCCTGCAACGGCTGATGATCGATCTGCTGATCGAGACGGAGCGCATCGACCGCTATCTCCTCTGGTACTACACGCCGATGGCGCTCGAGTTCACGCGCGATCTCGAGCCGGAGGCCACCGTCTTCGATTGCATGGACGACCTCGCGGGGTTCGCCTTCGCTCCGAAGCGCCTCCGTGAGCTCGAAGCGGAGCTCCTCGACCGCGCCGATGTGGTCTTCACCGGAGGGCGGAGCCTCTACGAGTCGCGCCGGGGCCTGCATCCGAACCTCTACCTGTTCCCGAGCAGCGTCGACGTCGACCATTTCTCCGCGGCGCGGGTCTCGGGCCCGGAACCGGAAGACCAGGAGCAGATCCCGCCCCCGCGGATCGGGTTCTACGGCGTGATCGACGAACGCTTGGACCTCGCGCTGTTGGAGGCGATCGCTGCGGCGCGGCCGGACTGGCAGCTCGTCCTCGTCGGACCGGTGCTCAAGCTCGACCCCGCGGACCTGCCGCGCGCGGAGAACCTCCACTGGCTCGGCGCGAAGGACTACGAGCTCCTTCCACGTTACCTCAGCGGATGGGACGTCG
>JBJMLN010000005.1:0-4790 GCA_045805285.1 Actinomycetota bacterium | reverse complement strand
GTCAAGGAGGAGAACCTCGTCCGCACGGACCTCTACTACGCCGACGAGGCCTTCTTCACCGGAACGGCCGCCGAGGTCACCCCGATCCGCGAGGTCGACGACCGCAGGGTCGGGGAGGGCACCCGCGGCCCGGTCACCAAGGAGATCCAGGGCACGTTCTTCTCCGCCGCGCGTGGCGAGGTCGAGCGCTACGAGTCCTGGCTCACCTACGTGAACGACTGACGGCCGCCGCATGCGGCTGATCCGCTACCGGTTCGGCGACCGCATCTCTACCGGCGTCCTGGAGGACGACACGATCCGCACGCTCCGCGGAACGTTCTTCGAGAATCCGGTCCTCACGGGTGAGGAGGTTCCGCTCGCGGACGTCCGGGTGCTCGCGCCCGTGTTGCCCTCCAAGGCGGTCTGCGTCGGAAAGAACTACGCCGCGCACGCGGCCGAGTTCGGCGGCGAGGTACCGGAGGAGCCGCTGTTGTTCCTCAAGCCGTCCACGGCGGTGATCGGGCCCGGAGATCCGATCCAGCTTCTGCCGATCAGCCACCGGGTCGACTACGAGGGCGAGCTCGCGATCGTGATCGGGCGACTTACGCGCCGGGCGGACCCGGAGCAGGCCGCGCGCTCGATCCTCGGCTACACCTGTGCGAACGACGTCACGCTCCGCGACATCCAGGGCCACGACGAGCAGTGGACGCGCGCGAAGGGGTTCGACGGGTCCTGTCCGCTCGGGCCGTGGATCGAGACGGACCTCGATCCCTCGGAGCTGTCGCTGGACACCCGGCTGAACGGAGAGACCCGTCAGTCGGCGCGCACCTCCGACATGGTGTTCGGTCCCGTCGCGCTGGTCGCCTACATCGCGACGTTCATGACGCTGCTTCCGGGCGACGTCGTTCTGACCGGAACGCCCGAGGGCGTGGGGCCGCTCGAGCCGGAGGACCGCGTGGAGGTCGACATCGGCGGCATCGGCGTCCTCGCGAACCCCGTGATCGGATGAGCGCCGCGACGGTTCGGACGCGCTTCGCTCCGGCGCCGAGCGGCTCCCTCCACGTCGGAGGAGCGCGCACCGCGCTCTTCAGCTGGGTCTTCGCGCGTCACCTCGGAGGAAGGTTCGTCCTGCGGGTGGAGGACACCGACGCCAGCCGCGTGACGGAGGACGCGGTCGACATCCTGAAGGGCTCGCTTCGGTGGCTCGGGCTCGACTGGGACGAGGGTCCGGACGTCGGAGGCCCCTTCGCTCCGTACCGCCAGACGGAACGGACCGGCCTTTACCGGAATGCTGCGGATCAACTGGTCGCCGGCGGCCACGGCTACCGTTGCTATTGCACGCCGCAGGAGCTCGAGGAGCGACGGAAGGCCGCGATGGCGCGCGGAGAGCCTCCGGGCTACGACGGCCGCTGCCGTCGCCTGACCGACGCCGAACGTGCCGCGTTCGAGGCGGAAGGGCGTCCGTACGCGCTGCGGTTCGCGACGCCGGGGCGCGACATGGTCGTGCACGATCTCGTCCGCGGGGAAGCGCATTTCCCGGCATCGGACATCAAGGACTTCGTGATCCTGCGCTCCGACGGGTCGCCCACATACTTGCTCGCGGCCGCCGTCGACGACAACGCGATGGAGATGACGCACGTGATCCGCGGAGAGGATCTGTTCTCCTCAACGCCGCGGCAGATGCTGATCTTCGAGGCGCTCGGAGCGACGCCGCCGCAGTACGCGCACCTCCCGTTGATCGTCGGCGCGGACCGGCAGCCGCTCTCCAAGCGCCACGGCTCCGTCGCGGTGGAGTGGTTCCGGGAGCAGGGATTCCTCCCCGACGCGATGGTGAACTATCTCGCCCTCCTCGGATGGTCGCTCGACGAGCACACGACGTTCCTGTCGCGCGAGGAGCTGACACGCGCGTTCGATCTGTCGCGCGTCTCGCACAACCCGGCCGCCTTCGACATCGAGAAGCTCCGCTGGATGAACGGCCACTACATCCAGCAGACGCCGCCAGGGGAGCTCGCCGGGATGCTCTTCGAGCTGCTGACGAACGCGGGGCTCTCTCCCGACATGGAGACGCTGCTCGAGGCGGTCCCCTTCGTGAACGAGCGGATGAAGGTGCTCACGGACGGCGTGGAGATGCTCCGGTTCCTCTTCGTCGAGGAGCTCACGCCGAACGAGAAGGCGCGGAAGCTGATCGAGAAGGCCGGTGCCGCTCACCTCCGGGCGGCCTTGGAGGAGCTGCAGAGCGTCGAACCCTGGAACGCCGAGACGATCACAGAGGCGCTCACGCGGCTGCAGGAACGACTCGAGCTGTCCCGGACGAAGGCGTGGCAGCCGATCCGCGCCGCCGTGACGGGAAGCGACGTCTCTCCGCCGCTGCCCGAGTCGCTCGCGTTGCTCGGGAAGGAGCGGACGCTGCTGCATCTCCAGGGAGCGATCGAGACGTTTGCTTCGCCCTGATCGATCCGTCCGCGCGACCTCGTCCGTGTTCGAGCTGCGGCCGAGACAAGCGTCAGGCGAGGTCGAGCTCGAACCAAACGAGCGGGCTGCGGCGACCGTGATCGACACCCCATCTGTCGGCGATATAGGACAGCAGGAGCGAGCCGAGGTCGGCGGCGTCGCCCTCCCATGCCGTTGCCGGCGGTGCGACGGCTTCCCAGCCCGGGTCCTCGACGGATATCCGCAGCACGTCCGAACCGAGCGTTACCGCGATGTAGATCGGGGTGTCGGGCGGAAGCGCGGAGTGACGCACGCTCATCGAGAGGACCTCGCTCAGGAGCAGCTGCGCCGATTCGAGGGAACGCTCTTCGAGAAGGGGTAGGGAATCCGCCAGGAAGACGCGCGCGGCTCTCGGCGCGAGCGGAGACAGCGGTACGGCTGCCTCGAACGCGAGCGTCAGGTCGTCGTTGCGGATGTGTGCGTCGGCCACGTCACCTCCACCGTCCAAGAAGAACGGCCAACCTTCTACCCATCGCGAGCGCGCTGGTCCGCCCCCCGTTCGGCCCATCCGCAGCCGCGAGCGACGGATATCGGGGTGGACGCGAGGGTCGGCGGGGCTAGGCAGGTGCGAGCGCGAGCTCGCCGGCGGCCGATCCGGCCCGTCGGACGGTGACCGAGAGCCACCATCCGCTCGAACCGCTCGAGTTGGCCGCCTCGATGATCACGGGCTCGCCGACGACGACGCGGCCGAGGCGATCGGCCTCCTCGCGAACGTGGAGCATCTCCTCCTCGATCGAAGAGGACTGGTCCACCGCGAAACTCCAGGTGCTTGCCACGTTTCTCTTATCGGCAACCCACCCCGAAACCGTTAGGGTCTCCCGGGTGAGGATGGGGGCACCGACACCCCAGATCCGGGTAGTCCCATCGGGTGGGCGGTTGCTCCGGGCGTGAGGGTTCCCGGCCGCCTCGACTCCGAGTAGGCGCGACTCCGGGTCGCCTCTAAGCTCGATGCCCGGCGCAGCGACGACAGCGGAAGGGAACCGATGCGAACGACAGAACGCCTTGTCCGATGGCTCTGCTTGATCGTGTCGTTGGGGGGAGTGGTCAGCGCGCCCGCGCAGGTCTCGGCCGCCACGACGACCGTGGTCGGGATCAGCGGAACGCGTTTCACGATCAACGGACAGGTCACCTATCCGGGCCGGAAATCCCGTGGCCTCTTGCTGAACTCCCGGATGGCGAATGCGATCTTCGATGACGACAACCCGCAGACCGTGAGCCGCTGGGCGTATCCGGATACGGGCCTCTGGGATCCCGAGCGGAACACGAACGAGTTCGTCGCGATGCTGCCGACGTACGCGTCGTACGGCCTCAACATGGTCACCGTCAGCCTGCAAGGAGGACTGCCCGACCCCAACGACGGGGATCCGTCGATCGCACATCCGGAGATCGTTTCCGCGTTCAACTCCGACGGAACGCTCAAGACGGCCTGGATGACGCGGCTGGATCAGGTCGTTCGCGCCGCGGACGCGAACGGGATCGTCGTCGATGTCTCGCTGTTCTACCGATTCCAGGACGAGCGCGTCACCACGGATGCGGGCGTCGTCGCGGGGGTCGACCGGGTCACGAACTTCATCGTCAACCACGGCTACACGAATGTCCTGTTCGAGGTCTGCAACGAGTGCAGCGTCTCGGGGATCGACCATGCGAACCTCAACAAGGACGAGGTGTGGAAGCTGATCCGTCGCGTCCAGACGCGATCGAACCACGCGTTCCCAGTGTCTTCGAGCTTCGGCGGCGCGAACAATCCACCGGCGTCGGTGATCAAGCAGGCGGACTACATCTCGCTCCACTGCAACGTCCAAACACCCGACGAGATGACCGCGACCCTCGACCGCATCCGTTCCACACCGGAGTACCTCGCCAAGCCGAAGCCGATCGTCGACACGGAGTGCGGCACGGAGATCCCGAAGATGGAGACGGCCGTCGCCGGCGGAGCGGGCTGGGGCTATCACGACCAGGGCCTGAACAACTACCAGGACGGTTTCCAGTCGCCGCCGGTGAACTGGAGCATCAACACGCCCGTGAAGCAGGCGTTCTTCGACCGCGTGCGGCGCTACGCGGGGCTATAGCAGGGCACGCGGGCGGGTTCGCCCCGCGTGAGATCGACTGTGGCGGAGATCCGAGCTGGTAGTCCCAACGGGGTTCGAACCCGTGTCTCCACCTTGAGAGGGTGGTGTCCTGGGCCACTAGACGATGGGACCTCGTTCCGTCGCGGCGAGCCGGAAGGATAGCCCACGCACCGTCGCGTGCCTGATTTTCCCACCGCGAAGCATGTTTGAGCGCTGCGGCCCCGGGTACCACCTTCGACGCACGATGGCTTC
>JBJMLN010000004.1:0-5422 GCA_045805285.1 Actinomycetota bacterium | reverse complement strand
CCAGAAGGTGCTCGCCGCCTCGAGCGGACCGGTCAATTGGGAGCTCGCCCGACAGGCCGCGATCGGGTCGATCGCCGGCACGGAGGACCCGACGCCATCCGAGGACGATCAGCGCATGCTCGAGGACACCGTACGCGCGGCGGAGCTCCAGATCGCGGACTTCACCGGCCTGGAGTCTCCCGGTGACGTCGCCGGCGTACAGGCCGTCAGGCGCTCGCAGTGGATCTCCTCCAACATCGAGAGCCTCCGCGGCCTGATCGATCCCGCCGCCGGACGGATCGGAGCGGCGATCGAGCGGTCGATGCCGGCCGGTGCGGAAAGCGAAGCCGCCGCGATGGGCGCGATGGTCCCGCCGGAGATGTTCCACCAGATGTCGTCGCTGCTGTTGGGCGCGCAGGTCGGCTCCGTCCTCGGATACCTCGCGCAGCAGGTGCTGGGTCAGTACGACATCGCGGTGCCGCGGCCGTCGCCCGCGTTGCTGTTCGTGATGCCGAACATCAAGGCTTTCGAGAAGGACTGGAGCCTCGCGCCCCAGGAGTTCCGCGCGTGGGTCGCCGTCCACGAGGTCACGCACCGGTTCGAGTTCGCGAGCGGTTGGACACGCGAGCATTTCCGAACGCTCGTCGATGACTACCTGACGAACGTCGAGTTCGACGTCGGCTCGCTCCAGCAGCGTTTCGAGCAGCTCGACATCGCGAACCCCGAGGCGCTCCAGTCGCTCATGCAGGACGACGAGGGTCTCTTCGGTCCCGTGCTCGACGACGAGCAGCGCATCAAGCTCGCGCGCGTCCAAGCGTTCATGTCAGCTGCGGAGGGTTACGGCGACCACGTGGCGCACACGCTCGGCAAGCGGATGCTCACGTCCTACGGGCAGATCCAGGAGGCGCTTCGTCGGTACCGGGAGGGAGAGTCCTCCGACCCGGTGTTCGGCAGACTCCTCGGGATCGAGATCAAGCGCGAGCAGTACGAGGCCGGAGGCGCTTTCTGCGACAAGGTCGCGCAGGAAACCGACGAGAGGACCCTCGCACGGATGTGGGACTCCGCGGAGTCGCTTCCGTCGCTCCCGGAGATCTACGAGCCGACGCTCTGGCTCTCCCGGATCGTCTGACGCTACGTTTCCACAGTCACCGACGCCACGACGCATTCCGAGGCCGGCTGCTTCCTGCAGACGGCAGGACCCGGATGGTCGATGACGAGTTCCGCCGTCCCAGAGCGTCCGGCAGAGTAAACCCCGAGGACGTTGCCGGATCCCTCCTTCACCATCCGAAGGACCGCGTGGTCGGTCGACGTCGGAACGGGTGGCACGGCGTTCTCAATCGGCGCCTCGAGCGTCAGCCGCTCGCCCGGCTCAAGTCGGATCCGCGGAACGGGCTTGAGCCCGACGAGGGCAGCACAGTCGCCGAGGTCGACCTCGCGTCCGCCGAAGCTCGCCTTCATGACGATCGCGCAGGAAGAGAGCGCGGGAGTGGGAGTCGCCGGTGACCGTCCGATGGAGTTCGCCGAGGGCGGTGCGCTCCCTCCGGATGACTGCGCGCAGGCACTGAGGAAAGCCGCAAGAGCCAGCAGCAGCACAGGTCGCATCGACGGTCGCATGATCCTTCGACGTGTCATGCCGTAGCCGGGTACCCGCGTGACCGGATCATCCGAGCCCTTCTCCATGAAGATCCAGTGCGACTTGTGCTCGTCGGCGATCTCGCTCTCCGGATACGGAGCGGGGATCTGCGCGTCGCGCACCGTCCTCATCGCGTCGAGCGTAGCCCCCGACGCAAGCCCGCCATCGGATGAAACGGCACGTCCGGTATCCTGCTCGCCGATGGCTCTCGGAGAACTGGTGTTCGCCAACGTCGTCGATCTCCGCATCTTCAAGGCGGAGAACGAGCAAGGCCCGACCGGGATCTACACGCTCGGGTCGACCGGACACGCGCTCCCCTTCGTCGTCTACCGAGCGTGGAAGGTCTCGCAGGGCACCGTTCCGGAGGAGATCCGCTTCTTCGGCCCGTCGGGGAAGTTCGCCTACCGGTGGGGACCGGCGGTCCGGCGCATGCGCGGCATGATGGACCTCACGGTCGAGAAGGACACGATCGAGGACGCCCGCTTCATGGAGACGGGAACGCACCTCGCCTCGTTCGTCGTCGCGAACGAGATCCTGAGCGAGTTGGAGGTGCCCGTTTACCGCCAGGCGCCCGAGCAGAAGCTCCCCAAGGAGATCGAGGACGGCCTGCGTCGCTCGGACGTGATCTGGGTCGGCCCCGGCGGAGAGAACGGGGCGCCGGCGGAGCTCACGAACCGCGGCGGCGCGGTTCCCGTGTGGTTCGCCTACAACAAGGGACTGCTGTACCTCGTCTCGCGGAAGGAGCCGAAACCGGAGGAGGAGCAGACGATCCCCGGACTCGATTCCTCTCCCGAGGTGGAGGTCATCACGCGCCGCAAGGGGCGGGAAACCTCCCTCGATCGCTTCCCGGCGTCGGTCCGCCTCCTCGAGGGGCCGGAGTTCGACGCCGCCGCGAAGATCCTCGTCGACCGGCGTCGCTCGCGCCCGGGTCCCCCGAGCGAGTGGATCGCGCGCGCGAAGCAGAACTGCCTGATCGCGGAGCTGACCCCGATCGTCGAGTAGCTAGACCTTCCGGTCGAGCGCCTCCGCAAGGGAGCTCAGCTCGTCCCCGAGCGAGGCCAGCTCCTGCGGCGTGAGCGCCTGCGCTCCGTCGCACAGGGCCTCCGTCGGCGCGTGGTGCACGTCGAGCATCACCCCGTCGGCTCCGGCAGCGAGCGCCGCACGGGCCATCGGCGCGACGAGCTCGTGCTGTCCGGTCGCGTGTGAGGGATCGACGATGACCGGGAGATGGCTCTCGTTCTGCGCGACCACCATGCCGGCGAGATCGAGCGTGTTGCGCGTCGCCGTCTCGAACGTCCGGATGCCGCGTTCGCACAGGATGATCTCGGAGTTGCCGCGCTGCGCGATGTACTCCGCGGCCATGAGCCACTCCTCCACCGTGGCGGAGAGCCCGCGCTTGAGCAGCACCGGCTTGTGCGACTGACCGACCTCCTTGAGCAGGGCGAAGTTCTGCATGTTCCGCGTCCCGATCTGGAGGCAATCCGCGACGTCGGCGACGTGCTCCACGTCGCGCGACTCGATCACCTCGGTGACCACGGGGAGACCCGTCTCCGCGCGGCATTCCGCGAGGATCTCCAGCCCGCGCTGCCCGAGACCCTGGAAGGAGTACGGCGACGTCCTCGGCTTGTACGCGCCGCCGCGGAGGATCGTCGCGCCGGCGTCCACGGCGGCCTTCGCGGCGAGCATCGCCTGCTCCTCGGATTCCACGGCGCACGGCCCGGCGATCACGTTGAAGGAGTCGCGACCGAGCGCCGCCGGCCCGACCTTCACGGTCGTCGGAACCGGATGGAGCTCCCGCGCAACCATCTTGTACGGCTTGCCGATCAGGATCACGTGGTCGACGCCGGAGTAGGTCTGGATCGGCATGCCCGTGAAGCGAGCGGTGTCTCCGACGAGCCCGATGATCGTCCGCAGCTTGCCGCGCGAGACGAACGCCTCACCGCCCGCCTCGCGGACCTTCTCGGAGACGTGTTCGATGTCGTCCTCGGTTGCCGTCGCCTTCATCACCACCACCATCGCTCTCGCCTTTCGATCGGCCCGAGGAACGGAAAAACCCCGGGCTTCCTGCCCGGGGTCCGGTGAGCCTCCTGGTTACAGGCGACTACGCCGGGCCGGGCCCGCCGTAGAAGAACCAGTAGCCGCAGAAACGATCCATGAGGTCTGCCATTGTGCAGGACGAGCGGCGCCGTGGCAATGCCCTGATGGAAAGGACCTGCGGATGAGCGGCAAGGACCTGAGCGGGCTTGAGGAGCTCGTCCGTGCCTCGGAGTTCCAGCGCTGGGCGGGCCTCGAGCTTGCCGGGATCTCCGAAGGGACGGCGACCTTCTCCTTCACCGTGCTCCCCCACCACCGGAACCTCGTCGGAGGGCTCCACGGAGGGCTGCTCGCGATCCTCGCCGATACCGCGACCGGCGTGGCGATGCACTCGGAGCTCTGGCCGGAGCGGACCCACGTGACGGTGCAGCTCGATCTCCGGTTCGTCGCGCGACCGAGATCCGACCGGATCGTGGCGACGGGACGGGTCGTCCGCGCGGGCACGCGGATCGGCTTCGCGGAGGGAGAGATCTCCGATGAGGAGGACGGAACGACGCTCGCGACCGCCAGCGCGACGTTCGCGATCTCCGAGCGGGGCGGTTCCGACAGCTAGTCTGGGCGAGACTAGTATTCCGTGTCGACCTGCTGCATCGCCTTCGGGAGCTCCGAGAGCGCTCCCTGCAGCGGCATCAGGAACCCGAGGTTCGTCACCTTGATCTTGCCGCTCATGAACGCGGTGACGACGTTGATCTCGCTCTTCGCGAGCTTCACCGCCGTCTCGTAGTCCTCGCTGATCGTCGCGTCGGCCTCGTCCATCTCCCCGAGGCCCATGTCGATCTTCCCGTCGTCGATCGTGAGCCAGTAGCTGCGATTTCCGTCCGGACCTGTGACGTTCTGCTGGATCCTCGCCTTCTTGCCCGAGACCGAGCGCGTGAACGACTCGTCGGCGTTCAGCTTCTCGGTGAGCGCGTCGGCCCACTCCTGGGAGAGGAACTTCACGGCCACGGGAACGACTCCTTCGCTGGAATGGTCTGCTGGAACGGTCGCGGAAGTATAGGCAGGCTTGCTCAGCCGGCCTCGCCTTTCAGTTCCTCCTGCGGAACGAAGACGAACGGCTCCGTGATGTGGCGGACGTCGTTCAGGAACCGCACGCGGGCCGAGCCGTCCTCCACGACGACCGTGTTGATCGAGGTGTTGTCCGGGAGGAAGAACATGTCCTGGGCTAGCGAAAGGAGCGTCGCCACGTAGGCGTTGATCACGCCACCGTGCGCGACGATCGCGACGTCACCTTCCGTTGTGGAGAGGAGCTCCTCGACGGTGGGGATCACGCGCGCGCGGAGCTCGGCGCCGGACTCGCCGCCGGGCGCGAGCGCGAACATCGCCTCCTGGTCGCGGAACTTCTCCGACAGCTCGTCGTCGGTCGCGACGATCTCCTCGAACGAGAGGCCCTCCCACTCCCCGGCGAACACCTCTCCGAGTCGCTCGTCGTAGCGGACGTCCGCTCCGACGGCACTCGCGTACGGCTCGATCGTCTCCACGCAGCGGCGGAACGGAGAGCACCAGATCGCGGCGAACGGCTTCGACGCCTCGAGCCGCGCTGTGAGGAGACGCGCTTGCTCGCGTCCCTCCTCTCCGAGCGGCGGATCCCACTGGCCGCCGCGGGCCGTCTCCCGGAACGCGTCCCGAGCGTCGAAATCGACGCGGCCGTGCCGGATCAGCGTGAGGACGCGCCTCACGTTCGCTTGCGCTTGGTCGCGGCGAAGGCCTCGAGGTCCT
>JBJMLN010000003.1:0-26014 GCA_045805285.1 Actinomycetota bacterium | reverse complement strand
CGAGAGGGTTCCGGTCCCTGTCCACGACGTCACCTGGGGCGATGCGCCGGCAATCGATCCCGCGGACGCCAGGCACCACAAGAGGCAGACCAGAATGGGAGCGAGGAATGCACGCGTGAGCCGAATCACCCCCATTCCCTACGTATCGGGATGAGGTGTCGAGTCGTTGAGGACGGCTGCTCGAGAGGGATGGCCGAGGATCGTGGCCGGGTGACGGCCGTCCTGATCATCGGCTACATCGTTCTTCCGTGGAGTGCGACGGCGGTCGCCCGCTGACGTGGAACTTCTAGCCCATGATCGAGTCGTATCGTCGTGAGCTCTCCCGCGCGGAGCATTGTCGCGTTCGTGTGCGTCCTCACGATTACCTTCGTGGGCGCGGGCTCTGCCCGGGCGAACAGCCGGGGACGGTGGCTCGCGTTCCGTGGCAGGCACCACACGGGATGGCTCGTACACCCGGACGGGAGCGATGCTGACGTGCGATCCGACGGCGTGGTTCTTCGAGGACCGGTACTTCAACCACTCGGATCACCGCACCGCCGGCGCCGTCGCGCTCGACGGAGTGTTCCCCGGCGCCGGTAACCCCCACTTCTTCACCGAACAGCTCGTCGACGGCCTCGAGCCGTGGAACGTTCCGAAGGTCTGGCTGGGGTGGACGAACGAGCCGAACCGCTACGAGGACATCACCGGGCTCATGGACACGAAGATCGCAGCGCTCGCCGCGCATCGGAGTCAGGTAGAGGGCGACCTCCTCGGCTTCTTCGAGGAGTGGTTGCCGAAGGATGCGGTCGAGACCGGCAAGAAGATCGGCGTCGAGCACGCCGAAGCGTTCCGCGTCATCTCGCTCGACTGAGCTCTCGCCGGCCGAGCGCCCGCGAGAGCGCGACGAAGTCCTCGGTGCGGAGGTCGACCGCTCTCGCCGATGGACCGACCCCGATCTCGCGAAGCGCTCCGCGGGTCTCGCGTGATCGGGCGACGGAGGAGAGCGACCTCGGCAACGGGGCTCCCGCGTTCCCGAACGCGACGCGAACAACCTGGAGATACGATGGGCGGTCGCGTTCCTGGAGCATCGGCTTCTCGCGTCTCGTGAATGTCAGGACCGACGCGTCGACGCTCGGGCGTGGGTGGAACAGCTGCGCCGGCAGTCGGTGACCGCGCTCGAGTCGCCACCATGGAGAGGCCGAGAGCGCGAGGAGACTCCGCGGCCGCGCGCTCGTGAGCTCGCGCGCGACGTCCTCCTGCACGATCAGGTCGCCGCGCGTCAGCGCACATTCGGAGAGCAGGCGGCGAATCAGGGCATTCGTGATGCCGAACGGCACGTTCCCGAAGGCGCGGAACGCCTGAGCCGGGTACCGGATCACGAGCGCATCGCCGTGCGCGATCGTGACGTTGGGCGTCGACTCGAACCGGTTCCGGAGTCGCCGCGCGAGCACCGCGTCCAGCTCGACGGCGAGGACGCGGCCACAACGCGACGAGATCTCGGACGTGAGGATGCCGCGGCCGGCCCCGATCTCGACGACCAGGTCGCTCCCGCCGAAGCGGGCGCGCCGGACGACCTCAGCTGCGGCGCGGCGACCGAGGAAATGCTGCCCGGTGGGTGCCGGACGCCGATGCCGTGGCCGTTTCGCGGCCACGGAGGATCACCCTGAAGAAGCCCATCAGGCCCGGAATCTACCCGGTGGACGGTGCACCCGACCCGGAACGGGCTTGCGGGCTCGAACGAGTCCCGGCTAGCCTCGCTCCGTGGGGAAGCGGCAGAGCACGAGGGGATGTCGGAATGAGACTTCGTAGCATCTTCGTTTCCGTGGCGACGATCGGGCTGATGGTGGAACCGTCCTTCGTCCACGGCGCGTTCGAGAGCATCGCCGGCGCGCACACGGAGTGCACGATTACCGGCACCGCGGTCTCGAACGCGAAGGGCGAGGGCTGCGAGCTCTGAGGGAGTTCGAGGGCCTCGCGGGGCTCGTCACGGGCGGAGGCTCCGGGATCGGAGCCGCGACGGCTGCGCTCCTCCTCGATCGCGGGGCGGAGGTCGCGGTGCTCGACCGCGAGCCATCCGCAGCTCCGGACGGGGCGCGCCGGCTCATCGCCGACGTGACCGACTACGTCGCCGTCAAGGCGGCGCTCGGTGAGCTCGACCGGCTGGACGTCCTGGTCAACAACGCCGGGATCGGCGCGATCGGCGACGTCACGGCCGATGACGATGCGGAGTGGCACCACGTCCTTGACGTCAACCTGATTGGAGCCGTCCGCGTGACGCGCGCGGCGCTGCCGCTCCTGCGGCACTCCGAGCACGCCGCGATCGTCAACACGAGCTCGGTGCTCGCCGTCGTCGGCGTTCCGAACCGTGCGCTCTACTCGGCCTCGAAGGGAGCGCTCTACTCCTTGACGCTCGCGATGGCCGCGGACCACATCAAGGAGGGCATCCGCGTCAACGCGGTCGCTCCCGGAACGGCGGACACGCCCTGGGTCGGGAGGCTCCTCGACGCGGCGGACGACCCGGACGCGGAACGCGTGGCGCTCGAACGCCGTCAGCCGATCGGGAGGCTCGTCACCGCCGAGGAGGTCGCGAACGGGATCGTCTACCTCGCGAGTCCGCTCTCCGGCTCGACCACCGGCACGGTGCTCGGTGTCGATGGCGGGATGGGGAACCTCCGGTTGCCGACCTAAGCGACCCTGACCGACGTCACCGGCGGAAGACTCCGCGCGACCTCGAACCAAGTCTTGCCGGCGTCCGCGGAGCCGAAGACCTCTCCGGACTCCGCGCCGAAATACAGCTGCAACTCGTCTCCCTCGCCGCTCGTCCCGAGCGCCTGACGCAGGATCGTCAGGTACGCGTTCTGCTGCGGCAGGCCGGCGGACCGATCCGTCCACGTCTCGCCCGCGTCGCGCGTCTCCCAGACTTTCACCGCGCCACCGGGCGTCGTCCGGTCCTCCGCGCCGACGAGCGGGATCACGTAGGCGCTGTCGGGGTCCGCCGGATCGACCGCGAGCGGGAACCCGAAGTCGCTCGAGAGTCCCGCACGGATGTCGTTCCACGTCGAGCCGGCGTCGTCGGAGCGGTACACGCCCCCGTGGAACTGCATGAAGAGCCTCTCGGGCCGAAGCGCGGCGCGGTGCATGTTGTGGACGCAGAGCGCGTTCGATCCCTCGCGCGCATCCTCCGGCATGTACTCCGGAACGAGACCGGGATACCCCGTCCGCCAGCTCGCTCCGCCATCCTCGGTGATCCACACACCGACCGCGGAGATGCCGATCGCGAGCTTCTGCGGATCTCCAGGCCACGGACAGATCGAGTGGAGCGCGAGCCCGCCGGCGCCCGGGTTCCACGTGCTCGACTCCCGCTCCTTGAGCAGCGGCTCGTTCACCTCCCAGGTCTCGCCGTCGTCGCGCGACTCGAACAGCGACGCCGGCGCGACGCCCGCCCAGAGCTGTCCGGGCGCTTCGCCCGGCTTGATCATCCACGTCCGCTCGATCGAGCTCTCACTCCCGTGCGGAAAGGCGGGTCCCTCGGACTGCTTCCACTCGTCCGCCGTCAGGTCGTCGGTCCAGAAGACGCGCGGTCCGTAGAAACCCGACGTCACGCTCGCGAACGCGCGGCCGGTCCGTGGGTCGCGGGCCGCGAACTCCGCGACGTCGCCGGCGAAGACGCGGTGCACGACCGAGAACGCGCGGCCCGGATCGCCACGGAGCACGAACAGGCCTTTCTTGGTTCCGACGAGGAGCTCGCTCATCAGCAACCTCCGGTGATCGAGGGGACCACGTGGACGTGGTCTCCCGGCGCGAGCGGGAGATCCTCCCGCGTCATCTCTCCATTGACGAAGACGTTGACGTGACGGCGGATAAGCCCGTGCTCGTCGAGCACCCAGCCGACGATCTTCGGATGTTCGGTTTCGAGAGAGCGCAGGACGGTGATCAGCGACGAGCCCTGGACCTCGACGTCGGATGTCCCGCCCGCGAGGTCTCGAAGCGGAGGGCGGAGGCTCACCACGGCCACGCGCCGGAGTCTACCGACGCCGCGAAGGGCTTAGGCGGAGTCGGCGGCGGGCGTGTCGGAGGCGGAACGGGGCAGCTTGTGCAGGGCGGAGCGGAGCGTCTCCAGCGACTCCCGATCCAGCGCGATGAGATCCGGCGGAGGCTCGTACATCCGCTCGTGGACGTTCTCCTTCATCTCGACGCCGGCCGGGGTGAGGACGACGGCCTTGACCCGGCGGTCCTTGGTGGAGGGACGGCGCTCCACGAGGCCGCGCTCCTCGAGACGATCGACGAGCCAGGTACACGTGGAGGCGTCGCAGCCCATCGCGTCCGCGAGGCCGCCCATCGGTCGGAGCTCCCCGGGCTGCAGGACCATCAGCGCCTTCATATGTCCGGGAGTGAGACCCATCTCCCGCGCGTCCGACATCCATCTGCGACTCTGATGCATGAAGGCGAACTGCAGCATGCTCCGCCAGACGTCGCTCGCGACGGCGCGCTTGGGATCGGATCGGCTCACAGCCCCATCGTACGCGCTTCGGCTCCGAAACTCCAGTTCTCGGAATGTTCAGCTCTCGGATACTTGACGATTCAAAGTATCGGGTGGGAGGATGTCCCGCCATGAGCGCAGCCGCGATCCTCGTCGAAGGACTCAAGAAGCGCTTCGGAGACCTCGCCGCGCTCGACGGCGTCGATTTCCAGGTGCCGCCCGCGACGGTGTTCGGTTTGCTCGGGCCGAACGGCGCCGGCAAGACGACCGCGGTGCGGATCCTCTCGACCATCCTTCCGGCCGACGCCGGGCGCGCGGAGGTTCTCGGCCACGACGTCGAGCGCGACCCGGAGGCCGTGCGCCTCAGCATCGGGCTCGCCGGACAGAGCGCGGCGGTCGACCCGAACCTCACGGGCCGGGAGAACCTCCGCCTGATCGGGCTCCTCGCCCAGCTTCCGAGGCCGCTGATCGCGTCGAGGGCGACGGAGCTCCTCGAGGGGTTCGACCTCATGCACGCGGCCGATCGTCCGCTGCGAACGTACTCCGGGGGCATGCGGCGGCGGCTCGACGTCGCAGCGGCGCTCGTTCCGAAGCCTCCCGTGCTCTTCCTCGACGAGCCGACGACCGGGCTCGACCTCCAGAGCCGCAACGCCCTGTGGGAGATGATCCGCGAGCTCGTCGCCGACGGCACCACGGTCCTGCTGACGACGCAGTACCTCGAGGAGGCGGATCGGCTCGCCGAGCGCGTCGCAGTGATCGACGGGGGACACGTCATCGCCAACGACTCACCGAATGCCCTGAAGGCGGAGCTCGGGAGCACGGTGGTCGAGATGGAGTATTCAGACACCGATCGCGCGGAGCGAGCCGCGCAGCTCCTGGCAAGGATCCAGGATGCACATCCCGAGCGCGAGGGTTCCGCGGTGCGGATCTCCAGCGAGGACGGCTCGCACCTGCTGATGGAGGCGCTTCGCCTCCTCGACGCCGAGGACCTCGCGCCCGCGAAGCTCAACGTGCGCGAACCCAGCCTCGACGACGTGTTCCTGTCGCTGACGGGGCACAAGGCGGAGGCCGTGGCCGAGGAGGAAGAGGTTCCACAGGACGGAGCCCGATCGAAGCGAGGGGCGGCATGAGTGCGACGGCGGTGAACGTTCCGACCCGCGAGATCACGCGGATCCCTCGCTCCCTGGGCAGTCGTGCCCGTGACGCGTTCGCGATCGCTCAGCGGAACCTGATCGCGTACCGGCGGGTGCCACAGCTGCTCGTGTTCTCGACGATCCAGCCGATCGTGTTCGTGATCATGTTCCGCTACGTCTTCGGCGGCGCGATCGGCGACTACAAGGGATTCCCGTACGTGGACTACCTGATGCCGGGCGTCTTCGTGCAGACGGTGGTGTTCGGGTCCCTGGCGACCGCGATCGGACTTGCAACGGACATGAAGTCGGGGCTCCTGGAACGGTTCCATTCCCTCCCGATGGCGCGTTCCGCGGTGCTCACGGGGCGCACGTTCGCGGACCTCGCCCGGAACGTCTTCGTGTACGTGCTCATGGTCGTCGTGGGTGTGATCGTCGGGTTCCGCATCCACGGCGGCATCCCGGCCTTCCTGTTCAGCGTCGTGCTGGCGCTCGGGTTCGGCTACGCGATGTCCTGGATCTTCGCGACGGTGGGCCTCGCCGTGGGTGATCCGGAGACCGCGCAGGCGGCTGCGTTCCCGGTGCTCGCGCCGCTCGTGTTCGCTTCCTCGGCGTTCGTGCCGACGGAGAGCATGCCGGGGTGGCTGCAGGTCTGGGCGAACCACCAGCCCGTGACCGCGACGGTGAACGCCGTGCGTGACCTCTGCCTGGGGCTACCCGCGCGCGGAGACGTGATCGCGGCGATCGCGTGGATCGCCGGCATCGTGGTGATCTTCGTGCCGATCTCCGTTCGGCTGTACCGGCGCGCGGTCTGAGCAGAGCTTCGCGCGCTGCAGAGCGCGCCTTCGCGTGCTACCGCACGACTTTCGTGTTGAACAACGGCGTCCCGACCGCCTGCATGTAGCGGAGCCAGATCGGGAGATACGCCTCCATCGCCCGAGCGGCGGTGAGGTCGCCCAGATCGATCACGTCGGTCCATCCGAACCGGCCGAGGAGCTCTGTGACGCTCGCCTTCGCCACGGCGTCGTGCCCGCACATCGGCAGGGAATGCTCGCCGTCGGCGACGAGCTTCGGGTTCGTCATCAGCGCCGCGGTGACGGTGTTCCACGCCTTCACGACGCGGATCTGTGGGAACTCCCGCTGGATCGTCTCCGCGAGGGAATCGGTGTTGGAGACGAACAGCGACGGCGGAAAGCCGCTCGAGAAGTCGAGCGGGTTCGCCGTGTCGATCACGATCATGCCGTCCATGCTTTCCGCGCCGGCCGCACGAATCGCGTCGACCGACGCCGTGCCCGCCGTCGAGTTCACGAGGATCTCTCCGTGGCGTCCCGCGTCGGCGAACGAGCCGACGGCGATCTCGGGATGCTCCTCGTGCCACGTGGAGAACGGCACCGCGCCCGGACGCGGCGGTTCCGTCCGCGCCATCAGCGCCGCCACGTCGCGTGTTCCGATCATCGGCTCGTCGCCGATCCTCACGAAGCCCTCGGCGAGAGCGCGACCGACGGAGCCCGTACCGAGGATGCCGACCTTCATCTGTTCCTCCTCATCTTTGCGGAGACGTCTCCAGCAAGATCTGCCGGAGCACCGGAAGGACCAGGCGATCCTTCTCGCGCCCGGCGGCTTCCTTGGACCGGATCACGTCCGCGAGCGAGGCCACGGGCACGGGCACATCGACCACGACCATCGATTCGGCGTCGCGCGACAGGTCGTCGAAGCCGGCCGTTCCCGACGGCGAGAACGTGATGTCGAGACGACCCGCGTCCGTCACGAGATTCCAGACGTTCACATCAGCGAGCGAGCGCATGTCGTGATCGAACGCGACTCCCTCCGGCTCCCCGGATGTCCACACGCGCGCATGCAACTCACGGAGCGCGGCGGAGAGCCTGTCCAGGTTCGCCGTGCTTCGTTCGGGAACGAGGTCGACGTCCGTCGTGGTGTAGGGAGACCCGTGGAGGAGCGCCGCGAAGCCACCGATCAGTACGAACCGCACGTCGTGGTTGTGGAAGACCTCGAGGATCCGCCCGACGTCGAGTTCGGGCCCCAAACTATCCGCCGACACCTTCCGCCTGCTTCTTCGTCGGCCTCTCGGCCTGCCTCTTGGCCTGCCTCCGGGCACTTCGGGCGATGCGCAGGACTTGCTCGTTCTGACGGACTCGAGCATCGACGTCGAGCTTGAGGTTGGCCTTCGCGTCGAGCCAGTCGGAGTCGTCGAGCGGAACGATGCCGACCGTGAGATCGAGCCCGAGCGCCCGAAGGATCTCACGGACGCGCTTCAGGCTGGGTTCGGTGTTGCCTCGCTCCAGCCGCGCGACCGCGGACTGGGTCGTTCCGATCCGGCGTGCCAGCTCCGCCTGGCTGACGCCCGCGCGTCGCCGCGCTTCTCTGATGAGCTTGCCACCCATTCCGAAGTCAGTATAGCAAAGCTGCTATAGCCTGCGGCCGGATTAGGTGACCATAGCGGAAGTGCTATAAACGCAAGCAGAAACATTCGCCGGACGATCGCAGGTATGCACCAGGTGGATCAGGCAGTTGCTTCGGCGAACCGGACCCGGTCGCGGCCCCCGCGCTTGGCCTCGTAGAGCGCCCGGTCGGCGCGGGCGAGCGTTTCCGCCGGCGATTCTCCATCCCAGTGGAGCGCCACCCCGGCCGTGAACGTGGTCGGCGGATCCGCTTCCCGCCACGTCTCGGTCAGCCGTTCGATGATGTGGTGCGCGTCTTCGGCGGCTCCGCGGAGCACCGCGAGGAACTCGTCGCCTCCGTACCGGGCGGCCCAGTCCTCCTCCCGGAGCGCGCGCCGGAGGTGAGCCGCGAACGCGCGCAGCGCCGCGTCGCCGGCCGCGTGGCCCTGCGTGTCGTTGAGCTCCTTGAAATGATCGAGGTCGAACAAGATCACGGCGTCTCCGCGGTCGAGCTCGCGCAGACCCGACTCCACGCGGCGGCGGTTCCCGAGGCGGGTGAGCTCGTCGCGGAGCGAGGCGTCGAGCAGGAGCTTCGTGACCTCGAGCCGTTCGAACGCAAGGCCCGCCTGCGTCGCGAACGTCAGGGCCAGGTAGTTCGCGAACGGATCGAGCGATGCGGCGTCGCGGTCGAACCCGAGCGCCAGCGCGCCGATTGGCGCGGCGGACCCGCGGAGGGGGAGGAACAGCACGGTTCGGAACCCGCCGGATCCGGAGAGCGGGCCGTGCGAGCTCATCCACGGGGCAGAGACCGCCGTGCCGCGGGACATGGCGTACTCCATCAGCGGCTCCTGCCCCTTGGAGACGCTGAGCGGGGGCTCCTGCCACCTCCGAGAGCCCGTCGTCACGAACGTGTCGCCGTCGCCGCGAAGCAGCACGAGCGCCGCGCTCGCATGGAAGATGTCGATGCCGAGACGCGACACCAGATCGGCGGCCTCGGTCGGAACGGTCTGGCGCGCGAGCTCCTCGGTCGCGGCGACGAGGGCCTTCATGTCGGACATGCGCCGGAGGTCGATCTCCTCGGAGCGGCGCAGGCGGTTCGGGAGGCGTGCGAGCGCCTCTCCGACGATGACGCAGAGCGCGATCACCTGCGGAACGGAGGCGTACGCCGTCGGGCCGTGCGGCGAGAGGGCGAGGGGCAGCACGTACGCGACCGTCGCGGGCGGGGCGATGCGGAGCGACGTCCACGGCCGGTGACACACGCCGATCCAGGCGAAGATCACCATGAAGTAGATCGCGAACGTGTACGGGTCCACTCCGCCCAGGATCTGGCCGAGCCCGATCAGGGTGAACGCGGGGAACAGCAGCCAGAGCGAGGCTTCACGCGACCAGCGGTCCCACGGAGCTCGCCACGCCCACGCGCCGATCATCGTCGCGGCCGCGCCGAGCGCGATGATCGGGAGCCGGTTGCCGGCGGGTTCGAACGGCGCCGTGAGGATGGAAACGGCGCCGGCGGCCAACAGCAGGACCGCCGCGAGACGGCCTACGACCTGACGGGTCAGCGAAACGGCGACGGCCCTTGCCATGGCACCCCTCGAGCGTGCGCACTCCTCCCAGGGGTTGTATCGGCCGGGAGCATCCGCGACTGAAGCGGGGAGTAGGACGAAGGTACGCCCCGGCGGAGACCAGGGGGAGGGAAGGGTGGTCGGGTTTCCGTTAGACGGGCTTGATGCCGAGCGCGAGATACGCGTCGTTGAAGTCGGTGAGCGGATCGGCGAATCGTTCGACGAACGTGCGCTCGGCGCGCCCGCGGAACTCGGCCCACTCTCGGTCTCCGAGCATCGAACGCACGAATCGCCCGAGGCCCCCGATCTCCAACTGGCGGATGAGGTCGTGCAGCGGGATGTGGCGCCGGTACTCCCGCGTCTCCACGCGGAGGTGCCGGAGGCCCGCGTCGTAGAGATCCTGTTCGAACCGCTCCCGCTCCTGGTAACGCTCCCGGCCTGGAGCCGCCTTCGCGATCGCGTCGGCGAGCAGCTCGGGACCGACCTCGGCCTCGACGAGCTCGTTCCACGTCTTGTGGTACTCGTCGGAGTTCGGTCCCCAGACGGACAGGGCCATCCGGCCGCCGCGCTTCAGGACGCGGAGCATGTCGAACAGCGCCGTGCGGTGATCGGCGAAGTGGTGGAGGACGAAGTTCGACGTGACGACGTCGAACGTCGCGTCGCGGAATGGAAGATCGATCACATCAGCGGCCACGACCCTGACGAGCGGCCTGGCTCGACGCGCCGCCTCGAGCATCGGGACCGACGGGTCGACGCCGACGCCAAGCTCCGCTCCGCCGGTCGCCTCCTCGACCTCCTGGAGGACGACGCCCGCACCGGTTCCGACGTCGAGGAGCCGCTCGGAGGCGTTCGGCTCCGCGAGCTCGACGAGGTCGTGCGCGGCGCCGGCGGTCAGCGGTTCCCAGACCTGCACGTACTCCGCGGCCGCGTCGTCGTAGGTTCGCCAGTCGGCCATGAGCGAGCCAGCCTACCGGGTGCGCGAGCGTTCGCGGTCGTCATCACGCCGGCGCTGCTCGTCACGCTTCCGCCATCGACTCGTCGCGGAGTGCCCTCGGTAGGCTCTCCGGCGTGACCGGACCTGCAGGCGTCGTTGCGCTCGTTCTGGCGGAGACCGTGGCCGGAGCGGCGACGTGGCTGTTCCTCTCCCCGCTGTGGGGAGAGGTGAAGCGCGGGTTCTTCAAGCTGACAGGAGTCGTGCTGCTGATCCTGTCCCTCGCGGGGTGGAGGTCCGTTGCCGCCGGATTGACGGCGTCGAGCGACGCCGGACGCTGGGGGCTGTGGCTCTCCGCGGCCGTCGCGGCCTCGATGCTCGTATGGATCTTGCTCCTGTACGCCCGCGCGGACCGCGCAGCCCGGATCGTCGGCTTCGTCAGCGTGGCGCTCTGCGTCGGGATGCTGGTCGCGCTCGCGGGGACCGCGGAGGGCTCCGCCGGCGTCGCGGCACTCCAGCTGCTCGCCGGTGCCGCCTTCCTCGGCTCGACGCTCGACGGCTTGTTGCTCGGCCACTGGTACCTGACCGACCGCGGCCTCTCTCGGCAGCCGATCGACCGCTCGACGATCGCTCTCATCGTCGCCGTGGTGCTGGAGGCGCTCGCGATCATCCTCGGTGGGTTCGGCCCGACGGGCGCGTCGAACGAGTTCAATCCGCTCCTCACGACCGCGGGCCTCGCCTCGTGGATCGCGCTCGGCATGACGGGAGCGACCGCGCTCATCGCCGTGATGATCCGGCTCACGCTCAAAGGAGCGCGCGCGACGGCGGTGCAGGCCGCTACCGGCTTCTTCTATCTCGCCGTGATCACCGCGCTCACCGCGGAGCTCGCGGCGAAGGTTCGCTTCCTCCCGCCGCGATGACGCCCGTCCTCGTCGCGCTCGGCGCGGCCATCGAGGCGCTCGCGTGGCGTCTCGTCGCGACCGGCCGCGGAAGCATCTGGACGCTGATGGCCGGAGCGATGACGTTCCTCGGGGCGATCGCGCTCATCGAGGGCGTCACGGTCGCGTCGGAAGTCTCCGCCCCCACGGCGGCGGTGGTGGGCGTCGGGTCCGGACTCGTGTTCTACGTCGCGACGCGGCTGTTCGTCGCCATCGTGCGTGGACCCTGGCCCGCGTTCGATCGACATGCTTCCTCTCTGTACGGCGCTCGGCGCGGACTCCCGCTGTGGGCGGCCATCCTGCTCGGTGGCGTCGTCGTCGTGACGGGGGAGGAGCTCTTCTGGCGCGGGTTCGTCCAGGCCCACCTCGCCGACGCGCAAGGCGATGTCACCGGCGCCCTCTGGACACTTGCCGCGTTCATCGGCGTCAACGTCGCGAGCGCCAACCTCGCGATCATCGCCGCGGCCATCGTCGGAGGCGCGCTGTGGACCGCGCTGGCGCTGTGGAGCGGAGGCGTGCTGGCGAGCCTCCTCTGCCACGGCGTGTGGACGGTCCTGATGACGGCGTTCCCGGCGACGGCGTCGCTCACGGGAGACGCGAAGTGAACGCGCCGCTCCCGGTGCGCGCGCAGGAGATCCTGGAGCGCGGAACGTTCGCCCGCCTGGCGGTCGCGGCGCGCCGGAGCCTGCACGTCACGCCGCTCGTCTACTCGATGTCGGCGGAGAGGCTGTGGGTCACGACGGCTCGGAGATCCGTCAAGGCGCGCGTGTGGGAGCGTGACCCGTTCGTCGCGGCCCTGGTGCGGGACGGAGCGAACGCCGTCTCGTTCACCGGCTCCGTGACGCGGCACGATGCGCTCGACCCGGAGACGTGGGCAGCGTCGATCCCCCGGACGCGGGAGATCGTCCGCGCCTCGCGCGCATTCACGGTCCGCAACGCGCGATTCTTCGCCGGATACGCGATCGACGCACGGCGCGTTCCGCTCGCCTGGACGCCGCCGGGGCGACTCTTCGCGGAGATCTCCCTCGAGCGCGGTGTCGTGATCCAGGAAGGAGCCGTCGCGTCTCGTTGGGGGACGTGGCCCGAGCGTCGCGACGTCGCCGGCCTCGAGGCGTTCGCCGCGGAGACCGACCGCGAGCGGTTCGCGTTCGTCGGAGTTCCGTCCGCGGTGATCGCGGGCCTCGAGCGCGGCGGCGTCGGAGCGTTGGCCGTGCGGTCCGGGGAGCGCCGGCCGGTGGTGATCCCGGTGTCCTTCGCGATCGAGCGGGGCGAGGTTCTCGTGACGGCCGCGAGCGAGCTCTTGAGCGCCGCCGGCGCAGGGCCGTCCTTCGAGGTCTCGCTCGAGATCGATGCCGGCTCTTCGTGGCGCGCGCGCTCGATGGTCGGAGCATTCCTCGCGGGACGGGCAGACGCGTTCGTTCCGGGTCGGATCGCGTCGGGGCCCGAGCGCGCCCTCCGAGCGCTGGGCGAGATCAGAACCTCCGCCGCGGAGGACGTGTTGTTGCGGCTCCGCACGGAGCTCGTTACGTGGTGGGAGGGGTGGTCGAGCGGTACGGTTGCGCGCCGATGACCGTCGTCCGCGCCTCCATCGACATCGACGCGCCGCCCGAGCGCGTGTGGAAGATCGTCTCCGACCCGCGGAACCTTCCGCTGTGGGATCGCCACATCGAGTCCGTGGAGGGCGTCCCGCCGGAGGGCGTCCGCGAGGGGAGCCGGTACACGACGGTGTTGCGACTGATCAGCGTCCACGCACAGGTTCCCGCCGAGGTCCTGGAGCTCGACCCGCCGCGAATCGGTCGCGTGCGGCTCGGAGGACTGATCGATGCGGTCGTGACGACCCGGATCGACCCGCTCGCCGGGAACCGGAGCCGGCTCGAGCACCAGGTGAACTATCGCTTCCGAGGAGGACCGCTCGGAAAGCTCGCCGCGCGGAGCCTTCGGATGATCGGGGGAGCCGGACTCGCGCTCCGTCACGGAGCGCTCGCGCAGAAGCGGCAGATCGAGGACGGCGCCCGATGAACGTTCGCCGCGCGCTGTCCGCGGGGGCGCTGACCGCGGGCGCGTTGGCGATCGGGTTGCTCTCCTCCACGAAGGCGGGGAGGCGCGTCGACATCGCGTTGTTCCGGATCGTGAATCGCGGCTCCGGCCCGGCCGCGGATCGTTTCTTCGCCTCCGTCACCGAGCTCGGATCGCTCTACGCCTCAGGCGCCGCCGCCGCGAGCCTTGCCGTCCTCGGAGAACGCAGCGCGGCCGAGCGGGGAATCTTCGCGGCGGCATCCATGTGGGCGGTCGGACAGGCGACGAAGCAGACGTTCGGTCGCCCGCGTCCGTATGACGCATATCCCGACGGAGAGTTCCGGCTGCTGATCGCCCGCCCCCAGGGGACGTCGTGGCCGAGCAGCCATCCGGCAACCGTGATGGCCTTCGTCACCGCCGCCTCGCGCGAGCTCGAGCTGCCCGCGGCGTCCCGCCGCGCGCTGTTGGGGGTTCCCCTGCTCGTCGGCGCTTCGCGCACGTATCTCGGCGTGCACTATCCGTCGGACGTCCTGGGCGGACTGCTGCTCGGGCGAGCCGTCGGCGTGCTGATGTCGCCCGAGCCGGCGGAGTGGTAGCTCTCCGATCCGGGGCTTGGCTCTGCCGGTCCGCGGAACGGAGAGGCCGCCGCTAGACTCGGCAGCCGATGCTCTCCCTCCTCTCGGCGATCGGATGGCCGGTCCTCGACCGCATCCACATCGGCTCGTCCTTCGCGATCTCGCCGCATGGGCTCGGCATCGCGGTGGGATTCCTCCTCGGTGCGTGGTGGTTGTCTCGCGAGGGTCCGAGGCGAGGCGTCGCCGTCGACCACATCAACTCGATGGTGTTCTGGGCGCTGGTCGGAGCGATCGTCGGCGCGCGGCTGTTCTACGTGATCGCGCATTACTCGGAGTTCAGCTCGATCGGCGACATGCTTGCGGTGTATCGAGGGGGGATCTCGCTCCTGGGAGGGATCGCCGGGGCGATCATCGTGAACATCCCGATCATGCGCCGGCACGGCTACCGGTTCTTCCAGGTGATGGACGGCGCCGTGATCGGGCTCGCGTTCGGCATCGCGGTCGGGCGGATCGGAGACCTGATCATCGGCGACCACCTCGGAAAGCCGACGAGCTGGGCGCTCGCGTTCCAGTATCAGGGGGGGAACCTCGCGCCGCCGTACGGATGCTCGGCCGGTCGCTGCGCGGAGGATCTCCTGAACGGCGCACAACAGATCGTCGTGACGCACAACGGAGCGACGATGTTCGGGGCGAGCGGCCAGGTCTTGGCGCACGGCGTGGGAGTGCACCAGACGGCGCTGTACGACCTGGTCAGCACGTTGATCCTGTTCCTGGTGCTGTACGGGTTGAACCTCAGTCCGCGGAAGGTTGGTGTGCTGACGCTGCTATTCGGCGCCTGGTACGGGAGCGTGCGCGTCGTGACCGACTTCCTGCGGGTGGACAAACGGTTCTTCGGGTTGACCGGGAGCCAGTGGACCGGACTGACGGTCGCCACGATCTGCATCGTCACGCTGATCGTGTGGGCGATCCAGGCGCGACGCCGCGCCGGGCCGGGTGATCTCGATCTCGACGACGAGCGGGGGCAGCCGGTCACGGAGTCGGAATGAGCGACGACGCCGCGAAGCGCGTCGTGGAGAAGGGCTACGACCGCGTGGCGCTCCGTTACGCGGAGCTCGAAGGCGAGGAACCATGGCCACGCATGCGCTGGGTGCGGCGCGTGTTGGCGGAGCTTCCAGCCGACGCGTCTGTGCTGGACCTGGGCTGCGGCGCCGGCGTTCCGTCGGCCGCGAGGTCGTGAAGCATCATCGCTTCACCGGCGTGGACATCTCCGCTGCGCAAGTGGAGCTCGCACGCGCGAACGTTCCGGAGGGGGAGTTCGTCCCCGCCGATCTGACGGCCGCAGAGTTTCCCGATGCGTCGTTCGACGCCGTGTTCTCGTTCTACGCGATCGACCACGTCCCGCGTGATGAGCACGCGGCACTGTTCCACGCGATCCATCGCCGGCTGAAAGCCGACGGCGTGCTCCTGATCAGCGTCGAGGCGGGCGACGAGCCCGCAGTCACGGGCGACTGGCTCGGCGCGGCGATGTACTTCAGCCACTTCGACGAGGAGACGACGATCGCGCTCGTGCGCTGCCGGTTTCACGATCGTCGAGGCGACCGTCGAGGATCAGCTCGAAGGCGACCACATGGTCCCGTACCTCTGGCTCCTGGCGAAGGGGTAACGGGCCTACGGGGGAGCGCGGTCCTCGAGGATCTTGCCGTCGGGTCTTCGGAGCACCGGTCGGCAGTCGATGATCTCGACGGTGAAGCCGCGTGGTCGATGGATCAGGCGGTGGTGCCGGCGGCACAGCAGGAGCAGGTTCGACATGGCGGTCGGTCCGCCATCAGCCCAGTGCTGCACATGGTGAGCGTCACACCACGTGTGGGGACTGTCACAGCCCGGGAAGCGGCATCGCCGGTCGCGGACGATCACGGCCCGCCGCATCGACGGTGGAATCACGGGCGTACGGCGACCCACATCCAGGGGCTCCGAGCGAGCTGACATGACGACGCGCATGATCGATGCGTCGCACGCGATCCTTCCAGTGACCGGGCCCGTTCGGTCGAACTCTGCATCGCCGTCAGACTTCAGCGCCTCGACGTCGACGGTCACTGTCATGTGCGGTCGCTCTCCGCCGACGTTCGGTCGATTCGCAAGGTCGAGCCGTTGGCGGCACACCTCTCCGAGGGCGTCGGCCCTCCGCTGCGCAGGGGAGCGGGTGTCCTCGTCGGTCCGAGAGCGTGCTTCTGCGTCGAGGGCCGCCCCGAGCGCGGTCAGGAGCGTCTCGCCCGTTTCCGGATCGAGGTCCCCATCGACTCGGACCATCCCGAGGAAGGTCCTCGACGCGTGGAACGAACGCCGTTCGCGCAGGCGCTCCACGCTGTCGTGCCCGTGTTTGCGCTGGGCGCGTTGCCGCCAGAAGGCCATCACCTTCTGAAGGTCCGAGATCGAGTGGCGACTTGCCGGCGTCGACGAGATCCGACTCGCTCGCAGCGAAGGTGCGAGGTTCGGCATCGCGTGCATCCACGAGCAGGCGAACGGCGGACATCGCGATGTCGCCGTCCCCGAGCGCGCGTCTCGTTTCGGGCATCTTCTCAAGGGCCGTGAGCTTGACCGCGCCCTGCGAAGCGCCGCGGCTCAGATGGTGCGTATGCGCGAGCCACGACGCCGTCGAAAGATGTCCGTCGCGCTCGCACAGCCGTCGCCGGTCGATCTCTGGAGGCGCCGCAACCGCTCGAGCTCAAGCAGTTCGCAGGCCCGTTGCAACTCTGCGAAGTCCTCTTCGATGCGCGCGTCGGGAAGTTCCGGCAGGCGTTCCGCCGCCAGCTGTTCGATCGTCGACCGAAGCTCGCTCAAGGCATCACACGCTCGAACATACGTGCGTCACTGTAGTCGGAGGGTCTGACATCGAAGCCGGGGTCGCGCCGACTGTGTCGCATGTTCTTGACGAATCCGAACGCACTCTGCTTGGCTCCCGCGATGGAGGAGTACAACGCATCCACGTACGGCGAGCGCATCGCCCACGCCTACGACGAGCGGTTCACCGAGCGGCTCGACAGCGCGGGCACGGTGGAAGCGATCGCCAACCTCGCGACGGCGTCGGGTGCGACGAAGGTCCTCGAGCTCGCCATCGGCACCGGCCGTATCGCGCTCCCGCTGAAGGAACGAGGCTTCGACGTCCACGGCGTCGACATCTCCGACGCGATGGTCGCCAAGCTGCGCGGGAAGCCCGGAGGCGCAGACATCCCCGTCACGATGGGGAACTTCGCCGAGGTCCCGGTCGAGGGCACGTTCAAGCTCATCTATCTCGTGTTCAACACGTTCTTCGCGCTCCTCACCCAGTCGGAACAGATCGAGTGCATGGAGAACGTCGCCGCGCACCTCGAACCGAGCGGCATCTTCGTGATCGAGTGCTTCGTTCCCGATCTCGCGCGTTACCAGCGCGGCCAGAGCGTGAGCGCGGCGGAGGTCGGCGTCGACGCCGTCGAGCTCGACGTCTCACGCCACACCGCGACGGAACAGCGTATCGACGCGAGCCACGTCGTCCTTCGCGACGGGGACGTGCGCGTGTATCCGGTAAGGCTCCGCTACGCTTGGCCCTCGGAGCTCGACCTGATGGCGCGCATCGCCGGATTGAAGCTCCGGGAGCGGTGGGGCGGCTGGGAGCGCGAGCCGTTCACCGACGACAGCGGGTCACACGTGTCCATCTACGAGCGGGCCTGGGAGAGCTAGTCTGGACGAGACTAGTGCGCGTGGCCGGCGTGGTCGTGGCCGGCATGCGCCGCGTGGTCGTGATCCTCGTGGCCGGCATGCGCCGCGTGGTCGTGACCAGCGTGACCATCGTGCCCGTTCTGGCCGTTCCCGGCGGCCGGCGCGGCGGCACCCATCGGGCGGATGGAGAGCGGCTTCCCGACACGCGACTTCGCCGTCCGGGTGATCTTTCCGGCCGCCTCGATCAGCGCGACGCTCGCGGGCGCGTCCGGCTCGGACACCACCAGCGGCGTCCCGGAGTCTCCTCCCTCACGCAGCGGACGCATCAGCGGAACCTCGGCGAGCAGCGGCACGCCCAGAGCCGTCGCCGCTTCCTGACCTCCGCCCTCGCCGAAGATGCGCTCCTTCTCCCCGCAATGCGGACACACGTAGTAGGACATGTTCTCGATCACGCCCAGTGGCCGGAGGTTCGTTCGCTCCGCCATCCGTCCTGCGCGCTCGGCGACCTTGCGCGCGGCGTCCTGTGGAGTCGTCACGACGAGCATCTGCGCGCCGGGAAGGAACGATGCCAGCGAGATGGAGACGTCTCCCGTTCCCGGAGGGAGATCCGCGAGCAGGAAGTCCAGCTCGCCCCAGTAGACGTCGCCGAGGAACTGCTCGATCGCCTTGTGGAGCATGGGGCCGCGCCAGATCACCGGAGTCTCCTCCGGCACGAAGAAGCCCATGGAGATCACCTTCACCCCGTGCGACTCGAGCGGAAGGATCATGTCGTTGAAGCCGACCGGCTGGCCGGAGACGCCGAGCATCCGCGGCACGGAGAAGCCCCACACGTCGGCGTCCAACACTCCGACCCGCTGGCCCTGCGCTGCCAACGCGGCTGCGAGGTTCACCGTGACACTCGACTTTCCGACGCCGCCCTTGCCGGATGCGACCGCGATGACCGTGGTCTTGCCGTCCTGGAAGAACGTTCGCGCCGGCGGATGCGCTCCGGCGGGCGCCCCGTTCGCCTGCGGCTGAGCGCCTCGGAGATTGTTCACCAGCGCCTGCCGCTGCTCCTGCGACATCGGGGAGAGCGGAACCTCCACGCGCTCGACGCCCGCCAACGGCATCACGGCCTGCTTGACGTCGTGCTCGATCCGATCCTTGAGCGGACAGCCCTCGATCGTGATCAGCACCGAGACGCGGACGGTTCCGCCGTCCACCTCGATGTTCTCGAGCATGCCGATGTCCTCGATCGGCCGGTTGATCTCCGGGTCGAGGACGTTCCGGAGCGCCGCGCGTACCTCTTCAGTGGTGGCCAAGGGAGCCTTTCTGCACGACTTATGCTGATTCGTACCGTGGAAACCGTCCTATCCATGATACGCGGCCGCCCGGGAGCGTCCCGTGCCTGACTCCGGCGAGCTGGAGGTCCACAAGGCCCTGGCGGACGACACGCGCTTCCGCCTCTACCGGTACCTGCGGTTGAGCGGCCGCGCGGTGTCGGTGCGCGAGATCTCGACGCGGCTGGAGCTGCACCCGAACACGCTCCGCCCGCATCTCCGCCGACTGGAGGAGGCAGGCCTCGTCGCGACGGAGACGCGGAGGAGCTCCGGCGTGGGCCGGCCCCAGACGCTTTACTCGGTGCTCGAGCGGGAAGCGGACGAGGGCCGCGACTACCGGCTCCTGGCGGAGATCCTGACGGGTCTCGTTTCCGGCCCGCGTGCACGTGAGCGCGCCGAGCAGCTCGCGCACGACTGGGGCGAATACCTGGTCGCGCAGGGGAGCCCCAAGCCGGGGGCGCGCCAGCCGGCCGGGCCGAACCTGGCGCTGCTCCAGGACGCGATGGCGCGCGCGGGGTTCGATCCCCGGTTCCGCCGCCGGGAGGCCGGCACGGTCGACATCTCCCTCCGCGATTGCCCGTTCCGCGAGCTGGTGGAGGAGCGTCGCGAGCTCGTGGAGGCGCTCCACCGCGGGTTGTTGGCGGGGATGCTCGGCGCGCTGAAGCCGCCCCTTCGGATGGGCGAGTTCAAGCCGTTCGCCGAGCGCTCCATCTGCCGGCTGACGGCTCAGACGGGGCGCCGGTAAATCCCCCGACTCGGGCACTTAGGTTGCGCGCTCGCACACCGATACGAGCTGTATGGAAGCCCGCGTCATCCGGTTCCCCGTCGAGCGCCGCATCCCGGCGGAGTGGCGAGGCCACCCCTCGGTCGCGAAGCTCGAGACCGCTGCCGCGGAGGGCGCCGCACCGTACCCCTCCATCGAGCGTGCCGCCGACCTCTCCACCGCGGAAGCAGCACTCTCGGTCGACATCTGGGTCATGGGGCGGGAGACGGCGGCGCTGCGCAACCGTCTTTCCCGCGCGGTCCGAACGACGCTCGAAACCGTCGTCGCACATGAACTCGCTCCGGTCCTGTCGGGAACGGAGCGACATCCCGTCGTCGACGCTGAGATTTCCGGGGGACTCCTACCCGCCGCGCTCGTCGCGCTCGACATCGCCGAGCGGCTGGATCATGTGCGCGACGGTCACGGACTGCTCGGGTTCGCGCTCGGCGTGGGAGCGGCGTCTCGTCCGCGGCCCGGATTCGCGAGCGACTCCGCGCACATCGCCGGGCGGCTCCGCGAGTGCGCGCCGGTCGCGGAGATCCTCCTCGGCGGCGCGACGTGGCCCGAACTCTCCGATCAGCTGCTGATGAAGCGCGCGCCGGAGCTCGCGCCGATCGTCTCGGGAGGCCCGCTCCCGGTGTTCCTCCTCGAGGGCGCGCTGCTCGGCAAGGAACTCCAGACATCCGATGCCGGACCCGTCCGGCTCAAGTCCGTCTGAGGCGTCGCCTCACTTCGACTCCGGCTGACCCGAACCCTCCGGAAGCTGCGCTGCGGCTTCGCCGTTGGTCGCGGGCGAGCCGTTGCCGAACGCCTTCGCTGCCTGGCCGGTGATGCCGGAGAGCAGCGAGACGAACTCCGTCGGAATCACGAACTTCGTCGACGGCGATGCGCCGATCTGCTTGAGGGCGTCGAGGTACTGGAGCGACATCGTGTTGGCGTCGAGGCCACGCGCGATCTCGAAGATCTTCGACAGCGCGAGCGAGAAGCCCTCTGCTCGGAGGATTGCGGCCTGCCGGTCGCCCTCCGCGTTCAGGATCGCCGATTGCTTGTTGCCCTCCGCGACCGTGATGGCGGCCTGCTTCGCTCCGTCCGCCTCCGTCACGACGGCGCGGCGTGTGCGCTCCGCCGACATCTGCCGCGTCATGGCTTCCTGGACGGTGGGCGGCGGGATGATCTCGCGGATCTCCACGTTCGTGACCTTGACTCCCCAACGCTCCGTGACCTCGTCGAGCTTCGTGCGGAGCAACTCGTTCATCTGCTCGCGCTTCGCGAGGACGTCGTCGAGCGCCATGTCGCCGACGACCGAGCGGAGCGTCGTCGCCGCGATGTTCTGCGCCGCGCCCGCGAAGTTCCCGACCTCGATCACCGACATCACCGCGTCGATCACGCGGTAGAAGACGATGAAGTCGATCGAGATGGAGGCGTTGTCCTCGGTGATCGCCGTCTGGTGCGGGATCTCCAGGTAGAGCTCCCGGAGGTCGACGGTCACGGCCTTGTCCATCAGCGGGATCAGGATCACGAGCCCCGGGCCCTTCGTGCCGATCGAACGGCCGAGGCGGAAGACCATCAGGCGTTGGTACTCGCGGACGATCCGGATCGCCCGCGGCACGATCAACAGGATCAGCACCAAGGCGACGACGAGTGCGATCAAAGGTGCGTTCACGTCGAGCTCCCCTCCCTCGACGCCGGCATCTCCGGCGTCGCTTGCGTCACCGGCTCGACGACGAGCCGGAGCCCTTGCATGCCGCTCACGCGGACGGTCGTTCCCTTCGCGATCGTGCCGGCGTTCGTCGTCGCGCTCCACGACTCGGAGGCGACGAGGACGGTGCCGTCGGGCTTCAGCGTTCTCGTGACGACGCCCTCCGCGCCGATCAGCCGCGCGTTCTCGGGCTCTCTCGGCAGACGCCGGGCGCTCATCGCGGTGCGCACGATGGTGGCGAAGAACGCCACCATCAGCACGGCGACCGGAACGATCACCCACAAGGACACGCCGGCTCCTCCGGAGCGATTGAACAGCAGCAGGCCTCCGAGCACGAGCGTGATCGTTCCGACCACGGCGGGTGCGCCGATCCCCGGATGCTTGAGCTCCAGGAGGAAGGACACGGCCGACGCGATCAACAGCGCGATGCCGGCGAGCTGCACCGGAAGCTCCCCGAACGAGATGAACGCCAGCACGAGGAACAGGACGCCCAAGATCCCCGGAACGGAGATCCCCGGGTGCAGGAACTCGATCACGATGAGCCCGATGCCGGCGTAGAAGAAGATGAACGCGAGATCCGAGGAGAACAGGGAGTGGAGGATCGACGCGCCGAAACCGAGGTCCTCCGACTCGATCGGGGCGCCGGCCGTTTCGATCGTCACCTTCGCTCCGCCCGCGACCTTGACGGTCTCGCCGTTCGCCTTCTCCAGCAGCTGCGGGACGCTGGAGGCAAGCGTGTCGATCACCGGGAGCTTCAGCGCCTCCTCGGCGGAAGCGCTGACGGAGTTCCGTACGGCGTCCTCCGCCCAAGCCGCGTCGCGGCCGTAACGCTGCGCGAGGCTGCGGATGTAGGCGACGGCGTCCTCAGTGACCTTCTCCTGCTCGATCACGCCGGAGACGCCGACGGGGTGCGCGGCGCCGATGTTCGTTCCGGGCGCCATCGCCGCATACGGGCACGCCATCATGATGAAGGTGCCTGCGGAGGCCGCGCGTGCCCCGCTCGGGTAGACGTAGCCGATCACCGGCACGTGCGATCCGAGGATCGCCTGGTTGATCTGGCGCATCGAGGAATCCAGGCCGCCCGGCGTGTCGATCAGGATGACTACTGCCGCCGCGTGCGCGGAGTTCGCGTCGGAGATGGCCGAGCTCAGGTAGTTCGCGACGAACGGGTCGACCACGCCGTCGAGGTGGAGCTCCACGACCGCTCCGGAAGAGGTCGCGCTCGCCGGAGCTGCCGAGAACACCATCGAGGCCACCCCCGCCAGCAGGAATGCCCCCGCCAGAACCCGTCGCATGCGACTCACGAACGACATGATGCACTGTCCGAAGTGTCGAAGAAAGGGCCGCCGGGGCCCACGCAGACACGCCGAAATGGACAGCGGGTCCCGCCCGCGCGGACTACCTTCGTTGCGACGGATAATGGGAGAAATGCGCCAGAAAGCTTCGCCCCACGGAGCCCGCGTATATCGGAGGGAAGCTGAGTGACCGCTCAGTCACAGCACACTGCCCGGGAGGAGCAACAGCTGGTGGAGCAGCTCCGCGCAGGGAACGAGGAGGCCATCCGCGCGATCTACGCGCGCTTCTCGCGTCCTGTCTTCTCCATGGGCATGCGCATCCTCGGCAGCGCCGAAGCGGCGGAGGAGCTCACGCAGGACGTCTTCGTGATGGCCTGGCGCAAGGCGGCTCGGTTCGACGCGTCGCGCGGGCGCCTCTCCACGTGGCTGATGACGATCGCGCACAACCTCGCCGTCGACCGGCTCCGGCGCGAGACCGGCCTCAGCCGGCCGCGACTCGTCCTCGTGGAGGACGTTCCGGACGTCGCGATCGAGGGGGAGGAGGAGCCGTTCATCGAGCGCGACCTCGCTGTCCGCGCCCTGGAGTCCCTCTCCCGCGCCGACCGGGCACTGCTGGTGCGGGCGTACTACGGAGGGCTCAACGCCCGTGAGATCGCGGAGCAGGACTCGATCCCGCTCGGAACCGTCAAGACGAGGTTGCGGACCGCGCTGATCAAGCTCCGCGCCGCGAACGTCGAGAAGGAACGCCAATGAACTGCCTCGCCGTGCGGGAACGGCTGCCCGAGCACACGCTCCATCTTCTGGAGGAGCACGAGGCCACGTCGATCGACCGCCACGTCGAGTGGTGCGCGGCCTGCCGCAAGGAGTTCGCGGACTTCGACGAGGCCGCCGTGGCGCTCCCGGTCGCCCTCATGGACCGCGCTCCGAGCCCGCAGCTCGAGGACCGCGTCGTGGAGGCCGTCCGCTCCGCGGCGGGAAGCAGCCGGACGCCTCGCGGGCGCGCGCGCATGGCCGCCGTCGCGGTCGTCGCGGCGTTCGTCGCCGTCGCGGGCCTCGGCTGGGGCGCCGTGATGGCCGGCCGCGCGGATCGCTTCAGCGCGACCGCCAAGGCGGCCGTCCAACAGCAACAGGCGGCGATCGCGAGGTTCGAGACGTTGATCGCGACGCTCCCGGGAACGGTGCCGACCGATCATCCGCGCCTCGGAGACGTCTCTCCGACGCCGGGGCATGGAAACGTCGCCGGCGGCGCGGCGTTGATGCTCACGAACGGCGCGGGCGCGGACTATGCGTTCGTGATCCTGAACGGGGTCCAGCAGAAACGTCTCGGGCCGCTCCCGTATCGCGTGGACCTGGAGGACGCCGCTCACGCGGGCGTGACGGTTGGGCGGATCACCAGTCTTCAGGGAGGAACCGCGCAGCTGATCAAGTCGTTCGGACGCGACCTCCTGCCGTTCTCCCACGTGAAGGTGTGGGACGCGAACGGAGACATCGTGATGACGGGAACGATCGGGACCGACTCTCCCCAGAGCGCTCGCTAGCTCGCCGGTTTTCGGGCTCGGCTCCCGGCTCCTAGAATGAGCTCCACATGCTCGGGATGTCCGAAGTCGTCGGCATCGGTCTCGCCGGAGGACAGGGCGTCCGAGCCCGTCCGCTGACGCTCAAGGCGCCGGGTTATCTGCGCTCCAAGGGCGCGATGTCCTTCCTCGGCCGCCGGCTGATCCGGTGGGTGATCTCCATCCTCACGAACGAGGGCATCAAGGACTACTACGTGATCGCCCACGGCAAGGAGAACCGCTATCAGATCAAGGTGATGCTCGGCTACGGCGAGGGCTACGGCGTCGACGTGAAGTACTCGCCGGTGAAGCACGACGCGGCCTCGACCGGGAGCGCCGACTCCACGCTGCGGATGCTGGACCACTGGGATCTCCGTGGCTCCGCGCTGGTGTTCCCGACCGACACGATCATCGACTTCGACCTCGAGCCGATGGTGCGCCAGCACCTGGAGTCCGGCGCGATCGTGACGATGGCCGCGATGGAGCGTGCGCCTGCCGAGGTGGCGGAGAAGTACGGCGTCCTGCTCGCCGACGCGAACCAGCGGGTCCACGAGTTCGTGGAGAAGCCGACGATCCGTGAGATCCGCGAGGCGTTCGAGGTCCGGAGCGAGGAGGAGTTCGACCGCCTGCCGCTGCTGACGAACGCCGGGTTCTACATGATCGACTGTTCGAGGCTCCGCGCGCTGATAGCCAACCCGGAGATCGTGGCGCTCCGCGAGCGCAGGTTGGACTTCGGCAAGGACCTGCTCCCGTGGCTGGTGGGAAACGGTCACCCGGTGCAGGCCCACGTCGTCCGTCGGATCGGCGATCTCGGCAACGTCCAGGACTACCTGGAGACGATGGTGGACGCGCTGAACGGGAACTTCCAGTCCGTCGACCGGCTGCTCGGCCCTCCGTTCGACCCCGACACGAACGTCTGGATCGAGCCTGAGTCGCTCTCCATGGTCGATGCGACGTCGGGTCTGTCGCTCGCCGACAAGATCGTTTCGGGATCGGTCCGGATCGGGCCGGGGGTGCGGATCGGGCGCTTCTGCGAGATCGGCCCCGACGTCGTGATCGAGCAGTCGAATCTCGACGACGACGTGGAGGTGCAGCGAGGCGCTTCCATCTCCCGCTCGCAGATCCGCGACGGCGCCATCATCGGAGAGGGAGCGACGCTCGCAGACGTCGTGATCGGCTCCATGAGCGAGGTGCGCTCCGAGCTGATCAATCCGACGTTCCTGAAGGAGTTCGTCGCGCTCGGCGACGAGGTGACGGTGTATCCGGGTGTGCGGATGTCGGGTCACATCTCCGTGTATCCACGGCTGAAGATCCCGATCGGGCTCCGTGTGCCGGAGGAGACCGATATCACGGGCCCCGCGGACGTTCTCCGGTATCTCTAGTGCGCTTCGGGCTGGCGCTGCCGCACTACGACTTCTCGCTCCCGGGCGAACAGCCTGCGACGCTCGCGCGCGTGGTCGAGTTCGCGCAGGAGGCGGAGCGGCTCGGGTATGACTCCCTGTGGATCTCCGATCATTTCTTCCTGTCGCTCGAACGCTACGGAGGACCTCCCGATCGCCAGGGTTCGCTGGAGCCGATGACGACGCTGGCGGCGCTCGCGGTGCAGACGTCGCGCGTACGGATCGGAACGCTGGTCGCGTGCGCTCCGTTCCGGCATCCGTCGATCCTCGCGAAGATGTCGG
>JBJMLN010000002.1:0-17973 GCA_045805285.1 Actinomycetota bacterium | reverse complement strand
TCCCCAGTCGACGACCGCCTCGTCCGCCGACGCGCCGGCGCCGCCGAGGTGAAGGAGCCGCACGTCCTTGGGCAGCACCCGTGACGCGTACGCGGCCGCGAGGACGTCGTTCGGTCCCGGCTCACCGACCGGGATGACCACGGTCTGGCGCGGGAGGTCCTGCGCCGTCGTCCGCGTCGGATCCGCGAGCGAGACCCTCGCTTCTTGGTAATGCTTGTGCACGCGCAGGAGGCCCGCGAGCATCACCGGAATCGCGATCAGGATGATCCAGGCACCCTGCGAGAACTTCGTGGCCGCGATGATCACGGTCATGACGCCGCTCACGATGCCGCCGAGGCCGTTGAAGAACAGGCCGGTCCTCCACTTCGGCTCCCGGAGCGTGAGATGGCGCTTGGCCATGCCGAGCTGCGAGAACGTGAACGACGTGAAGACGCCGATCGCGTAGAGCGGGATCAGGCGCGTGACGCTCGCCTTGAAGACGATGATCAGGACGCTTCCGAGAAGCGCGAGCGCGATGATCCCGTTGGAGAACACGAGACGGTCTCCGTAGCGCGTCAGCTGGCGCGGGAGGAACGAGTCACCGGCGTGGAAGCTCGCGAGCCGCGGAAAGTCCGCGAAGCTCGTGTTGGCGGCGAGGACGAGGATCATCATCGTCGCCACCTGCAGCGCGACGAACAGAACGACCCCAAACGCGGAGGATCCGAAGACCGCCTTGCCGACCTGCGCCAGGACCGTCACCTTCTCGTCGGGGTCCGGAACGATGTGGAGGCGCGCCGCCATGATCGAGAGCCCCAGGAACATCCCTCCGAGGAGGGTTCCCATCCACATCAGCGTCGCGATCGCGTTCTTCCACTCCGGCCGCTTGAACGCGGGAACACCGTTGGAGATCGCCTCCACGCCGGTGACGGCCGCGCCGCCGGACGCGAAGGCCTTCAGCACGAGGAACACGAGCGCGACCCCGGTGAGCCCCGACGTCGCCGGAACGGGGAACTGCGACGCGCTCTGAGGCAGGTGACCGAAGAACAGCTTGTAGAACGAGCCCGCCAGCAGCACGCCCATCATCGCGATGAAGAAGTAGGTCGGTACCGCGAAGATGCGGCCCGCCTCCCGGACACCGCGGAGGTTCCCGAGCGCGATGATCGCGATGAACCCCAGAGAGATCGGCACGCGGTACGCGAACAGTGAGCCGAACACCGAGGTGAGCGCCGCCGTTCCCGCGGCGACCGAGACGGAGACCGTCAGCACGTAGTCGGTGAGCAACGCGACTCCGGCGACCTGAGCCGGCAGGAGCCCGAAGTTGTCGCGCGTGACGAGGTAGGCGCCGCCGGCCTGCGGATACGCCTTGATCGTCTGGCGATACGAGAACAAGAGCACCGAAAGGACGAGGAGGAGCGCGACGGTGATCGGGACGACGTGTGCGAACGCCGCCGTGCCGATGCCCGCGTAGAGCAGGACGCGCAGGATCTCCTCCGTGGCGTAGGCGGAGGAGGAGAGGTTGTCGCTGGCGAAGACCGCGAGGGCGGTCGGCTTTCCGAGCCGCTCGTGGATCAGACGCTCGGTCGCGAGCGGGCTGCCGATGATGCGCCGTTTGATCCGGGCGAGCTTGTCGCTGCGTTCCGGCCGCGCGGGGCCGGGGCTGGGCGCGCCGTCGGCGGAGCGGTCGGGTGCTGCCTCGGATCTCCACGCCGTCGCGACGTTCGCGGCGCCGTTCGGCTCCGCCGCGCCCTCCTCGCCGGAGCGCTGATCCTGCTCCGTGTCCGCCATGGCTTCAGCTTCGGTCCGGGCGCATATACGACCCATATGAGGTTGCGGTAGCCGCGTAAAGATTCCGATGGGGTGCGCACGCGGCTCCGGAACGTTCAAGCTTGTGGGGATGGAACCGCGCGGACGGATGGAGCAGCTCGGCCGGCTCAACCGGAGGATCCCGGGCGGCCGGCTCACGGCCGCAGCAGCCGCGATCCTCCTACCCGTCGTCGCGACCCTCGTCGGCGTCGCCTTCAACCTCCGGCCGTTCGCGCCACCTTCGCTATACCTGCTCGCCGTCGTCGTCGCGGCCGCGGTCGGCGGGCCGTGGAGCGGCATCGCCGCGGCCGCCCTTTCCTTCGTCGCGCTGAACTACTACTTCACGCCGCCGACGCACACCTTCCGCGTCGCCGATGCGAGCGACGTCGTCGCGCTCCTCGTCTTCCTCGGCGTCGCGGTCGTCGTGGGTGCGCTCGTCGCCGGCGCCATCGCCGAGCGAGAACGCACCGAGCTCCGGGAGAACGACCTCCGTCTCGTGAACCGGTTCGCGACGTGGCTGCTCCGCGCCGACCTCGACGAGCGTACCGTCGCCGACATCGCGACGACGCTCGTCCACACGCTGGCCCTGCGGCGATGCGAGATCGTGGTGCGCGGCGTCCCGGAACTCTCCAGCACGGCCGCGCCGAGATCCACCGACGACGACGCGGTCGCCGAACGGCTCGAGGTTCCCATCTCGAGCGGCGACGAACGACTCGGCGACATCGTCGTAGAGCGACGCGGGAACCGGATTCCGTTCTCAGCGGGCGACCGAAGCCTTCTCGAGGCGACCGCCGGCCAGCTCGGGCTCGCCATCGAACGCTCACGCCTCGAGACCGAGGCGCGTGCGGCACGAACGGGCGCCGAGATCAGCGACATCCGCGCGGCGCTCTTCTCCGCGGTGACGCACGACCTTCGGACGCCGCTCGCGTCGATCAAGGCGAGCATCACGAGCCTCCAGGACGAGGAGGTCGCCAGCGACCCGGAAGCGCGAAGGGAGCTGTTCAGTGCCGCCCTGGAGGAGACGGATCGACTGAACCGGCTCGTCGACAACCTCCTCAGCCTCGCGCGGGCCCGCGCCGGCGACATCGCGCTCGAGAAAGACCTCACGCCGTTCGAGGACGTCGTCGAGACGGTGGTCTCGCGCCTCCGAGACGTCCTTGCCGGCCTGGACGTCCGCGCGTTGATCCGGCCCGATCTGCCGGGCGTGTGGATCGATCCCGTGAAGATGGACTCCGCGCTGTCGAACGTGATCGAGAACGCGGCGCGACACTCCCGTCCCGGTGGAGAGATCCAGATCTCCGTCGCGCCGTGGCACGGAGGGATCCAGGTACGCGTCGCCGACCACGGCCCGGGCATCCCGGAGGAGGAACGCGAGCTCGTCTTCGAGCCCTTCTACCGCGGCGCCTCGCGCGTCGGTCCGGGGAGCGGCCTCGGCCTCGCGATCGCGCGCGCGGTCGTGCAGGCGCACGGCGGGCGCATCCGGATCGAGGGAGCTCCCGGCGGCGGGACCGCGGTCGTGATCGAGCTCCCGGAAGGCGCTCCGGGCGTGGACCCGATCGAGGACGCGGCGGTCGACGCGCGGCGTGACCGATGACCAAGATCCTCGTCGTCGACGACGAACGCCAGATCGCGCGGGCGCTCCGGACGAGCCTCACTGCGAACGGCTACGAGGTGGAGACCGCGGGCACCGCAGAGGACGCCCTGGAGCTCGCCGCCACCTGGTCTCCGGACTCACTGATCCTGGACCTCGGTCTTCCGGACCTCGACGGCATCGAGGTGATCCGGCGACTCCGCGGATGGTCCGACGTCCCGGTCATCGTGCTGTCCGTCCGGGACGCGCGATCGGACAAGATCCGCGCGCTCGACGCCGGCGCAGACGACTACGTGAACAAGCCGTTCGCGATGGAGGAGCTCCTCGCGCGCATGCGCGCGACGCTGCGGCGAGCGCATGCGCAGCCGGAGCCCTCTCCGGTCCTCCGCTTCGGCGACCTGGAGGTGGATCTCCAGCGAACTCAGGCCCGGCTGAACGGAGAGCCGCTCCGGCTGACGCCGACGGAATGGGCTCTGCTGGAGGCGTTCGTGACGAACCCGGGGAAGCTCCTGACGCACCAATGGATGCTCCGGCGCGTCTGGGGCCCGGGGTACACGCTCGATCAGAGCCATTACCTCCGGATCTACGTGCGGCAGCTCCGGCGAAAGATCGGCGACGACGTGACGAGCCCGCGCTACGTCGCGACGGAACGGGGGATGGGCTACCGATGGATCTACGAGTCATGAAACGGTACGCCGCCTGTTGCCAACTCCGCTACGCTAGGCCGCCATGCACGTCGTGATCATGGGCTGCGGCCGCGTCGGATCCGAGTTGACACTCCAACTCGGCAAGGCTGGCCACAACGTCGTCATCATCGACAAGAACGCCACGGCGTTCGACCGCCTGCCGCCCGGGTTCGACGCGCGGACGATCGTCGGACTCGGCTTCGACCGCGACGTCCTCGAGGAGGCCGGGATCAAGGAGGCCGACGCCTTCATCGCGGTCTCCAACGGAGACAACTCCAACATCGTCTCGGCCCGCGTCGCGCTCGAGCACTATCACGTGCCGAACGTGATCGCGCGGATCTACGATCCGCAGCGCGCGGAGATCTACCAGCGCCTCAACATCCCCACCGTCGCAACGACGACGTGGGGCGTGAAACAGATCATGCTCATGCTCACGCACCCGCGCGAGGAGATCAAAGAGTCGCTCGTCGGTGGCGACCTGTTCCGGATGCGCGTTCCGGTTCCCGATCATCTCGTCGGAAAGCCGGTCAGCGCGCTGAGCGAAGCCGGAAAGGTGCTCGTCGCCGGGGTGGATCGCATGGGTTCCGGGTTCATTCCCGAGCCGTCGAGCACGTTCCAGCAGGGAGACATCGTGCAGCTGATCCTCCAGAAGGACGGACTCGACCTCCTCGACCAGCTGCTCGCGCCGGCGGGAGAGCACTGACATGCGCGTCGTGATCACCGGAGCCGGAGCGGTCGGGCGCCACCTCGCGGCGGACCTCGCTCAGCGCAGACATTCGGTCACGTTGATCGAGCAGGATCCCGAGACGGTCCGCAAGGCCGAAGGCTGGGCGCCGGGCGTGGAGCTCGTCCTCGGCGACGGCTGCGAGCCGTGGGTGCTCGCGAAGGCGGACGTGTCCTCCGCGGACGTAGTGGTCGCGGCGACCGGAGACGACGAGGACAACCTCGTGACGTCGCTGCTGTCGAAGCAGGAGTTCGCGGTGCCGCGCGTGCTCGCGCGCGTGAACCATCCGCGGAACGAGTGGATGTTCAACGAGCAGTGGGGCGTCGACGCGGCGGTGTCTCCTCCGCACATCCTCACGGCACTCGTCGAGGAGGCGGTCACGGTCGGCGACCTCGTGCGGCTCCTCCGCCTGGAGGGGGGCCGCGTCGCGCTCGTGGAGATGACGCTTCCCGACGACTCCCCCAACGCGGGACGGCCGATCTACGAGCTGCGGCTCCCGCCCGACTCCGCGATCGTCGCCATTCTCCGTGAGGGGCACGTCGTCATCCCGCAGCCGGAGACGGTGGTGGCACGCGGAGACGAGATCGTCGCGCTCGCGTCTCCTGATGCGGAGCAGGCGATCCGGCAGGCGATCGTCGGCGACAGCGCGTCCGGAGGAACGCCGACGGCCGAGCTCGGCGGCGCGGGCATCATCTAGTCTCGGCCAGACTAGCAAGCCCGATCGATCTGCTCCGCCACTCTAGGTCGGCCGGAACTCGAACTTCGGATTGACCATCTTCCGATGCCCTCGGCCTTCGGCGAGCACGCCCTCCACGACGACGCGCGTGCCGAGACGCAAGCCCGGGATCGAGCGGCGACCCATCCAGACGACGGAGATCTCTCCCGTGCCGTCGGAGATCACCGCCTCGACCGCCTCGGAGCCCTCCGCCGGATAGACCGTGATCCGCTTCACGACTCCCGCCACGCGAACGCGTTCGCGTGCAGCGGCTTCGGCGATCCGGACCGTGTCGGGGATCTCCGAGGCCCAGCCGCGGATCTCCTGCGAGAGCCGGTCCTCGTCGCTCTCGGACAGGCGGCCGAACAACCTGCGGAACGGCCCTCCCAAACCCGCGCTCCCGTTTCCCTACGCCATCGATCCTTCGGGGTCGGATGAGTCCCCCGAGACCAACAGCTGCGATTCGCGCGACTTCGAGTACCAGATCGCGATGCCGAGGATGACGGCCGCGACGATCGCGAAGAAGATGCCCCACCCACGCTTGCTCGGCGCCGCGTACTCCACGACCAGCGGCGCGATCAGCACGGCGACGAGGTTCATCACCTTGATCAGCGGGTTGAGCGCCGGCCCGGCGGTGTCCTTGAATGGGTCTCCGACGGTGTCGCCGATGACCGTCGCCGTGTGCGACTCGCTTCCCTTGCCGCCGTAGTTGCCCTCCTCAACGAACTTCTTCGCGTTGTCCCACGCTCCGCCCGCGTTGGAGAGCATCACGGCGAGAAGCTGCCCCGTCAGGATCGAGCCCGCGAGGAACGCGCCGAGTGCCTCCGCCTTCAACAGGAACCCGACGATGATGGGCGAGAGGACCGCGAGGAGTCCCGGCGTCGTGAGCTCGCGGAGCGACGTCTTGGTGCAGATGTCGACGACGCGGCCGTACTCCGGAAGCTCGGTGCCCTCCATGATGCCCGGGTGCTCGCGGAACTGGTTGCGGACCTCCACGACGACCTGCGACGCGGCGCGGCCGACCGCACGGATCGCGAGCGAGGAGAACAGGAACGCGACCGAGCCGCCGATCAACAGCCCGACGAGTACGTCCGGATGGTTCACGCGGACGTTGAACGCGTGACCGATACCGGCCACCGCCGTCTCGAACGACCCGAATAGCGAGGTCGCCGCGATGACCGCGGTCGCGATCGCCATCCCCTTCGTGATCGCCTTCGTGGAGTTTCCGACGGCGTCGAGGCCGGTGAGGATCTCCGACGCCCGGCCGTCGAACTCTCCGGACATCTCGGCGATGCCCTGCGCGTTGTCGGAGACCGGGCCGTACGTGTCCATCGAGACGATGACACCCACGGTCGTGAGCATCCCCATGCCGGTGAGCGCGATGAAGTAGAGGCGCTCCGCCGTCGTCCGGCCGAGGTAGAACGCCGCCACGATGTCGGCGCCGATGATGAGGATCGACCACACCGTCGACTCCAGGCCGATCGCGAAGCCGGCGAGGATCGTCGTCGCCGGTCCGGTCTGCGACGCGGCGGCGATCTCCTGCACGGGCTTGCGCGCCGTCGACGTGAAGTACTCCGTCAGCACCTGGATGACGGCCGCGAGGATCAGCCCGAAACACACCGCGATCCCGGGCCGCCACGACTTCATATAGGCGATGGAAAGCACAAGCACCAAGACCGCGGAGACGATCGCGGAAAGGAAGAACCCTCGGTTGATCGCCTTCATGCCGCCCTCGTTCTCGCTGCGCGGAGAGACGGCGAGGATGCCGATGATCGAGGTGATGACGCCGATCGCGCGGACGAACAGCGGAAACATCACGCCGATGATCGCGCCCTCCGGAGAGTGGAGGAACGCCGCCGCGCCGAGGATGATCGAGGCGACGAGCGTGACCTCGTAGGACTCGAAGAGGTCGGCCGCCATCCCCGCGCAGTCCCCGACGTTGTCGCCGACGTTGTCCGCGATGACCGCGGCGTTGCGCGGGTCGTCCTCGGGGATGCCCTGCTCGACCTTTCCGACCAGGTCGGCGCCGACGTCAGCGGCCTTCGTGAAGATGCCGCCGCCGACCCGCATGAACATCGCGAGGAGCGCGCCGCCGAAACCGAAACCGAGGAGCACCGTCGTCGCGTCCTGCTTGAACAGCAGCACGATGAGCGTCGCACCGAGGAGACCGAGACCCACCGTGAACATCCCCGCAACACCGCCGGTCCGGAAGGCGAGGCGCAGCGCCCTCCGCAACCCCGACTCGCGGGCCGCGTTGGCTACTCGGACGTTTCCGCGGACCGCGAGCCACATCCCGAAGAAGCCGGTCGCCGCGGAGAACCCCGCGCCGAGGATGAACGCGAGCGTGCGACCGAACCGCAGCAGGATCGCGGAGTGCGCCGCATTCTCCGGAACCGGCAGCACGAAGAAGACGAAGACGGCGAGGATCAACAGGAAGACGCCGACCGTGCGGAACTGGCGGTTCAGATACGCGCGGCTCCCCTCCTGGATCGCCCGCGCGATCCGCTTCATCGTCTCGGTTCCCTCGGGCGCCGAAAGGACCTCCCGGCTGAAGTAGTAGGCGAACCCGAGCGCGACGAGCGAGATGAACAGGATGACCCAGAGCGCCGAGTTCTCGAATGACCCGAAGTGGACGTTGATCGGCGCCGCTTCCTGGGCCAGGACGTGCATCGAACCTCCTTGATCGGTGGACAGGCAGCACCGGGCCGCAGACCCGGGGACGCTGGGATTATAGGGGAAGCGCAGGTGGCGGCCGGTGGAGCGGCCCCGCACGCGTCCTCGTCGGGCGCAACGGCGCACCGCTGACCGGCGGTCGGGTCGCGAGTTGTTGAAGTTCCCCGGTTCGGCCGATACCCTTCCCGCGCTTTGTCAGAGGCCCGTCATCGAGCCAGCGGCAGGATCCCTCCGGCACTCGTGATCGTCCCCACGGTCATCGTCCTTGTCGGCGTGGGCGTGTTCTTCCTGCTCAACAACGGCAGCAGTGGTACCGCTGGCCCCGTTGTGACGCCACCGGCGTCGGTCCCGAAGTTCGACTTCAGCATCAAGCAGACGGAGACGTTCCCGACCAACGCGACGGACCCGAAGAAGCTCCAGGGGGCGACGGACTCGACCGCCAAGGCCGTCGCCGCGCGACTGTCGGACATGTATCAGTGGGCGTTCCTCGATCCCGCGAACCGCTCCGACGGCAGCTACGACGAGGTCTGGCGCTACTTCACCCCGACGATCGCTACGAAGGCGCAGCAGGACGAGGCGACGCTCACGCTCGGCCCCAACGCCGGCGACAAGTTCTCCGACGTCCAGCCCGGCCGCGGCGCGATGCAGGTGGAGGTGCTCACGGACAAGAAGAACCAGCCGACCACCGCGGTCGCGATCGTGAAGTTCACGGCACACGCGACGGGAACCGACGACGTCGCGACGACGATCGTGAGCGACGGGCAATACTTCCTGCAGCCCGTGAGCGGCGGCTGGCACGTCTCGGGCTACAAGGTGCTTCGCAAGGACCACGAGAAGACCTCCCCGAACGCGGGCGGCACGCCGACGCCCGGTGCCTCCGCCTCAGCCGGTGGGACGACGCCGTGATGACCGCGCGAGGACGCCGAACGCTCTTCGGGCTCGTGCTCGCCGGGCTCGTCCTGTGGGTCGCCGGAGCGACGCTCGGCGCGTTCTCCTCCGGCGGCGGTTCCGCGAGCGCGGCTGCTGGATCCGTCGGGAACGCCCCGCTCCTGGAGATCGGAAAGGCGCATCCTGCCGAAGCCGTTCCGTCGCTCACCGGCAACAAACCGATCTTCATCCTGTGTCTCGGCAGCGACGCCCGCCCCGGAGAGCCGCTCGAGGGCGAGCGCACGGACTCGATCCACATCCTCGCGATCAACCCGGCGAAGAAGCGCGCGTCCCTCGTCGGGTTCCCGCGCGACTCCTGGGTGAACATCCCCGGACACGGCATGGACAAGATCAACGCGGCCCTCACCTACGGAGGCCCGGCGCTCACAACGAAGGTCATCGAGGACCTCACCGGCATCCACATGGACTACTACGCGATCACCGGTTTCGGCGGCATGGAGACGATGATCAACGGCGTCCACGGCCTCACGATCGACGTGCCGACCGACATGCACGACCCGTACTCGAAGGCGGATTTCAACGCCGGCGTGCAGCACCTGAACGGCCACGACGTCCTGGCGTTCTCCCGCGACCGGCACAGCCTCCCGAACGGTGACTTCGGCCGATCGGAGAACCAGGGGCTCGTCTTCATCTCCACCCTGGAGCAGTTCCGGAAGGAGTTCGCGAAGGACCCCTCGATCCTGCTCAGCTACGTGAGCTCCGGGATGCAGAACCTCCAGACGGACCTCCCGCTCTCGGAGGTGATCTCGCTCGCCTTCACCGCGACGTCGATCAATCCGAAGAACGTCTCCAACGCGGTCGTCCCGGCGCACGTCGGCATGCAGGGCGCGGAGAGCGTCGTGTTCATCGACAGCTCCGCGAAGGCCCTCTACAACGACCTCAAGAACGACGGCATCCTGCAGAAGACGTACAAGACGCCGACGCTCTAAAACGGCGCGTCGCTCTTCAGATCGTTCGCAGCACGAACACGACGTAGCCGACGTAGAACGCCCCCTGCGCGATCAGCAACGGCGCGATCAGCCGTCCCTTCACGCGCGCCGTGACGTACAGGACGACGCTCGCGACGAGCGCGATGATCGCGGCGACGAGCGCGTCTCCCTCGAGGCGCCACGGCGTGAGCAGGAGCCCGATCGTCACCGGGAACACCGCCTGGAACACCATGGCGCCGGTCAGGTTCCCGAGCGCGAGGGTGTCCTTTCCGCGCCGCGCCCAGATCACGCTGCTGTTGAAGGCCTCGGGGAGCTCCGTCGCAACCGGCGCCACGAGGAGCGCGAACGCGAGATGCGACACGTGGAGGTCGGTCGCGAGCTGGGTCGCGCCGCTGACGAAGACGCGGGACCCCAGGAGGATCACTCCGAGTCCGATCGCGGTCTGTCCGACGCTCAGCGAGACCGTAGGCGGTCCGGTCGGTCCCTTGCGCCGCAACACGTTCGTCGCGATGCGGCGGAGATGGAGCGGGCGCACCTCCCCGGAGGCCTCGGCCTCGAGCTCCTTCTCCCCCGCGGCGCGGAAATGACGCCGAACGTAGAACCCGTACGCGACGAGGAGCCCCGCGGCCAGGATCCAGTTCAGCGCGGTGACGTGGAGGAGTCCGGCGATCGTCGCGAGGAGATAGAGCACGAAGAAGAACGAGAGGTCCTGCGCGAGGACGCCGCCGTCGTGCTCGAGCGTGCGGGAGCGACGACCTCGCGAAGACGTCACCACGACGACGAGGCCGAGGATCGCCATCGCGAGCGTGGAGATCATGAAGGGCGCCCCGAGGATCGCACCGACGCCGATCTCGTCTCCGGTCGTGTGGCCGGAGAGCACCGCGACGAGCGGCAGGATCGTCTCCGGCAACGCGGTTCCGATCGCGGCGAGGACGCTCCCGACAGCGCCCTCGGAGAGGCCAAATCCCTCACCGACCCACTCGACGCCGTTGGTGAAGAGCTCCGCGCCGGCGAGGATCACGCCGAGCGCGATGACGAGCTCCAGCCAGCGCATCTGCTCCCTCTCCGACGCGGGTGTCGCATCGCTGGTCGCGGATGCGGCCGGTCATTGTCGCAGCCCCCGGTAGCATCGCGTCAGTGGACGCGCGTGCGTTCGTCGATCGCGTGAGAGCCGACGAGGATCGGGCGTCGTCGCTCGTCCACGTCCGGGAGCTGCCCGCGCGGAATCCGCGGCTGGAACCCTTTCCCGACCTCCCCGAGCTCCTGGAGGACCGCCTGGATCTCCTCGGCATCACGGGCCTCTATCCGCATCAGCGGAAAGCGCTCGAGCTGATCGAGCAGGAGCGCGACGTGATCCTCTCCACCGGGACCGCTTCGGGAAAGACGCTCGTGTACAACCTCGCGTTCGCACGATCCGCGGTCGTCGACCCGAAGACGACGGCGCTCTACCTCTTTCCCACGAAGGCGCTGGCTCGCGATCAGCTCCGGGCGGTGCGCGAGTTGCGGCTGCCCCAGGTGAAAGCCGCGGTCTACGACGGCGACACGCCGCGCGACGAGCGCCCGCTGATCCGCAAGAACGCCAACCTCGTGCTGTCGAACCCGGACATGCTCCACGCCGGGATCCTCCCCGACCACGCACGCTGGGCGGACTTCTTCCTGCGGCTCTCGCTCGTCGTCGTCGACGAGGCGCACGTCGCGCGCGGTGTGTTCGGCTCGCACCTCGCGATGGTGCTCCGGCGGCTCCGGCGGATGGTCGCTCACTACGGCGGCGACCCGCGGTTCGTTCTGGCCTCGGCGACGATCGGCAATCCCGGCGAGCTCGCCGAGCGCCTCGTCGGGCTCCCGTTCGACACGGTGCAGGCGGACGCCTCTCCCTCGGGGGAGAAGTTGTTCGCGCTGTGGAACCCTCCGATCATCGACGAGGAGAGCGGGGCTCGGCGGAGCGCGCTGAGCGAGGCGTCGTCGTTGTTGACCGAGCTCGTGGAGGACAACGTTCGCGCGATCGGCTTCACCCGGTCGCGTAAGGCCGCGGAGCTCCTCGCGGAGTTCACGCGCCGGGCGCTGCCGGGTTCGCTGAAGGATCGGGTGAAGGCGTACCGCGCCGGCTACCTCCCGGAGGAACGACGCGCGTTGGAGCGTGCGCTCTCTACCGGTGAGTTGATGGCGATCGCGTCGACGAACGCGCTGGAGCTCGGCATCGACATCGGCTCGCTCGACGCGGCGGTGCTGACCGGCTACCCGGGAACGCGCGCGTCGATGTGGCAGCAGGCCGGCCGCGCGGGCCGTCGCGACACCGGGTCGCTGGCCGTGCTGATCGCCCAGGACGACCCGCTCGACCAGTTCCTCGTGACGCATCCGGAGGATCTGTTCGACAAGCCTCCCGAGGCGGCGGTGATCGACCCGACGAACCGCTTCGTCCTCGAGCCTCACCTCGCGTGCGCGGCCCGGGAGCACCCGCTCGCGGAGGAGGAGATCGCCGTGTTCGGCGAGGCGGCTCCCGCCGCGGTCGAGCGGATGGTCGCCGATGGCCGCCTCGTCCTACGCCGGGGAACGTTCCACGAGCGCGGGAGGGGGTCGCCGCATCGCGCGATCGACATCCGCTCCGCGTCGGGCTCCGTGTACTCGATCGTCGTGGAGGGAACCGGCGAGCTGATCGGAACCGTCGACGAATCACGCGCGTTCGTTCACGTCCATCCCGGCGCGATCTATCTCCACCAGGGAGAGCAGTTCGAGGTCGTGGACCTGGACCTCGGCGGAAAGGTCGCGGTCGTCCGTCGGACCGAGGCCGACTACTACACGCAGTCGCGCGATATCACCGACATCTCCGTCGAAGGCGTGGAGGACGAGAGCGCGATCCGGGAAACGCCGATGGTCTTCGGAACGGTCCGCGTGACGCGGCAGATCACCGGCTATGTCCGGCGACTCCACGTCACGGGAGACATCGTCGATACCGTTCCGCTCGTCCTGCCGCCGCAACCCTTGGAGACGAAAGCGGTTTGGTGGGCGATCCCTCCGGAGGTCATCGAGAGGGCGGCGATCTCTCCGGCGGCGCTGCCGGGATCCGCACATGCAGCGGAGCACGCCGCGATCGGCCTGCTTCCACTGGTGGCGACGTGTGACCGCTGGGACGTCGGCGGCGTCTCCACCGCGATGCATCCGGACACGGGAACGTGCGCGATCTTTGTCTACGACGGCTACGAGGGGGGCGCAGGCATCACGGAGCGCGGGTTCCTCGCGGCGGACCGCTGGCTGCGCGCGACGCTGGAAGCGGTGCGGAACTGTCCGTGCTCGCACGGATGCCCGTCCTGCGTGCAGTCCCCGAAATGCGGCAACGGGAACGAGCCGCTCGACAAGGCCGGCGCCGTCGCGCTCCTCTCCGCGATGCTCGGGGAGACGTGGGGTTGAGCCCGCGCGGAGGGCGGCCGTATGTCGCCGTCGTCGGACCGAACGACGCGACGCAGGCGGAGCTCGACCAAGCCGAGGCGATCGGCGCGGGCCTGGCGGGCGCCGGTGCCGTCCTCGTCTGCGGCGGCCTCGGCGGAGTCATGCACGCGGCCGCCCGAGGATGCGAACGGTCGCGCGGCGTCTCCATCGGCATCCTTCCCGGCGACGACCGCGACCCCGGAAGCCCGCATCTTACCGTGGCGATCTCCACCGGGATGGGAGAGACGCGCAACGCGATCATCGTGCGAACCTCCGACTCGCTGATCGCCGTATCGGGAGAGTTCGGCACGCTCTCGGAGGTCGCGTTCGCGTTGAAGCTCGGCAAGCCGGTGATCGGACTCGGGACGTGGGAGCTCTCCAAAGCCGGAAAGCCGGTGGACGCGATCCATCGAGTGGAGACGCCCGAGGAGGCCGTTGCGGAAGCGCTCCGGCGCGCCGAACACGGCCGCCTCCCTGCGCTATGAACCTACGGAACCTCCTTGCTCTTTCCTCGGTCTCAACGGATGCTTGCGTAAGCTTCTCCGACCCGAAGGAGGCTCCAGATGCGGCACGCCCGTGCCCTCGCAGTCGCCGTCCCGGCGTCACTTATCCTGATCGCAGGACTCGTGATCCTCACCACGTCGGGCGCGACCGCAGCGAAAGGCCCGACGTATACGGCAAAGGCCGAGAAAACCGGCCTCGTGGACGCCGCCGGAGGGATCCATCCCGGTTCCGCGTGGTTCGCGCAAGGAAATCTCCTCAATTCCACGCATCACGACGTCGGCAACGGCTACGTCCGCTGTGAGCTCAACGTGAACAAGTTCTGGCAGTGCACGGCATCCCTCTTCTTCACGCACAAGGGGCAGCTCACCTCCGAGGGTGCGTTCCGGCTCGATCAGCACACCGGACCGTTCAGCTTCGCCGTGACCGGAGGAACGGGCGACTACGCGCACTCCTCGGGATCGGTCTCGATCAACATCGTGAGCAACATGCGCGCGGAGTTCACGCTGAACCTGTAGGCGAAAGCTACGACGTCGCCGGCGCGCTTCTGCCGAGCAGTCTCATCAGCGCGCCTTTCTCCGTCGGCGTGAAGCCCGTGAGCAGCATCATCGTGAAGTAGACGAACCCGCCGACGATGCCCGTCCCGAGGAGATCGACAGGCCACGCGGCGTGACGCAGGACCAGATGCGTCGCGGCCATCGCGAGCAGCGTCACGCCTGCGGGGATCGCCAGCCGGAAGTAGTACTTGTTGAACGGCTGGATGTGCACGAACCGCCAAACGAGATACAGCCGCACGCCGTTGGAGACGGCGAGCGTGATCGCCTGCGCGATCGCGGCGCCCTTCGTTCCGAGTGACGGACACAGCGCGAATGCGACGACGAGGTCCAGCACGAACGATCCCGCGTAGACGGCGAGGTCCCATCCCGTCCGTCCGACCATGATCAGGATGAAGCCCACGCTCCCGACCGCCACGTTGATGAGCTGTCCGATCAGCAGGATCCGAAGCGCGGTCGTTCCCGACGCGAAGTTCCCTCCGAACACCAGCAGGATCGGTCCCGGCACGACCAGGATCAGTAGCAACAGCGGGATCGTTCCCGCGAGCATCCACCGCGTCAGCGCCTTGTAGAGGCCGTCGAGCTTCTCCCGCTCTCCGCGCTCGTGGAGGTCCGCGACGAACGGACTGAACATGTAGTTGACCGCGATCAGGAAGAGCACCAACGCCTGCGAGACGCGCACCGACGCCGCGTACACCCCGAGCTCTTGCTTGTTCACGTACTTCGCGGCGACGAAGAAGTCCGTCCAGAACAGCGCCTGGGAAAGCAGAGCCGCGGGCGCACGAGGAGCTCCGTAGCGGATCAGCGCGCTGAGCTGGCCCGGTTCGGGCTCCGTGTGGCCGAAGTCCTTCGTCGTGCGGTTCCAGAAGAATGCTGCGGCGACCGTTGCGATGATCCAGGAGATCGCATACGCGTTGACCGTCCACCCAACCGTGAGCTGGCCGCCTTGGGCCTTCTCGAAGATCCAGCCGAAGATCAGCAGTCCGATCCATGAGACGGGTTGTCCGATCCAGTACGCGTACAGCGTGTGGCGCATGATCTTTAGCCCGCGGCTCCCGCCGAGGTACACCTGGCACAGTGCGACGAACGGAAGCGCGATGCCTGCCGCGCGGAACGCCCACGAGCTGCCTCCTCCGCGGAGGAGCCAGTCGACGAGCTGGCCCGCGCCGAGGAAGATCACGACGGCCACGACGGCGCTGACGACGGCCGCGACGAGAACGGCCTCGCGGACGACGCCCCGGACGCGGCCGCGCTCTCCCTTGCCGATGTCGATCGCGACCAGGCGCACCGCCGCCATGTCCATCCCGAACCGCGTGGCGGCGCCCCCAATGAATGCGAGCTGCGTCGCGAGCGTCACGACGCCGAGGGAGCGTGCGCCCTGCGTCCGCGCGATGAAGATGTTCGTCGCGAGGCTCGCAAGGACGAAGACCGCGAGGCCGGCGATGTTCTGGCCGGTCCCCGACAGGATCGTCAGCTGATCGCCGAACCGGGCCTTCGGAAGCGCCGCCTCGATCGCGGCGCGGAGGCCCCCGGACGGCTTCGCCGGAGCGGAATCCTTACTCGAGGTAGCCAAGGCCGCGGAGGTGCTCCTCCATCTCCTCCGCCTCGTCGCCGGAGACCGTCGGCCCGGTGTCTTCGGTGCGTGCGGTGCCGACCGTCTCTCCCGCGCGCGTCGTTGCGTCGTCGCCGACTACCTCGTTCAACACGCGGCCGGTGTGCTCGATCGAAGCGGGAGCGTCCAGGGCGGCGAGGATCGTCGGTGCGAGGTCGATCAGCATCGGCGGCTCCGCGAACGGCCGGACGCGCGGTCCCGACACCGCGATGACGCCCTCCGGCCGGTGGTCGCCCGCGAGCCAGTCCGCCTTCTCCACGGCGCTCTTCGCGTGCGTGAGGGAGTACTGCTCGGCCGGCTCCATCAGGATGTCCGGCGCGGCGTCGGCGTACTTCCCCTTGAAGACCTCCTCGCGGCGGAAGATCGCCTTGACCGGCTTCTTTCCGGTGTCCGGGTCGACGAAGCTCGCGAGCCGGTCCATGACTTCGTTCCGGACCTTCTCGAAGTCCGCCGGATCCACGATGCCGTCGGGTTCCCTCCCGGCGAGGTTGATGGAAACGCCCTCGCCCGTGGAACGGATCGACGTGTACGCCTTCGTCTTCTGCCAGTTAACGGCCTGCTTGAGGGAGACCTTTCCGTGCAGGCCGAGCAGGTCGTAGGCCTTGCGCGCGACCGTGCGCATCGGGCCCCACTGCATCGGTCCGTAGAGCATGTTGCTCGCGGAGAACTCCAGGTAGCCGAGCTTGCGCAGCAGCTGATCCATGTTGACCGCGCGCGAGCAGCTCTGGAACCCGTGGTCCGACATGAAGATGACGGTGTCGTCGTCGTTCGTGCGCTCGACCATCGCGCCGATCGAGTCGTCGAGTTGTCGGTAGACGTCGACGACCTTCTGGTACCGCGGCGTCTTCGACAGCCTCGGATAGTCGGGGTGGTCGGGCCCGACGTAGTTGGAGAGGCAGTGCTGCGTCCGGTCCACGGAGACCCACACCGACATCAGGAAGTCCCAGTCGGAGTTGTCCATCATCCACTCGGTCGCCTTGATGCGCTTGCCGGTGATGCGGAGAGCTTCGTCCAGGTAGGCGTCCGGCTTGTTCCGATAGGTCGTCCACGACATCCCGTTGATCTCCCACGGGGCGCCGGCCTTCTCGAGCGTCTCCGGCAGGTTCTCGGGGTGGGTGAACGGGCGGCCCTTCGGCAGGACGCCGCCCGCGACGACGTCTCCCTTGATCGCGGGTGCCGGGAACATCAGCGGAACGTCGGCGTAGACGCCCGTCTTGCCCGCCGCGGAGAGGTCCTCCACGAAGGTCCGCTCCTTGATGGACTTGTAGGTGACGGGGTACTGCTTGTGCGTTCCGGGAACGGTTTCGAGGATGTCGTACACGCCGTGGTCGGCGGGGTCGACGCCGGTGAGGAACGACGGCCACGCCGCCCAGGAGTGCGTCGGGATCGTAGAGCGCAGCACCGACCTCGTTCCGCGGTCGATCAGCGACTTGAGGTTCGGAAGCGCGCCCTGCTCGATCATCGGATCGAGGATGCGCCAGTCGGCGCCGTCCCATCCGATCAGGAGAACTCTGGACATAGGAACAGTGGCGGGGTCGGGAACGCGCGTAGTCTAGCGACCGCCCTTCCGGCCGACCATCACCCGCGATCTCGCGCCCGCGGACCGGGCGTTCGGCGCCCGGGGACCGGGCGTTCGGCGCCCCGAGGCCTTTCATTGACAGTCCCGTCGGGATGGCCGTATATATCGAACCGATATATCCGCTCGATATATCGTTTCGGTACAACGGCTCGGCAGGGGAAGGGCACCCGATGTTGGAACTCGCGATCCTCGGCCTGCTCAAGGAGCGGTCGATGCACGGCTACCAGCTGTCGAAGCGCCTGTCGGACACGCTCGG
>JBJMLN010000001.1:0-23565 GCA_045805285.1 Actinomycetota bacterium | reverse complement strand
AAGCCGACCCGTGGACGCGATGTCGCGAACGAGGTCCAGCGGAGCGCCGAGGTCCTTCGCCGCGCTCCCGAGCTGCTCCGGACGAAGGACCGTGAGAGACGCCATCTCCTTCAGCATGGTGCGCTGGTGGCGAACGGCCTCAACGACGTTGCCGGTGCCGGCTTCTCCCTTCGTCCGGATCATCGCCGCGCCCTCCGCGAGCCTGCGAAGGGCCTCGCCGAGGTTGCGCGCGCCACAGACGAACGGAACCGTGAACGCCCACTTGTCGATGTGGTGCTCCTCGTCGGCCGGCGTCAGGACCTCACTCTCGTCGATGTAGTCCACGCCCAGCGCCTGGAGCACCTGCGCCTCGACGAAATGCCCGATGCGCGCCTTGGCCATCACCGGGATCGTGACCGCGTCGATGATCTCCTGGACCTTGGTCGGATCCGCCATGCGAGCAACGCCGCCTTCCGCGCGGATGTCCGCGGGGACGCGCTCGAGCGCCATGACGGCGACCGCTCCGGCATCCTCGGCGATCTTCGCCTGGTCCGCGGTCGTGACGTCCATGATCACGCCGCCCTTCAGCATCTCCGCCAGGCCGGATTTCACTCGGAACGTTCCGGTGTCGCGTTCCACCGCGGATCCCTCCTCGAGGCTCATCGCGGACCAGTCTACCGCCGCGACCTGCGGGGCCTCACCGACGTCCCGCGGCGCTCAGGTCGTGATCGCGATGCCCGTGGGCACGAGCTCCACCCAGGTGTTCCCCGGTTGGAGCGGGATCTCGTCGCCCGATCGGTCCTCGAAGACAGTGAGGTCGGAGACCTTCGGTCGCTTCCAGGTGCCCTGGATGCAGTGGCCGTTCCGGCACACGTACGCCTTGCCACCGCCGGTCGGGACGACCTCCGGCGAGACGACGCCGTTCACGTCGCTCACCGGACCCTGCTTCGTCTTCACGACCTGGATCACGACGTTCTTCGCCGAGACCTGATCGCCGTTCTCCAAGGTGTGCGGCACGGTGCCGTGCGAACGGAACCACTTCCCGCCCTGCCATTTCCAGTAGACGTCGGAGTAGCCGGAGAACGGGATGTGAAGCGTTCTCGCGCGCTTCGCGCCGTCGGGCAGCGCGTGGTCGTAGGTGAAGACCGGTTCGGGCGCGCCCTCCTTGGAATTCGCGGCGGCTCGAAGGGCGGCGGTGCTGGTGTAGAGGTTATGCGGCGGAAGACGGTTCGGGTCGCGCAGGTAGGCCTTCGGCGCCTTGGGCATGCTCTCATCGACGATCGGCGCGGCTTCGATCGCCTTCACGACGAGGTTCGCTCCTCCCGCATAGCCGAAGATGGCCTTTCCGTACTGCGCGAGGACCCCGATGTCGGTGATGCGCCCGCTCCGGACCGGGCCGACGCGTTTGCTCTCCTGACACTGGAACACGGCGATGAATCGCGTGATCCCCGCTTCGACGGGCTCTTCGTAGACGATGTCGGCTTCGTCGAGGCCCGACTGCGGCCGGGCCGCCGGCAGGTTCTCCACCTTGATGGCGAGCGCAGGCCGTTCCGGAACGGTGTCGTTCGGCGCCGGTTGTCCGGTGAGCGGACACGTCGGTGGATCGTGATGCACCAGGGGATCGATCACGTTGCGGATCACCGCCGGCGCGTTGCCGGAGACGTACAGGAACGCGGTCGTCCCACCGAGGACGACGACGACCGCCGACGCCGTCGCGACCCATCTCATGCGTCGTTTCATCGCCATAGGGACCGGAACCTCCGGGATTGGGGAAGGGGGAGCTATGCGGGGGCGTTGCCGGCACCCTTGCGCCGGCTCAGCCGGTCGGAACGGCGGGCCGTCCGCGACCGGGGCGTGATGCTATCGCCGGGCAGACGGCCGCTCAAACACCTGGGGCCCGCTTCGCGCGATCTTCACGAGGTTCACATCTCCTGACTGACATCTCCTGATTCACATCTCCTGGAGGCGGCGGATGCGGTCCGCGAGCGGTGGATGGGTGGAGAACAGCCGTTCGAGTCGCGACGTGTCGTCCCCCGGGACGCGCGAGGGCTGGGAGAGCCAGAGGTGCGCGGTCGCGTTGTTCGCCGAGCGCATCGCGGTCGGGCTCTGCGCGATCTTCTCCAGGGCGGAGATCAACCCCGGCGGGTACCGAGTCAGCATCGCGCCCTGGGCGTCCGCGAGGTACTCCCGCTCCCGCGAGACCGCGAACTTGATGATCTGGCCGAACAGCGGGGCGAGGATCAGCAGGACCAGACCGATCGCGAGCCCGATCGCGCCCGCGGCTCCCCCGTTGGAGTCGTTCGAGCGCCGGCCGGCCAGCCCGCCCCACCAGAACCAACGCAGGAAGAACTCCGAGATCAGCACGACGGCGCCGACGAGCGTCGCGACGATCGTCCCGAACAGGATGTCGCGGTCGACGACGTGCGACATCTCGTGCGCGATGACTCCCTCGAGCTCGACCCGGTTCATCATGTCGAGCAGTCCTTGGGTGATCGCGATCGAGGAGTGCTCGGGATCACGGCCCGTCGCGAAGGCGTTCGGGGCCTGCTCCGGCACGACGTAGACACGAGGCTTCGGGATGCCTGCGGCGAGCGCGATGCCCTCCACCACGTTGTGCAGGCGGGGTTCCTGCTCTGGCGTCACCTCCCGAGCGCGCGTCGACGCCAGCACCAGGCGGTCGCCGTACCGGTACGAGCCGACCGACAGCCCGGCCGCGATGACGACCGCGATGATCAGTCCGGCGACGCCGGAGGAGAACAGGTAGCCGAGACCGAACCCGACGGCGCCGAGGAGCAGGATCGCGCCCGCAACGAGCAGGACCGACCGGCGCTTGTTCTGCGCGATCGCCTCGTACACGGGAGGCTAAAGCTCGACCTGGACGGGACCGCGCTCCGGTTCGTCGATCTCGAAGAACGGCCGGCGAGCGAAGCCGAAGGTGTTCGCGATCACGTTCGACGGGAACGACTGGATCGCGGTGTTCAGCCGCATGACCTCGTCGTTGTAGAACTGGCGCGAGTACGCGATCTTCGACTCCGTTGCCGTGAGCTCCTCTTGGAGCGCGAGGAAGTTCTGGTTCGCCTTCAGCTCGGGGTAGCTCTCGGCGACGGCGAGCAGTTGGCGGAGGCCGCGGTTGAGCTCGTTCTCCGCGTTCGCCTGCGACTCCACCGAGGAGGCCTCCATGCCTCGGGTCCGGGCCCGCGTGACCTCCTCGAAGACCTCCCGCTCGTGCGCCGCGTACCCCTTGACCGCCTCGACGAGATTCGGGATCAGGTCGTAGCGGCGGCGGAGCTGGACGTCGATCTGCGACCAGGCGTTATCGACGCGGTTCCGCGTGCGAACGAGCCGGTTGAAGGCAGAGACCGCGTACACGACGGCCAGCAGGAGGAGCCCGAGGACGATCCAGAGCCCGAGCACGGCCTCATGGTAGCAACGCGCCTCCGCGCCGCCGGAGCGCCATCTCGTAGACGCCGAGGAGGCGGTCCGTCACCTTCGTCCAGGAAAGAGAGGCAGCCTTCTCCCGGCCCGCAGCCGCGAGCCGACGCCGGAGGTCTCCGTCCTCGAGGAGGCGGGCTGCGGCGCCCGCGAGCGCCGCGGGGTCACCGGGCGGCACGAGCAGTCCGTTGACACCATCGGTCACGAGCTCGCCGAATCCCGGGATGTCCGTCGCGACGACCGGGACGCCGGCCGCCATCGCCTCCACCAGGATCATCCCGAAGCTCTCTCCGCCTCGGTTGGGCGCCACGAACAGGTCCGCCGCGCTCGCATAGGTCGCCCACCCGGAAGGTTCCTGCGTGCCGAGGAGAAGCACCCGACGCCGAAGCTCCTCGGGAAGCTCCTCGACGGCGCGCCGATCGCGTCCGCGTCCCACGACCGCCAGCCGAAGGTCCGGGAACAGAGGTGCCAACAGCGAGAACGCGCGCACGGCGTCGGGGAATCCCTTGCGTGGGTGCAGCCGGCCGACGAACAACATCAACCGTCCCGGTGGAAGGTCCGCGCTCGGAGCGTCCGCGAATAGCTCCACGTCCACGCCGTTCGGCACGATCTCGAACGCCCCGCCGATCCGGCGGCCCGCGAAGGACTCCGCCGCGCGGGAGACCGCGACGCGAACGTCGATCCGGCCCGCGATGCGACGGAGCACGGGGGCCGCGATATCGAACAGCCGCGACCGGTCCGACGCCGAGTGAAACGTCGCCACGACGGGCGCCGTCGATTCCGTCACGGCGAACATCGACACGCTCGGCGTGAGCGGCTCGTGGGCGTGAACGAGATCGGGTGCGAACGCACGGAGCTCGTTCCTGACACGCCGGCGCACCGACGGCCACGGAGCGATCGGCGCCGTCGAGCCGTTGTACGGGATCACGATCGGACGTCCGACGAGCCGAACCTTTCCTCCGCCCCGTCCCGACCCGGGGGCGAGGATCATGACGGTGTGGCCGCGCGAACGCAGCTCCTCGCCGAGCGCGGCCACGTGCACCCGCACGCCGCCCTGGGCGCCCCAGTCGTACGGGCAGGTGATCGCGATCCTCATGCGTCGAACGGTTGGAACATGTGCCAGTCCACGGAGCGTGCCGCGATCGCCCGCTCGAACTCCTTCGCCAACAACTGCGTCAGCGCTTCGACGTCGGCGCGGAGCGAGTCGGTGCGTTCCACCTGGAGCGGAGCGCCGATACGGCAGATCCATCCATGGTCCGTCGTGTACACCGGGCAGACGAGCAGCGGCGCTCCGGTGGAGAGCGAGAGCATCGCCGGACCTGTCGGGAGCTTGTGCGGCACTCCGAACATCTCGACCTCCACGCCGCGGCCGCCGAGCGCGCGGTCGGCGACGAGCGCCACGACCCAGTTGTCGCTCAGCAACTCCCGGAGCCGGCGAGTGACGGCGGTCCCTCGAACGAGCGGGACGATGTGCATGCCGAGCTCTTTGCGATGCTCCATGAACAGATCCAGGAGGCGCGCCGGGCGGAGCTCCTCCGCGACCGCGGCGATCCGGGTGCCGCGGATGGTGAGCGCATAGCCGGCAGCGTCCCAGTTCCCCAAGTGCGGCAACGCCGCGACGACCCCTCGGCCCGCCGTGAGCGCATCGTCGATACGCTCGATGTGCTCGAAGGCGAACCGCTCGGTGAACGCGTCTTCGCCCAAGGCCGGGATGCGGAACGTCTCGAGCCAATACCGAGCGTAGAGATCGAACGCCTCTCGAGTTGCCACGCGAACGAGCGGCGACGAAGGCGGTTCCCCGAGGACGAGAGATTGGTTGCGCGCGACCGTGTTTCGCAAACCCGGAAGGAGATCGTGCGCGAGACTCCCACCGCGGCGGAAGACCCAGCGGCCCGTCGCGTCGGGGAGATGCCGCGCGAGCCAGGCGCCTGTCGCATAGCCACGGAAAGCCGCCCACTGGTTGAACGTCATCCGGCCCCCGGGCGAGCGCGCCTCCTGGGCCGCGCCGACGCTCACGCGCGCTCCTCCTTCGCGACCTGCGTGGCACGGATGATCCCCGTGACGATGCCGAGCCCGGCCACCACCCACACCGCGGCTCCGATCCGACCGGAGAGCAGCCCCGCCGCAACGAAGCCGTAGCGGATCGCGCGTGTGACCGGCGACTCCGTGACGCCGTAGCCGAGCGATGTTCCCCGCACGCGGACGTAGGAACCGAGGAAGCCTGCCGCGATCGCGACGAGGGCTCCCGCCGACGCGAGCGGATCGGAGGTCCGCTCCACCCACGCGATGGCGGAGAGGATCGTCCCGTCGAAGACCCGGTCGGAGACGGAGTCGAGGACCGTCGGGAACGCCCCGGGCGCCCGCCGCGCGAGCGAAGCCCCGGCGATCAGCAGGAGCCCGGACGCGAGCACGAACCCGCCGGCGGCGACCGTCTCACCGTCGAGGATCAGCCACATCGCGACGACGCTGAGGACGGCAGCTCCGAGGAGCGAGAGCCGCGCGCCCGCCCCGCGGGCCGGCGCGCCGGAAGCCTCCGCCCTCGCTCGCATCAGACCGGCGCGAGCGTAGCACCGACCTTCGTGCGGGCCGCTCCGGCTGCGGCGCTAGAATCGCGCCTCCACCGCCTGCCAACGGACGGGAGGCCCATGAAGACCTACGACGCGGCCAACATCCGCAACGTCCTTCTCGTCGGCCACGGAGGCTCCGGAAAGACCACGCTCCTGGAAGGGATGCTCTTCGCGTCGGGCGCGATCACCCGGATGGGAGCCGTCGAGGACGGCAGCACGGTCTCGGACTACGACCCCGAGGAGGTCCGCAAGGGCATCAGCGTCTCCCTCTCCCTCGCGCCGGTCGAGTGGGGGGACGTCAAGATCAATGTGCTCGACCCGCCCGGGTACGCCGACTTCGTCGGAGATCTCCGCGGCGCCATCCGCGCCGTCGACGCCGTCCTGATCGTCGTCTCCGCCGTCGAGGGCGTCGAAGTCCAGACCGAGGCCGCCTGGGAGCTCGCTGTCCAGGCGGAACTCCCCCGCGCGATCCTCGTCAACAAGCTCGACCGCGAGCGCGCGTCCTTCGAGCGCACCCTCGACTCGCTCGTCTCGTCGTTCGGAACGCAGGTCGCGCCGCTCGAGTTCCCCCTCGGAGAGGAGCATGCGTTCGAGGGCGTCGCGGATCTCCTGTCGATGAGGGCCTACCGCTACGGCTCGGGCGCGAAGGCCGAGGAGGGCGAATGGCCCGACGACATCCACTCGAAGGCGGATCCGTTCCGGGAGAAGCTCATGGAGGCCGTGGCGGAGTCCGACGACTCCCTGATCGAGAAGTACCTCGACGAAGGAGAGCTCTCCGAGGACGAGATCGTCCACGGTGTGAAAGCGGGGTTCGCGGAGGCGCGCATCGCGCCGATCCTACTCGGCGCGGCGGCGAAGCCGATCGGCGTCGACCGGCTCCTGCAGTTCATCTCCGACGAGTTTCCCGCGCCGACCGAGCGTCGGCCGATCACCGTCGTGACGACGTCGGGCGCGACGGCCGGAGAGGAGAAGCAACGACCGACGGACCCGAACGCTCCGCTCACCGCGCTGGTGTTCAAGACGGTATCCGACCCCTACGTGGGGCACATCTCCATGTTCCGTGTCTTCTCGGGCCGCGTGAAGCCCGACGCATCCGTGTACAACGCAACGAAGTCGACGGAGGAGCGCGTCGGCCAGCTGTTCACCCTCCGCGGCAAGGAGCACGATTCCGTGACCGAGGTCCCCGCGGGCGACATCGGAGCGGTCGCGAAGCTCTCGCACACGACGACGGGCGACACGTTCTCCACGAAGAACGACCCGGTGACGATCCCGCCCGTGGAGATGCCGGAGCCGCTCCTCGCCTATGCGATCGAACCCAAGACGAAGGGTGACGAGGACAAGCTCTCCACCGCCCTCGCGCGGCTCCGCGAGGAGGACCCGACGCTCCGCGTGGAGCGCTCCGACGAGACGCACGAGACCGTGATGTACGGCATGGGGGAATCCCACCTGGACGTCACGATGGAGCGCATGAAGCGCAAGTTCGGCGTCGAGGTTCTCCACCATCCCGCGAAGATCGCGTACCGCGAGACGATCAAGACCGGCGGAAAGTCACAGGGGCGCTACGTCAAGCAGACCGGCGGCCACGGTCAGTACGCCGTCTGCGACATCGAGATCGAGCCGCTCCCCCGCGGCGGCGGATTCGAGTTCGTCAACCAGATCGTCGGCGGCGCGATCCCCGGCCAATTCATCGGCTCGGTGGAGAAGGGCCTCGTGAAGGCGATGTCCGAAGGGGCGCTCTCCGGCAACCCCATGGTCGACATCAAGGTCCGGCTCTACGACGGAAAGTTCCATCCCGTGGACTCCTCCGACATCGCCTTCCAGGTCGCCGCATCGCAGGCGCTCAAGGACGCGGCGACGTCGGCGGGTGTCGTTCTCCTCGAGCCGGTCGTGGACCTCGAGGTCGTCGTCCCGGACTCCTTCACCGGCGACATCATGGGAGACCTCAACTCCAAGCGCGGCAAGATCGCCGGGATGGAGCAGGCCGGCGGCGGGAAGCAGCGGATCAAGGCGACGGTGCCGCAATCGGAGGTGGCGCGGTACGCGATCGACCTCCGCTCGATGACCGGTGGCCGCGGCGCGTTCACGATGTCGTTCAGCCACTACGAGGAGGTCCCGCAGCACATCGCGCAGAAGGTGATCGACGAGGCGCAACGCGTGAAGGAAGAGGCGCACAGGTAGGCGCCTCGGTTCCCGTTCAGCTGAAGCGGAACGTCGCGGTCGCGGCCGCCACCACGAAGGAAGCCCAACCGACGAGGAACGCGAGCCCGCCGAGCGGCGTGACCGCTCCCCACCGCCTGACTCCGCTCAGCGCAAGCGCGTAGAGGCTCCCGGAGAACAACACGATGCCGGCCACGAACGCCCACCCCGCGACGGTCTCGGCCGTCGCATCGGGTCCGATCGTTCGCAGCACCACGACCGCGAAGATCGCGAACGTGTGCCAGAGCTGGTATCGAACCGCGGTCTCGAGCGTCACCTGCCGTTCCGCGGGGATGCGTCTCGCGAGAGCGTGGGCGCCGAACGCCCCCGCGCCGACGCCGGTGTAGCCGAAGAGCCCGACCAGCACCAGGAACGCACGGTCCAACGGATCAGGCCTCGTCGAGGAAGTCGAGCACGACGCGGTTGAACTCCTCCGGGCGCCGCATGTTGACGACGTGGTCGGCGCCCTCGATCACGACTTTCCTCGCGCCCGCGACGCCGGAGACCACCGCGTCGACGAACTCCTCGGAGCCCGGCACATCCTCCGCCCCGAAGATCACGAGCGTCGGCACGGAGATCTCGCCGAGTCGCGCCGCCGGGCGCGGATCGAGCCGCGCGGAGCGCGTCCAGTCAGCTTGCAGCTGATGGATGTTGTCGTGGGCGATCTCGCGGATGCGCGCCCCGGCGGGGTCCGTCGTTCCGAGCGGAGCCCAGAGCTCCATCTCCAGCTCATGCGCGCGTTCGAGGTCTCCGGCCTCGACAGCGGCTTCGATCGGGCCTTCGGCGGCGTCCCAGTCGAACTTCGGCTCGCCGAACGTCGCGAGAAATCCGTCGAGTCCGGGCGCGATCGCAACGAGCGCCGTCGACATCTCCGGATGCTCGAGGACGAACTCGATCGCGACGGCACCGCCGACCGAGTTCCCGACGATCGCCGCTCGCTCGATCCCGGCCGCCTGCATGACGGCGCGGAGGTCCTCCACGTGGGAGAACGGACCGGTCGGCCGATCCGAGCGCCCGAACCCGCGCATGTCGTAGCGGAGCACCCGATGGCGTTCCGCGAACAGGGGGAACGTCGGGTCCCAGGTCCGGGAGTCCCACAGGCCGGGATGGATCAGCACGATGGCCGGACCGTCTCCGGCGACCTCGTAGAAGAGCGAGCCGGCCTTGACGGGCGCTTGGCCCTCCGTCATCGCTCGAACGCCGGCTTCAGCTTGTCGTAGGTGCTCTGCAGCAACTCGGGCAGCACGCGCGTCTCCCCGACGACCGGCATGAAGTTCGTGTCGCCGCCCCACCGCGGAACGACGTGCCAATGGAGATGGTCCGGGATGCCCGCGCCCGCGACGCGGCCGAGGTTCAGGCCGACGTTGAAGCCGTGCGGCTCCTCCTCGTCGCGAAGGGCGCGGAGGGATCGTTTCAGCAGTCGCGCGATCTCCGCGTCCTCCTCCTCGGAGAGGCCCTCCACGTCGCCGGCATGCCGCACCGGAAGCACGAGCAGGTGTCCCGGGTTGTACGGGTACTTCGCGAGGGTGACGAACGCGAGCTCCGTGCGCTCCAGGATCCGCTCCTCATCGGTGTTCCCCTCGAGCAGGTCGCAGAAGACGCAGCCCTCCGGTCGCTCGTCGTTCTTGTGCGACTCGATGTACTCCATCCGCCACGGGCTCCAGAGCCGTTCCACGCGGCTCAGTCCGCGAAGCGCGTCTGCTCGAGCGCTTTCGACTCCGCCTCGTCAGCGATCTTCTCGAGGAACGTCTCGAAGGGAACGCCCTTCGTCTCGTTCCCCTCGCGGTCGCGCACCGTGACCTGACCGGACTCCGCCTCCCGGTCGCCGACCACCAGCGTGTACGGAGCCTTCATCAGCTGCGCCGCGCGGATCTTCTTGCCGACGGTCTCCGAGGTCTCGTCGACGTACGGACGCAGCCCGAGCTCACGGGCCCGACCGGCCATCGTGCGGGCGTGTTCGACGTGCCGGTCGGCGACGGGAACGAACCGCACCTGCTCCGGGGAGAGCCACAACGGAAACGCGCCTCCGTAGTGCTCGATCAGGACGCCGCTGAAACGCTCGAGGGATCCGAGGAGCGCGCGGTGGATCATCACGGGGCGGTGCCGCTCGTTGTCCTCGCCTGCGTACTCCATACCGAAGCGCTCCGGGAGCGCGAAGTCGCATTGGATCGTCGTGAGCTGCCAGAGCCGCCCGATCGCGTCGTGGAAGTGGAAGTCGATCTTCGGGCCGTAGAAGGCGCCCTCCCCCTCCGCCATCGAGTACTCGAGGCCGCTCTCTTCGAGCGCCTCGCGGAGCACCCGTGTGGCGTGGGTCCACATCGTCTCGTCCCCGATCGCTGCCCCCGGCTTGGTGGAGAGCTGGATCACGGGGTTCTCGAAGCCGAACGTCCGGTAGATCTCGAGCGTCAGGTCGAAGATGCCGCGGATCTCCTCCACGAGCTGGTCCTCGCGGCAGATCACGTGGGAGTCGTCCTGCGTGATCCCGCGCGCTCGCAACAGGCCGTGGAGCGTTCCGACCCGCTCGTAGCGGTACACGGTTCCGAGCTCCGAGAGCCGCATCGGCAGATCCCGGTAGGAGCGCGTCTGCGACTGATAGATCAGCACGTGGAACGGGCAGTTCATCGGCTTGACGAAGTACGAGGCCTCGTCGCGATCCATCCGCGGATACATGTTGTCGAGGTACTTCTCCGTGTGGCCGGAGGTCTCCCACAGGATCGAGCGCGCAACGTGCGGCGTGACGACCAGCTCGTAACCGCGCGCGAGGTGGAGATCGCGGACGTAGTCCTCCAGCTGCTTGCGGAAGACGCCGCCGCGCGGATGCCAGACCGCAAGACCCGGCCCGAGCTCCTCCGGGAACGAGAACAGGTCGAGCTGCCGGCCGAGCTTGCGATGGTCGCGCTTCTCCGCCTCCTCGAGCCGGTGGAGGTGCTCCTTCAGATCGTCCTCGGATGCCCAGGCCGTCCCGTAGACGCGTTGGAGCATCGGGCGATGCTCGTCCCCGCGCCAGTACGCGCCGGCGAGCGACGTCAGCTTGAACGCGCCCAAGCGTCCCGTCGACGGAACGTGCGGACCGAGACAGAGATCGCTCCAACCGTCGTTGCGGTAGACGGACACGGTCTCCGCTCCCGCGCCCTCGCTCTCGTCGAGGCCCTCGATGATCTCCCGCTTGTACGGCTGGTCGGCGAAGCGTTCGAGCGCGTCGGCCCGGGTGAGCTCCTCGCGGATGAACGGCTGATCGGCCGAGGCGATCGCGCGCATCTCCTTCTCGATCGCTTCGAGATCCTCGGGCGTGAGGGGTTCCGGGAGCTCGAAGTCGTAGTAGAAGCCGTTCTCGATCGGCGGTCCGATCGCGTACTTCGCCCCGGGCTTCAGGCGGCAGACCGCCTGCGCGAGGACGTGCGCGGTGGAGTGGCGCAGCACGTGGAGTCCCTCGTCCGAGCTCGCCTCGATCGGCTCGATATCGGCATCGGCCTCCGGCACCACGGAGAGATCGCGCAACTCGCCGCCGAGGCGCACGGCGATGGCGCCGTCCTCGAGCGCCGAGCCGACCGGCTCGCCTTCAGGAAGCTCGATCGTGCGGCCGTCGGAGAGGTGGAGGCTCGGCATGCGCAGCATGATAGGCGGCGCGTCACGCGCCGGCCCTCACGAACGGCGGAATGCCGCTTCGGAGCGACGGTCAGGCTGCCGGCGTGTGCCGAACGTCCGTCCCGACCGCCCGGATGGTTTCGATACGGAAGCGGGACTGCGCGTCGATGCCGGATCCCCAAGCGGCGGAGACCGCGAGGATCGCGAGTACGGTCGCGGCGATGAGCAGAAGCATCTGGACCTCCGATCCGATGCCCCAAGCGTGACACCGCGACGGGCCTCGCTCCTATCGGCCGTGGGAGCCATTTCGTATCAGGAGAACGGGCTACGTGAAGCTCCCCTCTTCGGGCGACGCGCGCATTGCCACGAGCGACGAGCTCAGCGGCTGCTGTTGAACCAGATGCCGCCCGGCCCGTAGTACGAGCCCGCTTCTCCCCAGGTCGCGACCGTCTTTCCGCGCGCGGTGATGTCGATCTCGCCATAGTCACCGTAGATCTCGCCGAAGCCGCGGCCGGATACGTAGCCCGGGCCGCCGAGGGCGTTCGAGAGGCGAGCGACCGGACTCCACGTGCGTCCTCCATCGGTGGAGTTGCGCTCCCAGACGTTGAACGCCCCCGTCCGATCGTCCATGTACCAGACCCGGATGTCGCCGGGACCGCCTCCGACCGCCGCCGACGACACCGCGATCGCGTCCGCCGGAGAGATGGCCTCTCTTCGGCTCCACGTGAGACCGCCGTCGGTCGAGCGACGCACGTATGCCCGCTGCGGCCCCCGCGGAACGCTCGCCCCCACGTAGACGTCCACGAGGTTCCCGTTGGCGTCCCCCGCGATCGCCGGAACGGTGGCGTAGAACCCGTCGTAGCATCCGCGGCTCGTGCAGTCCGGTTGTCGCTTCGTGACGTCGAGCTTCACGACGCGCCACGTCTTGCCGCGGTCCGAGGAGGTCTCGACGACCTCCTGCACGTTGCCCGTGTAGTCCTGATTCGTCGTGTTCTCCGCGAACGTCACCGTTCCGTCCGGTGCGACGAATCCTCCTCCGGCGAAGAAGTACCGCTCGTTCTTCGTGATCTTCGAACTGGTCCACCGCCGTCCTCCATCGTGGGACTGGGCGACGTAGCTGTCACCGTGCGCCGGGCCGTTGAAGGCGATGTAGACGTCCTTCCCGTCGCCGGAGACGGCGAGCACCGGCTTGTCGGACCAGCCGACGCGGAACGAGACCGGCTTCGTCCAGGTCCTGCCTCGGTCGTCCGAGCGCATGAACGTCACGCCCGGCGTGAACCCTTGGAGGAACGCCGCGAAGACCGTTCCCCGGCCGTCCACCTCGATCTGCGGGTCGAACTGGTTGGGACGGCCGGCGCACCGGCAGAGGAAACGATCCGGTCCCCACGTTCTCCCGCCGTCCGAGGAGCGACGGAAGATGATCGCGATGGGCGGACAGCTCCCGCACGCGCGCGGTCCGTAATAGCGCGTTCCTAGCTGATAGACGTCGTTCGACGCGGGGCCGGCGGCGAGCGCGGGCTCCCAATCGTCCTGTCGATGGTGCCAGAGCGTCGAGCCGCGCCAGCCCGGTGTCGGGAAATGATCGCGCCCCTTCACCGCCGCCGCGACTCGCGCCTGGGTTCCAACGACAGCCAGCAAGAGACACGCCGCGAGGAGAGAGACGATCGAGCTGCGCTTCGCGGTGGGCGCGGCAGGTATTGAACCTGCGACCTCTTGCGTGTGAAGCAAGCGCTCTCCCACTGAGCTACGCGCCCCGGCCGGGCAGCCTAGCACTCGGCAGGGAGACGGCGGCGCGTGCCCGCGTCGCGCCGCCGTCGCCACCCGCGCCTTCCGGCCGGGCGGTGAGGTCTGCGCCGGAACGACCCGGCGCTACTTCTGTACGGCCTTGCCGAGCCTCGCCGCGAGCTCTGATGCGGACTTGTCCGACTCGTCGTTGCCGAGCTCGGCCGCCATCCGCTCCACCGTGCCGCTGCCGCCGGGACGAAGCGACGCGCTCATCTGCGCCGCGAGGAGCGTCGCCTTTCCGAGCGCGATCAGCTCCTCGAGCTCCCGGCACCGCTGGCGGCCGCGCGCAAGCTCGGCCTCCGCCTCTGCGAGTCCCGCCTCGATCTCGGTCCTGCTGGTGGCCAGTCCCTGCTTCAGTCTCTCGCTCACTCCGACCTCCTCTGATGTTCCGGCGTAGGCTCCCACACCGGATCGGCCTCTGTAAACCCGATTCCGGAACCCGTCAGTTTCCCTACCGTTCGGCGCCGGCGAGGATGTCAGAATGCGGTCGCGTACCGGCCGGATGCGGAGGAACCGTGAGCGAGGACGCCGTCGACGAACAACTGACCGATCTGATCCGCCGCGACTTCCAGTCCGCGGGAGACGCGCTCGCCGCCGTCATGGCCGCCACGGCCACGCTCCGGCGGACCTGGGAGAGCGTGGATACCGCTGGGAGCGATGGTCGCGCTCGTATCCGGAAGTGGCTGGAGGATCTGTGGCGCGGCGTGAGCAAGATCGCCGCGGATTTTCGAGCCGAGCGCTTCTCGATCTCCGTCGCCTCCGACGGAGACATCAACGTCACCTTCGATTGGGAGACCGACCAGGCCTGAGCCCCGAGCGCGTCTCAGCCTCTGCGTCCCGACCGAGCCGCCCGAGCAACGAGGAGCGCCTCCTCGACGGCGGGCACGGGCTCCGGTGCCCCGGACTCGCAGCTCCGCAGGACGTCGTGGGCGTCGTGGGTGCAGATGTCGTTCCGCGGGCCGCCGTTGGCCGAATCGTTCCCCTGGACATGATCCTTGAGGAAGATGAGGTCGGCGCCCGCGCCTCCGGAGACCGCGTCGGCTCCGCCGGCGGGTTGCACGACGTCGCTTCCTCCGCGCGCCTGGACCTGGTCGTCGCCGTCACCGGAGACGAAGAAGTTCGGCCGGCCGTTGCCGATCAGATGGTCGTCCGAGGTGCCGAACGCGAAGACCGCCTCGACCCCGGAGAGGCTGTCGCGACCGTCGCCATCGGCGTGTTGCGTTGCGAGGTTGACGGTCAGGCGCGGGGTGTCGTTGAAGTAGAGCACCAGGTCGAACCGCCCGGTCGCGCCTCCGAGGTGATCGTCCCCGGCGCCGCCCCACAGCTCGTCCTGGCCGCTCGAGCCGGAGAGCACGTCATTCCCGGGACCGCCCGCGAGGAGCTGCTCGTCCTGGGCGCCGGTGAGGGTGTCGTTGCCTGTCTGGCCGTAGAGGAAGTCGAACTGCCCGCGGCCGCTCCAGAGCGTGTCGTCGCCGGGACCGCCGAAGAGGTTGTCGTTGAAGACGAACGTTCCGCGGTGGGTCGTGCGGACATCGCCACTCGGACCTCCGCGGATGGAGTCCTCCATGGCGCCGCCGTCGATGCGGTCGCCGCCGCCGCCGCCCGCGAGGACATCGGCACCGGCGTCGCCGCAGATCCGGTCATCGCCGCCGAGCCCGCGGATGGTGTCGTTCCCTCCGCTGCCGACGATAACGTCCGCGCCGGGCGTTCCGCGCAGGACGTCCGCGCCGGGTGTTCCGAGGATCGTCGCCGGCGTGCCGAAGCACATGGGCGTGGCGAGCGCCGGGCCCGCGGCCACGATGCCGCTCGCGTACACCAGGGCGACCACGGGAACCACCAGCCAGGCTCGTGCGCGCACGGAAATGCTCCTCTCCTCCGGTTCGGGTCACGGTAGAAGCGGTTCCGTCTCGAAGCAAGGACCCGCGCCGTGCGAAGGAACTTCACAGGCGATGCGGAAATCCGAGTCGGACATCCACGCCGGGCGAGAACAGAACGTGGTCGGGCGCCCCGGAGATCTTCATACTGGCGGCCGCCACCAACTCGTCCTCCACGGAAAGCGCCTCCGCGGTCGAGAGCATCCACGGCGGATGCTCGACGTCGACCTCGAACAGCCCGAGCGGGCCGCGGCCGAAGAGGCGGAAGCGAGCCGTGAGGAATCGGGCAAGCTCGGAGTCGTCCTCTCGCGCGCGGGCGGTCGACACGACGACGTCGCTCCGAGCGCCGCGCGCCGGTGCCATGCGCTCCGCGGAGTACGACATGCCGTCAGGGATCTCCTCCGTCGACATCCGCGACCAGGCATACGGGAGACGAAGCATGCTCCTCGCCGCCGCGACGACGACCGAGCGCGGCACGTCGAGCGAGAGGAACCACAGCCCGGAGCGGCCGTTCCGATCGTGCACGTACGTCCGAACGTTCGTCTCCGGATACCGGGAGACGAGCGGGAGCTCCGGCTGGTACGGAAACCGCATCATCATCCGGAACGGGATGAGACCGACCCAGGCGGTGCCGTCGAACTCCTCCACCTCGAGGGCGGGATGCACGAGCGGGCGCAGCGCCGCGGCGTCCACGCGCCAATGGAGGAACGATGCCTCGCTCCAGCGCTGGATCATCGCGGCGCGTTCGACGGCGTGCGGTGGAAGCGGGGAGATCGTGGTATTGCGGCTTCTGTCGTCGAACGCCACAGGCGCTCCCTCGGGGTGGCCGCCCGGCCTCGTACCCCGCGCTCGTGCAGGCCGAAACCGGTGAAGCGGGTGACGCCGCGAGCCGTCGTTGCCGTTGGTGGGCGCTAGAGGATTTGAACCTCTGACCTCTTCCGCGTCAAGGAAGCGCTCTCCCCCTGAGCTAAGCGCCCGCGGGCCCAGTGTAGGGCCTGCAGAGGCGGGGAGCGGAATTGAACCGCTGTACGGGGTTTTGCAGACCCCTGCCTAACCACTCGGCCACCCCGCCCAAGGAACAGCCCGGGTCACCCCGGGCGCGGTTCAGTCTACGCGACGATGCGCGGAGGGCCTGCTCAGACGCACGAACGTCGATCGTCGTTGGAGCGGACGACGGGATTCGAACCCGCGACCCCCACCTTGGCAAGGTGGTGCTCTACCAACTGAGCCACGTCCGCACGGGAGCTCAGGCTCCGGCATCGAGTCTAGGAGCTGCTGCCGCAGCCTTCAACCGATCACGCACCGGTCGACCCGAAACCTGCGTCGCCTCGCTCCGACGACGGAAGCTCCTGCGCCCACCTCGGTTCCGCGTCCGGCAGGGCGACGATGACGAGCTGCGCGACCCGCTCGCCGACGGCCACGTGCACCGCCTGCGACGGATCGAGGTTCACCATCGCGCAGACGATCTCCCCGCGATAGCCGGCGTCGATCAGCCCCGGCGCGTTCACGAGGGTCAGGCCTTTCTTCGACGCGAGGCCCGATCGCGGCAACACGAGCCCCGCGTGACCCTCCGGGATCGCGACCGCGACGCCGGTCCGCACCATCGCTCGCTCTCCCGGCTTCACCTCGGCGTCCTCCGCGGCGGAGAGGTCCAGGCCCGCGTCGCCGTTCCGCGCGCGCGCCGGGAGCACTGCGTGCGGCGACAGCGCGCGGAACGGAACCTCCATCGCGCGGGAGACTACGCCCCCGACCCGACTACGAGCAGCCGCTCGTGGATCCGCAGGTCGAACAGACGTAGCACGAACCGGCCGGCTGCATCTTCGAGCCGCAGGAGTAGCAGAGCGGCGCGTCGAGCTCCTTCGCGGTCGGTCTCGGCGCCGCGGCCTCGGGCTGGGCAGGCTCCGGGTTCACGACCGGGAGCTCCTGCCGGGGCGCCGTGAAACCCTCCGAGGCGGCCTCCTGCTGCGCGAGCTGCTTGCGCTCCTCGATGAAGCGGATCCCGAGCGCCTCCCGCTTCTCCGGCGACAGGTGGTCGAGGGCCAAACGGCGGAACACGTAGTCGACGAGCGAGGACGCGAACCGGACGTCGGGATCGTTCGTCATGCCCGACGGCTCGAACTTCATGTTGATGAACTTGGAGACGTAGGCCTCGAGCGGCACTCCGTACTGCAGACCGATCGAGATCGCAATCGAGAACGCATCCATCACTCCCGAGAGCGTCGAGCCCTGCTTCGAGGTCTTGAGGAAGATCTCGCCGAGGCCGTCGTCGGGATAGTTGCTCGCGGTGATGTACCCCTTCGCGTCTCCGACCTCGAACTTCGTCGTGACGGACGGCCGGCTGCGCGGAAGCTGCCTGCGGACCGGCGTCGAAAGCTCGACGGGCTGCTCCACCGGCTTCTGCGACTTCTTCGTCGCCGACAGCGGCTGCGCGACCTTGCAGTTGTCCCGATAGATCGCGACGGCCTTCAGCCCGAGCCGCCATCCCTCGATGAAGAGCTGTTCCACCTCGTCGACCGTGGCCTCCTCCGGCATGTTCACCGTCTTGGAGATCGCGCCCGAGATGAATGGCTGCACTGCGCCCATCATCCGGACGTGTCCCATGTACTGGATCGCCTGCTCGCCCATCGACGTGTCGAACACCGGGTGGTGCTCCTCGCGGACGTGCGGCGCTCCGGCGACGGAGTTGTGCTCGCCGATGTACGTCACGATGTCGTTCGCCTGCTCCTCGGAATATCCGAGCCGCCGCAGCGCGCGCGGCACCGTCTGGTTGACGATGCGCATCGTCCCGCCGCCGACGAGCTTCTTGGTCTTGACCAGCGCGAGATCGGGCTCGATGCCGGTCGTGTCGCAATCCATCATCAGTCCGATGGTTCCCGTCGGCGCCAGCACGCTCGCTTGCGCATTGCGATATCCGGCGGCCTCGCCGACGGCGACGGCCTCGTCCCACGCGGTACGCGCCGAGGTCAGCAGACCCTCGGGAACGAGCTCGGCGTCGATCTCGTCCGCCGCCGCGCGGTGCTTGCGCATCACACGGAGCATCGCGTCCCGGTTCGGCGCGTACCCCGCGAACGGTCCCATGCGCTCGGCGATCCGGGCGCTGGTCGTATACGCGTGTCCCGTCATCAACGCGGTGATCGCCCCGGCCCATGCACGCCCGCCGTCCGAGTCGTACGGAAGGCCGCGAGCCATCAACAGCGCGCCGAGATTCGCGTAGCCCAGCCCGAGCTGCCGGAACGCCTTCGCGTTCCGTTCGATCTTCTCGGTCGGATAGCTCGAGTTCCCGACGAGGATCTCCTGGGCGGTGAACACGATCTCCACCGCGTGACGGAACGCCGGGATGTCGAAGTTCCCGTCGGTGTCGATGAACTTCATCAGGTTGAGCGACGCGAGGTTGCACGCCGAGTTGTCAAGGTGCATGTACTCCGAGCACGGGTTCGACGCGTTGATCCGACCCGACGCCGGGCACGTGTGCCACTCGTTGATCGTCGTGTCGTACTGCATGCCCGGATCGGCGCACTCCCACGCGGCCAGTGCGATCTCGCGCATGAGGTCGCGAGCGCGGATCGTCTCGACCGTTTCGCCCGAGGTGACGCCGCGGAGCGACCAGTCGCGATCGTCCAGGTACGCCTCCATGTAGTCGTCGGTAACCCGAACGGAGTTGTTCGCGTTCTGATACTGGACGGAGTAGGAGTCCCGCCCGTCGAGGTCCATGTCGAACCCCGCGTCGCGGAGCGCCCGCGCCTTGTTCTCCTCCACTGCCTTGCACCAGATGAAGTCCTTGACGTCGGGGTGATCGACGTTCAGGACGACCATCTTCGCGGCACGCCGCGTCTTGCCGCCCGACTTGATCGTTCCGGCCGAGGCGTCGGCTCCGCGCATGAAGGAAACCGGCCCGGAGGCCGTTCCGCCGCCGGCGAGCGACTCCTTCGACGACCGGATGCGGGAGAGGTTGATCCCCGACCCCGAGCCGCCCTTGAAGATCGTTCCCTCCTCGACGTACCAGTTGAGGATCGAGCTCATCGTGTCGTCGACCGCGAGGATGAAGCACGCGGAGCACTGCTGCGGCGTGTCCGGAACGCCGACGTTGAACCACACGGGAGAGTTGAACGCCGCCTTCTGCGTCACCAGGAGATGGGTGAGCTCGTCGGCGAACGTGCCGGCGTCCTCCGCCGTGGCGAAGTAGCCGTCCTTCATCCCCCAGCCACGGACGGTGTCGACGACGCGACTCACGAGCTGGCGGACGCTCGTCTCGCGCTGGGGGGTTCCGAGCGTTCCGCGGAAGTACTTCTGGGCCACGATGTTGGTCGCGTTCTGCGACCACCCCATCGGGAACTCCACGTCGAGCTGCTCGAAGGCGTTGCCGCCCTCCTTCAGGTTCGGGATCACGGCGTCGCGCGTCTCCCACTCGATCTCGTCGAACGGATGGATGCCCGAACTCGTGAAATATCGCTCGAAGCTGAGCCCGGTCCGCGTTGGCTCGAGATCCCGTTCCTTGGTCGCCACGTCGACGTCCCCCTTCCCCAGTTGATCCGACGTCTGCGGAGTTACGCGGGTGTGATTCTTCCCCCCCGCCGTCCGGCCGTCAAGAGGTTCAACGTAGATATAGTACCGATATCGGGCGCATGACCCAACATGTTGTGGTCTCGGACACTACGGCGCGGAGCGCCGAGCCGCGCTCTCGCGCTTCTGGAGTCGCCCCAGCTCGCGCTCGAAGTCTCCCAACTTCTGGAAGTCCTTGTAGACGCTCGCGAACCTCAGATAGGCGACCTCGTCCACCTTCGCCAGGTTCCGAAGAACCTCGAGGCCCACGTCCTCGGTCGACACCTCGGGACCGCGACGCCGGAGGTGCTCCTCGACTCGGTCGACGAGGTCCGTGACCTGCTCCTCGGTGATCGGCCGGTTGGTGATCGCCTTGCGGACCCCGGAGACGACCTTCGCCCGGTCGTAGGGCTCGGTCGCGCCCGAGCGCTTCACGACGCTCAAGCCGAGCGATTCCACGCGCTCCACCGTCGTGAACCGCCGCTTGCACGAACGGCACTCCCGCCGCCTCCGGATCGTGGCTCCCCCGTCGACGGGCCGGGAGTCGACCACGCGATCGTTGGCCTTACGGCACCAGGGACACCGCATCAGGCCACCGCCGACCACAACATGTAGGGGACGGTACGTGCGAGGCTCCGCCTGCGTCAAGCTCAGGCGATGGGGATCGAGAGTGTCTCTCCCGGCGTCAGGCTCGTTCCGCCCCCGTTCTGGCGGACGATCGCGTCGACGAGTGGCCGGGGATCGGCGCCGCGCGGGCCGAGCCGCTCCGCGATCGCCCAGACGGTATCTCCCGGCTTGACCGTGTAGGCGTGCCTGGAAACGAGCGTCGGCTCCTGCGGGGTGACGGCTCGCACGATCGGACCGCCGAGCGAGACGACAACCCCGAGGGAGACGAGGCCCACTCCGAGCCGCCCGCGCCGAGTCCCTGTTCGCCTGCTCCGAACGTGCGTTCGACCCATGAGCGGTAGTATGGCGAACGCACGTTCGATGTCAAGACCGAACCGAACGTATGTTTGAATCCCTCCCCTCCCCGTGCTAGCGTCCCGCCCCGAGGAGGACCAAGCCATGGACGACCTGACCGCCAGGCAGCGACGGATCCTCGATTTCATCGGGTCGACCGTTCGGGAGCGGGGCTACCCGCCGACGGTCCGCGAGATCGGCGAGGCGGTCGGATTGACCTCTTCCTCGAGCGTCCACAGCCAGCTCGCGAACCTCGAGCGGCGGGGTCTCCTCCACAAGGACCCGACGAAGCCGAGAGCGATCGGGCTTTCCGCCGACGGCGATCGTCCGCCGGACGGCGTGGCGATCCCGCTCGTCGGGCGGATCGCGGCCGGCGCCCCCCTCCTCGCGGAGGAGAACGTCGAGGAGTACCTCACCGTTCCGGTCGGCTTCGCCGACGGCGTCGACCACTTCGCGCTGCGCGTCGAGGGAGAGTCGATGACCGGCGCCGGCATCCTCGATCGCGACGTGGTCGTGATCCGGCGCCAGGACGACGCCGACGACGGAGACATCGTCGCCGCGCTCCTTCCCGGCCCGGCCGAGGACGAGGCGACCGTGAAACGTCTCCACCGGAAGGGCCAGACGATCGAGCTCGTTCCCGAGAACCCCTCGATGTCTGCGTTCCCCATGGATCCGGAGGGACGCATCCTCGGCAAAGTGGTGGCCGTTCTCCGTAAGCTCTGAGCCGTCCCGCGACGACGACTCAGGAGGCTACGTGGCGAACGACGACCCGACCAACCTCGAGCGACAGATCCGCTCACAACCGGAGGAGCTCGAGCGCGTGATCGACCACGCGCAGATCCACAGCGCGGTCGAGCGCCTTCAGCGCGCCCGCCGGCTCTGGCTCGTCGGAACCGGAACGAGCCTCCACGCCGCCGAGCTCGGGGCGGCGATGCTCCAGGAGGCCGGGCGTTCCGCGCAGGCGGTTCCCTCGATGCAGTTCGTGACGTGGACACCCGGCGTCGCGCCGAACGACGGGATCATCGTCATCAGCCACAACGCCGGAGCCGAGACGTCCTTCGCAAAGACCGCTCGCGGCCACTCCCTCGAGGGCGGCATGCGCGTCGTGTCCATCACACGGCAGGGCGGCGGCCTTCCGGAGGCGATCGAAACCGTCCCGAAGGAGACATCCGAGACGTACACGGTGAGCTATACGGCGGTGCTCGTCGTGCTGGCCAAGCTCGCGAACGCGATGGGTGCGGAGGCGCTCGGCGAGGAGCAGATCGGCCGCGTTCCCGACGCCGTCCGTGCTGCGCTCGACGACCCGGGGGTGGACGACATCCCGCAGCCGGAGCGCCTCCTCGTGATCTTCGGAAGCGGGCCCGCGTCGGTGACCGCCCGCGAGGGCGCGCTCAAGATCCGGGAGGCGGCGCGCTTCCCCGCCGAGGGATACGACTCCGAGTACCTGCTGCACGGCTCGGCCGTACCGCTCGACTCTCGCGACCGTGTCGTCTCCGTCGGGCCCCCCGATCCCGTCGGGATGCTGGGCGCGATGGAGCGCGCAGCCGCCGGAGCCGGCGTCGGGGTCAGCTCCGTTCGCGACCCCGCGGATCTCCACCCGGTCCTGCAGCAGATCCCGTTGACCGTTCGCCTGCAACTGCTCGCCCTCCGCTTCGCGAAGGAACGCCGGCAGGATCCCGACCACGTGATCACAGGGTCGTGGGCCGACACGGACCTGTGGAGCGCCGGAGGAACCGGTCCGGCCTGAGGCCTTACGTCGCCGCGGAAACCTCGCGGCGGACCGGTCGGACGAGGAGATCGCGCACGCCCGCAAGCTCCCGCTCCGGGATGCGTGCCTCCAACCGGGTGCCCGTCTCGGTGTCCTCGTGGCCGAGGACCTCTCCCGTCCGGTACAGCCGCGCGACGACGTCCTCGCGGCCGTAGGGAACGAGCACGGTCACCTCGATCGGCGGCGTCGGAAGTGCCTCGGATAGGTGCGCCGCGAGCTCCTCGACGCCGGCGCCGTTCGCGGCGGAGACGACGCAGGCATCCGGGAAGCGCTTCCGCACGCGCTCCAGGTCCTCGTCGCCGAGGAGGTCGGCCTTGTTGAGCACGAGCACCTCCCGGATCTCTCCGGCGCCGATCTCCTCCAGCACGCTTCGGACCGCGCGCACCTGCGCCTCAACGTCTCGGGACGAGGCGTCGGCGACGTGGACGATGAGGTCGGCGAGCGTCACCTCCTCGAGGGTGGAGCGGAACGCCTCCACGAGGTCGTGCGGGAGCTTGCTCACGAAGCCGACCGTGTCGGAGAGGGTCGCCGCTCGGCCTCCGGGCAGCGTCACCCGCCGTGTCGTCGGGTCGAGTGTCGCGAAGAGCTGGTCGGCGACGAGCACCTCCGCGTGCGTCAGCGCGTTCATCAACGTCGACTTCCCGGCGTTCGTGTAGCCCGCGATCGCGATCTGCGGAACCCCGGAGGACTCCCGGCGCGAGCGCTTGACCGAGCGCGTGCGCTCCAGGTCCTTGATGTCGCGCTTGAGCCGCGTGATCCGCCGCTTGATGTGCTGGCGGTCGATCTCGAGCTTGGTCTCGCCCGGCCCGCGCGTCCCGATGCCGGCACCGAGGCGCGACATCGCCTCTCCCCAGCCCCGGAGTCTCGGCAGCAGGTAGTT